>DASVLS010000092.1:0-154843 GCA_036384755.1 Trinickia sp. | reverse complement strand
ACGGATTGTCCGGCAAAGGTGTCCAAAGCGGCCGCGGCATTGTTCGACGAGTCTCGGCAATGGTATCTGCCGGAGGACCGTTTCGAAGATCTCGGGCGCTTTCTCTCCAGTGTGGCGAAGGCCGGGCACGAATTGCGCGCCCACGACGACGCGCTCGATTTCATCGCTGGCTGTAACGATGCAGCGCACCGTGCCGGGATCCGTGACGGGCAGTTTCCGCAAGGAGCGGCGACTCCTTCGCTGAGGAAGCTGCTCAAGGTGCCGCTCTATCCTTACCAGGCCGAAGGCGCATTGTTCGCCGTGCGTGCCGGGCGCGCCTTGATCGGCGATGAAGAACCTGCAAGCTGGAGCATGCCTCGTCGAGGCGTATGCTCCTAGTCGCATTCGGAGTGTTGCCCGGCGGTGAGATTGATCGGTTCTAAGCGCAAACCCGCTCTTCGAGCGCCGCCCTGACCCAACCGAACCCCACGCGCTCCTGCTCCAGCCGCAATCCATGGCGAATCCGGTTGTCGCGCAGGTCATCGAAGAGCTCGCGCTCTTGCGCCGTAAGCCGCGGCAGATCGCGTACCACCTGGTCGGCTTCGTTTCCCCAGAACCCTTCATGCGCCATCAGCGTCGCACGGTCCATCAAGAATGAGCCAACGTGCGGGAACCGGCAACGCAATTGATCGAGAATGGCGAAGCCGTGCGTGTCGATGTCGCCCCAGTAGTGGAGCGCACAGTCTGTGAGCCATCGCGCCGGGTCCAGCGTTTCCCAGCCGTAGCCTGCCCCGAACAGCACGATCGACTCAGGGACGTCCGGAAACGCCAGAAAGTTCGTTTCGTTTTCCGTAATGAAGACATGGCGGCATGGCAGGGCAAGTCGCCCGAAGCTGTCCGCGTCAAGCGTCACGTCCGGTCGGCTCAAGCCGGGCAGAAAGGCAAGCCTCTCATCGAGCACGCGAAAGCGAATGCGAGGCGGCTTTTCTCTAAACCCATAGCGAGCAGCGAATTGAGCGGTGCCCGTCCGGCTGCTGTCGATAGCGTCGGATGGCAGGAGCAGATCGAGCCATTGGGCCAGCACACCGCGCCGCGCCTCGATGAATTTCGTGTCGACGCTTGCGATTTCGGCTTGACGAAGATAGACGTCAGGCTTCGGATGGGCCTGCAGCCATTCGACGACGGCCAGCAGTCGTTCCCAATCGTCGGCGCATTCGAGCGCCTGCAGCGGACGCTGGGCCAGCCAGCTCACGAGCTTCGGCTGCCGGGAGCGCGTGGCGTCGAGCAGCCGCATGAACTGCGCTGCGTCGCGGCGCTTGCCGGCGAGCGCGAGCGCGTCGTCCAGACTGTCGATCCACGCTGCCTGCGGCAAACGCTGCAGCCCGAGAATCCGATGATTGATTTCGCGCCATTCGATGCGTACGCGCGGCGTTGCGGCAAGCTCCGCGATCCATGCCCGTACCGCGTCGAAGCGTTCTGCCAATTCGGACGAGTTCGGGCCTTTGATCGCAAGTCGTAGCGGAAACAACCCTTCGGTGCCGTCTACCAGACCGCTTTGCCATTCGCCGCGTTCCCAAAGGCGCAAGAGGCGGGCGCGCAGATCGGCGGGCGTCGTCCAGCTCATCGCTCGAACTCCGCCTTGCGTTCGCGGTACGCTTCAATCGACAGATTCCGCAGCTTCGAGGCGCGTCCGCCCTCGTTGTGAACGAATCCGACGCTCGAAACGAACGGCTCGATGATGTGAATCTTCTGCAACGGCGTGACGATGAGCAGTTGCAGGTTCAGCTTTTGAAACAAGGTCAGACCGTACTGTGCCGATTCGTCCGAACCCCGGCCGAACGCTTCGTCGATGACGACGAAACGGAACGATCGAGAACGCACGGCGCCCCATTCGAGGCCGAATTGATAGGCGAGGCTCGCCGCAAGAATCGTATAGGCGAGCTTTTCCTTCTGACCACCCGATTTGCCGCCGGAGTCCGAGTAGTGTTCGTACTCGCTGTCGTCCTCGCGCCAACGCTCGCTGGCGGCAAACAGAAACCAGTTGCGCACGTCGGTCACTTTGGCTCGCCAGCGCCGGTCTTGTTCGGTCAACCCTTCGCGGCCGCGGAAGCGGTCGATGATGCGTTTGACCTGTAAGAACTTGGCCTCCGAATACTGGCTGTCGTCCGAACCGGTGAGTTCGCCTTCCGTGCAAGCGCGCAGGTCGCCCTGGAACTCACGGATCTCCACGTCGAGACCGGGCTGGCTCTCGAGGACGATGTATCGGCCCGCGTTATAGTCGATTTGCCGCAACGATTCGTTGATCCTTTCGATGCGTTCCTTGATCGTTTCGCGCTCGCGCGCAAGTTGCGCGTGGAAATTCGCAATCTCGTTGATCGTGTTGACATTGAGCAGTTCTTTGAAGCGCGCCTCGAAACGCGGCAAATCGTCCGCTTGCAGCCGTGCGAGGATGGCGCGGTATTCGGCGCTCGCCTCGACGCTGGCATCGAAGTCGGCCGTTTCGAGCTTATAGGCATCCTTGAAAGCCGCCATGGCTTTGACGATTTTTTCGGCAAGGCGGCCATGCGTCCTCGTGTCGTTGTCGATGCGACTTGTCAACGCATCGCGCACGTCCCGCTCGCGGTTTTCGCACGACTCCACCGTGAGCTGGTGCTCGCCGAGAATCTCGGCACGCAGCGCTTCGATCCGTTCGGCAAGTGCGGCATCGAGTTCCTCGACGAGCGTGAGCGTGACGTCGCGCAACGCTTGCGCGGCCTCCTGCTTGGCCAGGATACCGCCCAGTTCCGAGTCGGTTGCCGAGATCGCCGCTTCGCTCGCCCTGAGCGTGGCCTGCGCACCGTCCAATTGAGCCGTCAATTCCGCGAGGGCGTCGCTTGCCGACTCGAGTCGAGCCTTCTCGTCCGCTAGTCGCGCGATCGTAACGGCGCAGCTCGGCCAGTCGATTTCTCGGAACTCGATGAACTCGCCGGCACGCGCAAGGGCCTCGAGCTGTTCCCGTACCTTGGCATGCTCGTGCTTGGCCTCCCCGAGCTTTTGGCCGATTTCGGCAAGCCGTGTCTCCAGCGCCCGCTGCTGCGATTCGAGTGCGGCAATCTTGGCGGTGTTGGTCCAGCCAAGCACATAGCGGCTGCGATCTTCGAGCGCATGGCGGTCGTCTTTTTCGTGGCGCTCCCCGGGCGCCTTCGCCTGGCCCGCGCGTGTGATCGCGCGCGTTTCGCGTCGGAATTGCTCCTGCGTATCGCAGCATGCATAGTCGAAACGCCGGCCGATTTCGCGCTCGAGCCACCCATAGAACGGCGAATCGGGCCTGATTGCGAGCTTATGTGCGAGCGAGTCGCGGTGCAGTTCGATAGCGTCGGCTGCGCGAGAGGCCCGCTCGGCGCGTACGCGATAGTAGACGAGCCGACCGCGAAGATGCGTGCGGTCTACCCACGCCGCAACGTTTGCATAGTGCTCGTCGGGCACGAGCAGCGATAGGCCGAAATTGCGGAGCGCACGCTCGGCGGCGCCTTCCCAATCGCGCGCATCTTCGCGCACTTGGATGAGCTCGCCCGCGAACGGCAGTGCGTCTTCGACCAACCCGATCGCCGAGCAGAGGCTCGCGCGCATCGCGACCTGTTCCTTCGGAATGTTGTTGCGCCGTGCCTTCAGGCTCGCGATCTCGTCCTCCATCACATCGCGCCGCGCTCTTCCTTCGCGAAACGCCACGCTCCATTCGGTAATCGCATTTTGCTTTTGGGCTTCGTCGTCGACGAGCGAGCTGCGCCGTTCGACCAAGCGTTCGCGCTGGGAAACAAATGCGGTCTCGTTCGTTGCCTCGGTTTCGCCAAGCAACGCGACGATGGCGGCATAGCGTTGCCCTCGCTCGCGGCGACGCGCGCTTTCTCGCTCGTACTCGCGAATTTCGGCTTCGAGTTGGGTGATGCGGTCGCCGCCTTGCTCCGCCACGGCGCGGCGCAGATCGTCCACGCGCTGGCGCGCTTGATCGCGTGCCTCTTCGTGACGCGTCTTGCGCGAGGCTGCGCGCGCGTGTTCGTCGTCGAGCAATTGAAGCCGGCGATCGATGAGGCCGAGCTTGAGCCCGGCAAAGTAGGGCTTCAATGCTTCGCGGCACGTTCGCCAACCTTCGAGGACGCGCCCTTGCTCGATATAGCGGTCGCAGTCATCGACGAGCGGGGCCAGCAATTGCACTTGACGCTTGGCTTTGAGCACCGCCTCGTGTGCGCGATTCAAATCGTCGAAATGGCTGATCAACGCATCGACGCGCGGTGCGACGTCGAACGGCTCGAGCATATGGCTGCGGACGAAGTCGGTGAGATTACCCACTGATTTCATCGATACCGTTTGGTGAAAGAGCTCGAGCGCTTGTTCGTTTTCAATGCCGAAGCGCCGGCGGAACCAGGCGCTGTATTTCGGAAACGTATCCTCGATTTCGACGCCTGACGCGCGCAGCTTCTTACGCAGTTGCGCAATATCGGTGCCGAAGCGCGAGAAGTCTGCCGCAATGGACAGATCGCGCTCGGCACAAACAAAAAATCGTGCGGGCTGCGCCTGCGCGTCCTTCATCCAGAATACTTGTGCGAGCGTGACGGTCGTATCGTATCCGGCATTGCGAAACACGCCCAAGATAACCGAATAGCTGTTATGGTCGCGCAAGCTGACAGGCTTGGCGGCCCCAGTCGCTTCATTGCGCTCCGACTTGTAGTAGCCGAGCACGTAGGAGCGCAGCGTCCGTTCCTTGCTATCGGCGCCTGCCGCCTTGTTGTAAGCGATACGCTGAGCGGGCACGAGCAGCGTGGTGACGGCATCGACGAGCGTCGATTTGCCGGAACCGATGTCGCCGGTCAACAGGCCGTTGCGGCCGTCGACTTGCAGCACCCAGACGCGTTCGTCGAACGTGCCCCAGTTGAACACCTCCAGCCGCTCGAGGCGAAAGCCTGTCAATGCGTCATCGGCGCAGAAGTCGAGACCGAGCGTGCGCGGCTCATTCATCGCGACTCTCCCGTTGGCCGGCAGCAGTCGAATCTCGAAGGTGTCCGCGGTAGCTTTCCAGCCGCGCGTCGAAATCGAGCAGCCACTGCGCGTCGACGAATGCCTTCAGAATACGCCGCACCTCGAATGTGGGCGGTCCGCTGGTGACCTTCATTCGGCGCAGAAAGCCGAGTTCGACGATCTTGTTCACATGTGCATCGATCTGATCCACGATTCGCGCCTCGTTGGTGCTGGCGGGGAGAAATACGCGTACGAGTTCGACTATTTCCTCTCGCACGAGCACGAGGCGCGTATCGCCGCCGCCGGCATCCCACTCCGCGAGCTTTTTGCGAAGCAGTGCGAGCAGCAGGCTGACGGGAAACGAGAGGGGGCGCCGGACAATGAGCCGAGGTAGTTTGGCCTGGTCCTCCTGTGCTTCGGCGTCCGGCTCGGGACGGCTTTTTGCGAAGGCGTAGCCTTCCGCTTCGTCTACGACGAGTTCGAGGCCAAGCACGGCGATATAGTCGCGCACGTGCGCTTGCAGTTCGAGCAGCGCAGACCAAAGGCGCTCGTTTGCGTCCCGATACATCACGCCTTTAAGCAGCGCAATGGCGACTGCCGGTAAATCGCCGGGAGCAACCGGCGAGGTTTGCTGTTCTTCAGTCATTTCTATCTTGTGAAAATCACGCGCGGCATCGTCGCACGTTTGACGATTGCCGTTCCGTCGGCGCCGTTAGCCTGCCACTCGATCGTGTCGGTGACGGTCTCATCGACGGTTGCCCGAAACGAGGTGGCTTCGGCGCCAAGCTGCAAATAGGCGACGAGCTCCGCGAGACCGTGTAAGAGCGGTTGCAAAGCGGCCAATTCCGCCAGCGACACTTGTTGCCGCTCTTGGAGGCATCGGCGGATGTTGCCGGCCAGGCGCGCGCGATCGACGACGATCTGATGGTACAGCGCCGAAGCATCGACATCCGCTTCGCCGGTCTCGACGGCGACGTTTGCGATAACCGGGCGCAGCGCAGGCACGTAGAGCGGGCGTTCCATCGGGAGTTCGACTTCCGCCGATGCCGTCTCGATCTCCATGACCGAGCCCGATGGAGGCGCTTCGCGAAGTGCCAGCGCCTTCGCTTCGATACCGCGCAGAATGTCCATGATGCGGCGGTTTTCGAGCCAGGCTTGATCGTCGAGAAAACGTCGAAGCTGCTGCGAAAGTTGAGCGACCGTCCGTTGAGTATGCTCGCCCGCTTCGAGCCAGTCGTAGTGGACCCGCCGCATGCGTCCGTCGGGCCTCGTTTCGGCGATCGCCGGGAGAGCCAGGACGCGCTCGAGCCGTTCGGAAAGCTCTTGTTGACGGCGGCTCGACATCAGGAAGTCCCAGAACGCCCGGAAACTGCTGCCCTGGTCCGAATCCGCGATCGCGTCGCGCTCGCCCATGATTTCTTCCAGCAGCGCGCCTTTCGATCCTTCCCAGAGTGCTATTCTCTCGCGCACATGCCGGTCCAACAGCCGGAAATTCTGCTCGACCTCTCGGAAATCCGTCAGCAGGTCGCGCGCCATCTGCGAGAATTGCTGAAAACGGTCCTTGAGCGCAGCATCGTCAAGCAGCCGAATGTCGCCGCTCCGAACGCGGGCGATCTCGTCGTCGATCTGGTCGCGACGCGCATGGAGTTCGGCAAGACGCTTTTCCGGATCCGCTTCGCTGCCTTCGCCCATCTGCCGCAACAGGTCGAAAAGCGTCAGGAGCCGGGATTCCGTGCCGACGAAGTTGCGTTCCGCCAGCGTGCCGAGCCACGCAATCGCTTTCTCGGCAGCGGGCGTCAGGTCAAATTGGGGTTCGTCGGAACCCACGCGATAGAACTTACGCAGCCATCCCTTTTCCGGGCTCGCCCAATCGTTGAGATAGTCGAGCGCGGGCTTCGGGAACGCTCCATCGCCCAGTTGCTCGCGCAAGACGTACAACTCGTCTTCGAGCGCTTCGGCAAGAAGCGGGGCCGCCGCTACGCGGACGTTCGGCGCGACGAAGACGCGATGCAGGAAGCTGACAGCGAGCGGCGCGTGGTCGGAACGTAACAGGCGCCAAGCGGGATGGCGCGTTCGTAGCGCATCGAGAGTAGGGTAGTCGAGGGGCATCGGCGCGAAACGAGGGGCGCGGCGCTATCGAGGCGCTCGGCCGCTGTGGCTCGAAAAGGCAGTATCTTACCTCGGCTCTCTCCCTTGTTTTCCAGGACTCTGCCCATGAGCCATTCTCAACCGCAGCGCGGTCTGACCGTGCACGCCTACGTGCGTTCCTCCAAAAAACCGCGTAGCCGATTCACCCCTTCATCGAGCCGCACTGTATCGCACGCGTAGCACCACCGTACGAACCCTTCGCCTTCGGGCCCGAATGCGCTGCCGGGCGCGAGTCCGAGCCGCGCTTCGCGCACGAGCTGCTTGCAAAGCGCCAGGCTGTCTTGTGCACCGGCCAGGCGGAAGAATAAATACATGGCCCCCTCGGGCGTATGCACGTCGATACCCGGCAATGCCGACAGCGCGCGGACCAGATGATCGCGCGCCGCTCGCAGGCGTACGTTCTCGCCGCGGATGAACGCGTCGCCGTCCCGGACCGCCACGACCCCCGCTTCCTGAACGAACGAGGGGGCGCACGAGGTGTTGTATTCGATGAGCTTGCTCAGATCGCCGGTCAGCGCCGAGGGCAGCACCATCCACCCGAGCCGCCACCCCGTCATGAGCCATGACTTCGAGAACGAATTGACGCAGATGACGCGTTCGTCTCGCTCGGCGATATCCAAGAACGACGGCGCCGCGGGCCGATCGCCGTAATACAGGCGTTCGTAGACTTCGTCGGCGAGGATCCAGATGCCGTGCCGCCGGCAATGGTCGAGCACGGCTTGCTGAGCATCGCGCGGCATGACCCAACCCGTCGGGTTGCTAGGCGAGTTGATCGTCAGAAGTTGCGTGCCGGGTTTGAGTGAGGCGAGCAGCTTGTCGACATCGAGCGTCCAACCGCGAGTACCGTAGTCGAGCGAGACGGTCTCGACTTGTGCGCCGAGAATCTTGGGAATCTCTACGACGTTAGGCCACAACGGCGTCACGGCGACGGCGCGATCGCCGGGCCCCACGACCAACTGCGCGGCGAGCATGAGCGCGTTGACGCCGGCGCTCGTGACGGCCACCTGATCCATCGACGTTCGTCCGTGCAGACGGGTGACGTAGCCGGCTAACGCGTCGCGTAACGGCGCTATTCCGAGGTTGTGCGTATAAAACGTCGCGCCGCGCGACAGCGATTCGGCGGCCGCTTGACGAATGAAATCCGGCGTGACTCGATCCGACTCCCCGAACCAAAACGGCAGCACGTCCGGTATCCCGAATCCTGCATTCGCCACCTCGCGAATGCGCGAGGCGCGCAATTCGCGGACGGCGTCGCGGGCTGCAACGGGGAGTTTGTCCGCAGGGGGGAGACCGGCGTTCATGGGCGCGTTGTCCTTTTTGTCGGGTAGCGGGAGAGACGTTCGACCGTGCGATTCGTCGCTGGGATGACAAGATAGCAGACGCACCGAGCGGGAGGCGTCGTGACGCGCGCGTCGCCACCCAAAAGGACAACACCCCGAGGATGTCCATCGCGTTTTCTCCTTTCAACTGCCGACGAAAGAACCGTTTGCCGCCGCCGCCCAAAAACGCATGGTCGGATGCGAGGGACGCGGCGGAAAGACCCGCCATGCTCCGTCGGGGTGCTTGAAGAAAAAGAGAACTTGCGAACGTGGCGCCGATATCAGCTCTGCGCGAACGCATTGAACGTTCGCATTGTCGTGACGCGTCAGTTTGATCGAACCGGTGTTCGCGGGCGAGAGCCACTTCTTGATCTGGCCGCGTAACGATGGACCAACTGCCGATGGACCAACTGCCGGCGGTTCTTCGTCTTGCTGCGACGAAGCGTTCGTCTGGTGCTCGTTTTGGCGCTCGAGCAACGCGTAGGACGGCAACATCTCAACGCCTCCAACTGCACAGACAAACCGTCGATATAAAAGCGGTGCGACCTAATCGTCAGTGCTTTGCGACTAAAAATATCTTGTTCTTCGACCTAACAATAGTGTGGAGGTGACCTAAAAGCAAGGCTGAAAAGCGGGGAAAAACACCTACCTGTACGACGAAATTCGGTGTCGCTCGACGGGGCCGCCGCGAGCGGCGAAGCCTTGTGGGCAAACGCATGACGGCCGCTTGCTGGCCCCACGCAGTCGCCGCGCCATGCCCTGCCTTCCCCGATTCTTTCTTTGAATCGAAGAAGGTTGATTGCGCTCAACGTAATCGGCATCGCCGACAGTCGATGTTTCCATTCCCTGTTAGTGCGACCTACACTGAAGTCTGTGCGTGACATGTAACGGAGGGCAGGGTGGCAAGCAAGCCGATGGTGTCGGCAGCGACGACGTCCGCAGACGTCGCGTTCGCCCTGTCCGATATTGCGCGCGGGCAGCAGAGTAAAGGGGAGCTTCGTCTCGCGCAGATCATGGAGTCTTCGAGGGAGGTTTTCCTGGAGGACGGGTACGCGGCGTTTTCCGCGCGCCGTGTGGCTGCCCGAGTGGGGATCACGCTCGGCAATCTCCAATACTATTTTCGAGCCAAAGAAGAACTGCAGCGGGCGACTGTCGAGGTTGGCCTGCGCGAGGTGCTGGAGCGCTATCTCCATCTCATCGACACCCCGGGGGCGAATGCCGCCAGCCGCTTTTCGGCGCTGGCGGATCGCATTTTCCTTGATGCGTACGAAACCCGGCTGGCGAGTTTTCTCATCGAAGCATGGGCATTCGGGCATCGCCAGCCCTATGCGGCGCAGTTGGTGGGAGAGGCCTATTCGCAGTATCTCGACGGCCTTGCCGGTCTGCTCAAACAAATCGATTCGAGGTTGACGAGCGACGAGTGCCGCGTGCGCGCGCTCGCGCTCATCACGCTCGGGGGCGGCATGATGCTGTTCGAGCGCGAAAGCGAGGCGTCGGAAAAGGACGACGTGGCGTTCGCGCGCATCGCAAAGCGCTACATCCGTACGATAGCGGGGAAGGCGAGGCCGCAAGCGCGAGCCGTTGAAGGCCGCGTTCAGTCCAACGATCGCGACGCGCCGGAGCCGGACGCGCCAGGCGGCGGCGCGGCAGGCCGGTCGCACGCCGACGTATTCGGCTCGGACATTTACGTCTTGGAGGGGCGCTTGCAATGGACGGTGCTGCGCAACGGAACGGATGCGCGCTATAGCCGGCCGACGATGCGAGCGAAGCGCCGAGAAGCGAAGATCAACGATATCGTGACCACTGCGGCCAACGTGTTTGCGTCGGAAGGCTACGCCCACTTCACGCAGACACGCATCGCCCGAGAACTGGGGCTGTTGCCGTCCGCGCTGCAGCACTACTTTCCGACACGGGAGGATCTTTTCAACTTCACCGTTGCGACACTCATGAACACGTACAACGAGCGATACGCACAAATGGCGCGGCCGAGCGATACGCCGCCGTTGCAGCGGCTAAGCGCGTTGGTCGAAGACGTGTTCGAAGAGAATTGCAACCCGAGCGTCGGCCGGTTTTGGTTGGAAATGCTGTCGGTTGCGGGTCGCTCGCAGGTGACGCTCGCCTTCCTCAAGCAAGCGTATTCGGCGTACCGTGCGGTCTATGTCGATCTCGTGCGTGAAATCGACCCGACGGCTACCGCGCGCGAGTGTGTCGCACGGGCCACGCTCATCCTCGCGCAACTCGAAGGCGTCTTGATTTTTACCGGGCGCGGCGGGTTGAGGCTGCCCGATCTCGGGGGAGTCCGAGCGTTCATGAAGACGGCCGCGCTCGATATCGCGCAGGGTTGCCGCCGATCGAAAGCGGCAAGCCATCCTTGAACGAATGGGGGCTTCAGGCCCGCAATGGAGGGGGCGCCTGCCTGTGGCGCCGGCGTCGCGAGCATAGTAATGTGGCGAGCGCGCCTGCTTTCAGGGGCGGGCGAGTCGCGCATCATGCTGCGAGACACCTTGACCGAATACAGACTGGAGAAAAACGTGGTTTTGGAAATGGCCCATATCGAAGTGCTCCCCGGCAAGAACGAAGAATTCGAAGCGGGCGTGAAAGAGGCGCTGCCGCTGTTCGCCCGTGCGAAAGGGTGCGCAGGTGCGCAGTTGCAGCGTATCGTCGAGCATCGCGAACGATATGTGCTGGTCGTACAGTGGGAGACGATCGAAGACCACATGGTTCACTTCCGGCAATCCGAAGACTTTCAGACATGGCGCGGCCTGGTGGGCTCGTGCTTCGCGAAGCCGCCCGAGGTCGTTCACACCGAGGTGGCGGTCAAATAACGCCGGAGGTCGCGGCAATCGCGATCATGCAGCGATTGGCCGCGCGCCCGGCGCCACTGCCGAGCCGGGGAGACGAGAGACCGGCCGCGCTCCGTTGCCCAAGCCGCGCGGTCCGTACGATCAGCCGTTCGGACGACTTCGACAGCCCGCCAGGGGGGCCGACAATGCAAGCCCATCCCACGTCGAAGGTTGTCGATGACACGAGAATCAAGGAAAAGCGCTGGCGCGCCGGTGCGCGCTCCGGCGCCCGAACGCGCCCCCCGCTCCGTTGATCCATCAGGGGGGCGGGGCACCCCGAGGCTCGTCCGTAGTGCACCGATTTGGCGCATGCGCGGGTTGCTCAATCTGCAATCATTGATTAAAATGCAATCAATGATTAACGGAGGGCTTCGCCATGGCAAGCATGACGATTCGCAATATCGACGACCAACTCAAATCGCGTCTGCGTGTGCAGGCGGCGCGGCATGGGCGGTCGATGGAGGACGAAGCGCGGGACATCTTGCGCGCAGCCCTGTCTACCGAGGGCGAGGAGGGGCGACAAAGTCTGATCGATTCGATTCGCCGTCGTATCGCGCCGGTTGGCGGTATCGATCTGGCGTTGCCGGCTCGCGAACCGATCCCGAACCGAGCGGATTTCGGCGCATGATCGTTCTGGATACCAACGTTCTCTCCGAAACGTTGAAATCGACGCCCGACCCTCGCGTCTTGGCATGGTTCGGCGATCAGCGGCGCGCGTCGCTTTTCACCACGACGATCACCCACGCCGAAATTCTCTACGGGCTGGAACTGTTGCCCGACGGTGCCCGGAAGCAGACGTTGTCGACGGCGATCAATGCCGTCTTCGACGAAGATTTCGCGGGCAGGCTGTTGAATTTCGATAGCGATGCGGCCGATGAGTTTGCGCAGATCGCCGTCTTTCGCAAAACCAGCGGCAGGCCGATCAGCCAGTTCGACGCCATGATCGCTGCCGTCGCGCGTTCGAGGGGCGCCACGCTCGCGACCAGAAACGTCAAAGACTTCGTCGATTGCGGCGTCGCACTCGTCGATCCGTGGGCGGGCTAAACGGGCCGCGCCAGGGCGCCACCGGCGAAAACGGCTGCGCGATCCAATCGATGAATGCACGCGTTTTCGCAGGCAGCAGGCGATTGGGCGGAACCGCTGCATAGATCGCGCCTTCGTCTTCCGGCAACCATTGCGCGAGCACGGACACAAACGTTCCCGCCGCCAATTCGCGGCCCTGGAAGCGCGGCGCGGCGGATCGGGAGTGGACGGCTGCTTTCACCGGGTATATAAGAGTCGGAAGAACCGGCCGCGCAACGACAGCGTGAGGTCGCGAGCGAAAGAGAATCCATAGGAACCCACAGATGACACCCGATCCTAAACGGCCCGAGCAAGATGCCACCCCACCCGAGATGGGCCACCTCAACGACGCCCTCAACCACGTCGATACGCTTCTTTCGTCAGGCAACATCGCCGTCAGCGCGGCGAAGGGCATCCTTTACAGCCTCATCGAGACGCTTGGGGCGCTCGTCGGCGATCCCGACCTGCCGGAGCACAGCCGAGCGGGCTACGAAGGCCTGCTCGAAACGGCGCGGGAGTTGCGCGCGAAGATCGGAAAATGATGGCCTAGGCCGCCTCCGAAGCGTCGCTGCGCCGGGCGGAGCTAGGCAGTGCGGCGGCCGCGAAACGCCGTCCGCGCGCGCGAGGGCGGCCGTTTTCTCATTTTCCGAGCGTTGGCTCCAGAAAACCGGATTCGACTCCCTGCTAAAATGCGCTCGCCGCAATGTAGTGGATCGCAGATGAAATTGCTTGATGCCTTGGTCGAACAGCGCATTGCCGCCGCCGCCGCGCGCGGCGAGTTCGACGAATTGCCGGGTGCCGGGGCGCCGCAGGAACTCGACGACGACTTGCTCGTGCCCGAGGAAGTGCGTGTGGCCAATCGCATTCTGAAAAACGCTGGTTTCGTGCCGCCGGCGGTCGAGCAGTTGCGCTCGCTGCGGCATTTGCAAGAAGAACTGAACGCAGCCGGCGATCGTGCGACACGTTGTCGCCTGCAGGCCAAACTGCTCGCCCTCGATATGGCGCTCGAGTCGCTGCGCGGCGAGCCGAGTGTCGTGCCGCGAGAGTATTGCCGCCGCATCGCGGAACGGCTTTCGGAGCGGGTCTTGGACGGCGAAAGCCGCGGCGACGCGGAACAGCCGCTGCGGGCGGAGCTCTCGTGAACGAGTCGTCCGCGCGGCCCGGCTTCCCCCGCGCCGCAGCCGATGGCGCCGGCGTCGGTGCTCCGGCGGCCCCTCGAACGTCCACGGCCGATGCCTCCGAGGCGCAGGCCGAGCGCGATCGCCGCTATATGGCGCAGGCGCTTGCAGCCGCCGAGTCGGCCCGCGCCGCGGGCGAAGTGCCGGTCGGCGCGGTGCTCGTGCGCGGAGACGAAGTGATCGCCACCGGCTTCAATCACCCCATCGGCGGCCACGACCCTTCCGCCCACGCCGAAATGGCCGCGCTGCGCGCGGCGGCTCGTTCGCTGCAGAATTATCGGCTGCCCGGCTGCGAGCTCTTCGTGACGCTCGAGCCCTGCTTGATGTGCGCTGGCGCCATCATGCATGCGCGCCTCGCGCGCGTCGTGTTCGGCGCGCACGATCCGAAGACGGGAGCTTGCGGCAGCGTCGTCGACGCGTTCGCCGATGCTCGACTCAATCACCATACGCACGTGACGGGCGGGGTGCTGGCGACCGAGTGCGGGAACGCGCTCAAATCGTTCTTCGCCCATCGACGTCAGGCAATCCGCGCGGAGCGCGCCGCCGTCGCAGCCGCGGCGCAGGCGTGCTCCCCGGAACAACCTGTGTGAGCGCCGCCGAGTGCCCGCACGCGTGCACCGTTCCTCTCCCTAGGCGGCCATGACTCGTTCCCGCACCATCGAAATCGTCGCGCCTTCCGGTTATCCGCCCGACGAAGCCGCGGTGGAGCGCGGGACCGCCCGGCTGCGCGAGCAAGGGCATCGCGTGCTCGGCGCCCAAGCGGCGCAGCGTCGGCACCTTCGGTTCGCCGGCGCCGACGACGAACGTGCCGGCGACCTGAACCGCCTTGCCGATCCCGCGCATCCGCTACCCGACATCGTGCTCGCGTTGCGCGGCGGATACGGCGCCGTGCGTCTCTTGGACTCGCTCGACTATGCCGGGCTTGCGCGGCGGCTTGCGGGAGCGCCCGTCGCGATCTGCGGACACAGCGATTTCACGGCGATTCAGCTTGCCCTGTTCGCGCGAGCGGGGCTGGTCACGTTCGGCGGCCCGATGCTGACGGCGAATTTCGGCG
This sequence comes from Trinickia sp., assembly GCA_036384755.1. Taxonomy (GTDB): domain Bacteria; phylum Pseudomonadota; class Gammaproteobacteria; order Burkholderiales; family Burkholderiaceae; genus Trinickia. The sequence continues at coordinate 140,268 of DASVLS010000092.1, read as the reverse complement.
CCGAGACGCTGAGCGCGTTTACCGTCGAGCATTTCTGGCAGGCCATCGAGTCGCCCGAATTCACGGTCCGGGAATCGGTCCCGCAGGCGAGCGAGGTCGCCGTGAGCGGGACGCTTTGGGGCGGCAACTTGGCGATGATCGCGGCCCTCGTGGGTACGCCATACATGCCTCGGATCGACGGCGGCATTTTGTTCATCGAGGACGTCAACGAACATCCGTTCCGCGTCGAACGCATGCTCTATCAGCTGCGGCTCGCCGGCGTCCTCGAGCGCCAGCAAGCGATCGTTTTTGGCGATTTCACGGGCGGCAAGCTATCGCCCTACGACAACGGCTACGACCTCGCCGCCGTCATCGAGCAAATCCGCGACGTTGCGGGTTTGCCCGTCGTGACCGGTTTGCGCTTCGGCCACGGCGCGGACCTCGTAACGCTCCCCTTTGGTGCGCAGGCCAGGCTCGCAGCCGGTCACGAGGGTTTCTCGCTCACCATCACCGGCCACCCCACACTGAGCTAAGCGTGGCGCCGCATGGCGGCCGTGCTGGGCAAAATTGTTGACAATCTATCCGCCGATTCGATGCTTTACCGCGGTGCGGCGCTCGGAGCGCATGCACGGTATTGGGCGAAATGTGCACCAAACACCGGACTTATTGGGGAATTCCTGAGGTAAAGCTCCTCCGCGTCGCACGCAATAAATTGTTGACAATCTTTATGTCGAAACTACTATACCGATCATGTCGACGCAGAAATTGTCCGAATCCGCAACGCCCGCCGCTATCGCCGAACGTATCCGCGACGCCATTCTCGAACATCGGTTGGAGCCCGGCGCGAAGCTCACCGAGGCGCAACTGTGCGACGTATTCGGCGTCAAGCGCGGCACAGTGCGGCAAGCGTTGTCGCTGCTCGCGACCGAGCACTTGGTCGACCTGGAGCCGAATCGCGGCGCCTTCGTGGCTAGCCCTTCGCTGCAGGAAGTGCACGAAGTGTTCGAAATGCGCCGGATCATCGAGGGCGCGGTGATCGAGCGCGTTTGCCGCAATCAGGGCGGGCAGGGCGCGGCGCATTTGAAGGCGATCGCGAAGATGATCGAGCGGGAGAGAAGCGCGTTCGAGCAGCGCGACTTCCGTTCTTGGATCCGCTTGTCGGGCGAATTCCATACGGCGCTGGCCGTATTGACCGGCAACCGAGTGCTGTGCAATTGCCTGGCGGGCCTCGTTGCGCGTTCGACGTTGATCTCGGCGCTGTATGAATCGCTCGGTCGCAGTCCATGCTCGTTCGACGAGCATGCGCAGATCGTCGATGCCATCGGGGCGGGCGATACGGCTCGCGCGTCGGATTTGATGGTGCGGCATTTGGAATCGGTCGAACTGAAGATGCTCGACCGTCCCGCGCGAGGCGCGGCCGATTTGCGCGAGGTATTCGGCGCGTAGCGCACAAGCACGCACGACGAGCGCGTGCAACAGCCGTCCCGGGCGTTCGAAATTCATTTAGGACTACTAAGTAGTTAAAGGAATCAGCTCGCTTTTCTCTCGGGGCGATGGCCGCAGGTTGCGCCGACTGCGACCGCATCAACGAGGCGCTTCGTCATGCGTCGGCATTGCCCTATGCCGCGCAGCAACGCTCATATCCTTCACGGGAGATGCTCATGCCTGATTTGACCGTACCCACCGATGCCGGCGCCGTCGGCCCATCGCATGCCCGTAGCGGGGCCGAACTGCCCGCCGGCTACAGCGACCGATTGTGCAATGCCGATCTAGCGCCGCTGCGCGATCAGCACTGGGGCACTTACAACATCTTCGCCTTTTGGATGTCGGACGTGCACAGCGTCGGCGGCTACGTGTTCGCAGGCAGTCTATTCGCGCTCGGGCTGACGAGCTGGCAAGTCTTGATCGCGTTGCTCGTCGGTATCGGCATCGTCAATGTATTCGCCAATTTGATCGCCAAATCGAGCCAGCGCAACGGCGTGCCATATCCCGTCATTTGCCGTGCGACGTTCGGCGTGCTCGGCGCGAATATTCCCGCCGTCATTCGCGGCCTGATTGCTGTCGCCTGGTACGGGATCCAAACGTATCTCGCGTCGAGCGCGTTCGTCATCGTCTTGCTCAAGTTCGCGCCGCAACTGATGCCGTACGCGGACGTGCATCACCATGGCTGGCTCGGGTTGTCCACGCTCGGGTGGGCCGGGTTCATGCTGCTCTGGGTGTTGCAGGCGATCGTGTTCTGGAACGGCATGGAGACGATCAAGAAGTTCATCGACTTTGCCGGACCCGCGGTGTACGTGGTCATGTTCGTCTTGGCCGGGTACATGGTGATGCGCGCGGGGGTGTCCAATATTCACCTCAACCTCGGCACGGTGAAGTATCACGGCTGGGAGGCGCTGCCCGTCACGATCACGGCAATTTCGCTCGTCGTATCGTATTTCTCGGGGCCGATGCTCAACTTCGGCGACTTTTCGCGGTACTGCAAAAGCTATGCAAGCGTGAAGCGCGGGAACTTCTGGGGGCTGCCCGTCAACTTCCTCGCGTTCTCGCTCGTCACCGTCGTCACGACGTCGGCGACGGTCCCGGTCTTCGGCGAGTTGATCACCGACCCCGTCGCCACCGTCGGCCGCATCGATCATCCGTTTGCGGTCGTGCTGGGCGCGTTGACGTTCATGATCGCGACCATCGGCATCAACATCGTTGCGAACTTCGTTTCGCCCGCCTTCGACTTTTCCAACGTGGCGCCCAAGCACATCAGCTGGCGCGCGGGCGGCATGGTCGCGGCCACGGCCTCGGTGTTCATCACGCCGTGGAACCTATTCAACAATCCGGCGGTGATCCACTACACGCTCGACGTGCTCGGCTCGTTCATCGGTCCGCTGTACGGCGTGTTGATCGTCGACTATTTCATCGTCAAACGGCAACGCGTCGTGCTCGACGATCTGTATTCGATGGCCGAATCCGGCACGTACTGGTACCGGTCAGGCGTGAACTGGCGGGCGGTTGCGGCCGTGCTGCCCGCCGCCGCCATGGCCGTCGCCTGCGTGATGACGCCGGCATTGGCGCCGCTCGCGAACTTCTCGTGGTTCATCGGCGTGGGGCTTGCCGGCGTGTTCTATTGGTTCGCCACGCGCAGCGCACAGCGCGCCTAGCCGGCGCGCGCTTGTTCCAATCTTCTCCCAGTCGAAGGATCGGACGATGAAGATCAAGCTCATCAATCCCAATACGACCGCACGCATGACCGATGCGATGGCCAAGTGCGCGCGCGAGGTCGCGTCGCCGTCGACCGAGCTGGTGGCGGCCACATCGACGATGGGGCCGCCGTCGATCGAAAGCTGGTACGACGAGTCGCTCGCATTGCCGGGCTTGCTCGCCGAAGTGACGGCTGGCGAGCGCGAAGGCATCGACGGCTATGTCATCGCGTGCTTTGGCGATCCCGGCTTGTTCGCGGCCAGGGAGGTGGCGCGCGGCCCCGTCGTCGGAATCGCGGAGGCGGCGATGCATGCGGCGAGCGTCATCGCACCCGGTTTTTCGGTCGTCACGACGCTGGCTCGCACCACGGGCATGGCCTGGCATCTGGCCGAGCGCTACGGCATGAAGCGCTTCTGCCGTAACGTGCGCGCGACCGACGTGGCGGTGCTCGACCTCGATCGGCCAGGCACCGCGGCACGCAGAATCATCGTCGACGAATGCCGACGCGCGCTCGACGAGGACGGCGCAGATGCCATCGTGCTCGGTTGCGCCGGCATGGCCGACCTGGCCCATGCGATCGAGGATGCGATCGATGCGCCCGTCGTCGAAGGCGTCGCCGCGGCGCTCAAATGGGCCGAGGCCCTCGTTTCGCTGCGGCTCGCAACGGCCAAGCGGGGCGAGTACGCGCGGCCCCTCGCCAAGCGCTACGACGGCCCGCTGGCCGATTTCAGCCCGCGCGAGGCGTGAAAACCGGCCGACGCCCGCTGCGCCGGCGAGCGCACGACATACGCGTGCGGTGACCCCGGTTATCGGCTAGCCCATATGGGCGCGTATCGGCGTTTTCTATACACTGATTCGATCGATTCGAACCGTTGCGGCGGGCCATGCCGGCCGCGGCGCCGCAATGTCGTCGTTCAACGCCTAATCACGAGTCTTTGCCATGACATCCGACTCCCGCTATCCGCGCGATTTGATCGGCTACGGCCGCCACCCGGTGCAGGCCGACTGGCCGGGCCGCGCAAGGGTCGCCGTCCAGTTCGTGCTCAACTACGAAGAAGGCGGCGAGAACTGCGTGCTGCACGGCGATCCTGCATCGGAGCAGTTCTTGTCCGAGATCGTCGGCGCGGCGGCGTACCCCGCCCGGCACATGAGCATGGAGTCGATCTACGAGTACGGCTCGCGCGCAGGCGTCTGGCGCATCTTGCGCGAATTCGAGAAACGCCGGTTGCCGCTGACGGTGTTCGGCGTCGGCATGGCGATCGAACGTCACCCCGAGCTCGCGCGCGCCTTCGTCGAGTTGGGGCACGAGATCGCATGTCACGGTTGGCGTTGGATTCACTACCAAGACATGACGCCCGAGCGTGAAGCAGAGCATATGCGGCTCGGCATGGAAGCCATCGAGCGCGTAACGGGCGTGCGGCCGCTCGGTTGGTATACGGGCCGGGACAGTCCCAACACGCGCCGGCTCGTGGCCGAGTACGGCGGTTTTTTATACGACTCCGATTATTACGGCGACGATCTGCCGTTCTGGACCGAAGTCGAGGTCGCGGGCGGGCAGAAGAAGCCGCAGCTGATCGTGCCGTATACGCTCGATACGAACGACATGCGTTTCGCGACGCCGCAAGGCTTCAATACGGCCGACCACTTCTTCACGTATTTGCGCGATGCATTCGACGTGCTCTACGAAGAGGGCGACGAGGCGCCGAAGATGCTCTCGATCGGCATGCACTGCCGGCTCCTGGGGCGCCCGGGCCGATTCCGCGCACTGCAGCGGTTTCTCGATCACATCGAACTTCACGAGCGGGTCTGGGTGACGCGCCGTGTCGACATCGCGCGCCACTGGCGCGACCGTCACCCCTTTGGGCCCAATATGGACAGCGCCCGCGCATGAAGCCGATGCAATACACGTTGGAACACCTCAACACGATGCCGAGAGACGCCTTTGCCACTGCGCTCTCGGGTATCTTCGAACATTCGCCCTGGGTGGCCGAGCAAGCCGCCGACGCGCGGCCGTTCGCCAGTATCGAGGCGCTTTACACGGCGATGTGCGGCATCGTCGAGCGAGCGGGCGAAGCGAGGCAGCTCGCGCTGATCGGCGCCCACCCCGAACTCGCGGGCAAGGCGGCCGTGCGCGGGGAATTGACGGCGGAATCGACGCGCGAGCAAAGCGGCGCAGGCCTTGCCCAATGCACGCAAGCGCAATTCGACACGCTGCAGCGCTTGAACACGGCCTACCGGGAGAAGTTCGGTTTCCCGTTCATCCTGGCCGTGCGCGGCTACGACCGGGCCGGCATCATCGCGAATTTCGAAGCCCGTGTGAACAACTCGCGTGACGAAGAGCTGCGCGCGAGCCTCGAACAGATTTACCGCATCGCCCGGTTTCGCATCGATGATCTCGTGACGGCATGAGCCGGCACGAATGGACACAGAACAGACACGAAGGAAGACAACGATGGCTCTCCCGATTCTCGATCCCAACGCTCCCGATTTCACCCGTCGCTACGTGAACTTGGCCGATCCTCGCCTGGGCGCGCGGGCGCTCGAGGCGAGCGACGAATTTTTCGCGCCCAAGGAGCGCATGCTGAGTCCCGAGCCGGCCGTTTTCATACCCGGCAAGTACGACGACAACGGCAAATGGATGGACGGCTGGGAGACGCGCCGCAAGCGGACGACGGGCTACGACTGGTGCATCGTCAAGCTCGCGCGCGCCGGCGTCGTCGCGGGGCTCGACATCGACACGAGCCACTTCACCGGCAACTTCCCGCCGGCCGCGTCGGTGGAAGCGGCCATCGTGCCGGAGGGCGAGCAACCGGACGGCGCTACGCAATGGAAGGAAATCGTGCCTTCGACCACGCTTCAGGGCAACAGTCATCACTACCTCGAAGTGGCCGATGGGCAAGCCTATACACACGTTCGTTTGAATCTCTACCCCGACGGAGGCGTCGCACGCCTGCGCGTGTACGGTCAACCGCAGGTCGACTGGTCGAGCGCGAGCCGTAGCGCGCCCGTCGATCTGGCGGCCATGGAAAACGGCGCCTATATCGTCGCCGCGAACAATCAGCACTTTGGCGCCGCGTCGAACCTGTTGATGCCCGGGCGCGGCGTCAACATGGGCGACGGCTGGGAAACGCGGCGCCGGCGCGAACCGGGCAACGACTGGGCCATTATCGCGCTCGCTCGGCCGGGCACGATTTCGAAGGTCGAAGTCGATACTGCGTTCTTCAAGGGCAACTATCCCGATCGCTGCTCGATCCAAGCGGCCTACGTCAAGGGCGGTACGGACAGTTCGCTCGTCACGCAGGCGATGTTCTGGCCGACGCTGCTCGGCGAGCAAAAGCTGCAAATGGACAAGCAGCATTTCTTCGAAGCCGAGCTCGCGGCGATCGGCCCCGTCACGCACCTTCGGCTGAACATCATTCCCGACGGCGGCGTGTCGCGCTTGCGCGCGTGGGGCGTGATCGAATGAACGGGCCCCGTATGAAGACCTTGCGAATCGAGCCGCTGACGCGTGCGGCGTTCGCGCCGTTCGGCGACGTCATCGAGCTCGAAGGCGCCAAACAGATTCCGATCAACCTCGGCACGACGATCCGTTATCACGATCTCGCGCGCGTCGACGTCGCCGATGAAGGAGGGCGGCCGCTCGTCAATCTGTTCCGCGGCCAGCCGCGCACGTTGCCGTTCGAAGTGACGATGCTCGAGCGGCATCCGCTCGGTTCGCAGGCGTTCGTGCCGCTGACCGAGAAGCCGTACATCGTCGTCGTCGCGCCGGCCGGGCGCCTGGCGCCCGAAGGCGTTCGCGCATTCGTCACGCGCGGTTGGCAAGGCGTCAACTATGCCAAAGGGGTCTGGCACCATCCGCTGATCGCGCTCGATGCCGTGAGCGATTTCCTCGTCGTCGATCGCGGAGGGGAAGGGCCGAATTGCGATGAGCAGACATTGCCCGAATCGCTGTGGCTGACCGCCGAAGGGCTGACAAACGCCCAACGATAAGCCTTCGCTTCTGTCAATCCTACGAACGCCCGCAGGCTGCATGCGGGCGTTTTTACTGATTCGGGCGGCTTCACGGCGCGAACGTAGCCCTTGCGGACATTGTTCGTAGGAAAAGGCTGACAAGCATGCCGCCAGGTATTACGTCAGGTTCAGCAGCGGCTGATTTGTTTCCCCGGGCCGCTCGCCGATACTTTCGTCAAAGGATGACGTTTCGCGCAAGGCAGTTACAGCGAGCGCGGACGTTACCGGCCTCGAGCTAAGGGAGAATCGCCATGAGCCGCTTCGCCAAAGACCTCATCGAACTGCAACGCCTTTGCCTCGGTGGTTCCGGTGCGCTCACGCAGCATTTGTTGCGCGAGATCGCGTGCAACCTGATCGCCGCCGGCGTAGCGGACGAGTGCGGCGGTTGCTGATTTCGTCATCGCGCGAGCGCAAACGTTTGCGATCGACAGCGTTTTTAGTGACGGAAGCCCTTTCGGCAGCACTTGGCGCCCGGCGCAACTGTCGACCCTTTATTCGAATCACGACGCCCCTGGCAGAGACAGTCATGAACGGTAGCGAGACCCTCGAATCGATCCGCGAAATCAACGTGTCGTATCTCTCACTGGCCCAGCGCCTGTTGCGCACGGACCGCGACGCCGGCATAGCGCGGCTCGGCTTGTCGAAGCAAGTGGCCGACATCATCGCCGATCTTTCCGGGCAGCAGCTGTTGAAGCTGGCCGGCTGCGATCAACTCGTTTGCTTCTTCCGCTTCAACGACCGCTCGATGTTCTCCGCATTGTCGGCGCCCGCCGCGCGCGTGCCGCAGTCGGCCGAACTCGTGCCGCAAGTCGCGTAACGTTAGCGACGCGCGTTTCGTTTCTCGATTCCTATTGCGCCGTTCAAGCAAAACCCCTTCGGCCTTGCCGGGCCGAAGGGGTTTGTTTCGTCCGGCGGTCGCGCCGACAGACGGACCGCGTCGCCGTTATTGCTGCGTGCGCGTGCTGAACCACGCTGCGATCTTCTCTCGCTCCGCGCTCGTCATTCGCGTGACGTTGCCAAGCGGCATCGCCTTGAGCACGACGGCTTGTTGGTAGAGCCGCTGTGCGTTCGTCGAGATCTCGTCCGGCGTGTCGAAGAGGACGCCGGCCGGTGCGCTGCCCATCATCGTCGGGTGCGCCGAATGGCATGCGACGCAGCGCTGTTGCAGGATCGGCTGGATGTCGGCCAGTTTGACGACCGGCATGTTCGCGGCTTGCGCTTGCGGCGCGACATGCTTGGGCAGCGTGACGGCCAGCGCCGCGGCGAGCAGCGCTACGCCTGCCGCGGGCAACAGCCACAGCTGCCGGCCGCGATGACGCAGGACGAAGAACTGACGAATCAACGCACCCGCGAGCATGATCACTGACAACACGGCCCAGTTGTATGGGTGCGTGTACGTCATCGCGTAGTGATTCGACAGCATCGCGAATACGACGGGCAACGTAAAGTACGTGTTGTGCACGGAACGCTGCTTGCCGCGCTTGCCGTAAATCGGGTTCGGCGCTTCGCCCTCGAGCATCGCGCCCACCATCTTGCGCTGCCCCGGAATGATGACGAAGAACACGTTGGCCGACATGATCGTCGCGAGCATTGCGCCCACGATCAAGTAGGCGGCGCGGCCGGCAAAAATATGGCATGCGAGCCAGGCTGCCGCGACGACGTATGCGCCCACGATCGCGCCGAGCAGACGATCGTTATGGCCTAGCAGACGGCACAGCGAATCGTAAACGATCCATCCCGCGGCCAAGAACCCGAGGGCGGCTGCGATTGCCACGACGGGCCCCATATCGAGCACGTTCTTGTCGATGAGATAGGTTTCGGGCGAGAAGAGATAAAGGACCGTAAACAAGCTGAAGCCCGACAGCCACGTCGTATACGACGGCCACTTCGACCAGTGCAGGTCCTCTGGCATCCGGGCCGGCGCGACCATGTACTTCTGCATGTTGTAGAATCCGCCGCCGTGCACGTGCCACAGCTCGCCGAAGACGCCGCGCTCGACGAGCGACGGGTCCTTCGGTTTTTTCAAGCTGTTGTCGAGTGCGACGAAATAGAACGATTCGCCGATCCACGCGATTGCGACGACGACGTGCAGCCACCGCAGCGCAAGGTTCAGCCAGTCGGTGATGAAACCTTCCATGAAATGCCTCCGAGCTCCTGATATTCGTTCGTCTGCGCGCTTAGCTGCCGCGGTAGGTGCTGTACGCCCACGGCGAAACGAGCAGCGGCACGTGATAGTGCGCTTGCGCGTCGGCGATGCCGAAGCGCAACACGACGCGATCGACGAAGCGCGGCTCGGGCACGCGCACGCCGGCGGCGGCAAAGTAATCGCCCGCATGGAAGACGAGTTCGTATTCGCCGGCACGCAAGGCGTCGCCTTCGAGCAGCGGCTTGTCGCAGCGGCCGTCGTCGTTCGTGACGGCGCGCGCGAGCGCTTCGCGCGTGTCGCCTTCGAGCCGGAACAGCTCGATCGCGATGCCGGCGCCGGGGCGGCCGTGCGCCGTGTCCAGCACGTGGGTAGTCAGCTTGCCCATTCGCAGTTTTCCTTTTGATGAACGCGAAAAGTGTAAAGGGCGACGCGATCCGATACGCAGGCGGCGGATCGAGGCTCCACGTCGGTGGCTACATACCCGTCGGCGAGTCGATGCGAGCGCCGTCTCGCCATTCTAAGAAGTCCGCGTCCGCTCTGGCGCGCGCGATATGAAAGATAAGCGCGGCCGCATAAGGCGGGGCATGCTCGCCGAAATCGAACGAATATATCGAAACCCTGAAGGCGAGTATCGCGCAAACGGGCATTGCCAGCGCTATTTTGGCTCCCGATCGTTATGCCATCGCGGTACGACGCCGTTTCGACGCCTCACTCCATTGCGGAAGGAATAGATGACGACAGTAGATGCGCGCTTGCACGCAGCCGGTGCATCACGCTCCAAGACGATGCTCGTCAAGCACGCGGACGTCCTCGTCACGATGGACGGCCAGCGGCGCGAATGCCGCGATGCAGGGCTCTTCGTCGAGGGCAATCGCATCGTCGCGGTCGGGCCGACGAGCGAGTTGCCGAGCACGGCCGACGAAGTGCTGGACCTGCGGGGACACCTCGTCATGCCGGGCCTCGTGAATACGCACCATCACATGTATCAGAGCTTGACTCGCGCGGTGCCCGCTGCCCAGAACGCGGAGCTGTTCGGATGGCTGACTAGCCTGTATCGCATCTGGGCGCATCTGACGCCCGAGATGATCGAGGTATCGACGCTCACGGCCATGGCCGAACTGCTGCTCTCGGGCTGCACCACGTCCAGCGATCATCTTTATCTCTATCCCAACGGCAGCCGGCTCGATGACAGTATCGCGGCGGCCTCCCGCATCGGCATGCGCTTTCATGCGAGCCGCGGCAGCATGAGCGTGGGCCAAAAGGATGGCGGACTGCCGCCCGATTCGCTCGTCGAACGCGAAGCCGATATCCTCGAAGACACCCAGCGGCTGATCGAGACCTATCACGACGACGGCCGTTACGCCATGTTGCGCGTCGTCGTGGCGCCATGCTCGCCGTTCTCGGTCAGCCGCGACTTGATGCGCGAATCCGCCGCGCTCGCGCGCCGTTACGGCGTGTCGATGCATACGCATCTGGCCGAGAACGCGAACGACGTGGCGTACAGCCGCGAGCGTTTCGGCATGACGCCCGCCGAATATGCCGAGGACCTCGGCTGGGTGGGCGCCGACGTATGGCACGCCCACTGCGTGCAGCTCGATGCCTCAGGCATCGCCCTATTTGCCCGCACGCGCACGGGCGTGGCGCATTGCCCTTGCTCGAACATGCGCCTCGCATCGGGAATCGCGCCGATCCGCCGGATGCGGGATGCCGGTGTGCCCGTCGGGCTAGGGGTGGACGGTTCGGCGTCGAACGACGGCGCACACCTGATTGGCGAGGCGCGGCAGGCGATGCTGCTGCAGCGCGTGGGGTTCGGACCCGACGCGATGAGCGCTCGCGAGGCGCTCGAACTCGCGACGCTGGGCGGCGCAGCGGTGCTCGGGCGCGACGACATCGGCGCCCTGGCGCCGGGCATGGCGGCCGACTTCGTCGCGTTCGACCTGAGTCGGCCGGGGTTTGCGGGAGCGCTGCACGATCCGGTGGCGGCCCTGGTGTTTTGCGCGCCGCAGCAGGTCGCGCTGAGCGTGATCGACGGCAAGGTCGTGGTGCGAGACGGGCAGTTGACCACGGTCGAGCTTGCGCCGCTCGTCGAGCGGCATAATCGTCTCGCGCGAACATTGGGAGAGGCGGCGCGCGCCGCGTAAACGTAAGCCGCGCCGGTGTCGGGCGCGGCGCGCGGCCTTAGGCTCAAGGGCGATCGACGAGCGTGCGCGTCGCGTCGGCGACGAGGCTGCGCAGCCACCGCACTTCGTCGGAATAGTGACAGCGTTCGTGCCAGAGCTGGTAGTACTGCATGGGCGGAAAGTCGAGCGGGGCGGCCAGCACCGTCAGCGGCAGGAACTTCGCGTAGTGGTCGGCGAACAACCGCGTCGTCGTAAAGATGAGATCGGATTTGACGAGCACGTACGGCGCAAGATTGAAGTAGGGCAGCGTGACGACGACATGGCGCTTGAGCCGCTCGCGCGCAAGATGCACGTCGATCGCGCCGCGCTGGCCGACCGAGTAAGGCGAAGGGGCGAGGTGCGGCGCGCTCAGATACTGATCGAGCGTGAGCGCACCGCGCTTGGCGAACGGGTGCGTGTTGCTCATGAGGCAGACGATCTCGTCGACGAACAGATTCGACAGATGCAGCTGCTCCGGCGGTTCGGGCCAGTTGCCGACGACGACATCGAGCTTGCCGTCTTCGAGCGCGAGTTCGTAGTCGAACGAGGGGCCGAGCGAATGGAACTCGAGCTGCGCGTTGGGGGCGGCTTGACGGAAGCGTTCGACGACAGTCGGCACGAACAGCACGTTCAAGTAGTCGGGGCAGCCGATGCGGTAACAGCGGATCGACGTGGCCGGATCGAAGTTGTGCTGCTGAAAGCGAATGCGTTCGATTTCGCGCAGCGCGTTTTGGACCGGCTCGAGCAAACGCAGACCATACTCGGTCGGGACCATGCCGGACTTCCCGCGCACGAGCAGCGGATCGCCGGTGATATCGCGCAGGCGGCGCAGCGCGGCGCTGATCGCCGGCTGGGATTGATTGAGCTTGACGGCCGCGCGGGTGACGCTGCGCTCCATCAAAAGGGTGTGCAAGACGCGCAAAAGATACGTGTCGATCGCCTCGCGTTGCTGACTCATGATTGGATTGCTCCGATATATGTTTAGGCTGATCGGATAGGGGTTGGGGTATCAGACTTTTAATATGTGCAACGGCGCGAGTCAAGGGCTCAGATACGCGTGTGGCGCATCGGTTCAGTCGAGGCTTCGCACGATATTGTCGGCTCGACGCCCGCCTGCGATTTGGGTATCGTCGGGCACGGCGGCGCCATGGCAGGCAAGGGGCGGGTAGGAAGCGCGACGAAAGCCGCGGCCGGTGCGCATGCGGCGCATCGAGATGGACGGGGGGCGGCGTGCGATATCCGTGCGTCGCGCGTAAGCAGCGGGCAGCAGGCAAGGTCGAACGACGGATTTCATGAACGATCAATCAATACTCGGCGGTGCGGCGAGCCATAGCGCGCCGGTCGTGCCGCGGCTGGCGCTGGCGGGAATCAGCAAGCAATACCCGTCGGTGCGGGCCAATGACGACGTGCACCTCATCGTGGCGCCCGGGGAGATCCACGCTGTCCTCGGCGAAAACGGTGCGGGCAAGAGCACGCTGATGAAAATCATCTACGGCTCGGTGCGTCCCGACGCGGGGGAGATCCGGTGGGAGGGCGATCTCGTCGACATCTCGAGCCCGGCGCACGCGCGCAAGCTCGGGATCGGCATGGTCTTCCAGCACTTCTCGCTGTTCGAGACGCTGACGGTCGGCGAAAACATCGCACTGGCGCTCGACGAGCCGTTCGATTTGGCGGCGCTCGGCAAGCGCATTCGCGAGGTGTCGGCCGAATACGGGCTCGATATCGATCCGCAGCGGCACGTCCACAGCCTCACCGTGGGCGAGCGTCAACGCGTCGAGATCGTGCGCTGCCTGTTGCAGCATCCCCGGCTCTTGATCATGGACGAACCGACCTCGGTGTTGACCCCGCAGGCCGTTCGCAAGCTGTTCGAAACGCTCCAGCGGCTGGCGGCGCAAGGCTGCAGCATTCTGTACATCAGCCACAAGCTCGACGAAATTCAAGAACTCTGCGATACGGCTACGGTCATGCGCGGCGGGCGCGTCACGGGCCATGTGAAGCCGCGCGAGGAAACGCATGCCTCGCTCGCGCAATTGATGGTCGGTCACGCGCTACCCGATTACACGCGCCGGCCGCATTCGCCGGGCGAAGTGCTGCTCGGCGTCAAGCAACTGTCGGCGCCGAGCGACGATCCCTTCGGCACGTCGTTAGACCATGTTTCGTTCGATGTGCATGCGGGCGAAATATTCGGCATCGCGGGCGTATCGGGCAACGGACAGGCCGAACTGCTCGCGGCGTTGTCGGGCGAGAAGCGCAGCTCGGGCAAGGCCGATGCCGTGACGATCTGCGGCAAGCCCGCCGCTCGGCTATCTGCCGGCGCGCGCCGTCGCCTTGGCTTCGCCTTCGTTCCCGAAGAGCGGCTCGGCCGCGGGGCGGTGCCCGCGATGTCGCTCGCCGAAAACGCCTTGCTGACGGCGCATCGCCAGCCCGGCATGGTTCGATACGGCTGGATCGGCGCCCGCACGATGCGCGCGTTCGCGTCGCGCTGCATCGAGGCGTTCGACGTACGGTGCGGCGGGCCCGACGCGCTGGCGCAGTCGCTCTCGGGCGGAAACCTGCAAAAGTACATCGTCGGACGCGAGTTGCTGCAAGCGCCGAAGGTGCTCGTCGTCGCACAGCCGACTTGGGGCGTTGACGTTGGCGCGTCCGCCTTCATTCGTCAGCAACTGCTCGATCTGTCGGCAAAAGGCGTGGCCGTGCTCGTGATTTCGGAGGAACTCGACGAGCTGTTCGACATATGCGATCGCATCGCGGTGCTTGCGCGCGGGCGCTTGTCGCCGGCGCGCAAGACAGGCGAGACGAACGCCGAGGAAATCGGCTTGTGGATGGCCGGCCTCTTCGGCGATCGCGGTGCGACGCCGCCTGCCGAGCGGGCGGTGCCCGCATGACCGAATCCATGGCGCATCGCCGCCGCGTCCGGCTCCCGGCAGTCGATGCGAGCGGTGCCGGCGTGGCCCGTTCGCGCCCATAGACGCTTACCGATCAACATTGCAGGCCCGACTTCACCATGTACTTCCCTTATCGCCTCGAAGCCCGTCCGACGCCTTCCCGCACGATGCAGTTCGCCGTGCCCGTCATCGCGGCGCTCCTGACGCTCGCGATCGGCTTTCTGATCTTCAGCCTCGTCGGGCGCGACCCGGCAGAGGCCATGCGCGCGTTCTTCATCGATCCGCTTGCCGGCGTCAATGGCTGGTCCGAGCTCCTGCTGAAGGCTTCGCCGCTGTGCCTGATCGGTTTGGGTCTCGCGATCGGATACCGCGCCAACGTGTGGAACATCGGCGCGGAAGGACAGATGCTGGCGGGCGGCATCGCGGCGAGCGGCGTGGCCATTCACTTCGATCAATCGAGCGGCGCATGGATCCTCTTCCTGATGATGGGGGCGGGCATTCTGGGCGGCATGTTTTGGGCGTCGATCCCGGCTTTCTTGAAGACGCGCTTCAATACGAACGAAATATTGACGAGCCTCATGCTGACGTACGTGGCGACGCAACTCTTGATCTACCTCGTCAGCGGGCCGTGGCGCGATCCGCAAGGCATGAATTTTCCGATCTCGGAGATGTTCTCGGGCGACGCGCTCTATCCGACGTTCGGCGGCGATTGGCAATGGCACTGGCTGCGCGGCACGCGGCTGAACGCGTCGATCTTCGTGACGCTCGCAGCGATCCCGGCGGCTTGGCTCTTCATGCGCAAGAGCTTCGCCGGCTTCCGCATGAACGTGGGAGGCCTCGCGCCGCTCGCGGCGCGCTACGCCGGCTTTTCCGATAAGCGCACGGTCTGGATGTCGCTGCTCGCGAGCGGCGGGCTCGCCGGGCTCGCGGGCATGGGCGAAATCGCGGGCCCGATCGGGCAGTTGCAGGCGACGTGGTCGCCGGGCTACGGATTCACGGCGATCATCGTCGTATTCGTGGGGCGGCTGCATCCGGTGGGCATCGTCTTCGCGAGCTTGCTGATGGCGCTCCTTTATCTCGGCGGGGAAGCCGTTCAAACCTCGATGCAATTGCCGCAGGCGCTTTCCGGCGTATTTCAAGGTCTGCTGCTGTTCTGTCTGCTCGGGGCGGACCTGTTCGTCAATTACCGCCTGCGGCGCGTGACGAGCGTCGCGCATGGGTGATCGCGCGGCCCGCGACACTGCGGCCGCCATCGAATGACTAGCCAATCGAACACAGAACGAAACGACCCATGGATATTCAACAAGCCGGCACGCTCGCATCGAGCGCCGTCGTGGCCGCGATTCCGCTGATGCTCGCCGGTATCGGCGAACTCGTCACGGAAAAGTCGGGCGTGCTCAACCTCGGCGTCGAAGGCATGATGCTGATGGGCGCCGTCACCGGCTACGCGGTGACCGTTACGTCGGGAAGCCCGTGGCTCGGGGTGGCCGCGTCGATCGGCGCCGGCGCCGCGATGGCGCTGCTATTCGGCTTTCTCACGCTGACGCTGCTTGCCAATCAGGTGGCGACGGGCCTCTCGCTGACGATCTTCGGCATCGGGCTGTCGGCGTACGTCGGCAAGCCTTACACTTCGGCGTCGGTCAGCGCGACGATCGACGTCTGGGCGGTACCGGGGCTCGCCAAGATCCCGGTGCTCGGGCCCGCGTTGTTCTCGCTGACGCCGCTCGGCTATTTCGCATTCGCGGCCTTCGGCCTCGTCGGCTGGTTTCTGTATCGGACGCGAGCGGGCCTCGTCCTGCGCTCGGTAGGCGAATCGCCTAGCGTCGCGCATTCGGTGGGCTTTCCCGTGATCGGCGTGCGCTACGGCGCGACGCTGTTCGGCGGGGGCATGGCCGGACTCGCGGGCGGATACTACTCGATCGTTTATCTGCATTTGTGGCAAGAGCAGCTCACGTCGGGGCGCGGCTGGATCGCGCTTGCGCTCGTCGTGTTCGGCACGTGGCGGCCCGCCCGCCTGCTCGTCGGCGCGCTGCTGTTCGGCGCCGTTACGGGGCTGCAGTTCTATGCGCAAGCCGTCGACGTGCCTGTGCCGACGCAAGTGCTCGCGATGTTGCCGTATCTTGCGACGATCGCCGTGCTCGCTGTCATTTCGCGCAATCCGAATGCGATCAAGCTCAACGCACCCGCATCGCTCGGCAAACCGTTCTTTGCGACGAGCTGAGCGCGTTGGGCACGAATCGACCGTTTCACCCACACCATTGGAGAAGTTCGATGAGAAGAAAAACGTTGACCCTGCTCGCCGCCGGCGCGGCGCTCGCGCTGGGCGCCGCGCTGACGGGCGCGGCGCAAGCAGCCGATGCGCCGGGTGTCGCCTTCGTCTATCTGGGCAATCCCGGCGACGCGGGCTGGACCTATGCGCACGATCAAGGCTCCAAGGAGGCCGAGGCGAAGTTCGGCAACAAGATCAAGATCACGCGTGTGGAGAATGTGCCCGAATCGGCCGATTCCGAGCGCGTGTTCCGCGATCTCGCCAGCAAGGGCAACAAGATCATCTTCGGTTCGAGTTTCGGCTATCAGGACTTCGAACTGAAGGTGGCCAAGGATTTCCCGGATACCGTCTTCTTGCATGCCACCGGTTACAAGAAAGGAAAGAACTTCGGTACTTACGACGTGCGCATGTATCAGGGCGCTTATCTGGCGGGCATCGTCGCGGGCCATGTGACGAAGACGAACACGCTGGGCTTCGTCGCCTCGGTGCCGATCCCCGAAGTGGTGCGCAACATCAATGCTTATACGCTGGGCGCGCGTTCGGTGAATCCGAAGGTGCACACGAAGGTCATCTGGATCAATAGCTGGTTCGATCCGGGCAAGGAAAAGCAGGCCGCCGAGACGCTGATCGGCCAAGGCGCCGACGTACTCTTGCAGAACACCGACTCGAGCGCGACGCTCGCCACGGCCGAAGCGAAGAAGGTCCATGCGTTCGGCTGGGATTCCGATATGAAGAAGTTCGGGCCCGATGCGCATCTGGGCTCCGTCGTGGCGCATTGGGGCGTTTACTACCGCGCCGCGATCCAGCAGGTGCTCGACGGCAAGTGGAAGAACGACCCTGTCTGGTGGGGCTTGCCCCAGCAAGCGGTCGACCTCGAAGACTTGAATGCGTCCGTGCCTGCTGCTGCGCGTGCGGACGAGAAGAAGGCGCACGATGCGATCGCGAGCGGTAGCCGCGATGTCTTCGCGGGCCCGATCAAGGATCAGACGGGAGCGGTCAAGGTGCCGGCGGGTAAGACCTTGACGGATGCGGAACTGCAGCGGCTGAACTGGTACGTCGAAGGCGTGGACGGTTCCCTGCCGAAGTAACGCCGCTGGCCGTTCGTAAGAAGGAGCGGGCGGGGCGGCAGTCGCGCCGCCCGTGGATCAATCGTCGAGGCGCATGCCCACTTTCAGTGTGACCTGCCAATGTGCGATGGTGCCGTTTTCGATGTGCCCGCGCGTCTCGGTCACTTCGAACCAGTTCAAGTTGCGTAGTGTTTTCGACGCGCGCTCGATCGCGCAACGAATGGCGTCGTCGCACGACTTCGTGGACGAGCCGGTCAGTTCGATGTACTTGTAAACGTGTTCGCTCATGAGTCGTCTCCGTTTTCGTTCGAGAATGGCAAAACCAGTATAGGCAACGACGCTCGGGCGTGCCGTGGGCGGGCGCGCAATGGGCGGTGATTTTGGGAGAACCATCGAACGATGGACATCGGTTTCTGCGGGCCGGGCCTCATGGGTGCGCCGATGATTCGGCATCTGCTGAGCGCCGGGCACAACGTGTGGGTCTGGAACAGAACGCGCGCCAAGGCACAGGCGCTGGCGGCCGAAGGCGCGCACGTCGTCGATGCGCCGCGCGAACTCGTCGCGCGGGCGCAAGCGGTCTTTCTATGCGTTTCCGATACGGCCGCCGTTCAAGAGGTCGTGTTCGGCCTGGGCGGCGTGCTCGGCGAGGATACGGCGGATGCGGGCGCAGGGCGTGTGCGCTGGATCGTCGATCACTCGAGCATTGCGCCGGCGGCGACGCGCGAATTCGCCGCGCGCGCGGCGCGCTATGGCGTCGATTGGATCGATGCGCCGGTGTCCGGCGGCGTCCCGGGCGCACAGGCGGGTACGCTCGCCGTCATGGCGGGCGGCGCTAGCGAGAGCTTGGCTGCGCTCGAGCCGGTCATGCGCGCCTACGCCGCGCGCGTGACCCACATGGGCGAGGCGGGCGCGGGGCAAATGACCAAGCTCTGCAATCAGGCGATCGTCTGCGCGACGGTGGCGGGCATTGCCGAAGCGGTCGGGCTCGCGCAAGCGGCGGGGATCGACGCCGCACGGTTGCCCGAAGCGCTCGCGGGCGGCTGGGCCGATTCCGTTTTGCTGCGAACGTTCGTGCCGCGCATGACCGAAGCGGGCCATGCGCCGATCGGCTCGCTCAAGACCTTTCAGAAGGACATCGACACGGTGGCCGATGCCGCACGGTCCACGGGGGCGGCGATGCCCGTCGTGGGCGCGGTGCAGCAAGTATTGCGGCTGGGGGCGGCGATGGGACTGGGCGACGCCGATTTGGCGGCGTTTATCGACATCGTGCGGCCGCAGGCTGGGCCGGCGAACCGCAAGCGTTGATGCACGGGTCGATGCGCGGGACGCGGCGATAGGGCCGCGACGGCTTCAACGGAACGAACGGGGTGCGGCGTCGCCGGCGTTTTGCCTGCGAGTGCCGCGCGCCGCGGCTAGCGCGCCGAACTCGGGCAAGATCCTGGCGCGCGCTTGACTCGCGAAGACCAAAAAACCGAACCCATTCGTCTCATACCAGTAGCCGCCGTTCTCGAGCCCGTCCAGCGGCTGCTCGAGCGCGTTCGCGATCGATTCGATGCAGCGCCGGTGAAGCTCGTCGACGTCGGGGTACGGCGGCTGCGCGCCGCGTACCGTGCAGAGCAGTACATCGAGCCCTGGTAGGACGTGTTCGTAGAGCACCGGTTCGTCCTGCGCGCGTGCGCGGGCGATCTTGGTATCGAGTTGGACAAAAAGTTTGAACTGGCGCAGCACGGCGAGAAACGACTCCTTGCTGTCCGCACTTGCGCGCCTGCGCTTTCTCGGGAAGGACATAAACATTCGCCTGAAAAAGAATTGCAAGAAACACAGCGTCCTCATGCGACCACTCCCGGCTCTCGCGCGCCGCACGTCCGATCTTTTATAGCATACGAAATCGGCGTCTTCACGGTCGTGCAGCGTCGTTGCATGTCGACACCCGTATGCAGGCATGCCGGAACGCGTCGTGTGCCGCGCCGCGCTCGACATCTATGGCAATAATAGGCCCGAGTTCCGTCGGCGTGCTGATCGAACTCATAAAAAATGCCGATTTTCTGTGCGCTCACGCGCCTCTATATCGTCCGTTGAAATATCTCGAAACTGAACGGATAATGATTCGGTTTCACTGTTGCACGTCGTGCGACGCAAGGGCCGTGCCGCCCTTGGAGCCCTGCGGTGCGGCTTGCGCACACGAGGCGCGCGACTGCCCCGGATGCCGTCAAGGACGCATGAAACTATTCACGAAGGGCCTGCTGCTGATCGCCGTGCCGAGCTTGGCCGAGCTCGCGCTCGTCGGCATGCTGTCGAAAACGCAGGAGCAGTCGTCGCAGGCGGCGCAATGGGCCGCGCACAGCAAGCAGGTGCTCTACCAGGCGTCCGTGATCGTCGATCCGTTGCTGCGCGAAGCCTCGCGAGTCCGTGCAGGGCTCATTGTCGGCGACCCGGCCTTCATCGATCGGCATGTCGTCTGGGTCGATTTGGGCGATCGACTGTCGCGGCTCGAAAAGCTCGTAGCCGACGATCCGCTTCAAGTAGAGCGTGTTCGGCGCATGCGCGAAGCCGTCAACGCCTACCGTTCTCAGACCGATCGGATCTATGCCGCGCTGCATGATGGGCAGCGCCTGCAGTTGGCATCGTTCGACGATGCGCCGCTGCCGGCGCAGATCCATGCGTTTCGCGACGAGCTTGGCGCGTTCATCGCCGACGAATCGCGGCTGGATGCGGAGCGCAGCGCGGAACTCGCCCAGACGAGAAGCCAGCAGCGCTATGCGCTGATCGCCGCCATTGCAGGTTCGATGCTGATCTGGGCCATTGCCGCGCTGGCTTTCGCGGGCAATATCGGACGGCGCTTGCGCACGCTGACCGCCAACGCCCAGCGGCTCGGACGCTCGGAGGCGCTCGGCGCGCCGCTGGCGGGCGACGACGAGCTCGCCCAGCTCGATGCCGCGCTGCACCGCACGAGTGCGCGGCTGACCGAGGCCGAGCACGACCAGGCAGCCCTTCAAGCCACGCTGGAGACGCGCGCGCAGGAACTGACGCAGGTGAACGACAGCCTGCGGCAGCAAAAGCAGGACAACGATATGTTCATCTACAGCGTATCTCACGATTTGCGCTCGCCGCTCGTGAACCTGCAAGGCTTTTCGCGCGAGTTGCAGGTGTCGTGCGACGAATTGCGTGCGATGCTCGTGGATGCGCAACTGCCCGAGGACGAGCGCGTGCGCATCACGCGCGTGCTCGACGGCAATCTGAGCGAAGCGTTGCACTACTTGCGCACAGCGGTCGCACGCTCCGCGTCGATCATCGATGCGCTGCTTCGAATCTCCCGCGCGGGCCGGCTCGAATATCAGTGGCAGCGCGTGAGCGTCGCCCGCGCCGTGGCGCGCGTCGTCGAATCGCTGCACCAGGCGATCGTCGAGCGCAACGTGGCCGTTTCCGTCGGCGAACTGCCCCCCGTCTGGGGCGATCCGACCGCGATCGAGCAGATTTTTGCCAATCTGATCGGCAATGCCGTGAACTATCTCGATACGTCGCGCCCGGGCCGCATCGAGATCGGCACGCTCGAGCAGCCGCCGCCGGAAAACGGTGAGCGAGCGCCTAGAATGCGGACGTATTATGTGCGCGACAATGGGCTCGGCATTCCCGAAGCCTGTATGCCGAAGATGTTCAGCGCCTTTCAAAGGCTGCACGGCGACCGAGCGAAGGGCGACGGCATCGGGCTCGCGCTCGTGCGCCGCGTCACGGAACGGCACGGCGGGACGGCTTGGGTCGAATCGGCGGAGGGCGTCGGTTCCACCTTTTACGTCACGCTGCCCGAGCAGCCGCTGCGAATGACTTGATGCGCGAGATCGCGCACGGAACGAGCACGAACCACAATGCAAGCATGAGTGAAGTCATCCGCCAAGAACCAGCCCGCGTGCTCATCGTCGACGACGACGAGGGCATTTTGCGGCTTGCACGAAAGTCGCTCGAGCGCGCGGGCTGCCGCGTGTTCGCCTATCCGAGCGCGAGGGCCGCGCACGCCCGGCTCGGCGCCGACGCGCCCGACTTGCTCGTCCTCGATTACCAGCTCGACAGCGCCGAAACGGGACTCGATTTCTTCAGGCGCCTGCGTTCCGAAGGCATCACGCTGCCCGCGATTCTCGTCACGGGCTTTACCGACGAATCGCGCGTGATCGAGGCGCTGCGCGCCGGCGTGTCCGATGTCGTGCCGAAGTCGGGCGGTTATCTCGATTACTTACCCGAAGCGGTCGAGCGCGTGCTCGCACAGGTGCGGCTGCAACGCGCTTCCGCCGAGGCGTTGCTGCTGCGCGATCGCGAGGCGCATTACCGCAGCTTATCCGAGGCGCTGCCGCATCTCGTCTTCACCAGCAATGCGCGAGGCGAGTGCGATTTCTTCTCGAAGCAGTGGTACGCGTATACGGGACGCGACGAAGCGGCTTCGCGCGGGCTCGCCTGGCTGGACGCGGTGCATCCCGACGACCGCGACGCGCTGCGCAGCTCGTGGGTCGAAGTCGTGAGCGGCGCCGCGGCGGCCGATTATCGGCACGAACTGAGGCTGCGGGCGGCCGACGGCACCTATCGTTGGTTCGACGTTCGCATCGCGGCGGTGCGCGATGCGAGCGGCGGCGTCGGCAAATGGTTCGGCAGTTGCACGGATATCCAATCGCAACGCGAGGCCATGGAAGAGCGCGAGCGGCTGCTCGCGGCCGAGCAATGCGCACGCCAGACGGCCGAAGAAGCCAATCGTGCGAAGGACCGTTTCCTCGCCATGCTCTCGCACGAATTGCGCACGCCGCTCACGCCGGTGCTCGTCGGCACGCGCGTGCTCGAAACGATGCCCGAGCTGCCGGCCTCGGCGCAGTCGAGCGTCAAAATGATCCGGCGCAATATCGAACTGGAGGCGCGGCTCATCGACGATTTGCTCGACTTGACGCGCGTAGCCAACGGCAAGCTGCGGCTTGCGCTCGAGACGGTCGATGTGCATGAAGTCGTCGAAAGCGTGCTCGAACTTTTTCGCTCCGAAATTCAGGTCAAAGCGCTCGACGTTCACGTGGAGATGCGCGCCGAGCATCATTACGTGCTCGCCGATCCCGCTCGCCTGCAGCAGATGCTGTGGAACCTCGTGCGCAACGCGGCGAAGTTCACGCCGGACGGCGGCCACATCTACGTGCGCACGCGCGACGCCCGCATGCGCATCGAGATCGAAATCGAGGATACGGGCATCGGCATCGCGGCCGAGCAGATCGGCAAGCTGTTCAACGCGTTCGAGCAGGGCAGCCAGCGCATGACGCAGCAATTCGGCGGGCTAGGGCTCGGGCTCGCGATCACGAAGGCGCTGACCGACGCGCATGGCGGGACGGTCAGTGCGCGAAGTCCGGGGCCGCATTGCGGGGCGACGTTCGCGATCGCGTTGCCGACGACGGCCGCGCCGGCCGAGGAGCCGGCGCCGCTGGCATCGGCCAAGGCCGCGGGCGACGAGCGGATCGAGATCCTGCTCGTCGAGGATCACGTCGATACGGCCGAAGTCATGGCGCATCTGATGCGCTCGCTCGGGCACGACGTATCGGTAGCGGGCTCGGTGGCGGAGGCGCTCGCGGCAACGCGGGCGAGGACGTTCGATCTCATCGTCAGCGACGTGGGCCTGCCGGACGGAACGGGCCTCGACTTCGTCAGCGCAGTGCGCCGGCACTCGGAAGTTCCGGCGATCGCCTTGACGGGTTTCGGATCGGACGAGGACGTGCGGCGCTGCCTGGCCGCCGGGTTCACGGCCCATCTGACCAAGCCGATCAATTTCACCCAGCTCGAAGTGCTGATCCAGCGCACGGCCGAAGCCAAGGCGCAAGGCAGCGTATGGCGGCCGGCGCTCTAGCCCGGCCGCCTGCCGGCGCTTGCGCGAATCAGCGCTGCTTGAGCGCGTCGCGAATCTCTCGCAGCAGGACGATGTCTTCCGGCGGCGTGGGCGGCGCGGCGGGCTTTTCCTGCGCCTCGGCGTGGCGCAGCGAGTTCATGAACTTGACGATCGCAAACACGATCAGCGCGAGGATGGCGAAGTTGATCACTGCCGTGATGAACGAGCCGTAACCGAAAACGGCGACGCCGGCGCTTTGCAGATCCTTGAACGAATCGGGATTGCCTTTGAACGAAGGCGGAATGGCGCCGAGGCGGACGAACTTATTGGAAAAGTCGAGACCGCCCGTGACGACGCCGATGATCGGCATGATGAGGTCCTTGACGACGGAGTTGACGATCGTCGAAAACGCCCCGCCGATGATCACGCCGACGGCCAGATCCATCACGTTGCCTTTGACTGCGAACTCTCTGAATTCCTTGACGATGCCCATCGTTTTTTTTCCTCCTTGCTGGGATTGCGACGCATCGAGCGGCGCAAGGCACATACCATCGCGGCATGATAGCGAACGGCCGATCGATGCGGGAGGATTTTTCGTGCCGGATGCGTGCGGCGGCGGACGTCAGGTCATGTAGGCGAGCCTCAAGCCGCCCCAATGGCGGCCGTTTACGAATATCGGGGCGGATGCATCCTTCATCATCGCGAAGGCGCCGCCGCCCATGTCGCGGCGATAAGTCTGTAGCAGAAAGGCCTTGGTGTGACTCGCGGCGGCCAGTCCCGTCCGATCGTTGAACAGGCGCCGATTCCGGCAATTGGCGGCATTCCACACCGGGTCGCCCGCGCGCTGCGCTTGCGAGAACTTGCGGTTGTGCGTCGGCAGATACCCGCGCAGGTCGACAGCGGCGCAAAAGGCCACACGCTCGTCCAGCGCGAGCAAGGGCTCTTGGATCTCGGGCAGCACGCGGTCGGTGAACGCCGTGAACTGCGTCATGAATTGCTGCGGGTCGCTGCCGGGGATCGGCGCATAGTGCGCATCGAAGAGGGCGCTTTCGGCAATCTCGCCGCGCTCGAGCGCTTGCTCGAAGCGTTTGCCGATCGCGTCCGCCGTGCGTTGCGCCGCAGCGATGAAGCGCGTGTCGGGTGTTTCGACACCGGCTGCGGCCGTCAGCTCGATCAGCGTTTCGGATACGGTCAGCAGGCTCGAGAGCCGATCCTTCGCACGCAAGAAGTTTTCGCTCGAATGCTCGACGCCGCTTGCCATATCGCCCACTTGCCGTTCGAGATGATGGCACTGCGTTTCGATGTCGTCGGTTAGCGTGGCGATCTGCTCGGCTTCTTCGTGCAACCGATTGATCGCCGTTCCCGTCGATTGCACGATTGCGCCGATCGTCGCCGATCCTTCCTTCACGCGGTTCGCGCGGGCCGTGTTTTCGGCGCCGTCTGCAACGAGCTTTTCCGTTTGCTGGGTCAGGCGCGCGAGCGTCGCTTCGATCTGAGCCGTCGCTTGCGCGGTCTTGCTCGAGAGATTTTTGACTTCCGCCGCTACGACGGCAAAGCTCTTACCGGACTCGCCGGCCCGCGCCGCCTCGATCGCCGCATTGATCGCAAGCAGGTGGGTTTGGCGGGCGATCAGCGAAATTTCCTCGGATACGGTGCTCACATGATCGAGCGCCCCGCGCAGCGCCTCGATTTGCGCGGCGATGCCGGTCACGCCTTCGACTAGGCCGTGAATGTCCGCAAGCGAGGCATCGAGCGTTTGACGCGACTGCTCGACCGCACTCGATGCTTCCCGGCTCACGACGCGCACCTGGCGTGCGGCCTCGGCGATCCGGTGATTGCCTTGCATCGTAACCGCGGCCGAGCCTCGCAGCGAGCGGCACACTTGCGAATGCTGCGCGACGCGCTTTGCGACTTCTTCGACATGGCCCGACACGTCGCAAATCTCGATGCCCAGTTTGCCGGCCTGGGCGGCGATGTCTGCCACGAGCGAACGCGCGGCGCGTGGCCGACGCAACGTCAAGCGCATGATGCGGGTCTCCTTGGCGCAGACGAACCACTCGCCGCGCGCGGTTGTAGGTTGCAGCCGTCGACAGGCGGCGCTTGCGGCAATATCTAACGAAGCCCCCTTACGTGGTCCTTACGCACCGGCGGGCGTTTGCGCTGGAACCGGGTGAAGGGCGTTGCGGGCGGGCACTCCTATGTGTTTACGGACGGCATCCGCTTCGGCTTGAGTGAGGGATGACGATAGTATGACTATTGTGCCGAAAGCATTGCGCATTCGGCTCGAAACGCTTAGATTGCGCGAGAACCTTCGCACGCACGACGCGCCCGATCAGACCACTCGCAGCAGGCCGGGCCTATCCGACGCTCCGCTAGAGAGCCGCCCTGTGCGCGCTTCACCACCACTACGGAGGGGACCGTGCTGCGCTCCACGACGAGCGTGCGCACGACGACGCCATGTTCAAACGCTTTACGATTCGCGGTGGGCTGACGCTCACGATCGCGGGGTACACGCTTGCCCTGATGGCGGCGATGGCCGCCGGCATGCTGGGCCTGCAAAAGAGCAACGACGCGCTCAAGCAAATGTACGCGACCGATACGGCCGCGCTCACGCATCTGAAAACGAGTTCGGAGCGCATGCTTCAAGTCCGGCTCGCGCTCGGCAGCTACGAGACGCTGTTTTCGATGGGCAAGGCCGGTGACGATTTGCTGCCGAAGGCGCACGGCGTGTTGAAGGAAAGCGATGCGCAATGGGCCGACTACCTCAAAAAGCCGCGTGACGAGAATGAGTCGCGCCTCGCGGATGCCGTGACCGCGGCGCGCTCGGCGCTCGTTGAAAAGGCGATCAATCCCGAGTTCCAGGCACTCGAGCAGAACGACTTCAATTCGTTCCGCACGCTGCAAGGCGAGACCGCCAACGAGCTCTATGCCCACTACGAGAAGGCGATCAACGAACTGGAGGCGCTGCAGCTCTCGCACCAGGAAGCGCGTTACGCCGAGTCTCAAACCGCGTTCCATACCCTTGCGACGATCGCCGCGGCGATCGCGGCACTCGCGTTCGTCATCGGCCTGTTTGCGCGAGCGGCGCTCGTCTCGGCCGTCGTTCGGCCCATCGATGCCGTGGTTCGCCATTGCGAGCGTATCGCGTCCGGCGATTTGACCGGCGCGATCGTCGCGAACCGAAACAACGAAATGGGCCGGCTGCTCGTGGGGTTGAAGAGCATGCAGGAAGCGCTCGTTGCGACGGTGTCGCGCGTGCGCACCGGTTCGGAGGCCATCATGCACGGCGCCCGCGAGATCGCGGCGGGCAACGCCGATCTGTCGCAGCGCACCGAGCAGCAGGCTGCGTCGCTGCAGGAAACGGCCTCGAGCATGGAACAGCTCACGTCGACCGTGAAGCTCAATGCTGAGCATGCGGTCGAGGCGAGCACGCTTGCGCAAGACGCGTCGGAAACGGCGGCGCGAGGCGGCGAAGTCGTGGGCGACGTCGTGCGGACGATGGAGGACATCGCGTCGAGCTCGAACCAGATCGGCGACATCATCGGCGTCATCGAAGGCATCGCATTCCAGACGAACATTCTCGCGTTGAACGCGGCCGTCGAAGCGGCGCGCGCGGGCGAGCAGGGTCGCGGCTTCGCCGTCGTGGCCGGCGAGGTACGCAGCCTCGCGCAACGCAGCGCGAGCGCGGCCAAGGAGATCAAGTCGCTGATCGCCGCATCGGCCGACAAGGTGCAGACCGGCAGCACGCTCGTCGCGCGCGCCGGCGAGACGATGGATCGCGTGGTGGCGGCCGTGCATCGTGTCAACGACATCATCGGCAAGATCAGCGCGGCCTCGGGCGAACAGTCGACGGGCATCGAGCAAATCAACCTAGCCGTCGTGCAGATGGACTCGGTGACGCAGCAAAACGCGGCGCTCGTCGAGCAAGCCGCGGCGGCCGCGGCGTCGCTCGAGGAACAAGCGGCGCAACTCGACGCGGCGGTCGCCGCCTTCCGGATCGAGGCGCGGGCGGACGAGCACGCGCCCCGTGCGGCTTCGCCCCGGCGTGCGCATGCTTCGATCGGCGCGGAACCGGCGTTGGCGAGCTGAACCGGGGTAGGCGCGATAGGCGGGAGAGGCCTGGGCGCTAGCGGCCCACCCGCGTCCGCCCTCCACGGCGAACCGCGGGGGGCGCTGCGGCTAGTGGGCCGCGCCCGCGCTCGGCGCGTTGCCGGCGCCGCGGTCAATCGCCGAAACGGTAATCGCTCGTTCGTGCGCGGCGCGTAAGGCGGCGAAAGGCGAATGTGAACCCGGGCCATAGGACCGTGTTTCTGCCGCTCTCGGAGAGGTACCAGCTTCTGCAGCCGCTCATCCAAACGGTGCCGCGAAACGCGTCCTGCAGTTTCGCGTTGAACGCGTTTTGCACGTCCGCGCGCACTTCCATCGTCCGCGCGCCACGCTTGCACAAGGTGCGCAGGCAGTCGGCGATGTAGCCGATGTGCGACTCGATCATGTAGACCATCGAGTTATGGCCGAGGCCCGTGTTCGGGCCGATCATCATGAAAAAATTGGGAAACCCGGCGATGCTCGCGCCGAGATAGGCCTGCGGGCCTTGCGCGCGCCAGCGTTCGTCGAGATCGGCGCCGCGCGCCCCGACGACCGGAAACGGTGCGCCTGCGTCGGCGACGTCGAAGCCCGTGCCGCAGATGATGGCGTCGACTTGGTAGTGACGACCGTCTTCGGTGACGAGGCCGTCGGCGACGATTTCGCGGATCGGCGCGGTGACGACCTCGACATTCGGTTGCGTGATCGCAGGGTAGTAATCGCTTGAAAGCAACACGCGCTTGCAACCGAGCGTGTAGTCGGGCGTGAGCTTGGCGCGCAACTCCGGATCTTCGACGCGGCGCTCCAGGTAGCTCGAGGCGAACCGCATCGGTGCTCGCATCCAATCCGGCTTGACGACGAAGGCGAGCGCGCGCGCCTCGTGTTGCCAGTAGACGCGCCAGCGAACGAGCCGCTGAACGAACGGCAGCGTGCGAAAGACGCGCTGTGCACGCTCGCCGATGGCGCGATCGGGCCGCGGCATGATCCAGGGCGGCGTTCGTTGAAACACATGCAATTGCCCGACGTGCGGTTGAATGCGCGGGATGAACTGAATCGCGCTCGCGCCTGTGCCGATGACCGCGATGCGCTTGCCTTCGAGCGGATAGGCGCTATTCCAGCGGGCCGAATGAAACAGCGCGCCGCGGAAGCGATCCATCCCTTCGATTTTCGGCAATGCCGGACGCGAGAGCGGGCCGTTCGCGGCGATGACCACGTCGGCTTCGACGACTTGCACTTCCGGCGTTTCCTCGATCGCGCCGGGGGTGTCGACCCGGCCCGTGGGGCCCGGTCCGCGCGCCGTCGATAGGAGTTCGAGCCGCCATACGCGTGCAGCGTCATCGAAGCGCGCCGCGGCGACGCGCGTATTGCAGCGGATCAGCGGTTCGATGCCATGTTCGCGCGCGCAACGTTTCAGGTACGCGAGGATTTCCGCTTGCGGACCGAACGTGCGCGTCCAGGAAGGATTCGGCGCGAAAGAGAACGAATACAGATGGGACGGGATATCGCAAGCGGCGCCGGGGTAGGCGTTGTCGCGCCAGGTGCCGCCAATCTCGTCCGCCGCTTCATAGACGGTCAACGTCGCGACGCCGAGTTGCTTGAGCCGGATCGCCATGCCGATACCGGCGAACCCGCTGCCGACGATCGCGATGCGCAGCGGGATCTTGCACGGACGCTTCACGCTCAGCTATCGCTCCATCCGCCCGAGTCGTTGCTGCCGAAATCGACGCCGCCGTCCGAGCCGCCGCCGTCGTTCCAGTCGTTCGAGCCTTGGCCGAAGTCGAGGCCGCCGCCGTCGCCGCGCTCGGCGGCGCGCCGGCGCGCTTCGTCGTCGACGATGACGTCGCGTTCGATCACGCGGTCGCGCCCGTGCGAAAGCGCTTCGCCGAGCAATACGCCCGTCAGCAGGCCGCCCATTCCACCCATGCCGCCTCCTTGCTGGACGACGACAGGCGGCTGCTGCGGATACGGCTGTTGAGCACCGTACGGCGCTTGCTGCTGCAGCCGCTCCGCTTCTTGCGCATACGCCGACGGGCCGGCGCCTGGCGTGGAGGCGTTCGGATCGGGGCGGCCTTCCGTGCGTGCCCGCAGGCTATCGAGCTGGCGAGAGAGATCGTCGAGCTGATAGGCCGGGACGGGGTGACCGTTGTTCGACAGCGATTCGACGAGCGCGCGCAATTGGTTTTCGACGCCTTCCACTTCATTGGCCAGCGTTTCATGCCCCGCGGCGCTCGAGAGCCGCGCATCGAGCTTTAGCGAGCGCGCTGCATTGAGCAGGTCCGTGGCGCGCTTCAATTGGGCGCGCCGCTCTTCGTCGGCCCGGCCGTCGTCGTTCGAGCGCGCCCGGCGCAGCGTCCATCGCAGAATCAAGGCAATGGCGACGATGAGGACCGCCAAGCCGATCCACGCGACCATGGACGGGCCGTGGTGCTTCGGCGCGGGCGCCGACGGCAACGCTTGAACGAACGGATTCGCGGCGCTCTTGGCGGGCGTGCTCGGCGCAGGCCCGGAGGCGCGGCCGGCCGCTGCGCGCACGTGCGCCTCGACCTGCGCGAAGCGCGAAGGGCTCGTGAAGCGAACTTGCGGGTCGAGCGTCTTGGCTTGTTCGATCTGCGCGAGCGCATCGGCGTAGCGGCCTTCGTTCGCCAGCACTTGCCCATACAGATAGTGGGCGTGCGCGTTGTTCGGGTGCGCGGCGAGCACTTGCGAAAGCTCGGCATCGGCTTGCTGCCAATTGCCTTGCGCCATCGCGCGCTCGACTTGCTGCGCGCTCGGCACGGCGAACGCCGAACCGGACGCGAACAGCAAAGCGGCGAATGCGGTTGCTAGGAAAGTCTTCATTGAACGAACCGGGCGCGAGCGCCCGTCTCCATAACCATCGACCTGTTCAGACCGCGCGCCGGTGGACGCCCGTCGAGGCGCCACCGTGCGTCGCGTCGCCCGGCGTCATTGCGCCGGCGTATTTGCGTTGATTTGCTTCTTGAGCGCTTCGAGACGATCCTCGACCGAGGGGCCGTGATCGAGTGCGGCGAGTTTATCGTCGAGCGCCTTGCCCGAGGACGTATCGGCCGAGTTCAGCCGAGCGTCGGAGCGTGCGTTCGAAAGCGCGACCTTGTCTTCGAGCTTGCGGAAATCCTCGGACAGGTTCTTGCCGCCGATGCCGCCGAGCGCGGTGGCCGCGACATCCTTCGCTTGCGAAATCTCTTGCTTGGCTTGCAGGATGTTCGAGCGGGCGTTCAGATCGTTGCGGCGTTGGCGCATGTCGGCGATCTGGCTCTTGAGCTGATCGACGGACGGCTCGAGCGTCGCGAGTTCTTTGACGAGCGCGTCGCGTTCGGCTTCGGCATTCGCTTGCGCGGCCAGGGCTTCGCGTGCGAGGCCCTCGTCGCCCGATTGCAGCGCGCGCTTCGCGCCGTCTTCGTACTTTTTCGCCTTTTCGGCGGCAGCGTCGCGCTTGCTTTGCTGCATGGCCACTTGCGCCTCGATCTCGATCAGCGCGTTCTCGGCCTTGCCGATGCTCTCGTCGAGCTCGCGCACGATTTGGCGCGCGTCGCGCGACGGGTCCTGCACGGACTCTGCCGCGTCGTTGAGCAAGCCTTTGACGGTACGCGAAATAGAGTCGAATAACGACATGAAATCCTCCGTGAATTGAAGTCGGCGCCGAACGCGAGCGTATGGCGGTTGGATGGGACCGATGGCTACATGCTACGCCGCGTTGCGGCCGGCGGCGCGACATGCTTTACGTGCCGCGGCGCGCTAGCCGAATGTCGGGACGCGCCGCGCGATTGCAAGGGCGAGGCATCGTCATCGTTTCCCATTTTTGCCGCCCGCGGATAGTACAACAGCGAGTACAACAGCGTTTCGTTAAAACCTGCTTAAATCGCGCGATTCGTGCGCGATCAGGCGCGCGACGCTGGCCTCGTCGTCGGGATCGGAGCGGGCGCCGGCCTGTGCCTGCGCCTCGGCTTGCAACGCCAAGGCCTGTGCGACGGCGGCCGCGACGGGCAGGGCGGTGCGGTTTTCGTCGTCGGCCCCGGCCGATGGGCGAGCCTGAACGGCCCGGCCGAGTAACGAGGCCCCGTCCGCCGTGGACGGAAGCGGAGGCCCGCCGGCTGACGGAGCTTGGCGCAGGCCGCTTTTCGGGGCGCGCTTGGCCTGCCCGGACACGGCGGCTTGATTCGGCACCGCTTGCCCCGACGCGAGGCGCCGCACCGGGTCGCCGTCGACGGCCCGGCTGCGCGCCGCACCGAGACGGTCGACGAGGCCGGCCGCGCGCACCTCTTCGCCGGTATCGTCGAATGCAAGCACGGCACGGCGCACGAGTTCGCTCAAACTGATGCCCAGCCGGGCGGCGCGCGCCGCGAGCACACGTTTTTGGGCGGGCGTCACGAATACGACGAGGCGTTCGCTGCTTGAGTTCATGGTCGACTCGCTGTCATTGAGGCGTGCTGCCCGCGGTGCGGGCTTCCCCCGGGGAATGCGCAATGGAGCAACGGCGGGTTCCATCATAGAGCCGCGCGCGCTGCCTTTAAACGTGTCCCGAAGGAATATTCGTGCGCCATCAATCACTTATGCGCGTTTTCTGCGGGTTCTCCACAGGGCTTTCAACATTTTCTGTTGATAACTCGCGCCTATCGGGCGAAAGTGCCGCTTCGTGCCATTTCTTACAAAAAAAATTTCAGTGACTCGGCGGCGATTTCATTAAAATGCGCTGTTGCTCCACGTTCGGCGTGGTTTGCCGCCGAACGAGGCCGACCACACGATTACATACGAGTCACGCAGCGTATCGCGCGCGTGGCGAAAAGGCGCTGAGAGCCGCGCCCATCATGCCGTCATGCCTATCATCAAAAGACCGCCTTCCGATGGCCGCCAGGCCGACGACCGAGTACCTTCCCGCTCCGCATCCGACCGCTCCCGCAGCCCCCGTCGCTCGCTCGGCGCGCGGATCGCGCTGACGTTCGCCGGCCTCGTCGGCACGGCCGCTGTCGTCGGCGCGTTGATCGTCGGCTACGCGCTGATCGTCATGGCGCCGCAGCTGCCTTCGCTCGACGTGCTGACCGACTACCGTCCGAAGGTGCCGCTGCGGGTGTACACGGCCGATCACGTGCTGATCGGCGAATTCGGCGAGGAGCGACGTAGCCTCGTGCGTTTCGCCGATATTCCGGACGTCATGAAGAAGGCGGTCCTTGCGATCGAGGACTACCGCTTCTACGAGCACGGCGGCGTCGATTTCATCGGCATCTTACGCGCGGGCACGGCCGACTTGCTCCATGGCGGCGCCTCGCAGGGCGCGAGCACGATCACGATGCAGGTCGCGCGCAACTTCTTCTTGTCGAGCGAGAAGACCTACACGCGCAAGGTCTACGAAATGATGCTCGCGTACAAGATCGAGCGGGCGCTCACGAAAGACCAGATCCTCGAGTTGTACATGAACCAGATTTATCTGGGCGAGCGCGCCTATGGCTTTGCGGCCGCGGCGCGCGTGTATTTCGGCAAGGACCTGAAGAACATCACGCTGGCGGAAGCGGCGATGCTGGCCGGCTTGCCGAAAGCGCCGTCGGCGTATAACCCGGTCGTCAATCCGAAGCGCGCGAAGATCCGCCAGGAATACATTCTGAAGCGGATGTTCGAGCTCGGCTACATCACGCAGCCGCAGTACGATGAAGCGCTCAAGGAGCCGATCCGCACGAAGGTGGCCGGCAACGAGTACAGCGTGCATGCCGAGTACGTCGCCGAAATGGTGCGGCAGATGATGTATGCGCAGTACAAGGACGAAACGTATACGCGCGGCCTGACCGTCACGACTACGATCGATTCCGCGGACCAGGACGCCGCCTATCGAGCCGTGCGCAAGGGCGTGATGGATTACGAGCGCCGTCACGGCTATCGCGGGCCGGAAGGGTTCGTGGAGCTGCCCGCCGCCGGCGACGGCCGCGACGAGGCCATCGACGATGCGCTGGCCGATCACCCGGACGACGGCGAGATCGTAGCGGGCGTCGTCACGGCGGCGAGCCCGAAGGAGGTGACGGTGCAGTTCGTCGACGGCGGCACGGCCAAGGTCACCGGCGAGGGCCTGCGCTTCGCTGCTTTCGCGCTGGGCCCGCGCGCGTCGCAGACGCAGCGGATCCATCCGGGCTCGATCGTGCGCTTGATGCCCGATGCGAAGGGCAATTTGCAGATTACGCAGCTGCCGCAAGTCGAAGGCGCGCTCGTTTCGCTCGCGCCGCAAGACGGCGCCGTGCGTGCGCTCGTCGGCGGTTTCGACTTCAACAAAAACAAGTTCAATCACGTGACGCAGGCATGGCGTCAGCCGGGTTCGAGCTTCAAGCCGTTCATCTATTCGGCTTCGCTGGAGAAGGGGCTCGCACCGGCCACGATCATCAACGACGCACCGTTGTATTTCCCGCCCAGCACGCCGGGCGGCGATCCGTGGGAGCCGAAGGACGACGATCATCCCGAAGGGCCGATGTCGATGCGTGTCGCGCTCGAGAAATCGAAGAATCTCGTCTCGATCCGAATCTTGTCGTACATCGGCACGAAGTACGCGCAGGATTTCGTGACGCAGAAGTTCGGTTTCGACGCCGACAAGACGCCGCCGTACCTGCCCATGGCGCTCGGCGCGGGCTTGGTCACGCCGCTGCAGTCGGCCGCGGCGTATTCGGTGTTCGCCAACGGCGGCTATCGCGTCAATCCGTACTTGATCGCCGAGGTGGACGACGCACGCGGGCAACCCATTTCGAAAGCGCAGCCGATCGTCGCCGGTCAAAACGCGCCACGCGCGATCAGCGCGGGCAACGCCTACATCATGAACAGCCTGCTGCACTCGGTCGCCACCGCAGGAACCGGCGCCGGCACGAACGTGCTGCATCGATCCGATCTCGCGGGCAAGACCGGGACGACGAACGATGCGAAGGACGGCTGGTTTGCGGGTTATCAGCCGACGCTCGTCGCCGTGGCCTGGATGGGCTACGACCAGCCGAAGAGCCTCGGCAGCCGCGAATTCGGCGCGCAACTCGCACTGCCGATCTGGGTCGAGTACATGGGCCGCGCACTGCGCGGCGTGCCTGACCAACCGATGCCGATGCCTCCCGACGTCGCGACGGTGGACGGCGAAATCTACCTGGCCGACAAGTTGCCGGGCAACGGGTTCATTGCAAGCATCGGGACCGATTCGGGCACCGCGCTCGCCGGCGCCGGCGCAAGCGACGCCGTGGGCTCGATCGGTCCGGCGGGCCTCGCGACGCCCGTGCCGCCGCCCGACGTCACCAAGCAAGAGCAGAAGCAGATCCTCGATCTCTTCGATCACCACTGAACCGGGGTGCCGCGCATCGAGCGCGGCAGGAAAATCGTTGCGTGTACAACCGCTTAGCGCAATCGCTCAGCGCTTATCAACAGCTCTATCAACAAAAACTGGGGATAAGTCGGTCGTCTAGCCGACGTTCGATGAGGTATCGAAGCCACGTTGCGGCGGTGAGAGGCCGGGAGATTCCGCCGCCGCGTCGATGCCGATGTCGGCGTAGAGCACGCGCGACCGTAGGCGAATCAAATCTGAACGCCTGCGATCTGCGAGGCGAAGGTGCCCGGATCGGTGTTCGAGCCGCATAGCAAGACGCCCACGCGCTTGCCCTGCAGCGTTTCGCGCAGCGGCCCGAGCAAGGCTGCGAGGGCCGCTGCGCACGCGGGCTCGACGGCGATCTTCAACTGCGCAAAGAGCTTGAGCATGGCGACGCGCAGCGCGTCGTCGGAAACGGTGACGAGCCGGTCGATATGGCGCCGGCACAACTCATAGCTGTACTGCTCCGTGTGCGGGGCCATCAGCGAATCGGCGATGGTATGCATCGCGCCCATCTTGACCGTATGGTTCGCGGCGAAGCTCTTGCTCATGACGTCGGCGCCTTCGGGCTCGACGCCATAGACGTGCACGCGCGGGTTGGCCAGCCGCAGCGCGGTAGACACACCGGCCGCGAGCCCGCCGCCGCCCACCGGCACGATGACGGCTTCGAGGTCGGGCGTCTGCGTGGCCCACTCGTAGCCGAGCGTAGCCGTGCCCAGTACGGTTCGATAGCCGTTGAACGGATGCACGAAAAAACGGCCTTCCTCTGCCTCGATGCGACGTACGAGATCGAATGCTTCGGCCGGCGTATCGGCCACGACGACTTCGGCGCGGTATCGCTTGCACAGCTCGAGCCGCGCATGGCTCGTCGTGCGAAACAGCACGACCTTGGCGCTCATGCCTAGGCGCATCGCCGCGTATGCCACGGCGGCCGCGTGGTTGCCGCCCGAGACGCAGGTGACGCCGACGCTGCGTTGGGCGGCGTCGAGTGCGAGCAGATTCGTGAAAGCGCCGCGGGCCTTGAACGTGCCGCTTGCCTGCAGCAACTCGAACTTGAAGTTGATCGCCGTGCCTTCGAGCGACGGAAAGTCGTGCCGCTCGAAGACGGGCGTGCGCAGCACCCAAGGCGTCAGCGCGAAGTGCTGCGTGGCGATCGCGTCCAGCGTCGGAATCGGCTCCGCGTCGATCGTGCGGTTGGTGGGCTGCGGCGAGGCGGTGGACATGGCTAGGCGCAGGTCGTGAAAAGTGCGAGGGGCGCGAGGGGCGTGTTAAGCATGCGCGTCGACCGACATGCTGCGGATGAACTTGCTCAGAAAATCTTCGCAAGCCGCCAGTTGCGCCAACTCCAGATATTCGTTCGGTTTGTGCGCTTGTTCGATGTCGCCGGGGCCGCATACGATGCTCGGCACGCCCGCGCGCGCAAATAAACCTGCCTCCGTACCGTAGGCCACCTTGCGCGTTTCGCGGTTCGTCGTCAGCGCGCGCACGAGCGTGGTGATGGCGGCTTGCTCGGACGCATCGAGGCCCGGCGCGGCTGCGATTTTCGTGAATTCGATCGCGGCGTCCGGGTGTTCGCGCCGCATTTGCGGCAGCAGCGTTTCGTGTGCGTAGCGTTCGATGCGCGCAAAAATGGCGGCGGGGTCGAGGGTCGGCAGGTTGCGGAATTCGAACCCGAAGCGGCACTCGGCCGGCACCGTATTGATCGCGTTGCCGCCCTCGATCGTGCTCGTTTGCGCCGTGGTGAAAGGCACGTCGTAGAACGCGTCGAACGGGCCGTCACGGCGCATTTCGTCGGCGAGATCGCGGATGTGGCAGATCAAGCGCGCTGCGTACTCGATCGCATTCAAACCCTTCGGTGTCAGCGACGAGTGCGCCGCATGCCCGCGCACGCAGCAGCGATAGGCATTGATGCCCTTGTGGGCCACGATGGGGCGCATGCTCGTCGGCTCGCCGACGATACAGCCTTCGGGCTTGACGCCTCGCTTTTGCAGGTCGGCGATCATATACGGCGCGCCGTTGCAGCCGATTTCCTCATCGAACGACAGGGCGAGGTGGATCGGCTTGGCGAGCTTGGCGGCCTGCATCTGCGGCACCAAGGCAAGCGCAGCGCCGATGAATCCTTTCATGTCGCACGTTCCGCGGCCGTAGAGACGGCCTTCGCGCACCTCGGGCTTGAACGGGTCGCTATCCCATACTTGGCCGTCCACGGGCACGACGTCGGTGTGGCCGGACAGGACGACGCCGCCGTTCGTCTCGCCGTCGTGCGCTGGAATCGTCGCAAATAGATTGGCCCATTGGCCGCGATGGTCGTGCGTCAGCGTCGAGCGAATGCCGAGCCCGGCCAGCGCGTCGCGCACCATCTCGATGAGGCCGAGGTTCGGGACACGGCTCGTCGTATCGATGGAGACGAGACGCTCGACCCAGGAAAGGCTGAGCGGCGACGCAGAAGACGGAGAAGAGGCGTAAGCCGGTGAAGAAGAGGGCGAGGCAGAGCGAGACGGCGCCGATTCTGCATGCTGCGACATGGCGAAGCTCCTGCTTTTAAGTGGCTCAGATCATACCGAAAAATCGCAGGTGGACCCAAGCGATCGCGCTATTCGTCGTTTGTGCAGCGCGCCATAACGCAGGCGCCGGGCAACGCCGCATCCCCTTCAACGCGCGGCCGCAGGCGCGCTTTGCCGCGACGGCGCACCGAGTGCGCGCAGCGATTCCTTGACGGTCGCAAGGCGCACGGACAAGTCCGGGCTGCGCGTTTCGATACGCAGCTTGTCTTGTCCCGCGAGTTTGATGTGCTTGTGCTTTTGCACCATCTCGATGATCCGCATCGCGTCGATCGGCGGATTCGGGACGAACTGCAGGCTGATTGCGGCTTCGCCCGCATCGATCTTCGAAATCCCGAGCGGTTTGGCCGCCAGCCGAAGCCGATGCGTTTCGACGAGCGCGTGCGCCTGCGGCGGCAGCTTGCCGAAGCGATCGATGAGTTCCTCCTGGATGTCGTCGATCGAATCGCTCGTTTCGCAACTGGCTAGCCGCTTGTAGATCGACAAGCGCTCCTGCACGTCGCCGCAATAATCGGCCGGAAGAATCGCCGGTGCGTGCAGATTGATTTCGGTCGTGGCGGCGAGCGGCGCGGTGAGGTCCGGCTCTTGTCCGTTCTTGAGCGCTTTCACGGCATCGGCGAGCATGTCCGAATAAAGCTGGAAGCCGATCTCGTGGATCTCGCCCGATTGTTTGTCGCCGAGCACCTCGCCCGTGCCTCGAATTTCGAGGTCGTGCATCGCCAGGTAGAAGCCCGAGCCCAGTTCTTCCATCTGCTGAATGGCTTCGAGCCGTCGCTGGGCTTGTTTCGTCAGCCCCTGCGGGTCGTGCACGAGCAGGTAGGCGTAGGCTTGGTGGTGCGAGCGCCCGACGCGGCCGCGCAACTGATGCAACTGCGCCAGGCCGAACTTGTCGGCGCGATGAATGATGATCGTGTTCGAGCTCGGCACGTCGATGCCGGTCTCGATGATGGTTGTGCATAGCAGCACGTTCGCGCGTTGCGCCACGAAGTCGCGCATGACGCGTTCGAGCTCGCGCTCGTGCATTTGGCCGTGCGCGACGGCGATGCGTGCCTCCGGCACGAGCGCTTCGAGCATCGCACGCCGGTTCTCGATCGTTTCCACCTCGTTGTGCAGGAAGTAGACCTGGCCGCCGCGCTTGAGCTCGCGCAGCATCGCCTCGCGAATCACGCCGTCTTCCTCGCGCCGCACGAACGTCTTGATGGCGAGCCGCTTTTGCGGCGCCGTCGCGATCACCGAGAAGTCGCGCAGGCCCTCGAGCGCCATGCCGAGCGTGCGCGGGATCGGCGTGGCCGTCAGCGTCAGCACGTCCACTTCGGCGCGCAGGGCCTTGAGCGCCTCCTTCTGCCGCACGCCGAAGCGGTGCTCTTCGTCGATGATGACGAGCCCGAGCCGCTTGAAGCGCACATCGGACGATAAGAGCTTGTGCGTGCCGATGACGATGTCGACGGAGCCGTCGTTGATCTGCGCGATCGCCGCATTGACTTCCTTCGTCGATTTGAAGCGCGAGAGCTCGGCGATCCGCACGGGCCAATCGGCGAAGCGGTCGGTGAAAGTTTGCGTGTGCTGCTCGGCGAGCAACGTCGTCGGGGCGAGCAAGGCGACCTGTTTGCCTGCCATCACGGCGATGAATGCGGCGCGCAGCGCAACTTCGGTCTTGCCGAAGCCCACGTCGCCGCAAACGAGGCGGTCCATCGGCCGCCCCGCGGTCATATCGCCGATGACCGCGGCGATCGCGGCGGCCTGGTCTGGCGTTTCCTCGAAGCCGAAGCTCTCGGCGAATTTGGCGTAGTCGCGCGGTTCGAGCTTGAACGCGTGGCCCTCGCGGGCGGCGCGACGCGCGTAGAGGTTCAGCAATTCGGCTGCGGTATCGCGGATTTGTTGTGCGGCCTTGCGCTTGGCTTTTTCCCACTGGCCCGAGCCGAGCGCATGCAACGGGGCGCTTTCGGGATCGGCGCCGCTGTAGCGCGAGATCACGTGCAATTGCGCGACAGGGACGTACAGCTTGCTGTCGCCCGAGTATTCGAGATGCAGAAACTCGGTTTCGCCTTCGCCGAGATCCATCGAGACGAGGCCCATGTAGCGGCCGATGCCGTGCTGGGCGTGCACGACGGGGTCGCCGACCTTCAGCTCGGACAGGTCGCGCACCATCGAATCGACGCTGCTCGCTTGCTCTTGACGGCGGCGTCCGGCGCGGCGCGCAAGCGTGCCGTAGAGCTCGGTTTCGGTGACGATCGCGATGCCCTCGCCGGGCATCGAAAAACCGTTCGTCAACGGGGCGACGCCGAGCGTGAAGGGTTCGTCGCTCGCCAGCCAATCGGCGAAGCTGTCGGCCGAAGCGGGGCGCAAGCCATGCTCGGCGAGCAACTGCGCGATCGTTTCGCGCCGGCCCGCCGATTCGGCGGCGACGAACACGCGCCGCTCCGCGCGCTCGACGTAGCCTCGCAGCGCCACGACCGGATCGTCGGCATGACGGTCGATGGCGAGCGTGGGCAACGCCGTAGCCCACGCGCCGCCGCCGTTCGCCGGCAGCACCAGGCGCGCGAACGGCTTGGCGAGCGTGTAGAAATCGTCGTCGGACAAGAACAGGCGCTGCGGCTCGAGGATCGGCCGCTCGCGGTCGTGCGACAAAAAGTTGTACCGTTGCTTCGTGTCGGCCGTGAAGCGGCGGATCGAGCCGTCGAGATCGCCGACGAACGCGAGATGGGCGCCCTCGGGCAAGTAATGGAAGAGGGTGGCCGTTTCCTCGAAAAACAGCGGCAGGTAGTACTCGATGCCGGCCGAGGGCACGCCGTTGCCGATGTCTTTATAGATCGAGGAACGGCTTGGGTCGCCTTCGAACACCTCGCGCCAGCGGCTGCGAAACGCGGTACGGGCGGCTTCGTCGAACGGAAACTCGCGGCCGGGCAAGAGGCGCACGTCGCGCACGGGATACAGGCTGCGCTGCGTATCCGGATCGAACGCGCGAATGGAGTCGACTTGATCGTCGAACAAGTCGATCCGATAGGGCAGCGGCGAGCCCATCGGAAACAGATCGATCAGCGAACCGCGCACGCAGTATTCGCCGGGCCGCACGACCTGGCTGACATGCTCGTAGCCGGCGAGCGTCAATTGCGCTTTGAGTCTGCCCTCGTCCAAGCGCTCGCCCTGCGCGAACGAAAACGTGTAGGCGGCCAGGAACGCGGCCGGCGGCATGCGATAGAGCGCCGTCGTGGCCGGCACGAGCAGGATGTCGCAGCGCCCCTCGCCGAGATCGTGCAGCGTGGCGAGGCGCTCCGATACGAGATCCTGGTGCGGCGAGAACGTGTCGTACGGTAGGGTTTCCCAATCGGGCAGCAGGCGAACGCGTGCGTTCGGCGCGAACCAGGGGATCTCTTGCGCGAGGCGCTGCGCGTCGACGGCGCTCGCGCAGACGACGGCCGTGAGCGGCGATTGTCCGCTGGGCGCCTGTGCGCGCGCCGTCTCGTTGTAGCGCGCGATCAGAAGGGCGTCGGACGAGCCGTGGGTGCCGTCGAACGCGAAGCGTTGACCGGCCTTGACGAGCGCGAGCGGCAGATTGGACGGGGCAAAAGAGCTGGCGGTGTGCGGCATGACGGGGTGCGTGCGGCCTTGCATGGGGTCGTGACGAAAGCCTCGCGGCCGCGGCGCGCAATCCTCGGGATGCGAGCGCGGGCGTGGCTTTCGCGGGCCGGGCACGGCGTCGGAAAACGACGCGATGCCCGAGGCAAAGCGCCTATTATAAAATCCGTCGTCTATTTTTGATTGGCAGCCCCATTTCGTGACTTCTCGCTTCTTCGCACTGATACCCTGCGCGGGCAACGGCAGCCGCTCCGGCGCGCCCATGCCGAAGCAATATCGCACCGTCGCCGGGCGCGAACTGCTCTACTTCACGCTGGCCGCGTTCGACGCTTGCGAGGCGCTCGCGCAGACGCTCGTCGTCATTTCGCCCGACGATGCGCATTTCGACGCAGGCCGGTTCGAACCGCTGCGCTTTGCCGTGCGCCGCTGCGGCGGCGCCTCGCGGCAGGCCTCGGTCAGAAATGGGCTCGATGCGCTAGCGGAACTGGGCGCGACCGACGACGACTGGGTGCTCGTGCACGACGCCGCGCGGCCCGGCATTACGCCGGGGCTGATTCGTTCGTTGATTTCGGCGCTCTCGAACGACGACGTGGGCGGCATCATGGCGCTGCCCGTGGCCGATACGCTCAAGCGCGTCGACGTCGATCAGGGCGACCGCATCGCGCGCACGGAATCGCGCAACGGCCTATGGCAGGCCCAAACGCCGCAGATGTTCCGTATCGGGATGCTGCGCGAGGCGATCGCGCGGGCGGAGCGCGACGGACACGATTTGACCGACGAGGCCAGCGCCATCGAATGGCTCGGCCATGCGCCGCGTCTCGTGCAAGGCAGCCTGCGCAACTTCAAGGTCACCTATCCCGAAGACTTCGCGCTGGCCGAGGCCATACTCGCGCACGGCTCGGGCGCTTGACGCGGCTCGAGCCCCGCGCCGATCGAAGAAAAGCACTGCCGGGAAGGGCCGTAGCGCTCACACATCAATCGATTCGCGGCCCTCGCCGCGACTGCAATGGGATGACTTTCGAATGAATTTCAGAATCGGACAAGGCTATGACGTCCATGCGCTCGTTCCCGGACGGCCGCTCATCATCGGCGGCGTGACGGTGCCGTACGACCGTGGTTTGCTCGGGCACTCGGACGCGGACGTCCTGCTGCATGCGGTGACCGACGCGCTGTTCGGCGCAGCGGCGCTGGGCGACATCGGCCGGCACTTCCCCGATACCGACAAGCGTTTCGCGGGCGCCGACAGCCGGGTCTTGCTGCGCGAATGCGCGGCGCGCATCAAGCAAGCGGGCTTTGCG
Source organism: Trinickia sp. (assembly GCA_036384755.1). Lineage (GTDB taxonomy): Bacteria > Pseudomonadota > Gammaproteobacteria > Burkholderiales > Burkholderiaceae > Trinickia. Next base: position 97,876 of record DASVLS010000092.1, on the reverse strand, counting down.
ATCGTCAACGTCGACAGCACCGTCATCGCCCAAGCGCCGAAGCTGGCGCCGCACATCGAGGCGATGCGAACGAACATCGCAGAGGATCTGGCGCTGCCGCTTTCGTGCGTCAACGTCAAAGCGAAGACGAATGAAAAGCTCGGGTATTTGGGGCGCGGCGAGGGCATCGAGGCGCAAGCCGTCGTGTTGCTGAGCGCGGCATAGCGGGCGGCGCGTAGGGTAGCGCCAACGCTGCGAATACCGCCGCCGAATCGGGCGGCGGCCCGCCGTACGGGTTCGCTACGTGCTCTTAGCGAGCGGAAACTCGATCGTGACCTCGAGGCCCGGCCCCGGCGTGCGATTTCGGAGTTTCAGCGTGCCTCGGTGGCGGCTCACGAGGCGCTGCACGATGGCCATCCCCAAGCCCGTTCCATTGGCCTGCGTGCGTGCCGAATCGACACGGTAGAACGGGCGGGTGACGAGCCCGATCTGCTCATCGGGGATGCCGGGGCCCTCGTCCAGCACCGACAGCTCCACGCGCGAATGCGACACGCGCGTCTCGAGCATGATGTGCGGAATGCCGTCGGTTTCGCTCACCCCATACTTTTTGGCGTTCTCGAGCAGGTTGCCGACCACGCGCCGGACATCGGTCTCGTCGGCCTCGATGACGGCCGAATCGGCCAGCCGGGCGATGAGCCGAACCCCGTCCTCGCTCGCCAGGCGCGCGGCCATGTCGCCCGCCACCAACGATAGATCGACAGGACGGGTGAAGTGCTGCGCCGGCCGGGCATAGTCGAGGAAACGCCCGATGATCGAGTCCATCTGCTCGATGTCGTCGATCATGGCGTCTTTCGTCGTCTGGTCGGACGGGCTCATTTCCGTTTCGAGCCGCAGCCGGGCGAGCGGTGTGCGCAGATCGTGCGAGATGCCGGCCAGCATCACCGCGCGATCGGCCTCGAGCTGTTCGAGGTCGCGCACCATTTGGTTGAAGCTGCGGTTCGTTTCGGCTGCGACGCCGAGGCCCTGTTCGGGAAGCGGCTCGGGCGCCTGGCCTAAGCCGACCCTGCGCGCGGCCGCCGCGAGCCGCGCGAACGGCCGGTTCACGAGGCTCGTGATGAACGCGGCGCCGAATAGCGAAAGCGCGAGCGCGAAGATGCCCCATCCCGCCCACTGCAGGCCCGTGACGTTGTCGAGCTGATCGCGGTCGAGCGCCACCCAGTAATCGTCGTCGTCGATCTTGAAGCTGATCCAGACGCCAGGGATGTCGTTGACCGATTGCGCGATGACGGTGTCGTCGCCGAGCCGCCCGCGGATGTCGTGCTCGATGAGCCGGTTGAGCGATTCGTCGGGCTGCAGCTTGAACTTGTCGGTGGCCTCGCGCGGGTAGACGCGTACGCCTTCGTTGCTCTCGAGGTCTTGCAGCAACGCTCGGCGCAAATCCGGATCGGAATAGAGCAGCGCTGTGCGCGTGAGCTTGACGATCGCGACCAACTGAAGGGCGACGCGCTGCGCGCGCGGCTCGCGCTCGATCACGCGAAAGCTCTGAAACCACGCGGCAAGGCTGACCGCGATCAAGAGCGCGATCAACAAGAAGGTGCGCCAAAACAGGCCCCCGAACGCGTGTGCGAGAAACCGCCGGTTGATGCGCATGGGGCCTATCGGGGCACGCGGAAGGGCTGAGCGTTCGTCACGCCGCGCCGTCGGGGATGAAGACGTAGCCCAGACCCCAGACGGTTTGGATGAAGCGCGGACTGCTCGGGTCGACCTCGATCAGCTTGCGCAGGCGCGAAATCTGCACGTCCAGGCTGCGGTCGAACACTTCGTACTCACGGCCGCGGGCGAGCTCCATCAGCTTTTCGCGCGAGAGCGGCTGCCGCGGATGGCGTGCGAAGACCTTCAGCACCGAAAATTCGCCCGTGGTGAGCGGGATCTCCTGGCCCGACTTCGTCAGCGTGCGGGTGGCCAGATTGAGTGCGAAATCGCCGAACTCGAATACCTCGGCTGTCTCCGACGGCGCGCCGGGCAGTTCCGACGGCGACTGACGCCGCAGCACGGCGTGGATGCGTGCGACGAGCTCGCGCGGGTTGAACGGCTTGGGCAGGTAGTCGTCGGCGCCCATTTCGAGGCCGACGATGCGATCGACGTCTTCGCCCTTGGCCGTCAACATGATGATCGGCGTGCGGTCGTTGCTGCCGCGCAGCCGGCGGCAAATCGACAGCCCGTCCTCGCCGGGCAACATGAGGTCCAGAACGAGCAGATCGAACCGTTCGCGCACCCAGAGCTTGTTCATCGCGGGCGCGTTTTCCGCGACGTAGACGTTGAAGCCCTGCTCGCCGAGGTAACGGCGCAGCAGATCACGCAAGCGAGGGTCGTCGTCGACGACGAGAATCTTGGAGGGGTTTTTAGTTTCCATGGGCGGCATCTTAGCGCGATTGGAAAGGGGGACGCGAAACGGTGAATTATTGAGTTACAGACAGTTACAAAATTTACCCGTGTTGATGCGCCGCGTAAACGGTGCCCACTTAAACTGCTTCACGAATAGCGGCTGTTCGGTGGATACTTCATCCCATAACACCATTCTCTCGCGCTCGACATGATCGGGCATGTGTACACGTAATTCGAGGTAGCCGGTTGCCGCATGACGAAGGGAACAAGATGACGGTGGGACGCGCGGTGCGGCGCACGCGCGCGCGGGTCGCCGCGGTCGCCATCGCCGGCGCTGTCGCCAGTCTTACCGTAGCCGTCGACGCCCAGGCGCAAGCGCCGCAGCGCGAACGCGCGGCCGAGCAATCGCTTCATCGTTGGCGTGGCCGCCATGTATCGCCGCGACGCGAACCGGCCACCCATTCGGCACCCGCCGCGCCTTCGGCCAGCGAACCGTCCGCGCCAATCATGCATACGGCCTCGTCGCCCGCCGAGTTCGGCGATCATCAGCGTGACGGACATATGACGCCGGACGAGCGGCGTCTGCTTCGCCAGCACATCGAAGACGCCGTGCGCGAACTGTATAAGCGGTGAGCGCCGCCGCTCGCAGCGGCATGCTTGCGTGAAGCCGGCGTCGGCTTCGATCGGGCCGCCCCTCGGCCTGCTTCAACGCTTTCGCGCTTCGCGCCAGGCGATCCACAGCTTGCGTATCGGCGTCAATGCAATGCGTTGATGCAGCACTTGGAATCGATCTCGTTCGATTTCGTCGAGCAGCGCGAGCGAAAGCGCCGCTTGCGCACGTAGCGTGCGTTGGGTCGCTCGCTCGTCGGTCGGCACGCCGGCAAGGGCCGCGCGCAGCGAATCGCGCGCGCGATCCGTTTGGAAGCGCATGAGCGCCGTAAACGACGGGCTGTATTTGCGATTGACGAGTTCGGCGGCCGTGACCCCGTGGCGCTGCAATTCGTCGATCGGCAAGTAGATGCGGCCGTGGCGCGCGTCGTTGCCGAGCTCTTGCACGAACTGTGCGAGCATCAGTGCGTTGCCTAGCGCGGGCGCCCATTCGTCGGTGCGCTCCGGCTCGCGGGCCGTTGCGCGCGCAACGCCTGCTGCAAACGCGCCGCCGACCCGTTCGATGTACCGCGTGAGATTGGGGAAGTCGAGGTAGCGCGCCTGATCGAGATCCATCTCGAACCCCGCGACGAGCGTGCGCAGCATCGGCGCTTCCGCGGCGATGTCGGCGCAATGCGCGGCAAGCGCCTGCGAGACCGGGTGCGAAGGCTGGCCCGCCGTCAGCGCCGCCGTTTCCTTTTGCCACCAAGCCAGCTTGGTGCGTCCGACCGTCGGATCGCTGACGTCCTTGACGGTCTCCTCTAGTTCCCGGCGCAGCGCGTAGAGCGCCGTCAAGAACGGTTGCCGGGCGATAGGCGCCTGGCGCAGCGCGTAGTAGACGCTCGAACCCGCGGGGGCGGCCTTTTGCGCGCAGTATTCATCGAAACTCTGGGGGGCGGAAGTCGGGGACGGTGACACGGCGAACGAACGGTGAGGCGGTAATGGGGACAATGGTCGGGCCCGCGAACGAGCCCGGCGCGGAACGTATGTCGGGACGGACGTCGGGACGTCGGGACGTCGCCGCTGCGCGAGCGTGCACACGGCCGACGTTGCTTCGGTGCGGATACTACCGCACTTCGGCGCGCCTCGACGCCGACCGGTCGCGCCGGCCCATTCCGGATCCGGATCCGACTCCCTAGCGGCTGCCGCCGCCTCAGTTGGAGCGGCGCGTCGCGGCTTTGACGACGCAAGCCCCGCGCTCGGTCAAGCGCAGATGCTGGCCCGCCACCAGCTTGTCCAGCGCGACGAGCTGGCGCTCGACGAGCGAGGCTAAATCGTCTCGGTCGAGCTCGTCCAGGTCTTGCTCGCCGCCTACGAGCAGCAGCGCGGCAAATTCATGAGGACTGAGCATGTTCTCCTCCGTTGCGAACCGGGCGCGGCGTATCCATGACGGACAACGGATCGCCGCGCGCCCCTCATCAAGATAGGGCGCTGCCGGCATTTGCGGGCGCGCAAATTGTCGCAGGGCCGGCCGTTTGCATCGGGGCGCGCTATGCTGACGATGCTTATATCATCACGTGATGTATCTGTCCGGCGCGGCGACAGGCGTGCTGGCCGGGCGGGCAGTCGCATCGCGTATTCGGCCGACGAATCGAAGGCCTAATATGAAACCTTGAGCGGCCAAACGTCGCCGAGGGGAAACCACATGGTCATGAAGATCAACGAGCCGCTGCCGCGCGGCTCATCGCAAGCGGCGGGGTTGCCTGTCTTGCGTCTTGGATTTCGTCCCTTCTACCTCGGCGGAGCCGTATTCGGTGTCGCCGCCATCGCCCTTTGGCTTTCGGCGCTGCGCGGCCACGGCGGTGCGGGCCAGGCTTCGCAAATGACGGGGGTCGTCTGGCATGTGCACGAGATGCTGTTCGGCTTCGTCGCGGCGATCGTCGTCGGCTTCTTATTGACGGCCGTGCGCGCATGGACGTCGCGTCCGACGCCCACCGGCGCGGCGCTGGGCGCGATGTGGCTGCTGTGGGCAGCGGGCCGCGTGCTCGTATGGACCGGGCCCGCGCCGCTTGCCGCCGTCGTCGACGTGGCGTTCCTGCCGATCGTCGCGGTCGTGCTCTTGCGCGTGCTCATCGCCGCGAAGAATCGTCACAACATTTTCTTGCCGGTGGCGCTCGCGCTATTTGGGCTGCTGAACGCGCTGTTTCATTGGTACGCGTCGGAAGGGCGCTTCGACCTCGCGCTGCGCGTCGCCTATGCGACGACGGGTCTCGTCATCATGTTCGTTTCCGTGATCACGGGCCGTGTGGTGCCGATGTTCACGACGAATGCGATCAAGGGCTTCACCGTGAAGCGCTGGAAGTTCGTCGACGCCTGGGCGACGCCCGCACCGCTGATCGCGCTTCTCGCCGATGCACTCGGCGCCCCCGCCGCTGTCGTGGCGGCATGCGCCGCGGCGACGGCGGTCATTCATGCCGTGCGCATGGCCGGCTGGCGGTCGTGGCGGGTCGGTCCGCGCCCGATTCTATGGGTGCTGCACGTGGCTTGTGCGTGGATCCCCGTGGGATTCGCGTTGCTGGCATGCGCGGCGCTCGGCATCGTTTCGCACTCGCTGGCGATCCATGCACTGACGGTCGGCGCGATCGGCGGCGCGATCATCGCGATGATTACGCGTACCGCACTGGGCCATACAGGGCGCATGCTCATCGCGGGGCCGTTCGAAATCGCGAGCTATTGGCTTATGCTCGCCGCCGCGCTCGCGCGCGTGTTCGGCCCGCTCGTGTTCCCCGGGGCCTATGACGTTTGGATCGACGTGGCGGGCGGCGCATGGTGTGCGGCGCTCCTCGTCTACTTGATTCGCTACGCGCCCTATTTGAGCGCGCCGAGGATCGACGGCAAACCGGGTTGACGCTTTTTCCCGCGCGGCGCGAGCGCGGGGAGTCCGGTCGACGGCATTCAGCCGAAAAACGTTCGCGACCGAGCAAAGCGCTGCACACGAAGGCGGCATGATGCGAGATGCTTGACGCCATCGGGCGGGGAGTCATCATGAAGCTAGCGCTCGGCAGCGTGCTGCTGACCGATCTTTACGAATTGACGATGCTGCAGGCGTACTTCGACGCCGGCATGAACGAGACAGCGTCGTTCGAGTTGTTCGTGCGTGGGCTGCCGAAGGCGCGCAATTTCCTGATGGCCGCCGGTCTCGAGCAAGTGATCGAGTACCTCGAGCAGCTTCGGTTTACGCCCGACGATTTGTCGTCATTGTCGAAAACGGGGCAATTCTCGACGCCGTTCTTGCGATCGCTCGAGCACTTGCGCTTCACGGGCGATGTCGACGCCATGCGGGAGGGAACGGTGTTCTTTCCCGACGAGCCGATCCTTCGTATCACGGCGCCCATACGAGAGGCGCAACTCGTCGAGAGCCGCGTCATGAACCTCGCGCACTTCGAGACGGTCGTCGCGAGCAAGGCGGCGCGATGCGTGCTGGCCGCGCCGGACAAGCTGCTCGTCGATTTCGGGTTGCGGCGCGCGCATGGGGCCGAGGCGGCATGGCTCTCGGCGCGCGCGGCGTTCGTGGCGGGCTTCGGGGGCACGGCCACGGTGGCGGCAGGGCTGGCGTTCGGGATCCCCGTCTACGGAACGATGGCTCATTCGTTCGTGCAGGCGCATGAGGACGAAGCGCTCGCGTTCGAGCAATTCGCCCGCTCGCAGCCGGCGAACGCGACGCTGCTGATCGATACCTACGATACGGAAGCGGCGGCGCGCAAGATCGTTGCGCTCGCGTCTCGGCTCGCCAAGGATGGCATCTCCATCCGTGGCGTACGGCTCGATAGCGGCGACCTAGGCGAGCATGCGCGACGCGTGCGAAAGATCCTTGACGCGGGCGGACTCCGGGAGGCGACGATCTTCGCGAGCGGCAATCTCGACGAATATCGATTGCGCCAATTGTTCCGCGACGGCGCGCCGATCGACGGCTTCGGGGTGGGCACGCGGATGAACACATCGGCCGATGCGCCGTACCTCGACTGTGCGTACAAGCTCGTCGAGTACGCGGACGCACCCCGGCGCAAGCGTTCGGAAGGCAAGGCGACGTGGCCCGGGCGCAAGGCCGTCTACCGGCTGACGGGACCCAACGGCGTGATGGCGGGCGATTGGGTGACGCGAGCGCGCGAAACGCGCGACGGCGAGCCGCTGCTCGAGCCGGTCATGCTCGGCGGCAAGCGGTGCGGTGAACCCGTCACGCTGCAAGCGGCGCGCGAGCACGCGAGGCGGCAACTGCGGGCGCTGCCGAGCGCGCAGCGCAGCCTCGATGGGAACGAACCGTATCCCGTCGCGATTTCCGATGGCTTGCGCGAGCTCGCGCGGCGGCTCGACGAAGGCAGGGGGCCTTAGCAGCCGAATTCCCGTGCGGTCGCGTCGATGGCTTGCTTGGCTTTCCCCACGATCTCGTCGATTTGCGCGCGGGTGACGACGAGCGGCGGCGCGAGCAGCATGCGATCGCCCGAGGCACGCATGATGAGGTTGCCGTTGAAGCAGCGATCGCGGCAAATCGTTCCCACGTCGCCGCCGTTGTCGAAGCGTTTGCGGGACCTCGGCGCCTGCGCGAGTTGCACCCCTGCGACGAGCCCGGCGCCGGCCACTTCGCCGACGATCGGATGCCCTTCGAACGCCTCGCGCAGACATGCCTGAAAGTAAGGCCCGGTGTCGCGCTTTACGCGTTCGACGATTTCCTCGTCGCGCAGCAGTTGAAGATTCGCCACGGCGACGGCAGCCGCGACAGGGTGGCCCGAGTAGGTCAGTCCATGATTGAACTCGCCGTTTTCGATGATCGGACGCGCAACGCGGTCGTGCAGCGCGACGGCGCCCATGGGTACGTATCCGCTCGTGAGTCCCTTGGCGAGCGTCAGCAGATCGGGGGCGAAGCCGAAGTGCTGATGCGCGAACCATTCGCCGGTGCGGCCGAAGCCGCCGATCACTTCGTCCGCCGCGAGCAGGACGTCGTACTTGCGGCAGATGCGCTCGATTTCGGGCCAGTAGGTGGACGGTGGAAAGATGACGCCGCCGGCGCCTTGGAACGGCTCGCCGATGAACGCCGCGACGTTCTCGGCGCCGAGTTCGAGGATCTTCGCTTCGAGTTGCCGCGCCCGGGCGAGGCCGAATGCTTCCGGCGTCGTATCGGCGCTCGCTTCGCCGAAGAAATAGGGCTGATCGATATGAACGACGTGTTCGAGCTTCGACGGCATTTGCTCGTGCATGTAAGCCATGCCGCCGAGCGTGGCGCCGGCGATCGTCGATCCGTGATAGCCGTTCGTGCGCGCGATCACGTAGCGTTTCGATGGCTTGCCTTGCGTCGCCCAATACCGATAAACGATGCGCAGCACCGTATCGTTGCCTTCCGAGCCGCTGTTGCAGTAGAAGAAATGATTGAACGGCGCCGGTGCGATTTCCGATAGCAGCTTGGAAAGCGCGATGACGGGCGGATGCGTCGTCTTGAAGAACGTGTTGTAGTAGGGCAGCGAGCGTAATTGCTCGTAGGCGGCATCCGCGAGTTCCTTGCGGCCGTAGCCGACGTTGACGCACCATAGCCCCGCCATGCCGTCGATGATGCGGTTGCCGTCGGAATCCCAGAGGTATACGCCCTCGGCTTTGACGATGACGCGGCTGCCCGCGCGATTGAGCGCCCCCATATCCGAGAACGGATGGAGATGATGGGCGGCGTCGAGCGCTCGATAGTCGGCGGTGCTGAGCCGTTGCGTCGCACTGCCTTTTTGATCGATCTCGTCAGCGGACGATTCGAGTTCGTGGCTCATGTTCGCTCCAATTGGTGCGTTGCAACGTCGGACTCAAACGTGCAACAGCAGATGTTTGCGTTCCCAGGAACTGATTACGCGGAAGAACGCGTCGTATTCGGTTTCCTTCAGCGTGAGAAACGCCTTGACGAACGTTTCGCCGAGAATCGATGCGAGCGGCTCGGAGGCGGCCATCAGCGTCAATCCTTCTTCCAGGTTGCGCGGCAATTGGTAAGGCATGCGGTAGCCGTCGTGGGCGAGCGGTTCGCTCGGCGAAAGGCGCTGCGTGAGGCCCAGGTAGCCCGCGGCCAGCGTGCCGGCGATCGCCAGGTAGGGGTTGCAGTCGACCCCGGGAATGCGATTTTCGATTCGCCGTGAGGCCGGTGCCGAATGCGGGATGCGAAAGCCCACGGTGCGGTTGTCGTAGCCCCATTGCACGTTGATCGGCGCGGCCATGAAACGCGACAGGCGTCGATAGGAGTTGATGTACGGGGCGAAGATCGGCATGAGCGCGGGCGTGTATTTCTGCAGGCCCCCGAGATAATGATGAAACGCCTCGGTCGGCTCGCCGTCGCGTCCCGCGAACAGGTTGCGGCCGGTTTCCATGTCGACGAGGCTTTGATGCACGTGCATGGCCGAGCCCGGCTCGCCCTCCATCGGCTTGGCCATGAACGTCGCGTACATATGGTGTCGTAGCGCGGCCTCGCGCACCGTGCGCTTGAAGAGGAACACGCGGTCCGCGAGATCGAGCGGGTCGCCGTGCAGAAAGTTGATCTCCATCTGCGCGGCGCCTACCTCGTGAATCAACGTGTCGACTTCGAGCTTTTGAATTTCGCAATACTCGTAGATGTCCTCGAACAGCGGATCGAATTCGTTGACGGCTTCGATCGAATAGGCTTGACGCCCCGTTTCCGCGCGCCCCGTGCGGCCGACGGGCGGGCGCAGCGGCAAGTCCGGATCCTTGTTCATCTCGACCAGATAAAACTCGAGCTCGGGCGCGACGACGGGCTTCCAGCCCTTCGCGGCATAGAGCTCGAGCACGCGGCGCAGGACGCGGCGCGGCGAAATGGCCACGGGGGTGCCGTCGAAATGCACGCAATCGTGGATGACCTGCGCGGTGGGATCGACGGCCCACGGAATGATCCGTATCGTCGCGGGATCGGGCACGCACACCATGTCGGGATCGGTGATCCCGGTCAGGCTGCCGTCGTCGGGGTATTCGCCCGTCACGGTTTGGATCATCACCGCTTGCGGCAGGCGCATCGATTCGCCGGATTCGAACTTGCTGCGCGGGATGATCTTGCCGCGCGCGATGCCGGCCATGTCGGGGATGATGGCCTCGATCTCGGTGATGTGATGTTGGCGGAGGAATTCGTCGATGTCATGCATGGCTGTTCTCGATTCGTTGAGGGTGTGCGCGAGGGCCGCGGGGCGCTCGCGCACGCTTCAAGTTCGGGCGGGACGGGCGCAGCGTCCTTCGCGTCGCGCGCGGCATGCCTCGCCGAACGCGCGAAAAATGCCCGTCGACAGCGGGTCGCTTGCGTGCCGCCATTCCGGGTGCCATTGCACGCCGAGCGCAAAAGCATGCGCACCCTCGACGCGTACGGCTTCGATGAGCCCGTCGGGCGCCACCGCTTCCACGGCCAAGCCCGGCGCGAGCTCGGCCACTCCCTGCGTATGCAGCGAGTTGACCCATGCCTCGTCGAGCCCGCCCATCAGCGCGTGCAGCACGCCGCCGGGCGCGAGTCGAACGACGTGCGACGGGCCGTATTGCACGTCGAGCGAGGCCGATCGGTTTTCGCGATGGTCGTGACGGCCATCGACTTCATGCACGCGTTGATCGAGCGTGCCGCCGAAGACCACGTTCATCTCTTGAAAGCCCCGGCAGATCGCGAGGACGGGCACGCCCGCGCCGATCGCGGCGCGCATGAGCGGCAACGTGGTGGCATCGCGTGCCCGATCGTGCAGCGTGCCGGGCGTGCTCGGTGCGCCGCCGTAATGGTGCGGCTCGACGTTCGAGAGGCTGCCCGTGAATACGAGGCCGTCGAGGGCGTCGACGAGGGCGGCGCTCGATTGCATCGCGCCGAGCGCGGGCACGACGAGCGCGAGCGCGTCGGCGCCCTCGACGACGGCGCTTATGTATTTGTCGACGACGACATGCGCGCGATGCGAGCCGGTTTCAGTGCTGTCGGCGGTGATGCCGACGAGTGGTTTGCTTAGCATTGCTAACTAATTGAAGAAAGCTAGCCGAATTGGCGCGAAGCATGCGCACGCGGCGTTGGCGATGGACGTGACGGAGCACGCGTCTCTAGGCGCGGACGAACGGCGTAACTCCGGCGTGAAGCGTTCGGAAAGAGGCGCTACGGGAGCAGGGAGGACGCTTCGTCGATATGCACGGCGATGCACGCACGCGCCGACGTGACGTTGTGGCGGCGGATGGAACGGCTGGACAGGATCGTGAAGACGGACAGGGCTCGGCGGAACGCAAGCTCACCGGTGCTGCCGTCGGCGATGGCGCGGCCGGCGCGAACGCGATTCGCGCTTGCACTGCGGTTCCATCTAACCAATGGGCCTCGGACTCTCACGATGACACTCGATTCGGTGACGTTGAGGATATCGATCGCTTTATCGCAGCGCACAACGCCAGATGAGCCATCGTGCGCGGCGGACAAGACGAACGGCCGCCGGCCGGTGCCGAGCATCGACCGCGCGGCGCCGTGACGCGCCGCGGCGACTGGTTACGACTCATCACCGGCTAAGACGTATTAGTGAGCATATACGAGCCACGATTAGCGTCAATTCCTTTTTTGGAAAGGCTTCGCGAAAGCCAGTCGTTTTTTTCGCGCAGTGAGCGCAGCGGCGCAGGCAGTTCAATCGCTTGGCGGCCCATTCCAACGATTTTTTGCGCGCCTAAATGGCGGATGCGTGGCTAAAATGATCGCCATTGCATCACGCTCCATTCCTGCGCATCGGCGCTCGCTTGACGACGAGGCATGGTATGAACGATATGACATTGGCGGATTGGCAGGCTAGGGCTTCGGCGCTGGCTATCGAGGGCAGGGCGTTTATCGACGGCGAATACCGCGAAGCGCAGAGCGGGCGGACCTTCGATTGCATGAGCCCAATCGACGGCCGCGTATTGGCGTCGATTGCCGATTGCGGCAAGGCCGACGTAGATCATGCCGTTCGAGCCGCGCGCCGTGCATTCGACGAGCGCGTTTGGTGCGGGCTCAATCCTCGTCAACGGAAGGCGATTTTATTGAGATGGGGTGCGTCCATACGCGCACATCTCGATGAATTGGCATTGCTCGAAACGCTCGATGCGGGCAAGCCCATTGCGGATACGACGACGGTCGACATACCGGGCGCGGCTTATTGCGTCGAATGGTTTGCCGAAGCGATCGACAAAGTGGGCGGCGAAGTCGCGCCCGTGGACCAGCACTTGGTCGGGCTCGTCACGCGCGAGCCTATCGGCGTCGTCGCGGCCGTCGTGCCGTGGAATTTTCCGATTCTGATGGCGGCCTGGAAGTTCGCCCCCGCGCTCGCGGCCGGCAACAGCGTCGTGCTCAAACCGTCGGAGAAGTCGCCGTTGACGGCTCTGCGCGTCGCTCGGCTCGCGCACGAAGCGGGCATTCCGCCCGGCGTCTTCAATGTCGTGCCGGGCGACGGCGAGCCCGGCAAACTGCTCGCGTTGCATCGCGACGTCGATTGCATCGCGTTCACGGGATCGACTCAAGTCGGCAAGCTCATCATGCAATACGCGGGGCAGTCGAATCTGAAGCGCGTCTGGCTCGAGCTCGGCGGCAAATCGCCGAACATCGTGCTGGCCGATTGCAGCGACCTCGATCGCGCCGCGCATGCGGCGGCCGGCGCCATCTTCTACAACATGGGCGAAATGTGCACCGCGGGCTCGCGCTTGCTGCTCGCGCGCGGGATCAAGGACGCATTTCTCGAGAAGCTCGTTCGTGCGGCCAGTCATTACAGGCCAGGCAACCCGCTCGATCCGCGCACATCGATGGGCGCGATCGTCGATCGCACCCAGTTCGAGCGCGTGCTCTCGTACATCGAGGCCGGCCGCAACGAAGCCTCGTTGCTGCTAGGCGGCGCGCAAGCGCAGGTGGTGAGCGGCGGCTTGTACGTCGAGCCGACGGTTTTCGACGTGACGCGGCACGATGCGCGCATCGCACGAGAAGAGATCTTCGGCCCGGTCCTCTCGGTCATTTCGTTCGATTCCGTCGACGAAGCGGTCGGCATCGCCAACGATACTCACTACGGTCTGGCTGCCGCAGTATGGACGTCGGATTTGACGACGGCGCACGAAGTCTCGCGCCGTTTGCGCGCGGGGACCGTATGGGTGAACTGCTACGATGAGGGCGGCGACATGAACTTCCCGTTCGGCGGCTACCGTCAATCGGGCAATGGGCGTGACAAGTCGCTGCATGCGCTCGAGAAGTACACCGAGCTCAAGTCCACGCTCTTACGGTTACGATGAATCTGCTCATGACGCGGCCTGGGCCGGATCGACATCGTGGGCGCGGATGTCGTAGAGGTTGCCCCGGCCTACGATCATGCGGAGATCACCGCGATCGCGGCCGCGCACGTGGCCTGCGATCTGCTTTGCCTTTGGCGCGAGCGCCGGGTTGGGGCGCAGCAACGATAACGGGCTTACCGCGCCGCGACGGCCTCGTCGCGCGAATAGGCTTGCGCGAATTCGACGAGGCGTCGTAACGCCTAGCAGGCGCGGGCGTCGAAGCGCTCGCCCCGCCGTTTTTCGCATCCGCGAACGCGGCCGCCGCGGGCGGGTGCCTGGCTTCGCCTGACCTTTCAGCTTGGATCATCGCACGCACGAACGAACGGCACGCTCGGCTTATTGTCCGCGTGCCGTTCCATTTTGTATTGACGCGCATCAAAGCCGCCCGCGATGTACCGCATGCCTGACGGACATGTTGTCGCGGGAAATATCACTTTTTGATGGAGTTGATCCGAATCAATCCGGGTACTAAGTCGACCGGTTAGTTTGTCGACGGTCGGAGCCGTGCATACGCTGAGTTCGCCACGCGAAGGGCGAGCGCAGACGGCCCTGCAACGAACCGCATGTTCGTCATACCGACGTCACAACGAACCGATAGAGGAACCGACATGATCACCCGTTCGCTGACACAGCGAAGCGGCCACACGCTCGAAGTCTGGACGCCTGAAGACAAGGCCTTCTGGGAGCGTGAGGGCGAAGCTGTCGCCAAGCTCAACCTTTGGATTTCGGTGCCCGCATTGTTCCTCGCATTTGCGATCTGGCAGGTGTGGAGCGTGGTTGCCGTGAGCTTGCCGTCGCTCGGCTTCAAATATTCGACCAATCAGCTCTTCTGGCTTGCCGCCGCGCCGGCGCTGAGCGGCGCGACGCTGCGCATCTTCTACTCCTTCATGGTGCCGCTCGTCGGCGGGCGGCGCTGGACGGCGATCTCGACGGCTTCGTTGCTGGTCCCCGCGCTCGGTCTCGGCTTTGCCGTCCAAGACAACACGACATCGTACGCGACGATGCTCGCGCTCGCTTTGCTCTGCGGGTTCGGCGGCGGCAACTTCAGCTCGAGCATGGCCAACATCAGCTTCTTCTTTCCGAAAGAGCGCAAAGGCTCGGCGTTGGGCGTCAATGCCGGGCTCGGCAATCTCGGCGTGTCGGTCGTCCAGTTCTTGAGCCCGCTCGTCGTCACGGCCGGCGTGCTGGGCGTCTTCGGCGGCGCGCCGCAGACGATCGTGAAGTCGGGGCATACAGCCCAAGTATGGATGCAGAACGCGGCGTTCATCTGGGTGCCGTGGATCGCGGTGGCGACGCTCGCATCCTGGTTCGGCATGAACGACATCGCCGAGGCGAAGGCCTCGTTCGCCGCCCAAGCCGCCATTTTCCGGCGCAAGCACAATTGGCTCATGTGTCTGCTTTATCTCGGCACGTTCGGATCGTTCATCGGATATGCCGCCGGTTTCCCGCTGCTCATCAAGAACGAGTTCCCGACGATCAACCCGCTCGCCTATGCTTGGCTCGGGCCGCTGATCGGCGCCCTCGTGCGTCCGTTCGGCGGGTGGCTGGCCGACAAGCTCGGCGGCGCGCGCGTCACGATGTGGAACTTCATCGTCATGGCGCTGGCCGTATGCGGCGTGCTGTTCTTCCTTCCCTCGGGGCCTTCCGGCGGCAGCTTCGGCGGATTCTTCGTGAGTTTCCTCGTGCTGTTCTTCACCACTGGCATCGGGAACGGCTCGACGTTCCGCATGATTCCCGTAATCTTCCTCGCCCTGAACTTGGCGGGGGTGAATTCGGCCGACCGCGAGGCCGTCGACCGTGCGACCAAGCAGGGCAATACGGAAGCGGCGGCGACACTCGGCTTCACGGCAGCCATGGCCGCGTATGGCGGCTTCTTCATTCCGAAGAGCTACGGCTCCTCGATCGCGCTGACGGGCGGTCCCGAGGCGGCGCTGTATGTCTTCGTTGCCTTCTACGTAATGTGTATCGCGGTGACTTGGTGGCACTACGCGCGCCGTCGAGCACCGATGCCTTGCTGATTTGGGAGCATCCATGAGTCATTTTCTCGATCGACTGATTCACTTCGCGCTGCCGTCCGAGCGCTTTTCGGAAGGGCATGGCGTAACCACGGGCGAGGATCGCAAGTGGGAGGATGCCTATCGCAATCGCTGGTCGCACGACAAAATCGTGCGCAGCACGCACGGCGTGAATTGCACGGGCTCTTGCTCGTGGAAGATCTACGTGAAGGGCGGCATCGTCACGTGGGAAACCCAACAGACCGACTACCCGCGTACGCGCTGGGACATGCCGAACCACGAGCCGCGCGGATGCGCGCGCGGCGCCTCCTATTCGTGGTACCTGTATAGCGCGAACCGCGTGAAATATCCGATGGTACGCGGCCGCCTGCTCAAGCGCTGGCGTGCGGCGCTCGCCGTTCACCGCGATCCCGTCGACGCATGGGCCTCGATCGTCGAAAGCGACGATGCGCGGCGCGATTACCAGCAAGCACGCGGCATGGGCGGTTTCGTCCGCAGTTCGTGGGAAGAAATCAACCGGCTCGTCGCGGCGGCGAACGTGTATACGATCAAACGGCACGGGCCGGATCGCATCATCGGCTTTTCGCCGATTCCCGCCATGAGCATGGTCAGCTATGCGGCGGGCAGCCGCTACCTGAGCCTCATCGGCGGCGTCTGCATGAGCTTTTACGACTGGTACTGCGATCTGCCGCCCGCGAGTCCTCAAGTGTGGGGCGAGCAAACGGACGTGCCCGAATCCGCCGACTGGTACAACTCGACGTTCATCATCGCGTGGGGCAGCAACGTGCCGCAGACACGGACGCCCGATGCTCACTTCTTCACGGAGGTGCGCTACAAGGGCGCAAAAACCGTCGCGATCACACCCGATTACAGCGAAGTCGCCAAACTTGCCGATCTGTGGCTGCATCCCAAACAAGGCACCGACGCCGCCCTCGCGATGGCGATGGGCCACGTCGTGCTGACGGAATTTTTCTTCCGCAAGCGCAGCGCGTACTTCGACGATTACGTGCGTCGCTATACCGACATGCCGATGCTCGTGATGCTCAAGCGTCACACGCTGCCCGACGGCCGCGCGACCCTCGTGCCCGATCGATACCTGCGCGCGAGCGATTTCGACGGGAAGCTCGGCCAGAGCAACAACCCCGAGTGGAAGACCGTCGCGTTCGATCGTACGGGCCGCGTGGTGCTGCCGAACGGTTCGATCGGTTTTCGCTGGGGTGCCGAAGGGCGGGACGACGAAGGCAAATGGAATCTGGAGGAAAAGGACGCACAGAGCGGAGAACCGGCGAGCCTGAAGCTCTCCGTGCTCGAAGACACGTCGCAGCCTCACGAGATCGTCGACGTTGCGTTTCCGTACTTCGGCGGCGTGCACAACCCGCACTTCCCCTCGAACGAGCAAAGCGGACGCGTCAGCGTGGCGCGTGTGCCGGCCGTTCGCGTCGGGCTGGCGAATGGGAACGAAGACGGCTCGCATGAGGCGTTCGTCGCCACCGTGTTCGACTTGCAAGCGGCGCAGTACGGGGTCGACCGCGGGCTTGGCAGCGGTGCGGCGAGCTACGACGAGAATGCCGCCTACACACCCGCGTGGGCCGAATCGATCACGGGCGTCTCGCGATCGCAGATCGTCGCGCTGGCACGGCAGTTCGCCGAGAACGCCGACAAAACGCATGGCAAGTCGATGGTCATCATCGGCGCGGCGATGAACCATTGGTACCACGCCGATATGAACTACCGCGGCGTCATCAATCTGTTGATGATGTGCGGCTGTATCGGTCGCAGCGGGGGCGGTTGGGCGCATTACGTCGGCCAAGAAAAACTGCGTCCCCAAACCGGCTGGACGGCGCTGGCATTCGCGCTCGACTGGGTGAGGCCGCCGCGTCAGACGAACAGCACGAGCTTCTTCTACGCGCACACCGATCAGTGGCGCTACGAAAAGCTGAGCCCCGACGAAATCGTTTCGCCGCTCGCCGACGCCTCGCGCTTCGGTGCGAGCATGATCGACTACAACGTGCGTGCCGAGCGCATGGGGTGGCTGCCGAGCGCGCCGCAGTTGAAGACGAACCCGTTGCACCTCGCGGCGATGGCGCAGGCGGCCGGGCAAGACGTGCGCGAATTCGTGGCAAAGGGCTTGACGGACGGCAGCCTGCAGATGAGCTGCGAAGACCCCGATGCGCCGGAGAACTGGCCTCGCAACATGTTCGTCTGGCGTTCGAATTTGCTGGGCTCGTCGGGCAAGGGGCACGAGTATTTCTGCAAGCACTTGCTCGGAACGAGCAACGGGGTGCAAGGCAAGGATCTCGGGCCGAGCGATGCGAAGCCGCACGAGGTGAATTGGCACGAGCACGCGCCGGAAGGCAAGCTCGACCTGCTCGTCACGCTCGATTTTCGCATGAGCACGACGTGCCTGTACTCCGACATCGTTCTGCCGACCGCCAGCTGGTACGAGAAGAACGACCTCAACACGAGCGACATGCATCCGTTCATCCATCCGCTCTCGGCGGCCGTGGATCCGGTTTGGCAGTCGCGCTCCGATTGGGAGATCTACAAGGGATTGGCCAAGGCGTTCAGCGAAGTTTGCGTCGGCCACCTGGGCGAGGAGCAAGACGTCGTCATGACGCCGCTCATGCACGACACGCCGGCCGAGCTCGCGCAACCGTTCGACGTCAAAGAATGGCACAAGGGCGAGTGCCCGGCGGTGCCCGGCAAGACGGCGCCGCAGGTGAGCGTCGTCGAGCGCGACTATCCGAACCTGTACAAGCGTTTCACTGCGCTCGGCCCGTTGATGACGAAGATCGGGAACGGCGGCAAGGGCATCGCGTGGCAGACGCAGGCCGAAGTGAAGCAACTGGGCGAACTGAACGGCGTGACCCAGGAACCGGGGCCGACGCAAGGACTGCCTCGTATCGTGACCGACATCGACGCGTGCGAGGTCATTTTGCAACTTGCGCCGGAGACGAACGGTCACGTGGCCGTCAAGGCATGGGAGGCCTTGTCCAAGGCTACGGGCCGCGATCACGCGCATCTGGCCATACCGCGCGAGGACGAAAAGATTCGCTACCGCGACGTGCAAGCGCAGCCGCGCAAAATCATCAGCTCGCCCACGTGGAGCGGGATCGAAAGCGAAACGGTCAGCTACAACGCGGGCTACACGAACGTCTATGAATTGATTCCATGGCGCACGCTGACCGGGCGTCAGCAGTTCTATCAGGATCACCCGTGGATGATCGCGTTCGGCGAGGGTTTCTCGACCTACCGGCCGCCTGTCGACTTGAAGGCGACGGACCTCATGAACGGGATCAAGCCGAACGGCAATGCGGAGATCGTGCTGAACTTCATCACGCCTCACCAGAAGTGGGGCATTCACAGCACGTACAGCGACAACTTGCTGATGCTCACGCTGAACCGTGGCGGCCCTGTCGTGTGGCTCAGCGAGGACGACGCGCGCCGGGCCGGCATCGAGGACAACGATTGGATCGAGCTCTTCAACGTCAACGGCGCCATCGCGGCGCGGGCCGTGGTGAGCCAGCGCGTGAAGCCGGGCATGGTGCTCATGTATCACGCGCAGGAGAAGATCATCAACACACCGGGCTCGGAGATCACGGGCGTGCGCGGCGGCATCCACAACTCGGTCACGCGCATCGTGCTCAAGCCCACCCATATGATCGGCGGCTATGCGCAGCTCAGTTATGGCTTCAACTATTACGGAACGATCGGCACGAATCGCGATGAATTCGTGGTCGTGCGCAAGATGCGGCGCGTCGATTGGCTCGACGAGCCCGCTGCTGCGGTGAGCGCGGCGCAAACGCAAGGAGTCGGAAAATGAAAGTGCGCGCCCAAATCGGCATGGTGCTGAACCTCGACAAGTGCATCGGATGCCACACGTGCAGCGTAACGTGCAAGAACGTCTGGACCAATCGTCCGGGCGTCGAGTACGCGTGGTTCAACAATGTCGAGACGAAGCCCGGGGTCGGCTACCCGAAGCAATGGGAAAACCAGGAGAAGTGGAACGGCGGCTGGATCCGTAAGAAGGACGGGTCGATCGAACCGCGACAAGGCGGTAAGCTCAAGGTGCTCTCGCGCATTTTCGCGAATCCGAACTTGCCGCAGATCGACGACTATTACGAGCCGTACACGTTCGATTACGAGCATCTCCAAAGCGCCCCGGAAATGAAGGCCTCACCCACGGCAAAGCCGCGCAGCCTCATCACCGGCCAGCCAATGGAGAAGATTACCGGCGGGCCCAATTGGGAAGAAATCCTCGGCGGCGAGTTCTCCAAACGAAGCCAGGACGCGAACTTCGAGGCGATTCAAAAGGACATCTACGGACAGTTCGAAAACACGTTCATGATGTACCTGCCGCGCCTGTGCGAACACTGCCTGAACCCTGCGTGCGTGGCGTCGTGCCCGTCGGGCTCGATCTATAAGCGCGAGGAAGACGGCATCGTGCTGATCGACCAGGACAAGTGCCGCGGCTGGCGCATGTGCGTGAGCGGATGTCCGTACAAGAAGATCTATTACAACTGGAAGACGGGCAAGGCCGAGAAATGCATCTTCTGCTATCCGCGTATCGAAGCGGGGCAGCCGACGGTCTGTTCGGAAACCTGCGTCGGGCGCATTCGTTATCTCGGCGTGCTGCTGTACGACGCCGACCGTATCGAAGCGGCTGCAAGCGTCGAAAACGAGAAGGACTTGTACGAGGCGCAGCTCGACGTCTTCCTCGACCCGCACGACCCGATCGTGATCGAAGCCGGGCGGCGCGACGGCGTGCCGGAGAACTGGCTCGAAGCGGCGCGCAACAGTCCTGTCTATCGGATGGCCGTCGATTGGCAGGTGGCGTTGCCGCTGCACCCCGAGTACCGCACGATGCCGATGGTCTGGTACGTGCCGCCGCTGTCGCCGATCACGGGCGCTGCGCAGGCAGGCCATATCGGCGCGAACGGCGCGATTCCCGATGTGAGCCAATTGCGGATTCCCGTGCAGTACCTTGCCAACCTCCTGACGGCCGGCGACGAAGGCCCTGTCGTTCGTGCGCTCGAACGGATGCTCGCGATGCGCGCCTATCAACGTGCGAAGCATGTGGATGGCGTGACCGACGATGCCGTGTTGCGTCAGGTCGGACTGAGCGTGGAGACCATGGAGCACATGTACCGCGTCATGGCCATCGCCAATTACGAAGACCGGTTCGTGATCCCCACCTCGCACCGCGAGTATGCGGAGAATGCGTTCGATATGCGTGGCGGCTGCGGCTTCAGCTTCGGCAACGGCTGCAATCATGGCGACGAGCCCAGCCTGTTCGGCGGAGAAGGCAAGCGCACGATTCCGATCAAGGTGGAGGACTGATCATGGCTCGATACGACGAAAACGAACGAGAGGCAGCGTTCTCGTTGACGCTGCGCGCGCTGGCCTATCTGCTGCGCTACCCCGACGCCGCTTGGCGTCTTCATCTCGAGGACGTGCGCGATGCGCTAAACGGATCGCGGGTGCTGCGGCCGGTGCGTCAACAGGAAGTCGAGGCGTTGCTGCAATCGCTGGCGTGCGCCGACGCGCTCGATTCGGAAGCTGCTTATGTCGAGCTCTTCGATCGGGGCCGCGGCACGGCGCTGCACTTGTTCGAGCATGTGCACGGCGATTCCCGCGAGCGCGGCCCGGCCATGCTCGACTTGATCGCGACCTATGAACAAGCGGGGCTTGCGTTGCGCGACGGCGAACTGCCCGATCACTTGACGGTGTTGCTCGAATACGCATCGACGCAGCCGCGAGACGCCGCGGTTTCGCTGCTCGGCGAAGTCGCGCATATCTTGCAGCGGATCCACGGCGCCGTCGAAAAGCGTGGCAGCGCGTACGCCGCAGTCATCGGCGCGTTGCTCGATCTCGCCGGCGCGAGCACCGCCGTCGACGCGCAGACAATCGAGCCCGAGCTCGATCTCGACGAGACCTGGCAAGAGCCTGCGGCGTTCGACGGTTGCGGCAATGCGGGGCAGCAAGCGGCCGATCAGCCGCAGCCGGTCCACATCGTGCGCCGCGCGCAGGCCACCGGACCACATGCAGCGCAGGGCGCCGCGCAAGGAGTACGGACATGAGCACGTCTCTCGATACATTCTTCTTTTCTGTCTATCCGTACATCTGTCTCACGGTGTTTTTACTAGGCAGCTTGGCGCGATTCGAGCGTGCACAGTACACCTGGAAGAGCGACTCGTCGCAACTGCTGCGCCGCGCGCAATTGCGCTGGGGCAGCAACCTGTTCCACATCGGCGTGCTGTTCTTGCTGTTCGGCCATACGGTAGGGCTGTTGACGCCGCATGCGCTTTACTCGATGCTCATCACCCCGTCGCAGAAGCAGATGCTGGCGATCGTTTCGGGCGGGACTGCGGGCACGCTTTGCTTTGTCGGATTGACGATGCTGCTTCATCGCCGCCTGTTCGACCCGCGCATTCGCAAGACGAGCCGCTCGACCGATCTCGCGATTCTGATCGTGCTATGGGTTCAGCTGTGTCTAGGGCTCCTGACGTTGCCGTTCTCGTATGCCCAGCGCGCCGATGCGCACGAGATGCTCGTGCTGGCCGATTGGGCGCAGCGGATCGTGACGCTTCGGCCCGATGCGAGCGCCATGGCGTCGGTGCTTTGGCCGTTCAAGTTGCATTTGATCCTCGGCATGACGATCTTTCTCTTGTTCCCGTTCACACGCCTCGTGCACATTTGGAGTGGCTTCGGTACGCTTACCTATGCGCTGCGCCCGTATCAGCTCGTGCGTTCGCGCCGCTTCGGCGCGGCGGCACGGAGAAACGGCGTAGGCCGCGGCGTGTAACGATGCTGCCGCGCGCAGTCCGAGTCGGCGCCGAACCGCGGCGCCGACCCGTTCCCCACTGTCGAACGGAGAAGCATGATGGATGCCACTCGAAGCCAGCAACCGCCGGCCGCGACGGCCAGCGATGTCCTCGGTATAGTCGGCCCGCTCGAGGACGAAGTCATCGCCCAAATCGTCGGCGTAGGCGCAACGAGCGCGGAAGTGCTCGACGCCTACACACGCTATCGATCAGATCAATTACAAGAGAAACGGCTCGATTACGAGCTGCATGGGAAGGCCGCGCGAGTCTTCGAGATCTTGCAGGCGGAAGAAGAGCGCGACGACGAGGGCTGAGTCTGAGCGAAACCGCAGAAGTGGCCGCGCCGGCACGGGTGGCGCGGCCGCGTCTTGGCTCGAGACTAGCGCAGGCCGCCTTCGAGTTGGCGCGAAGCGGCTTTGAAAGGGCGGTCACCGCGTTTCGTTCGTCGTATGAAGCAATCCGGCGGCCGGATGTGCCCTAGGACGCAGTCGCACGCGTCGCGCTGTTCTATACGTAAGCGTTGACACGCGTGGGCGAAGTTTGCGGCGGCATAGCCGCGCCAGCGCCTTGGGACGGCAACAGAACGGCGGGAGAAATCGAGCATGCGTATCGTGATCGCATTGGCTGACGACGTCTTGCGCAATCGAGGAGCGAGCAGGGGCGAGGAGGACGACGCGGAAGGCGTCCGAGCCGCGGCGGTGCGATTGGCTCGGCTCGCGCAGGGCAACGAGCTCGTCATCGTTCGGTCCGAAGGACATCGATGGTCGCCTCCACTGGCGCCGGAACACAACGGTGATGCAATGGACGGCGCTGCTCATGACGGGCTGGCCGATATGGCCGATATGGGCGAGATTTCCGGCAGATCCGGCAAGGCCGGCATGACGATCGGGCGTCGATTGGAATCCGAGCTACGCGATTCGCTCCATGGCGTGCGCCCTTGCGAAACGTTTTTCACGTCCGTCGAAGTCGATGCCGACGATCCGGCGTTCGATCATCCGGACACGCCCGTCGGCGCAGTCTTTACGGGGGAACGCGCGTTGGCGGCGGCGCGAGCCAACCAATGGCGCATCGCATCGGATGGGGTCGGATATCGGCGGGTGGTGCCGAGCCCGCGGCCGGTGCGGCTTTTGCCGCGCGAGCCGTTGCGACGCTTGATGGGGCAGGGGGCGGTGATCGTTTGTGCGCTTGCCCGAATTCCGGTCGTAGCGGCCGACGATGGAAGCTGGCGGCGCGTGGAAGCGGTCGTCGACCATCACGCCGCAGCCGCGCTCGTCGCCGAAGCTGTCGAGGCCGACTCGTTCGTCATCGCAACGCATACCGCAGGCGTCTTCCTCGACGGGGGCACGGCCAATTCGAAGCTGCTGCGCCATGGCCACCCAAACGCGCTGCGCGAGCTCGCGGGCGCGACGGGCGCGATGGCGCCCAAGCTCCGGGCCGCTGCGCAGTTCGTCGAGCGCACGGGACGGCGGGCAGCCATCGGTGCGCTGACCGACATCGCCGGGCTCGTCGAGGGCACGGCAGGCACGTCGATCTCGTGCGAGCGGCCCGACCCGCGCCGCTTCGCGGGGGGTGCGGTGGCTTACTGATCAGTTCGCGGCCAACACGATTCGCCCGTCGACGTCCCCGGCTTTCAATGCGGCGAAGATCGAATCGATGTTCTCCAGCGAGGTCGGACTGCGCGAGCCTGTAACCGGATTTCATCGAATAGCCGCGAAGGCCTGAACCGGAAGGCTCAGCACGAGTAGGCCGATGAAGAGAAAGCGGACACAGGCGGACATGGGGCCGCGGCTTAGCACGGCCGAAACGGTGAGCGGCGGCCGCGTCAACGCGTGTGTTTGGCGGGCAGGGCAGGGGAGCGCCGTATATCGCGAGCCAGCCGGGTGAGTATTTTCTCGCCGGCCGGCGTCACTCGGACTTCAATGCCGTCGCCGGCGCGCGCGACGCGTTGCACGAGATCATGTTCGACCAGCGCTTCGATCTCGGGACTTGCGGCGTTTGCCGTTTCGGGCGCGTGAACGATGACGAAGAGCTGGGCGAGTTCGTGCGGCGTCAGCATGGGACATGTCTCCAGTTTGAGGCGCGGCGAGATTCCCGTCGGCGCGGAAACCTTGCAAATGCCTTCGGTTCGGTGTCGGTGAAGTGTCTCCGAAAGGCGAGTCGTCGGCCATCGGTGCGGCGACCGACATTGCGTCAGCAAACGCCGGCCCACAGTAGGAATCATTCGAGTTTTCAGACAATTGAAAATCGCGGCTGCGGAAGACAAAACGTCGCGCGAGCGCGCGCGAAAGTCACCGGCGAGGCTCGCGGAAACTAGAATGAAATCGATATGGAACGTGCGCCCGAACAAAATGAAATAGATCGATGGGCCCACAGGAAGAGTCAGATGATTCGCGTGCTCTTAGCCGATGACCATGCAGTCATGCGCGAATGCCTCCTGCATATCCTCGAGGCGACCCAGTCGTTCGTCGTGGCGGGGCAGGCGCACGACGGCGCGTCGACGCTCGCGCTCGTGCAGCACACATCGGCCGACGTGCTCGTGCTGGATCTCACGATGCCCGCCGGCGGCGGAATCGGCTTGATCGAACGGATCCGTGCGGTGAATGCGCACCTGCGTGTACTCGTGCTCAGCATGCATACCGAGCCGCATATCATGGAGCGCGCATTCAAAGCAGGCGCGGCCGGCTATCTGACGAAAGAATGCGCGGGAGCCGAACTTGTCGATGCCGTCCGCAAGGTCGCGCAGGGCGAGTTGTACGCAGGGCTCGGTGAGGCCGAGCGCCACCCGAAGCGCTTGGCCCGGCTCACGGAGTCTCGCCCGCACCAAGCGCTCACGAACCGCGAGCGCGAAGTGTTGCGGCGCCTCGCCTCGGGGCAAACGAGCCGACGCATCGCGGACCTGCTGGATCTCACGCCTCAGACCGTCAGTACGCACAAGAAGCATATCCTCGAGAAGCTCGCGCTCGGTAACGATGCGGCGCTGATTCGATATGCGTTGCGCCATGGGTTGGCGGACGGGGACGACGAGGACATGTAGTCGCTCGGTATTTTCCCGCATTCAAGATAACGGGGACCGACGCCGTTAACTATTGAGCGCGATTAGCGCCACCTCTGCCTCTCGCGACTTCGTCTATGCCATCGACTGGAACCGATCCGGACACGGCCACCGCTGCTTGCGCCGCTTTCAACGAGCTCTATCTCGTGTCCGGCGCAGCGGCGCAACTGGGCGCTCACGGCTTGCAGGTGCAAGACATGCAATGGCAGGCCCTCGCTCGCGCAACGCGTCGTGCGAGCACCGTGCTTGCTGCGCGCATCGAGGGGGAGAGCGAGGCGATGGCTGCGTTCCGTCGTCTTACCCTGCTTTGCGACGAACTGCTCGACCGCCGCGCAATGGGGCATGCCTGTCCCTCCACGATCTGGCGTGACCTTGCACGCGCGGGACGCCACGCGTACGCGCAGATCGATCCGTGACGGCGAGGCCCGCGGCCGAGGCAATCGTGGATCGCGCTCAGCGTTCGCTATTCGCAGCTCGCTGGCGCAGCAAGCCAAGCACGGCGTCGCAAAACGGCGTCGGCACGCCGAGTCGGCGTCCGAGTTCGGGAAACACGCCAAGGATGGGATCGATCTCCAGCGCGCGTCCTGCTTCCATGTCCTGCAACATCGAAGTCTTGAACGCCCCGAGTTGACGCGTGACGGCCACGCGGTCAGGGGCCGACATGCCCGTCGACAACCCCAGCCGTCGCCCGATCGCATCGGCTTCCTCCATCATCCGCAGCACGAGCGCATGCGTGAAGGGATCGTCGAGAAGGCGATCGGCCGTCGAACCCGTCAGCGCGCTGAGCGGATTCATATTCATGTTGCCCCAGAGCTTGGCCCAGATATCGGTGCGAATGTCGCCGGTCGATTCGACGTCGAAGCCGCCTGCCGTCAATGCATCGGCGAACGTGCGGGCGGCCTCGCCGCACTCGGCTTGGGCGGCGCCGACGATGAGCCGGTTACCGCGCCCGCGCTTGACGATCCCGGGCGCTTCGGCCGCCGACGATAGATGCACGACGCAGCCGATCGCGCGTTCGGCGGGCAGCACGGACGATACGCGGCCGCCCGGGTCGACCGCTTCGAGCGGCTCGGCGCAGCCGGGCGCGGACAGGCCATGCAAGAACCACCACGGCAGTCCGTTCATGGCGCTGACGACCACCGTGGCAGGCCCGATGAGCGGGCGCAGCGAAGCGGCGACATCGGGCAAGGCCTGCGACTTGAGCGCGAGCACGACGACATCTTGCTCGCCGAGCGCTGCGGCGTCGTGGCTGGCTTCGACGCGCACGACCCCGGCCGAGGCGTCGTCCGCGACGATGCGGATGCCATGTTCCTTGATCGCCGCGAGCGTCGCTCCGCGCGCGAGCACCGATACGTGTTGCCCCGCTCGCGCGAGCGCGACAGCGAGCAGTGCGCCGATCGCGCCGGCGCCGACGACGGCGGTGCGTACGCGTTGGTCGCCGTGCAGGTCTTCGACATGCATGTTTCTACTCCTTGTACGACGGATCGATTTTATCGACTTGGCGCAGTAGCGCGTCGAACACGTCTTGTCCCGCTCCGTAGGCCGGATCGAACTGCAGCGAGTCGCGCGTGCAGCGAGCGGCGATTTCGGGCGCAATCAATCGTGCGGGGCCGAGGGCGGCGCTCGCCAACTGGATTTCGCATGCGCGGTTCAGCGTCCACAAACGCGCGAACGCCTGCGCGATCGTCGCGCCGAGCGATAAGAGGCCGTGGTTACGCAAGATCATGAGCCGCTTTTCGCCGAGGTTCGCGACAAGCCTCGCACCTTCGTCCGCGCGCACGGTGATCCCTTCGAAGTCGTGATAAGCGACCATGCCGTCGATCTGCGCCGAATAGAAGTTCGAGTTCTCGAGCCCCCGTTCGGAACAGGCGACGGCCAGGCCGGCCGTGGTATGCGTGTGCATGACGCAGTGTGCATCGGGCACGGCGCGATGAAGCGCGGCATGGACGACGAAACCGGCCGGGTTCACGCGATGGGACGACGGCTCGACCGCGTTGCCGTCGAGGTCGATCTTCACGAGGTTCGACGCGGTGATTTCGGTGTAATGAAGGCCGAACGGATTGATGAGGAAGTGCTTGTCGGGGCCCGGCACGCGCAACGTGATGTGGTTATAGATGAGCTCGGTCCATCCGAGCATCGCGAACACGCGATAGGTGCCCGCCAATTGGACGCGCAACGCGCGTTCAGGCTCGTTCATCAGTGTCTCCAGGAGCGTCTTTCACGCATGATGGTGACAGTGAGGATAGTGCAAACTAGTTGTGCGCACAACTAATTTTGAGCCGGCCCTAGCCGGCGCTGTTAGAGGCGCCGATGCAATGTTCGACACAACCGCAAACGAATGAGTTAGAATCTCGCGCTTACGCTTTCGAGAGCAAGATGCGCGCCGTTGCCGCGGCGCCGCGAAGGCGAGCAGGACATCGAAGCCCGCGGCATGCGGCGCTTCGGCGCGAGGATGGCGAAATTGGTAGACGCACCAGGTTTAGGTCCTGACGCCAGCAATGGTGTGCGGGTTCGAGTCCCGCTCCTCGCACCATCTCTTTCTCGGGTTTGAATGCCTGGGATTTGAATGCCTTGGTCATGCGCGGCGGGCCGTCGAAAGACGCCCCCGGCAGCCTCGGCCGTTCATTCGCCCGTGGTGCCTTTCGCTAGTCTTCGGCGAGCGCGTGGGCGATCACCTTGTCCAGCGCCCGTCCGAACACCTCCCTCTCGGCATCGTCCAAACACGCGAACAAACTGGCGTTCCATTTGCGTGCGATCGGCATGACTTTGCGATAGAGCGCGCGGCCCTCGGGCGTCAGCGAGATCACCACGGCGCGCCCGTCTTCGCTACTGGGCGCACGCCCGATCAGCCCGCGTTTGATGAGCGCCTCGGCCGCGCGGCTCGCCTGGCTCTTGTCCAGGTTCGCATGCTTGGCCAAGTCCATCACCGAGAAGGGGCCGAATGAACCGACCACCGCAATCACGCGCGCCTCGGGCAACGTGATCTCGAGTTTCGTTTGATAGCGCTCGCTGATGCCGCGATCCGACAGCTTGTTCAGCACATGCATGCGATAGGTCAGGAATTGCTCGAGCCCGGCTTTGGCTGCAGCCTTCATACTATTGTCGATCCTGTCGAAAGTGGGCGGGGAAGAAGCCAGCACGCGGCGATTGTTGCCGTATCCGGCGCGCCGGTCAACGCGCGCTTTCACGCGTTGCGCCTCGCACCGGGCCGCGCTCGTCGATGCGCTCGACCGCTCACGCGCCGAACTTCAGCCGCGCGAGTTGCTCGGCCTCGTTAGTCAGGAGTCGCGCCGCGTCGCGAATGGCGACGTCGAGCGTAATCGGGCCGGGGGCGGGCGAGAAACATCCGTTGAAGTGCTCGCCGAGCCGGCCGAGCGCGCTCGGATCGATGCCGCCCGAAAGCAGCGTAGCCGGTACGCCGGCGGCGCGCGCATGCCGGCAAGCGATGAAAGGCGCCTTGCCGTGCAGCGTCTGCGCATCGGAGCGGCCTTCGCCCGTGATGAGCCAATCGGCGTCTTCGAGCGCCGCATCGAGCCCGACCTGCGCCGCCACGACTTCCGCGCCCGGTTCGAACCGGGCGCCGAGCAGATGCAAGGCGAAGCCGAGCCCGCCGGCCGCGCCCGCGCCGGGCAACGCGCGAGCACGGCGTCCCAGCGCCGCTTCGGCAAGTTCGGCGAAGTGCGCCAGCACGGCGTCGAGGGGGGCGATGCGCGATGCCGTCACGCCTTTTTGCGGACCGAAGACGGCCGTCGCGCCATGCTCGCCCGTCAGCGGATTATCGACATCGGACATAGCGACGAACGAGACCTGCGCCACTCGCGGATCGAGCCCCGATGCGTCGATGCGCGCAAGCGAGGCGAGCGCCGCCGGCGTCGGCTCGAGTTCGAGTCCGGCCGCATCGTAGAGCTTCACGCCAAGCCCGACGAGCAGCCCCGCTCCGCCGTCGTTCGTGCTGCTGCCGCCGAGTGCGACGAAAAATCGCCGCGCGCCCGCGTCGAGCAGCAGGCGCACGGCTTCGCCCATGCCGCGTGTGTCGCGCGCCTCGACATCGGTGCGCATCGCCACGGGATCGGTAATGCCCACGATCTCGGCGGTTTCGACCACGGCGCTGCCGTCGGGCAGCAGGCCCACGGCGGCCTCGCGCTCGGCTTGCGCGGCGCCGCGCACACTCAGGACGCGCCGTTCGCCGCCGCGCGCGAGCATCGCGTCGAGCGTCCCTTCGCCGCCGTCGGCCATGGGGCACAGGCGCACGGTCGCTTCGGGCAGCGCGCGCCGCACGCCTTCGGCGATGGCCTGCGCGACGCCCTGCGCGCTGAGAGAACCTTTGAAAGAGTCGGGTGCGACGACGACGATGGGCATGCTGCCTGACATGGTGTCTCCGTAATGAAAAGGCGCCGCGCGATCGATCGAGCGCGGCGCTGGATGGGCCGGATGCCTTGGTCGGGTTTGCTTCGAATGCGAGCTTATCAGTGTGTGGGGGCGATTGGATATGCGCGGCTGCATGGCAGCCATCGCGAGGCATCGATGCGATAGGGCGCCAGCGGCGACGCGGCGACGCGGCGACGCGGCGACGCGGCGAGGAGGGAGCGTGCCGCCTGCAAAGGAAGCGTCGTTTGGGAGCGCGGCGCGGGACCGTGTCGACGCGCTACGGCGAATCGGGCAGCACCGATCAATAGTTTGCTAGAATAATCGATTCTTCCGATCCAAACCGTGCCGTCGGCGGCAAGCAGGACGCAGCCTTGGGCGGTGATTGCGGCACCCTCGGGGCAAGGCGCAACACGTGGGCACGGCGAAGATACCCCGATTCGCTTGAACAATTTAGGACGATTGAAGCCATGGCTAACGTTGTTGAAAACCTCGGCAAGCTCGAACGCCGCGTGACGATTTCCCTGCCGAAGGACAGCGTGCAGAAGGAAATCGATTCCCGTATCCGCCAACTCGCGAAGAACGTCCGCATGCCGGGCTTCCGCCCGGGCAAGGTGCCGCTGAAGATGGTGACGCAGCAGTACGCGGGGCAGGTCGAGGCCGAAGTGCTGAGCGACAAGGTGGGCAAGCAGTTCTTCGACATCAGCCGCGAAGAAAACCTGCGCGTGGCGGGCCAGCCGAGCTTCAGCCCGAAGGATGGCGCAGCCGACGACACGTATGCGTTCGACGCTACGTTCGAGGTGTATCCCGAAGTGAAGCTGGGCGATCTGGCGAGCGCCGAGGTCGAGCGCGCGGTCACGCAAATTTCGGAAGCCGAAGTCGATCGCACGCTCGAAATCCTGCGCAAGCAACGCGTGCATTACCACGCGCGCGGCGAAGCGGGCGAGCACGGCGACGGCGGCGAAGACGTGTCGGCCAAGAGCGGCGATCGCGTCACGGTCGATTTCGTCGGCAAGCTCGAAGGCGTCGCATTCGAAGGCGGCAGCGCCGAAGATTTCGCGTTCGTGCTCGGCGAAGGCCGTATGCTGCCCGAGTTCGAGCAGGCGGCAACGGGCTTGAAGGTAGGCGAAGCGCGCGAATTCGATTTGAAGTTCCCCGACGATTACCACGGCAAGGATGTCGCCGGCAAAACGGCCCAGTTCACGATCACGATGAAGAAGATCGAGTGGCCGCACCTTCCCGAAGTCGACGCCGAATTTGCGAAGTCGCTCGGTATCGCCGACGGCGATTTGGTTAAGATGCGTGCAGAGATCAAGGACAACCTCGAACGCGAGGCGAAGCGCCGCACGCAATCGCTGGTCAAGAACCAAGTGATGGACGCGCTGCTCAAGGTCGCCGAACTCGAAGTGCCGAAGGCGCTGATCGAGCAAGACCAACTTCGCCTCGTCGAAATGGCGCGCCAAGATCTCACGCAACGCGGCGTGCCGAACGCAGCGAACGCGCCGATCCCCGCCGAGATGTTCAAGGAGCAGGCCGAGCGTCGCGTCAAGCTGGGCCTCGTGTTGGCGGAACTCGTGAAGGAGAACGGCCTCGAGGCGAAGCCCGAGCAGATCCGCGCGGAAGTCGAGGAATTCGCTAAGAGCTACGAAGACCCGAAGGAAGTGATCCGCTGGTATTATTCGAACAAGCAGCGCCTGTCCGAAATGGAAGCCTACGTCGTTGAAAGCAACGTCGTGGAATTCGTTCTCGGCAAGGCGAAGGTGACGGACAAGGAAGTCAGCTTCGAAGCATTGGCGAGCGCCTCGGCGCAAGCGTAAGGCATCGCCTCGAACGGCGTGCAGGCTGTCGGAGCGACGGCCGCACGCCGTTTTTTATGTCAGGGCAATATTGCTGCGTCGCAGCGGTGCGCTTGCGGTGTAAGCGGCGGCGCGCGCCGTCTTCCGCCGTCTCAAGACTCATTCCGAACAAGGATCCATTGCATGATCTCTCGCGCTCAACTGTTGGACACGTTGGCCTCCCATGCCCCGCGCGATTTCGAGGCGCAGGCGCTGGGGCTCGTTCCGATCGTCGTCGAAACGAGCGGCCGCGGCGAGCGTTCGTACGATATCTATTCGCGCCTGCTGAAAGAGCGCGTCGTGTTCATGGTCGGGGAAGTCAACGACCAGACGGCCAACCTCGTCGTGGCTCAAATGCTGTTCCTAGAGAGTGAGAATCCCGACAAGGACATCAGCCTCTACATCAACAGCCCCGGCGGTTCGGTGTCGGCCGGCATGGCGATCTACGACACGATGCAGTTCATCAAGCCCGACGTCTCCACGCTCTGCATGGGGCTCGCGGCCAGCATGGGCGCGTTTCTGCTCGCGTCGGGCGCCAAAGGCAAGCGTTTCGCCTTGCCGAATGCGCGCGTGATGATTCACCAGCCGCTCGGCGGCGCGCGCGGTCAGGCGTCGGACATCGAAATCCAGGCACGCGAAATCCTCTACCTGAAAGAGCGGCTCAACAATCTGCTCGCGCACCACACGGGTCAGCCGGTGGACCGTATCGCGCGCGACACCGACCGCGACAACTTCATGTCGGGCGAGGATGCGCAGGCATACGGTCTCATCGATCAGGTCCTACATAAGCGTCCATGACGCATCGGAGGCGAGCCGGCGGTGCGTGCGCGCGACGGCTCCCTCAAGCGATGTTAGAAATGGTCGATAATAGATTCTGGGCGCCGACGGCGGACACGGCGCATGCGTTTCCCGCTGCGCCGGCCGGCCGATGATTCGACCCTGTGTTAGGGCGGCGGGCGGCGCGCCAGTCATTCGAGTGTCCGGAGGCTCGTATATCCATGGCGGACAAAAAAGGTTCGAACAGCGAAAAGCTGTTGTATTGCTCGTTTTGCGGCAAGAGCCAGCATGAAGTCAAAAAGCTGATTGCCGGCCCGTCGGTGTTCATCTGCGATGAGTGCATCGACTTGTGCAACGAGATCATTCGCGACGAAGCCGCAGGAGCGGGCACGGACGCAGGTTTGTCGAAATCCGACTTGCCGAGCCCGCAGGAGATCCGCGACATCCTCGATCAGTACGTGATCGGGCAGGAGCGCGCGAAAAAGATTCTGGCCGTGGCGGTGTACAACCACTACAAGCGGCTCAAGCATCTCGACAAGAAAGATGATGTCGAACTCTCCAAGAGCAATATTCTGCTCATCGGGCCAACGGGTTCGGGCAAAACATTGCTTGCGCAGACGCTTGCACGCCTTTTGAACGTGCCGTTCGTGATCGCGGACGCTACGACGCTGACGGAAGCCGGCTACGTGGGCGAGGATGTCGAGAACATTATTCAAAAGCTGCTGCAGAACTGTAACTACGAGGTCGAGAAGGCGCAGCGCGGCATCGTCTACATCGACGAAATCGACAAGATCAGCCGTAAGTCGGATAACCCCTCGATCACGCGCGACGTGTCGGGCGAGGGCGTGCAGCAGGCCCTGCTCAAGCTCGTGGAAGGCACGATGGCTTCGGTGCCCCCTCAGGGCGGCCGCAAGCACCCGAACCAGGATTTCATCCAGGTCGACACCACGAACATTTTGTTCATTTGCGGCGGCGCGTTCGACGGGCTCGAAAAAGTCATTACCGATCGTACGGAAAAAACGGGGATCGGTTTCGGCGC
This sequence comes from Trinickia sp., assembly GCA_036384755.1. Taxonomy (GTDB): domain Bacteria; phylum Pseudomonadota; class Gammaproteobacteria; order Burkholderiales; family Burkholderiaceae; genus Trinickia. The sequence continues at coordinate 64,700 of DASVLS010000092.1, read as the reverse complement.
GAGCGTGAAGAGCAAGCAGGAGCGCGACGCGGGTGAAGTCCTGCGCGAAGTCGAGCCCGAAGATTTGATCAAATTCGGGTTGATCCCCGAACTGATTGGCCGCTTGCCTGTCGTGGCGACGCTCGGAAAACTTGACGAAGCTGCGCTGATGAAAATCTTGGTGGAGCCGAAGAACGCCTTGGTCAAGCAGTACAGCAAGCTGTTCGCGATGGAGCGCGTCGAGCTCGAGATTCGGCCGACGGCCCTGCAGGCCGTGGCGCGCAAGGCGATCCGCCGCAAGACGGGCGCACGCGGCTTGCGCTCGATCTTGGAACAGGCGTTGCTCGACGTCATGTACGAATTGCCGGCAATGAAAGGGGTCAGCAAAGTCATTCTCGACGATAACGTCATCGACGGCGACGGCAAGCCCTTGCTCATCTATGAAGAAGCGCCCAAGGTAGCGGGCTCGAATTGATGAGGCCTAAAGGTTTCGCAGGAACGGCCGTTCATGGAGACGTGAACGGCTTTTTTCGTTTATCTTGTGGGTAACACTGACCGCTTCTCTGTATACATCGAACTTTCCCGCACGCGTAGGCTTGCAATTCGTACCGCGGGCCTCAACTACCGAACGAACTGATTCCACTCATGGGGAAATGAAATGTCAGGAACCCAACTCCTCCCTCAAGAGCGCACCACGCTCCCGCTGCTGCCGTTGCGAGACGTCGTCGTTTTCCCGCATATGGTTATCCCGCTGTTCGTGGGGCGGCCGAAATCGATCAAAGCGCTCGAAGTCGCGATGGAGGGAGGCAAGCACATCATGCTCGTCGCCCAAAAGACCGCGGCCAAGGACGAGCCGACCGAAAAAGACATGTATGAAGTAGGGTGTATCGCCAACATCCTGCAAATGCTGAAATTGCCCGACGGCACCGTGAAGGTGCTGGTCGAAGGTTTGCAGCGTGCCAAAACGCTGTCGATCGAAGAGCAGGAAACGCAGTTCTCCTGCGAAGTGATGCCGCTCGAACCGGACCACGCCGACAGCGCCGAGACCGAGGCGTTGCGCCGCGCGATCGTGTCGCAGTTCGATCAGTACGTGAAGCTGAACAAGAAGATCCCGCCGGAGATTCTGACGTCGCTCGCGGGCATCGACGAAGCGGGGCGCCTGGCCGATACGATCGCCGCGCACCTGCCGCTCAAGCTCGATCAAAAGCAGCACATTCTCGAGATGTTCCCGGTCGTGGAACGCCTCGAGCACCTGCTTGCCCAGCTCGAAGCCGAAATCGACATCCTGCAGGTCGAAAAGCGCATCCGCGGCCGCGTCAAGCGTCAGATGGAGAAGAGCCAGCGCGAGTACTACCTCAACGAGCAAGTCAAGGCGATCCAGAAGGAACTCGGCGAAGGCGAAGAGGGCGCGGATCTCGAGGAACTCGAGAAGCGCATCGAAGCGGCTCGCATGCCGAAGGAAGCCAAGAAGAAGGCCGATTCGGAACTGAAGAAGCTCAAACTGATGTCGCCGATGTCGGCTGAGGCCACCGTCGTGCGCAACTACATCGACACGCTCATCGCGTTGCCGTGGCGGAAGAAGAGCAAGGTCAACAACGACCTGTCGAACGCCGAGCGCGTGCTCGACGAAGATCACTTCGGCCTCGAAAAAGTCAAGGAACGCATTCTCGAGTACCTCGCGGTGCAACAGCGCGTGGACAAGGTGAAAGCGCCGATTCTCTGCCTCGTCGGGCCTCCCGGCGTCGGTAAAACGTCGCTTGGCCAGTCGATTGCGCGCGCAACGAACCGCAAGTTGGTGCGCATGGCGTTGGGCGGCGTGCGCGACGAGGCCGAGATCCGCGGCCACCGCCGTACGTACATCGGCTCGATGCCGGGCAAGATCTTGCAGAGCCTGACCAAGGTCGGCGTGCGCAATCCGCTCTTCTTGCTCGACGAAGTCGACAAGATGGGGATGGATTTCCGCGGCGATCCGTCCTCGGCGTTGCTCGAAGTGCTCGACCCGGAACAGAACCACACGTTCGCCGATCACTACGTCGAAGTCGATTTCGATCTGTCGGACGTGATGTTCGTCGCGACGTCGAACTCGCTGAACATTCCGCCTCCGCTGCTCGACCGGATGGAAGTCATCCGTCTGTCGGGGTACACGGAAGACGAGAAGGTCAGCATCGCGCAACGTTATCTGCTGCCCAAGCAGAAGAAGAACAACGGCTTGCGCGACGGCGAGATCGAGGTCACCGAGCAGGCGATCCGCGACATCATTCGCTACTACACGCGTGAGGCCGGCGTTCGCTCGCTCGAGCGCGAAGTGTCGAAGATCTGCCGCAAGGTCGTGAAGATGCTGCTGCTCAAGAAGGCGGACGGCGCGATCAAGGTCGACGGCCCCAATCTCGACACGTTCCTCGGCGTGCGCAAGTACGACTTCGGTCTTGCCGCGAAGGAGAACCAAATCGGTCAGGTCACGGGCCTCGCCTGGACGGAAGTGGGCGGCGACCTGCTGACGATCGAAGCGGCTGTGATGCCGGGTAAGGGCAACGTCATTCGCACGGGTTCGCTCGGCGACGTGATGAAGGAGTCCGTCGAAGCGGCGCGCTCCGTGGTGCGTTCGCGTTCGCGGCGGCTCGGTGTGAAGGACGAGGCGTTCGAGAAGCAGGACATCCACATCCACGTGCCGGAAGGTGCGACGCCAAAGGACGGTCCGTCCGCCGGCATTGCCATGACGACGGCGCTCGTGTCGGTGTTGACGGGCATTCCCGTGCGCGCCGATGTGGCGATGACGGGCGAGATCACGTTGCGCGGCGAAGTGCTGCCGATCGGCGGGCTCAAGGAAAAGCTGTTGGCGGCGCATCGCGGCGGCATCAAGCTCGTGCTGATTCCGGAGGAGAACGTCAAGGATTTGGCGGATATCCCCGACAACGTGAAGAACGCGATCGAGATCGTGCCGGTTCGCTGGATCGATAAGGTGCTCGAACTGGCGCTCGAACGCGTGCCGGAGCCGCTGGCCGAGGAAGAGCCGAAAGCCGCGCCCGTGGCGGCCGATGCGAGCAAGGACGCAGCCACCGAAGTCGTCAAGCACTGATGACCGGCCGCCTCGCGCGGCCAACCCAAGAAACCGCGAGCGGCGTCACATACGCCGCCCGCGGTTTTTTTACGCCTGTGCGCGATGCGCCGCGCGGCTCATGCGCCTTGCGCCTGCAATGCCCGCCCCGAACGGGATCCGGCGCAACCCTTGTTGACACTGCTGTTTCGGCTACTTTTAATGGGCGGGCTCAGCATCGGCTGTGCTTCTCTACTCCTTTCGGGCGCCTCGCGGCGCTCTCGCGATTGTCCACAACATTCATCATCGGGGATTCGGATGAACAAGACGGAACTGATCGACCACATCGCCCAACAAGCGGATCTATCGAAGGCGGCGGCAGGACGGGCGCTCGACGCCGTGATCGGCGGCGTCAAGGCCGCACTCAAGAAGGGCGGCACCGTGACCCTCGTCGGCTTCGGCACGTTCGCCGTCGGCAAGCGTACGGCGCGCACAGGCCGCAATCCGCGCACCGGCGCCGCGATCAAGATCAAGGCGGCGAAGGTGCCGAAATTTAAACCTGGCAAAGCGCTGAAGGATGCGCTAAACTAGCGGGCTCGCTGGCTAGTGAATGTCGAATTTCCCGATGTTCGCGTAGGCGGCAGGGCAGCCGAGTGCTGCGAAGCAAAGTTTCGCGAACGGGTGCTTAGCTCAGTTGGTAGAGCGGCGCCCTTACAAGGCGTAGGTCGGGAGTTCGAGCCTCTCAGCACCCACCATCGTTCGTGAATGGTTGTCCGTTGACGCGTGTCCGCGCGCAGCGCGGCACCGCAGTTAGCACCAAACATAAACCCGCAAGCCGTTTTGGCGATGCGGGTTTTTTGTGTCCGCGTGCCGCGGCAAAGCGGGGCGCGGCCCCATCGACCAAGCCATTGCGGATCGCTGGGCGCAACGCGCCGTCTCTGTCACGCCGCTTCGGCCGTAACCTTGGCCTTCGCGCGGCTTTGCTCTTGCATGAGCGGCTCTCGGGCGAACACCTCGGCCACCCAATCGGCGAACACACGCACCTTGCGCGGCAAATGGCGATTGCGGGCATACATGATCGAGATCGGGCGTTGCGATGAGCAATAGTCCGTCAACACTTCTCGCAACTCGCCGGTCTCCAGGTAAGGGGCGACGGCGTACAGAGCGCTCTTGAGCAATCCGAGGCCGTTCAAACCGCAGGAGATGTACGCATCGACGTCGTTCACGGCGATGAGACCTCGCATATCGACGGTTCGAACCACGCCGTCTACGACGTAATCCCACGCGCGCAAACGGCCCGTGTTGCTCGACACGTAATTGACGCCGATGTGGTCGCGCAAGTCTTCGATCGTCTTGGGCTCGCCGTACTTCTCCAGATAAGCGGGCGACGCGCAGGTCACGCGCCGCATATTGCCGAGCCGCCGCGCGACGAGCCCCGAATCCTCGAGTTCGCCGGTGCGGATCACGCAGTCGACACCTTCCTCGACGATGTCGACCTGCCGATCGCTCAACCCCATTTCGATTTCGATGTCGGGGTACCGCTCGAAGAAATCCGGCAGCGCCGGGATGATGAGCATTTTCGCGATCAGCGCCGGCAGATTCACCTTCAGCCGCCCCTTGGGGTTGAGCTTGGCGTGCGTCAGCTCGGCCTCCATTTCCTCGACTTCGGCCAGCACGCGGATGCAGCGGTGATAGTAGGCCTCGCCGTCGTCGGTCACGCTGATGCTGCGCGTCGTGCGATTGAGCAGGCGCGCGCCCAAATGGGCTTCCAGCGCCTGGACGATGCGTGAAACCTGCGGCGCAGCCATCTGCAGCGACTCGGCCGCCTTCACGAAACTGTGGGATTCGACGACGCGAGCGAAAACCCTCATTGCAACGAAGCGGTCCATGGAACGCCTCCTCCGAATCGTTTTGTCATTGCAACGCAATTGTCGGCGAAGTCGCCCGGCGGCGCTCGCGAGCTGCGCAACGACGGTGCCGCGGACACGCCCGATTGTTAGCCCTGCGGCACCAATGAATTCTGAAATCCCATCTTTATCAGGGAAGACCCTAGGCCTACACTGACTTCACCTGCTGCACACAACCGTGTTCGCAGCCCGTAAAACAGTATTCGGAGGTCTCAATCATGAACACGCTTATCAAGCAAGTCGCTGTCGCCGTGGCCCTTATCGCTCCCGTCGCGTCGTTCGCGCAATCGAATCAACCGCTGACGCGCGAGCAAGTCCGCGCCGACTTGGTGCGCGTCGAGCGCGCCGGTTACAACCCGCGCGACTGGCAGCACTATCCCGATAACATCCAAGCGGCGGAACAACGCGTCAGCGCGCAGCAAGGTATCGCGCAAGCCGACACGAGCGGCTATGGGCCGGCGGTCGAAGGTGCGTCGCAAGCGGGCCGCCCCGTAAGCGACGGTGCCGCCAGCTCCTATTCGCCGCAGGTTTATCAGCACAATTAAGCAGTCGGTATCGGGCGTCGATGCATTCGGCGATGCGCAAGCCGCGCATCGCCGAGCTTCTCCGAGCCGCTGGGGTTCCCGGTGGTGTTTGCCCAGGCTCTTCGAAGGCCTGGGCTTTTTTGTGGGCGCCGGCGCCCCGGCGCGTCGCCCGCGTTACTTCGGTAACTTGAAAGACACTTCGACTTCGTCGAGCCGGCTCTTCGCTCTAAACAACCGGCTCGTCAATCCCGCACCTTGCAGTGCCGCGAAAAACGCGCGAGCCGCTTGCTCGGGCTTCGCGCCCGTGGTCACCGTCCCGTCCTTCGCGCCCTCGGCGAAGACCGAGGCCAGCCAGGCTTCGTTTGCCTTGAAGAACGCCTGGACGGCCAGCCTGACCGGTTCGGGCAACGTTTCGATGTCGGCGGCGAGCATTCCGCACAGGCAAATATGGTCGCCGTCGCCGAGCGTGCGCCCAAAGAGCTTCGTGAACTTCGCGAGCTTCGCCTGGGCGGACAACGATGCATCGATCGTTTGAACCGCTGCGTGCACTTCCAGGGAGTAGGCGTGAACGGCTTCGAGCACCAGGTCGTCTTTCGACGGAAAGTAGTAATGGATACTCGACGTTTTTACGCCGACGAGTTCGGACAGATCGCGATAGCTGAATCCGTTGTACCCGCGCAGCATCATCAGCGTGATCGCGTGGTCGAGGATCTGTTCGCGCACCGGTTTCGTCGTCGTGTCCATATCGGGAACGTTATCTACCGATAGATAGATTGTCAAGCGGTTGTGACGTCAGGCAGACGGCGACGAGTCTTTGGCCGTCGCCTCGGGTGCGTGATGGCGGCGCTTGTCTTCGTACATCGCGGCATCGGCCTCGCGCAGCATGGCTTCGATGCGCTCGCCGCGGTCGCATGTAGCGCATCCCATCGAAAAGCTCAACGTGGGGCCGGAATAAAACTGGTTGTTGAGTTCGACGATCTGCCGAATGCTCTCGGCGACGACTTCGGTCTCGCGCTCGTTCGCGCCCGGCAACAACACGGCGAATTCGTCTCCGCCTATTCGCGCCGCTTGATACGGTTTCTGAATCGCCTTGGCGAGGGCTTCGCCCGCGCGCCGAAGCAGGGCGTCGCCCGCCGCGTGGCCGAGTTGATCGTTGACGGTTTTCAGCTCGTTCAGATCGACGATGATCGCGCTGACGGGGAACGGGCCCTTGCGTTCGAGCCGATTGAGCTCATCGACGTAGAAGGAGCGGTTTTTCAGCTTCGTCAGGACGTCATGCTTGCCGAGATACTCGAGGTACGCCTCGGCTTTCTTGCGCGCGGTGATGTCGGTCAGCGCGAGCAGCACGAGGTCCCATTCGGCTTCATGGCCCGGAAACACGGAGAACTGCAAATGCAGGTGCACTTCGTTGCCGTCGAGCGAGTAGTTCAGCACTTCTCGCTGCTGAAAGAGGCGGCCTTCCCATAGGTCGATCAGTTGCTCCCTAAAATGCGGGCGCATATCGTCGCGGAACACTTCCGGCAAGCGGCCGAGCAACGATGTCTTGTCCGCGGCCTTAAACAGGCCGACCGTGTAGCGGTTCACGTCGAGCACGACGATTTCGGCCATGCACCGATCGACGAACTCGGGGTGAACGTCCGTGAACGTGCGGAAATCGACGATGCCTTGCTCGCGCACTTCGTCGATGAGCACTTTGATACGGCGAAAGTCTTCGATCCAGAGCGAAACGGGCGCGTACTCGAACAAGCCTTGCGCATACTGTTGGCTCGCGGCCGCGCGCCGGCGCGCATCTTCGAGCGCGGTGATGTCGTCGATGGCGACGAGCACGCGATCCCACGACGCTTCATGTCCGGGCAGCATGACGCCTTTGAGCAAGATGTCCATACGCCGGCCGTCGAGCGTGTAGTTCACGCTCTTGCTTTCGAACGAGCCGTTGCCGGACCACATCTGCACGAGCTCGTCGACGTGCGCCTCGAGCATGTCGTCGCGCAGGACGTGATCCAGCCGCGCGCAGAGTTCTTCGAAGTCGCGCGCGCCGTACATCTCCAGCGTGCGCCGGTTGACCTTCAGTACGCGGATGCATGCCGAGCATTGCGCGACGCGGCGCGTGTCGGCCTCGAGGAAGGCGCGCAGATCGGTCACGCCTTGTTCCCGCCACGCGTCGAATAGCGCGCGCAGCCGGCTGTAGTCCTCGAGCCAGAGCGAGGTCGGCGTGAGGTCGAAGAGGTCGACCGGCGTCGCGTCCGTTGTATCGAGTCCTGTCGGTTCGTTCCGTGTGCCTGGTTTCATGTGTGGATGCTTTGTGTTCCGCGACAATCCGCTCGGGCGATGCGATGCCGCGCAGATGCTCATGTTCCCTGAGTTAACGGCCGATCGAGGCCGAACTTGAGCGGCGCCTGCGCGCAGGCGCCCCCGTCAGTGTGTTTCGTTCATCGACAGCTTGAGCGCGGCCGCGCCGAGCATGGCGGTTACGTCCTCGAGCGAAGGCGCGACGTATTCGTCGATGCGCCGCATATACGGCGTCGTCAGCGACGCGATCGCCTGGCCCGACGGCCCGAGGATCGGGAACGAAACGTCGGTCACGCCGAACGTCTGCGCGCTGTCTTTGCGCAGATGGCCCTCTTCGCGGATGGCGGCGAACAGCGAGGCGAGCGCGGCATCGCCGAGTGCGATCTCGCCTTTGACCTTCGTGTGCTCGGCGAGCATGCGCGCGCGCTCCGTCTCGCTCTGAAACGCGAGCATGACTTGCCCCGACGCTGTATCGATCAGCCCGACGCGAGAGCCGAGACGAATCGACAACCCCCACGTGCCCGGGCCATCGACTTGCGCGATCACGAGCAGATTGCCGCGATCGTAGACGGTGAGATGGCACGACTGTTCGGCTTGCTCGGCAAAGGCCTGCATCACGGGCAAGGCCTCCGCGATGAATCGATTCATCGGCGGATGGCGATGCGCAAGCGCGAACAACTTCAGGCTCAGCGAGTAGCGATCCCCGGCGGGCGAGCGCACGACGTATTGCCGAACGACAAGGCGCTCGAGCATACGGTAGATCTCGCTCGCATTGCGCCCCAGCGCTTTCATGATCTCGGCCCGCGTGAGCCCGTCTTCTTGTTCGGACAGCAGTTCGAGAATGTCGAGCCCCTTATCGAGCGCAGGCGCGCGATAGCGTTCCGCTTCATCGGCTGGCGTTTCGGGCACCGTCTCGTTCGCGGCGGTTTGCTTGGCTGGTTTCACAGGTGTCGCTGCCTCGCGGCGTAAGGAGTAAGGGAAAACACCGGCAATCGTCGTGCTTGACGGACGATCATCCGTATATGAATAATGCATTCATCCATGAACGATTTGTAGCCGATTACGTTTGATGGAGCAACCGGTCGGGGCGGTGGTCGAGGCCGCCTATCAGCCGAACAGTCGAAATAGCCAAAACACGCAGCATAGCGAAGCCGCCGCAGAGCGGACCATGAGAATCGGGCTCGAAGAGCCCTTAGCGTTGCGTCCTACCGACGCATCACTGGAGACGGAGACGACTATGACGTTCAGCATCGAGCCGGCTGAAGCCGGGCATTGGGCAACTCGTGTGGTTGGGACAAGGGCGACTAGGGCTGCTAGGGCAACACGGGCGATCGGCGATTTCTTTTCGCCGGGCGCGGGTAAGCGAGCTTGGGTGCGCCGCGGCGCCGCGCTGGCTGCCGCAGCCGGCATGATGGGCGCCGCAGCGCCCGCCGTGCAGGCCGCAACCGATACCGTCGGCGCAAATCTGCCGCTTCTCACTTCGCCGTTCTGGCAGGCCTACAACAACTATCTGCCGCAGTACGCCAAAGAGCTCGGCGTCGACATGCTCGCGCCCGTCAACTCGAACGGCGATCCGGCGCAGCAGATCACCGACATCAACAATCTGCTCAATCAAGGCGTGAAGGGCATCGTGACCGGGCCGCTCGATTCCGCCGCGATCAGCCGCGCGCTCGACGCAGCCGCGGCCAAGCACGTGCCCGTGGTGGCCGTCGACGTCGCGCCCACGCAGGGCAAGGTCGCCATGGTCGTTCGCGCCGACAATCGGGCCTACGGCGAGAAGGCGTGCAAGTACATCGGCGATCACGTCTCGGCCGGCAAGGTCGTACAGATCATGGGCGATCTCGCATCGGTCAACGGACGCGACCGCTCGGAAGCCTTCCGGAGTTGCGTCAAGAACCATTACCCGAAGCTGAAGGTGCTCGAAATCCCGGCCGCCTGGAAAGGGGATGTGGCCGCGTCCGCACTCGACAGCCTCTTGACCGCGAACCCCGACGTCAAGGGGATCTACATGCAAGCGGGAGGGGTTTACCTGTCGCCGACGCTGCAGACGCTGCGCCGCAAGCAGATGCTGTTCCCCGTGGGTAATCCGAAGCACATCGTCATCGTCAGCAACGACGGGATTCCGCAGGAGTTCGATGCGATTCGCAAGGGCGAGATCGATGCGACCGTTTCGCAGCCGGCCGACAGCTATGCGAAGTACGGGCTTTGGTACATGAAGGAAGCGCTGGCGGGCAAGACCTTCAAGCCCGGTCCGACCGATCACGACAGCACGATCATCGAGCTTGCACCCGGCATTCTCGAAGATCAGTTGCCGGCGCCGCTCGTCACGAAGGCGAATGTCGACGACAAGACACTGTGGGGCAATACGCTGAAGTAAGCGTATCGAGCCGCCTAACCATCGAGCAACCGAGCGAGCCGACATGAGCGCCGTTCCTTTCTCATCCGAGGCAGCAGCAGGGTATGAGGCGATGCCCGTCGTCGAGGTCCGCGGCGCGAGCAAGCGCTTCGGTCCGACGACGGCGCTGTCCGACGTCTCGCTACGCGTCATGCCGGGCGAATCGCATGCGCTCGTCGGACGCAACGGCGCCGGCAAATCGACGCTCGTCTCGCTGCTGACGGGCCTGCGAAAACCCGACCAAGGCGAGATTCGCTTCGGCGGAGAGATCGCGCCGCCGATCGCCGACCGGGACGCGTGGCGCGAGCGCGTGGCGTGCGTCTATCAGCATTCGACCGTCATCCCCGATCTGAGCGTCGCCGAGAATCTGTTCGTCAATCGCCAGCCGGTTCGCCGCGGCATCATCGACTGGCGCGCGATGCGCAAGGAGGCGCGCGCGCTACTCGATCACTGGCGTATCGACGTGCGCGAAGATGCGCGCTGCGGCGATCTGGGTGTCGAAGCGCGTCAACTCGTCGAAATCGCGCGGGCGCTGTCGCACGGTGCGCGCTTCATCATTCTCGACGAGCCCACGGCGCAGTTGGACGGCGACGAGATCAAGCGGCTTTTTCATCGCATCGAAACGCTCCAGCGCGAGGGCGTGACGTTTCTATTCATCTCGCACCATTTGCAAGAGGTGTACGAGATTTGCCAAGCCGTCACGGTGCTGCGCGACGCGCGCCGCATCTTGACGTCGAGCGTCGAACATCTGCCGCGCGAGGCCCTGATCGAGGCCATGACGGGCGAGGCGGGGGGCGTCGCCGGCGGCGATGCGTCGCGCCGCGCGCCCATCGGCGACGCACCGCCCGCGTTGGAGGTTCGAGGGCTCGGCGGCGAGGGTTTCGAGGATGTGTCGCTTTGCGTGCGGCGCGGCGAAGTCGTCGGATTGACCGGGGCGACGAGCAGCGGGCGCACGAGCGTCGCCGAAGCGATCGCGGGGCTGAGGCGGCCGCGCGCCGGCGAGGTGCGCGTGTTTTCGCATGACCGAGCGAGCGTCGCGCTGCCTTACGGCGATGTGCCGGCGGCGCTCGATGCCGGCGTCGGCTGCGTGCCGAAGGATCGTCATAAGGAAGGGCTCGTGCTGACGCAATCGATCGCGGAGAACGCGACGATGACGCTCGCCAGGCGGTTGGCCGCCTTCGGATTTGCGCCGCCTTCGGTTAAGGCGCGCCTCGCGCGCGAAGCGATCGACGCCCTCGGCATCGTCGCGCCTGGGCCGCTTGCGCCGGTGTCGGGGCTCTCCGGGGGCAATCAGCAAAAAGTCGTGATGGCGCGGGCGCTCGCGACCGATCCGCGCGTGCTCGTCCTCATCGATCCCACAGCAGGCGTCGACGTCAAATCGAAGGAAGCCCTGCTGGGAATGGCCGAACGCGCGCGGGAAGCGGGGCGCGCCGTCATCGTCGCGAGCGGCGAACTCGACGACTTGCGCGGCTGCGATCGCGTGCTCGTCATGTTCCGCGGGCGCATCGTCGCGCAGTTCGCTGCCGGATGGGCCGATCACGAATTGATCGCATCGATCGAAGGAGTGGATCTCAATGAAGCCTAGTTTGTCGAGCCCGGGGCCTCAGGCCTCGGCCGGATTTGCCGTTGCAAGGGCCGAGCAGGGGCGCGGCCTGCGTATCGATTTCGCCCGTTGGCGCGATCTCGCGCTGCTGCCCGCGCTCGCGCTGTTGATCGCAGTGGGGGCATGGGTCAGTCCGAGCTTTCTGACGCGCGCCAACCTGATCAGCGTGCTCGGCGCATCGGCCGCCCTCGCGCTCGTCGTATTGGCCGAATCGCTGATCGTCATCGTCGGCAAGTTCGATCTTTCCCTCGAGTCGACCGTGGGTTTCGCCCCCGCGCTCGGGGCCATGCTCGTCATGCCCGCCACGTCGGCCGGCTTCGGCTGGCAGTGGCCGCCGCTTGCCGGGCTCGTCGCGATCGTCGCCGTGGGCGCGGCGATCGGCTGGATCAACGGCCTGCTCGTCGTGCGGCTTCGGCTCAACGCGTTCATCGTCACGCTGGCCATGCTGATCGTGTTGCGGGGCATGCTCGTCGGCGCGACGAAGGGCGGCACGCTGTTCGACATGCCGCCGTCCTTCTTCGCGCTCGCTACCGTCACGGTGCTCGGGCTGCCGTTGTCGGTGTGGCTCGCCGCCGTGGCGTTCGGGGTCGCCGCATTCATGCTGCGCTATCACCGCATCGGCCGCGCGCTCTATGCGATCGGCGGCAACGCGCAAGCCGCGCGGGCGGCGGGCATTCGCGTCGAGCGTGTCGTTTGGGGCGTGTTCGTCCTCGGCAGCATGCTGGCGTCGGTCGGCGGCCTCGTCGTCACAGGCTACGTGGGCGCCATCAATGCGAACCAAGGCAACGGGATGATTTTCACGGTCTTCGCGGCGGCCGTCATCGGCGGCATTTCGCTCGACGGCGGCAAAGGCACGATGCTCGGCGCGCTGACCGGCGTTTTGCTGCTGGGTGTCGTGCAGAACTTGCTGACGCTCGCGCAGGTGCCGTCGTTCTGGATTCAAGCGATCTACGGGGCCATCATCTTGGGCTCGCTCATGATCGCCCGCGTCGCCGGCAGCCAGGAGTGAGCCGCTATGACACTCGATTCGCGCCTGCTGCTGCTTTCTCCCGACGACAACTGTCTCATCGCCGCGGCGACGCTCGAGGCCGGTACGGCGCTCGAGGTCGACGGCGAGACGGTCGTGCTGCCCGCGACCGTCTCCCTCGGCCACAAACTGGCGCGCCGTGCGTTGACAGCCGGCGAGAAGATCTTGCGCTACGGAGCGCCGATCGGCCATGCCACGCGGGACGTCGCCAAGGGCGAGCATCTGCACACGCACAACCTCGAAAGCGACTATTTGCCCACTTACACGCTCGACGCAGGGCACGCCTATGTCGAGCACGACGATTGACTCTTTAGCGGAAACGTTCATGAACGCGCTCCACTCCGATTCCGCCCCGCTTCTCGGCTACGCGCGCAACGACGGGCGCAAAGGCATCCGCAACGTCGTAGCCGTCGCTTATCTCGTCGAGTGCGCGCATCATGTCGCGCGCGAGATCGTCGGGCAATTCGCGCCGCGCTTGACCGACGCCGACAGCATGTTCGAAGCGATCAACGCGCACGACGCCGAACCGGACGTGCATTTGATCGGGTTTCCGGGCTGCTATCCGAATGCTTACGCACAGAAGATGCTGGCGCGGATCGCGACGCATCCCAACGTCGGCGCCGTGCTGTTCGTTTCGCTCGGCTGCGAAAGCATGAACAAGCACCATTTGGTCGATCTCGTGCGCGAAAGCGGGCGGCCCGTGGAAGTGCTCACGATCCAGGAGACCGGCGGCACGCGCAGCACGATCGCGCGCGGCGTGGAATGGGTCAAGGGCGCGCGGCGCACGCTCGCGCAGATGCGTCCTGTGCCGATGGGCCTCGATGAACTCGTCGTCGGCACCGTATGCGGCGGGTCGGACAGCACGAGCGGCATCACGGCCAATCCGGCGGTCGGCCGCGCCTTCGATACGATGATCGGACGCGGTGCGGCATGCGTGTTCGAGGAAACGGGCGAGCTCGTCGGCTGCGAATATCACATGAAAGCGCGTGCGGCGCGGCCGGAGCTGGGCGAGGCCATCGTCGCTTGCGTCGAAAAGGCGGCGCGCTACTACACGATCATGGGGCACGGCAGCTTCGCCGTCGGCAACGCGGACGGCGGCCTCACGACGCAAGAGGAGAAATCGCTCGGCGCCTATGCGAAGAGCGGCGCCTCGCCGATCGTCGGCATCGTCAAACCCGGCGACATCCCGCCGACGGGGGGACTGTATCTGCTCGACGTCGTCCCCGACGGCGAACCCCGATTCGGTTTCCCGAACATCAGCGACAACGCGGAAATCGGCGAGCTCATCGCTTGCGGTTGCCACGTCATCCTGTTTACGACGGGGCGCGGTTCGGTCGTCGGCTCCGCCGTGTCTCCCGTCGTCAAAATTTGCGCCAACCCGGCGACGTATCGCAATCTGTCGGGCGATATGGACATCGACGCGGGCCGCATTCTCGAAGGCCGCGGGTCGCTCGACGAAGTCGGCAGGGAGATTTTCGACACGACGCTGGCCGTGGGCCGCGGCGAACGGTCGAAGTCGGAGATGCTCGGTCACCAGGAGTTCATTTTGACGTACAAGGCATTCGAGCCGATCGGGCCAGGCTGCCTGCCGGTCGTGCCGGTCTCGCCCGCGCGGGTGGGCGCATGAGCGCCGGCGCGGCCGTCGAGGCGCGGCGCCGTATCGGCCGCACGTCGCTCGAAGTCACCGCCTTGGGCCTGGGGTGTGCGGGTCTAGGGGGACTCTACCGCGATGTCGGCGAAGCCGACGCGCGCGCCACCATCGACGCGGCTTGGGAAGCCGGCATACGGCTGTTCGATACCGCGCCTTACTACGGCTACACGAAGAGCGAGCACTATGTCGGCGCCGCGCTGCGCGAACGCGACCCGGACAGCTACGTGCTGTCGACGAAAGCCGGGCGGCTCATGCTGCCCGACCGGAGCGAAGCAGCCCGCGCCGCGCGCGACGGATGGGCGCGGCCGTTGCCGTTTGCGCCGGTCTACGACTATACGTACGAGGGGATCCTGCGATCCTTCGAGCACAGCTTGCAGCGGCTCGGCGTCGCGCGCATCGACATCTTGCTCGTGCATGACATCGGCGCGCTCACGCACGGCGAGCACAGCGCGCATTATTGGCGTCAGTTGAGCGACGGCGGCTTCCGTGCGCTCGACGACCTACGCACGTCGGGCGCCGTGCGCGCCGTGGGGCTCGGCGTGAACGAGGCCGCCGCGGTGCTCGACGCGATGCGCGAGTTCGAGATCGATTGCGCGCTCCTGGCGGGCCGCTATACGCTGCTCGAACAACAGACGCTCGATGAACTGCTGCCCGAATGCGAGCGGCGAGACGTATCGATTCTGCTTGGGGGCGCTTTCAATTCGGGCATCCTTGCGCGCGGCGTGCGGCATCCGAATGGGGCAGCCGGCGCGGAATCGAGCGCCCTAAAGTTCAATTACGGCGAGGCGCCCGAAGCGGTTGTCGAGCGCGTCGCACGCATCGAAGCGGTTTGCGACGCTCATGGCGTCGCGTTGCCCAGCGCGGCGCTGCAGTTTCCGTACGCGCACGCTGCGGTAGCGAGCGTGCTGACGGGGGCGAGCAGCGCGCGCGAGTTGCAGCAGAACGTGCGCGCCTTCGCGGCGCCGATCCCCGGCGCGCTGTGGCACGACCTGCGCGCCGAAGGTTTGCTCGATCCGCGCGCGCCGGCGCCGGGCGCGTGAGCGCATAGGCGGATAAACGGATAAGCGCAAAGTGCGTCAGCGCGTAAATGCGTAGGACGCACGCGCATCGCGCGTGAACGAATGCGCGTCGCATTTGCCTATGAAGGTTGCGCCGCGCGCCTTAGCGGCGTCTTTGAACGGTTTCTTTCGATGGAGTCCCGCAAACCATGACCGCAATTGCAACGACTTTCCCTGCGCCGCCGGCTACGCGTCTGGCCGGCAAGACCGCGCTCGTGACGGCCGCGGCGCAAGGCATCGGGCGTGCGTGCGCCGAGCGCCTGGCGAAAGAGGGCGCACGTGTGATCGCGACCGACATCCGCGCCGATTTGCTCGCCGGCGCGCCGTTCGAATCGCAGGCGCTCGATGTGCGCGATCCGGCGGCGATCGCCGATCTGGCGAAAGCGATCGGCGGTGTCGACGTGCTCGTCAATTGCGCCGGCTTCGTGCATGCCGGCACGATCCTCGAATGCAGCGAGGAGGATTGGGATTTTTCGTTCGACCTGAACGTTCGCTCGATGTATCGCACAATACGGGCGTTTCTGCCTAGCATGCTCGAACGCGGCGGCGGCTCGATCGTCAATCTCGCGTCCGCGGCCTCGAGCGTCAAAGGGGTGCCCAATCGTTTCGTCTACGGCACGACGAAAGCGGCCGTGATCGGCCTCACGAAGGCCGTGGCAGCCGATTTCGTGACGCGTGGCATACGCTGCAACGCGATTTGTCCCGGCACGGTGGCGTCGCCGTCGCTGACGGCGCGCATCGCCGAGCAGGCGAGAGCGCAGGGCAAGAGCGTCGCCGAAGTCGAGGCCGCGTTCGTTGCGCGCCAGCCGATGGGCCGGATCGGCCGGCCCGAGGAGATCGCGGCGCTCGCCGCCTATCTCGCGTCGGACGAGGCGGCCTTCACGACGGGGCAGATTCATTTGATCGACGGCGGCTGGTCGAACTGAGGGCAGGCGGCCGTATCGCGTGCGCACCGCGCCGAATGGCTCAATGGCCTAGCAGCGCCTAGGCCGGGCCAACGTTGTGCCCTATTTTTTGGAACCGAGTAATCGATGAAACTTCTTCGCTACGGCCCGAAGGGCCAGGAAAAACCGGCGCTGATCGATGCGGACGGCGTCATGCGCGATCTGTCGTCCGTCGTCGACGATATCGCCGGCGACGCGCTGTCCGACGCCGGTTTGGCGCGGCTACGGGCGCTGGACGCGTCGTCGCTGCCGCGCGTGCCGGACGGCGCGCGCATCGGCGCCTGCGTCGGCCGAGTCGGAAAAATGGTCTGCATCGGCTTAAATTATGCCGACCACGCGGCCGAATCGAATCTGCCGGTACCGTCCGAACCGGTGGTGTTCAACAAGTGGACGAGCGCGATCGTCGGCCCGAACGACGACGTCGAGATTCCACGCGGTTCGACGAAGACAGACTGGGAAGTCGAACTCGGCGTCGTGATCGGCAAGCATTGCAAGCATGTCGAAGCTGCAGACGCCCTCGACTACGTCGCAGGGTACTGTGTCGTCAACGATGTCTCCGAGCGCGAATGGCAAATCGAACGCGGCGGCCAGTGGGACAAAGGCAAGGGCTTCGACACGTTCGGCCCGATCGGCCCATGGCTCGTGACGCGCGACGAGGTGCCCGATCCGCAACGGCTCGACCTGTGGCTCGAAGTGGACGGCCACCGCTATCAGAACGGCAATACGCGGACCATGATTTTCAGCGTCGCCGAGCTCGTCGCCTATTTGAGCCGATGCATGAGTCTGCAGCCCGGCGATGTCATCTCGACGGGCACGCCGCCCGGCGTAGGGCTCGGCATCAAGCCCGTCCCGATCTATCTGAAGGCGGGGCAGACGATGCGGCTCGGGATCGCCGGACTAGGCGAGCAGCGCCAGCGTACCGTAGCGGCCGAATAAGCGAACGGCCGGCCGGCGGCAACGACGAGCCGCGCCTATACGCGGCCGGCTCGCCTTCAAACGCCGTAGTCCGCGAACAGGCTGTTCTCCGGCAGCGCGAGATTCTCGTCGATACATTGCACGTGCCAGTGGCCGCATGCTTTGTCGCCGCACAACTGAGCGCTGCCGGCTTCCCCCTCGAACGGCCCCGTTTCATCGACTAGATCGAGTCCGTTCAACTCGCAAAGCGGTGCATCGTCATGCGGCCCGCATAGCATCGTCGCGTCCCGATGCGCGCGAACGATGCCCCATTCGGGCAAATCCAGGCCGAAGTGGCTTTCGCGCGACCATCGCAGCGTGTCCCGGTCGATCCAAATGATGGCGTAGGCGCACGGGTGGGTGTCTTCGAACGTGCTGAGGTGGATGGTGAGTCGCATGGTCGTGTCCTCGTCTTGCCGTGTGTTCTTCCGGTTTCGCTCATTGACTCAGCACCCATTGCACGAGCGTGTGCGCGTCTTCGGCCGACAGCGGCCCGCCGCGCTCGGGGGGAGGCGGCATCGCCACGTCGCCCCAATGCGCCTTGCCGCCATGCACGAGCTTGGACTCCAGCATCGCGCGCGCCTGCGGCTCGTCGCGATACCGGTCGGCGATTTGCCGAAACGATGGCGCGAGAAACGGTCGGTCCACCGTATGGCAAAACATGCAATGTTGCTGATCGATGAGCGCAGTGGGTTCCGGCAGCTGCGCGAGCGCCATCCCGCCGGCCGCGATCCACCCCGTGATCGCGGCTAGCGCGGCTCGTATCGCTGCCGCCTGGCGTATCTGCGCTTTCATGGTTGCCCCCGAGCCCATCGTCTCTGGTCTATCCTAAAGACCAGTCTAGGGGCGCGGCGCGTGAGGGTGGTTGACTCAGGTCAAGCCGTCCCGCGTGCCGCATCGACTATGCTGAACGCAACGGCGGCACTCATGCCGAGCCGCGTCCTTCGAGGTGGCAGTCATGCAGATCAGTTTCCCGCAAGAGCCGGCCGAATACTGTGGCCGGGATCTGGTGTTGGCGTTCCCTGCGCTCGTCGACGGCGAGCGCGTCCAATGCGCAATAACGGCCGAGGCATTGGAAGACCATTTCGGTGCGGTTTCCCTGCGTGAGGACGACATGATCGCGGCGTTCGAGCGGCATCGCCGCGAGATCGAAAAAGCCGCGGGCGAGCTATTGAATGAAATCGGGAAGAAGCCTGTGCTATTGCACAGCGGATACTTTCGTTTTTACGACGCGTAGCGGGCGCGCGTTACCTCGTTTTGGCGTTCCGGCACGCCCGCTTGCGGCGTCGCGCAAGCGGGCGGCCGCACTGCCGCTGCGTCAAAAGACCACGTCGGCCAGCGGGCGCCGCGGCGCATGCGAAACCTGCGGCCCGCGTCCCATCCGTATCAGCAACTGCGGCTCTCCATCGACCTTGACCGTGGCCCGCAACCGCTCGCGTAACGCTTCGACTTCGATCGGCTGATTCAAATACGATGCCGTCAAACCCTCGGAGACGCCCGTCAGCAGCAAACGTTCCAGCGCTTGCCCGGCCACGAGCCAAGCGCTCGCGTCGTCGGTGCTCGTCGCGATACACACGAGCAGGGGCGAGCCCGACGCAAGCGCTTGATGCGCGGCCGCCACGCCCTGGCCGATATCGAACGTTCGAATGGCGAGCGTGACGACGGGCGTGGCGAAGTCGAGCAGAGCGCTGACGCCTTCCGCATACGCGGGCATGCCGTCGTCGCGGCGGCTCGAATGGATCCAGCCTGCAAGTTCCCGCCTGAATCTCGGGTCGTCGAATTGACGGCGATCGGCTTCGGCGATCCATTCGGCCAGCCGCGCGCGTTCGTCGGCCTCGTGGATACAGGCGACTTCGGCGCCTTCGGCCTGCACCGCCTGGGCCAGGCGCTCACGGACGTCGGCGGCCACGGGGGCGTCGAGGAACGGTTGCCGCGTCGTGACGCGTTTCACGATCGCCTCGAACAGCGGCGCAAGGCTCGCATCGACGTGTCCGCCGGGCACGAGCCGGACTTGCGCTAGCATGTCGGGATCGGCCGGCGACGGAAACAGCGTGATGGCGTACGCGAGACCGAAATGGCTCAGGGCGACGCGCAGATTGAACAACGCCGCACCGCAGCTCATGATGAGTTCGCGGTCGTAGGGATCGGCGACGGGCAGTGCGCGGAGACGATCGGCGTTGAGCGTAACCGCTTCGTCGTCGACGATGAATCGCCAAGGCTGCGTATTATGGCTAGAAGGCGCCAGCACGGCGTAGCGCAGCGCGAAGCGCAGCTTGTCCGATGCGCTGGCGTGAGCGTCGAGCGCCCGCTCGTCGATCTGCCATGCGCGATCGTGGGCATGGGTGTCCATAGGTAGCCTCCTCGAGGATGCGTGCGGAATATCGGCCGCGTGCGCCGTCTTTGCACAGCGCGCAACGGCGATGAAGCGTCGATACGATCCTCGCGCCAATGCAGCCCGCGCGCCTTGCGCTGGGTCAACACAGGACAGACGAATTCGGTTGTTCGGTTGTAATCGGCGCGGGTCGGCCGACAAACGTACAAACGTGGACGAGCGAACGATCGACCATGGATCGATGGACGGGCGATTCGCGGATGGCCAGGGGCAAATGGAGGCGCGACATGCTAGCGATGGTTTTCGATGGGCGCTCACCGGTGCTGCAACCGCGCGAACTGCCCGATCCGCGGCCGCAGCGTGGGCAGTTGCTGATCGACGTTCGCACTTGCGGCGTCTGCCGCACGGATCTGCACGTCGTAGACGGCGAATTGACGCACCCGAAGACCCCGCTCGTGCCGGGGCACGAGGTCGTCGGCATCGTTTCGGCGTTGGGAGAAGGCGTGACGGATTTTGCCGTCGGCGATCGCGTCGGCGTCCCATGGCTTGGGCGCACGTGCGGGCATTGCCTCTACTGCGGGCGCGGACAGGAAAACCTATGCGACGCGCCGGGCTTCACGGGCTACACGATCGACGGCGGCTACGCGCAGCGCACGGTGGCCGACAGCCGCTACTGTTTCCGCTTGCCCGCCCGCTACTCGGACGTGGCGGCGGCGCCGTTGCTTTGCGCGGGTCTGATCGGCCACCGGACATTGTCGATGGCGGGCGACGCTGCGCGTATCGGCATTTACGGCTTCGGCGCGGCCGCACATATCGTGGCGCAGGTAGCCCATCACCAAGGGCGGGAAGTTTATGCGTTCACGCGGCGCGGCGACACGGCCGCGCAAGCGCTCGCCCGAAGGCTCGGCGCGCAATGGGCCGGCGCGAGCGACGAGGCGCCGCCGCGGCCGCTCGACGCCGCGTTGATCTTCGCACCCGTTGGCGCGCTGGTGCCGGCGGCATTGCGGGCGGTCGTCAAAGGCGGGGTCGTCGTCTGCGGCGGTATCCACATGAGCGACATCCCTTCCTTTCCTTACGACATTTTGTGGGGCGAGCGCCGTGTCGTCTCCGTCGCGAACTTGACGCGCGAGGACGGGCACACGTTCATGAAGGTCGCCGACGCAATCGCGCTCGACATAGAGACCACGGTCTACCCGCTGGCCGAGGCAAACCGAGCATTGGCCGATCTCCGAGAAGGACGGCTCGCGGGAGCAGCGGTGCTCGACGTGCGCGCTTGACGGCGTCGCTGCGCGTGACGCAACGGTCGCAGCTCATACGCGGCCCAGCGCATCGAGATTGACGATGCGGATCCGCTTGCCGTGCGTTTGGACGAGCCCCTCGCGCTTGAACTTCGAGAACATCCGGCTCACGGTTTCGAGCTTCATGCCGAGAAAATTGCCCATTTCCTCGCGCGTCATGCGTAGATTGAACTCGGCCGGCGAATAGCCGCGTGCCTTCATCCGGCTCGACAGATTGAGCAAGAAGGCCGCGACGCGCTGTTCCGCGCTCATCGTGCCGAGCAGCATCATCAGCGACGACTCGCGAACGATCTCGCCGCTCATCATGCGCAGCACCTGCTGCTGCAACCCCTTCGATTCGGCGCAAAGCGATTCGAGCAGGGCATAGGGAATGATGCAGACGCTGCTGTCCTCGATGGCGACAGCGTCGCTGCTGTGACGCTCCGTGCAGACGCCGTCCAGACCCAGCACTTCGCCCGCCAAATGAAAGCCGGTGACCTGCTCGCGGCCGTCGCGATGCATGACGACCGTCTTGAACGAGCCGGCGCGAATCGCGTAAATGCTTTGGAACGGATCGTTCGCGCGATAGAGCGAATCCCCGCGCTTGATGAGGCGCGTCGCACTGACGATCGAATCGAATCGCGTCAAATCTTGGGCGCCCAGCGCATGCGGCACACAAGCCGAGCGCATCGAGCAGGTGGGGCATTGCTGCGCCGGACGATCGGGTGAGGACGTACGGGGTGCGCATGCCGGAGCCCGGAGTCCCGTTGCCGTCGCTAAATCGTCGGCGAAAGGTGTTTCGTGGAGCATACGACCTCCGTCTGGATCCTTCTGGAGATTGGCGGTAGGGATTGCGCGTCGCTATGCCTGCGTCGCGGGGCGATGTCTTGATTGACAGTATCGGAGTCCGAACGCATTAAAAAAATCGGCGCAGTACGAAACTGCGGTAAGCGTTGATGAAGCCGTGTAAGGTTTTTCCTACACCGGCACGCGGAAATGGATGAGAAAGCGCGCGTCGCCGTCGATTGATCCCCGTCAATGCCCGCATCGGCCGGCGCTTGCACACTGAATGTCGTCAAGCCTTGTAACCGTAGGCCCTAGGCCTGGGAGGACACTCATGTACAAACGGATCTTGGCTGCCGTGGACGGCAGCCGTGGCGCACGGCTCGCGCTCGACGAGGCGCTCAAGATAGCGAAGGCCGCGGGGGCCGAAGTCGTCGCGCTTTTCGTTGTCGAACATGCGCCTCAGCTTGCCGACGTAGGCGCGGTTTATATGCCGGAACAGGGCGCGGACGCCGCTCGGGTCGATGCGGCGACCGCCGCGCTCGACGAAGCCCGCGAATTGTTGCGAGAGCATGGCGTTGCGGGCGCGGCGCGGGCGATCGATGCTTACGGCGACAGCATTGCCGAAGTGATTGCGCGCACGGCGCAAGAGATCGAAGCCGACCTCATCGTCATGGGCACCCAGGGGCGTCGAGGCGTGCGGCGGATGTTGCTCGGGAGCGTCGCCGAGTCGCTGCTGCGGACGGCGCAGATGCCGGTGCTGCTCGTGCGGCACGATGCCGGCGCCGAGGGCGAGGGAGCGAAAGCGTTGTGAGCGCACTCGACGCTAGAGACGGCGTCGAGTTCGCCTTTGCAGGGATCTGAGACGAAAAGCGAGAAGAAGAACCAGAAACTAGAGACGCACGGTCAATTCGTCTCGACGTGCCGTGTCGTGTCGCCGGCCGGTACGAGCAGGACCGGGCAAGCGGCGATGCGGACGAATCGTTCGGCCACGCTGCCAAGCATCAGCCGGCGAAACCCGCGCCGCCCATGGGTGCCCATGACGACGAGATCGGCGGCCCACTCGTTGGCTACGCGCAGAATCGAATGGGCGACGTCGTCGCCGAGCGGGTTCGTTTCAACGATGCGCGGGGCGCCGGACAGGCCTTCGCCCCGCATTTTCGCAAGCGCGTCCGCATTGACGTGGCCGCCTTCCTCGAACAGTGCGTCGCGCACGATCGAAGGGTCGTATCCGGGCGCATCCGCGCCCACGAGCGGCACGTCGACCACGTAAAGCGGCACGAGCTGCGCGCCGGATTCGCGGGCCACGCGCAAGGCCGTCTCGAACGCACGGGCCGAGGTTTCGCTGCCGTCGATCGGCGCGAGGATGCGTTGGTACATTTCGGATGCCTCGTGATGGATAAGCGGTGACAGCCCCATCATCGACGGCGGCGCCGGGCGCCATGCTGATCCAAGTCAAGCGATAGCCGCTTGTCCGCAGACGAGACGCCACGCGGCGCGCGCGGCAATCCACGCCTCGTTCGTCGGTTCGACCACGACCTTGACGCGGCTCGTCGGATGCGAAATCACGTGCGCGTTCGCGCGATTGGCGTCGTCGTCGAGATCGACCCCGAACAGCCCGAGTCCGCGGCAGACACGCGCGCGAATCGGCGCGCTGTGTTCGCCGATACCGGCCGTGAACACGAGCATGTCGAGGCCGCCCAAGAGCGTCGCGAGCGCACCCGTTTCGCGAACGATGCGATGGACGTAAAGCGCGAGCGCATCGCGTGCGCGCTCGTTCTTTGCCTCGTGCTCGAGCAGCACGCGCGGATCGCCCGACAGGCCCGAAACGCCCTGCAGGCCCGAGTGGTGATAGAGCAGCGTGCCGAGCGCTTCGTGCGACAAGCCGCGGACGTCGGTCAAGTGCAGCAGAACGCCCGGATCGATCGACCCGCAACGCGTGCTCATCATCAAGCCATCGAGTGCGGAGAAGCCCATCGTCGTCGCCACGCTTTGCAATGCGCTGAGCGCGCACAGGCTTGCGCCGCTGCCTAAGTGCGCCGCCACGACGCGCCCGCGCGCCGCTTCGCCGAAAGCATCGGCCAACGCGACCGACAGATATTCGTAGGACAAACCGTGGAAGCCGTAACGGCGCACCCCGTCGTCGAACCACGCATGGGGCAGCGGCAGCAACTGCTCGACGCGCGGCAGCGTTCGATGAAAGGCCGTGTCGAAGACGGCGACCTGCGGGACGGCCGGGAACGCTTTGCGTAACGTATCGATCGCGTCGATGTTATGCGGCTGGTGCAGCGGTGCGAGCGGAATGAGCGTGCGCAACTCGCGCAGCGTCTTGTCGTCGACGAGAACAGGCGCCGCATAGTGCCGGCCGCCGTGCACGACACGATGCGCGACCGCGGCCAGACGCAGGTGCGGCCAATGTGCGCGCATCCATTCGACGATCGGCGCCAGCGCCTCTTGGTAGGGATCGCCGCCGCGGTATGGGAGTGGGCGCGCAGCGGCGTCGCCGACGGCGAACGTCGTGGCCGTGCCGTTTCCCGCGCCTATGTCCGCGACTTCGCCGGCGGCGATGGCCTGACGCTTAGGTTCGTCGCTCGAGCAATCGAACAGGCCGAATTTGATGCTGGATGAGCCGGCATTGAGAACGAGAATGGCATGCTGGTCAGGCATTTCAACGACTCCGAGGGCGTACGGGTATTGCCGGTGACTGTAGTCGGCCCGGCGAGGCGTCCCGTTGACGCGGATCAATCCAAGCGGCACGCGACGCCTTTAGAGTGAAACGGAAGGTGGTTTCGCGGTTTCACGCGACGTTTCACGCGACGCGCCCCCCGCGGGCTCGCGGGGCGTCGCGCGTCCTTCCTTTATCTTTCTTCCGAGGAGCAGCCATGTCCGCTTCAACACGGCGCATCGCGTTCGTTACGGGTGGGATGGGCGGCCTGGGCGCCGCCATCAGCCGCCGTTTGCACGACGCCGGCATGACCGTCGCCATGTCGCATTCCGAACATAACGACCACGTGTCCACCTGGCTCATGCACGAACGCGATGCCGGCCGCCGGTTTCATGCCTACGCACTCGACGTTGCCGATTTCGATTCGTGCGAACGTTGTGCTCAGCGGGTGCAGGCCGATCTGGGGCCCGTCGACGTGCTCATCAACAACGCCGGCATCGTTCGCGACGCGACGTTCGCAAGGATGACCAAGCGCGAATGGGACGAAGTGATGCGCACCGATCTCGACGCGCTTTTCAACGTGACGAAGCAATTCTTTACCGGCATGCTCGAGCGCCGCTTCGGCCGTATCGTCAACATCGGCTCGGTAAACGGATCGCGAGGCGCGTATGGGCAGGCGAACTACGCGTCGGCCAAGGCGGGCATCCACGGTTTCACACGTACGCTTGCGCTCGAAAGCGCCCGCCATGGCGTGACGGTCAATACGGTGTCGCCAGGGTATCTCGATACGGCGATGCTCGCATCGATCCCACAGGATGTGATGGAGAAAAAGGTGCTGCCGCAGATTCCCGTTGGACGCCTCGGCCGGCCGGACGAAGTCGCCGCGCTCATAGCGTTCCTGTGCTCCGAGGACGCCGCGTTCATCACGGGCGCCGATCTCGCCGTCAACGGCGGGATGCATATGCAATGACTGGGCCGACGAATGGCTGCGCCCAAGCGCAGCCGCAAGCGGCGGGCGCCGACGCGCTCGATCGCGCCGCGCACGCGCTGATCGCCGCCTCGACGAGCGGGCTTTCTCCGGCCTCGGCGCTGCTCGCGTGGCTCGACTGGGCCGTGCACTTGGCCGTCTCGCCGGGCAAGAATTCGGCGCTTGCGGCGCAGGCCGCGCACGACTGGTTGAACGGCGTGCACGAATGCATGCTGGGCTGCGCCGCGCCTAGGCCTGGCGACCGATCGGCCGATGAATCGCCCGATCCGCGCTTCGCCGATCCCGCTTGGCGTGCGTGGCCGTTCAGCGCTTATCGCGACGCCTTCCAACGCACCCAGTCATGGTGGCGGCTCGCCACGTCGGGCGTGCGCGGGGTGGAGGCGCACCACGAACACCTCGTCCAGTTCTTTGCGCGGCAGTGGCTCGATGCGTTCGCGCCGAGCAACTTCACCGCGACCAACCCCGTGGTGCTCGGCGCCGCGTTGCGCACGGGCGGCGCCAACTTCGCCTTTGGCGCGCGCCACTGGCTCGAAGATTACGAGCAGTGGCGCGCGCGCATGCAGGGGGTGCAAGGCAAGCCGAAACCGTCGTGCCGGCCGGGCCGGGACGTGGCGGCGACGCCAGGGAAGGTCGTCTGGCGAGGCCCGCTTTGCGAATTGCTGCAGTATGCGCCGACGACGGCCGACGTACGTCGCGAGCCCGTTTTCATCGTGCCGGCATGGATCATGAAGTACTACATCCTCGATTTGCGGCCGCACGATTCCCTCGTGCGCTATCTCGTCGATGCCGGCTACACCGTATTCATCCTCTCGTGGCGCAACCCTGGCGGCGCGGCGCGCGATCTGGGGTTGAACGACTACTTGAAGGAGGGCCTGCTTGCGGCGCTGGAGGCAGCGCGCGAACGAGTCGGGGGCGAGCGCCTGCATGCGGTGGGCTATTGCCTGGGCGGCACGCTGCTCGCGATCGCAACTGCGACACTGGCCCGAGAGGCGCATGGCGCGGGCGCGGTCGCGGGCCGAAACAGGGCGAAGACGAAGATGAAGACGCGCGACGTCCCATTCGCATCGCTGACGCTGCTCGCCGCGCAAACCGATTTCAGCGAACCGGGAGAACTGAGCAACTTCATTGACGCAAGCGAACTTGCCGCGCTCGATGCGCTGATGTGGGAGCAAGGGTACCTCGACGGTTCGCAAATGGCTGCGGCATTTCAGCTGCTCAATGCGCGCGATCTCATCTGGTCTCGGATGATGAGCGAATATCTGCTCGGCCGCCGGTCGAAGCCGAGCGACCTCATGTCCTGGAACGAAGACACGACGCGCATGCCCTATCGGATGCACAGCGAGTATCTGACGCGGCTGTTCCTGCACAACGACTTGGCGGAGGGGCGCTACTGCGTCGATGGCCGGCCGGTCGCGCTGGCCGACATCGAGACGCCGATGTTCGTCGTCGGCACGGAGCGCGATCACGTGTCGCCGTGGCGTTCGGTCTACAAGCTGCATCTGCTGACGCACCACGCGCTTACCTTTCTATTGACCGCGGGCGGACACAACGCCGGAATCGTTTCGGAGCCTGGGCACCACGGACGCCACTACCGTGTCGCGGCACGAGACGCGGACGACGCGTACCGCAGCGCCGATGCCTTTTTGGAAGAGCACGCGCCGATCGAAGGGTCATGGTGGCCATGTTGGGTGCAGTGGCTTGCGCAGCGATCGAGCGACACCGTGCCGGGTAGGGCCCTCGAGACCGAGTTGCCCGACGCGCCCGGTTCGTACGTCTTCCAAACCTGAGGCCGGCCCCGCGGCAGGGCGGCGGGGCTAGCGGGTGGGCGCGGGCGCCTGCGAAGTCCAAAACCGACGAAGCGCCGGGTGAACGGCTTCACGCCAGCGCGGCCCGGTAAAGAGATCGTAGTGATCGCAGTCGTCGATAGTCATGCGTAGCCGCATTGCGTTGGGGATCGTCACGCAGGCGTCGTGCGCGGCGTGAGTTTGTCCTGCGCCGGTAATGTCGTCGCGGTCGCCTTCTACCGTGCAGAGGGCCGTCGCGGTCAGCGTTTCGAGCCGCACGCGACGTGCGCCGATGGACCACGTGCCGCGCGGGAGCCGCTGCTCCTGAAAGATCACGCGCAAGGTATCGAGGAAATAGGTTTCGTCCATGTCGAGCACGGCCGAATATTCCCTCAGCGCGCGCAGGCTCGATGCGACGGCGCTTGCATCGCCCGACATGCGCGTCGTCCAGTATCGCGATTCGAGCGCCACCTGGCGATGCGGATGGGCCGCGACGATCGCCGCATGCTGAACGTAGCCCGGATAGATGCGCCGGCCCGCGCCGGCGTAGCGTGGCGGAACGATGTCGATGACGGTGCGGCGGAACCAGTCGATGTCGTGCGTGGCGGCCAGCCGGTCGATCATCGTCGGATGCAGGCGTGTATCGATCGGCCCGCCCATCAGCGCGACACTGAGGGGCGCGGGGCAGTCGCCGGCCGCCGTCACCAGCGCGCATGCCGCGAGCGCGGGCGGCGCGGCTTGACAGACGGCCAGCACGTGCACGCCCCGGCCGGCGAGCAGGCGCAGGAAGCGCTCCACGGTAAGTACGTAGTCGTCGAGGCTGAACATACCGTCGGAAAGGGGGACATCGCGCGCGTTCGCCCAATCGGTCACGTAGACGTCGGCGTCCTGCAGCAGCGTTTCGACCGTTTCGCGCAACATCACGGCATGATGGCCTGCGAGCGGCGTGACGAGTAGCACGCAGGCCTGCCGCATCGTATCGGACGCAAGCGGCGGTGGCCCAACGTCCGCTTCGCCATCAAGCGGAGAGGTCCGCCGGCCGCTTGCCTGGCTGGCGCGATCGGCGACGCTTGGCGATTCGAATTCGCGGGCGAACCGGCGCAATCGGCAAAAGGCGGTTTGATCGGCGACGGTTTCGCTCACAGGTACCGATCGTCCGGCGATGCGCACGGATTCGATACCGAAGGGGGGCGGCTCGGGCGTGGCCTGCATGAGCCGATAGAGCCAATCGCACCCGGGCATGGCGACGCACGCCAAGCGCGCGTCGCCGTCGTATGGGGCGCCCGCTTGCGCGCTGTCCGGGCAAGGCGGCGTCGCCCCCCACGGCGCGGTCGCAAGCGAGGCCCACGCATCGAACGAGCGCATCAATGCGCGCTGTGCTTCGAGCCATTGATAGAACATGGTCGACTCCGGCCGAGCGCCGCGTCCCGGACGGTTCGCGGCGCCCCGGCGCCGCAGCGGGCGCCGGAGCGGGGGGAACGCGCCCTTGCCGCGACGCGCCGCGGCTCGAACGGCCGCTTAGCTATTGTGCTGAGCGCCGGTGTCCGCTGGCAAGCCCACCGTTTGCGCGAGTATGGGGGTCTCGTCCTCGTTCAGGCTCAGCGCGTCGGCCAGCAACCGATGATTGATCCAGCCGCGCACCACGGTGGCAAGCCCGGCCGAGGCGCAATAGAGGGCGACGTTCTGCGAAATGGCCCCGGCCGTGACGGCCGAGAACGTCTCGCGCAGCGCGGCCGGCATGTCGAGCAGCTTCGAGCCGCGCACGACATACACGAGATCGAGCGGCGCCGCGCCCACGAAGTCCTGGTAGCCCGTCATATTGCGGGCGTCGACGGCGTGCTTGAGCACGAGTCTGTGCGCTGGCGGATCGTAGCGATAGACGCCTTGGGGCAAGGCCACGTAGATATCGATCTCCTGCGCGGCGTGCGGGGAGGGCGCCGTTCGCCCGCCGGAAAGCGGCCGGTTGATGCCGTCGGCGGCCCACAGCAACTCGCCGAGCGTGGCGTGACTGAGTTCGCGCGGCAAAAACTCGCGCGTGCTTGCGCGGAAAGAGAGCGCCGTCATCAGCGGGGCGCCGGAACGCAAGTCCGGGCGCGGCAGATCGATGACGTCGGGCGCCTCGCCCGCCGGCGACTGCGCGCGCGGGCGCTGCGACGGCCTATAGGTGAGCCAGGGTGTTTCGTTCGTGGTCATGAGGGACGCTCCTGCGGGCGAGGCGCGCGGTTCGCGCCGACGGTGGGCCCGATGGTTTCGACGATAGCGTCGAGGCGCGCAATGGGGATTGATTTCGGTCAAGAGCGGGAGCGTCTTGTCGCCGGGCACGTAGGTCAGGGGGTGTTTTGGTCTGATTTTTCGAGACGCGTGCTCGGAAAGGTTGCGTAACCGGCATCCTTCACGGAATCGAACCGAAGAATAGCCGCACGAAGGCTCGGAAACACTTCATCGGTCCAATTGGTGAATTCGAATAAACGACCCACACGTGAGCCGTGTCGTTTCTTGATCGGCTGGCAGATGCTGATCGTTCAAGGCGTCAGTACGCGATTGTGGTGTTTTCGCCATGCGAAGAAGACTTTTTGAGGGATAAGAGGGTGACATGACGTCGGATCGAAAAGAAATTTGTGCAATATGTCGGCCGGCTCTGGCTAAACGTCCTAACCCATCGGCCGGACGCGGGGCGCTCAATGGGCTGCTGGGAAAACAATTTCCCCTGATTTCGCAGGGTACTTCCCAGGGTTGTCGAACAGTACGTGCCCTATTTGGGGCATGGTTGTTTGGTTCGCTGATTTGCAAATCTATTAAAATGTGGGCGAATTGATTATGTCTTTTTTTAAAGATAAGTCTGCGCTCGATTTGCTGCCATTTCTTTTTAGCTGGCAAATGTCGATTATCATCGGGCTCGGTGTTTTGATTACATTATTTGCCCCGGATAATGTTCTAACGAGATATCGAGCGATTGCTGTGTTTGTTGAATGGATGGGGGGGTGGATAAGTCCCATTGCGGCCTACCGGCGTGCGTCGAAGTTTCCAGAGATTGCTGGATTGTATTTCTCAGTTATGTTTATTGTTACGCCGTTGATTATGATCCATTTGTTTTCTCGCATAGATTTGATTTTGCGCGACGCTGCCTCGGCGTTTGATAGAAAACCACTTTTGTCGTATTTTTCTGCGATGATATTGATTTGCATAGCTGGTGCAATGCCATTCATGTTGTACGTTTGGGCCGATGGCGCCGAAATTATTCCATCTATCCCGATTAATTCATCCAAGCTGGCGCTAGGGATATTCGGGTGGCTGGCTGCTGGGGGGATTGCATGGATACTCATCCCGTACGGAGTTGGCGTTTTAATTGTTGCAATTAAGAGGTTATTTAATATTAATTCGAGAGGTTGATATGACGTCCGGTGGAATTACTGACAACGTTGTTCAAGACACATTTCAGGAAACCGCGACGCAGTACGCTTCGAAGTTGATTGAGAAGGGAGCTGAGGCGCTTCGCGGCGCGGCAAGAGATCTACACTCTTTGGGGGGAGCGGCTGCCGAACGGGCAGCTCACTTCAAGTCGATGCTCGCGAATCTCGATACACTAAGCAACGCAGCGTATAAACAACTGTCCGAGCTCGAATTGAACCATCTGTCAATCCAGATGAGAGCCTATGTTGAAACGTATAGAAGTGAACTTGGCAAGGCAGAAGGTTTCCTGAAGTCCGCGGCACAGGGAAAGAGTGTCGCGGCGGTCGTTTCAACCTTCGGCAAGAATCTAGGTGGCTTGATTGGTGCGTTGGAAGTTATTTCGACTGTCGCGGACTCTCAGACGACCGAGTTCGGTGTGGGTAGAGAACTCGCGGTGCTGGGCGGGAGCATCCTTGGGGGACTGGCCGCGGGTCTAGTTGCTACCGGAACGGCACCTGCTGTTATTGCCAGCGTGGGCGGGGCCGCACTGGTCCGTGCTGGATGGAACAGCTACGCCAGAGCAATCGGTTGGGACGAAAAGAATTCGCCGAACTTCCATGCTTCAATGCGCAGTACGCTCAACACGATGCGTAACACATTTGGATTTTCCATCGTACGGGATGGGAATACCGATGCTTCCGACCAGCTACAGGACAAACTATCGGCCGATGTCACTGGCGTCGGCCTTGTCACGTGGCCAGACGGCACCCGCCAAGCCTTGCAGACTGATGCATCCGACAGCCTAGCGGAGCTTACCTTCCGTAAAGACGGCGGCTACACGAAAATCACTCGACAGCCGGACGGCAGGACGGGCCAGCACACTGTGGACGCGCTGGGTGCCATCACGCGCTTCCAGCCCGCGATCCCAACTGGGGTGACGCTAAGCCCGAATCAGTTCTACGTCGACGAACGCTCTAATAATCTGAGTACGATTTCGGACATTACGGGCGTCTCGACTTCGACGTTGATGGGCCTGAATCCGGCGCTGGGCCTAACGTCAGAAGCGCAGCCAATTGCAGTGGGCCAAATCGTCACCCTGCCGGCGCCGGCCAATCGGCTCAATATCGAGATCACTCCGCAACCCCAGCCGCGCAGCGGTTCGACCAGCGAGACGAAAGCCGCTCAAGACGTACGCAACGGCTTCGTTCAGAACAGCGCGACACACAAGATTTCGTTCCCCGACGACACGCTCAACAAGACCGACTTTGCTTCCGCGCGGATGGGAAGCCTCGCGACCGGCGGCATCCGCCCGGGCGAGTTTCAACTCGACCCGAACCCGAAGCCCGGTGCGTATCTCGGCGCGCGATATATCGATCCGCTCTCGCCGCACCATTCCAATATTGCCGGCCTAAACGCGACCGTGCTCAATGGCCTGTCGGCGATGACGACCTTCAACACGTATATCGATCCGATTCTGCTCGACCTCTCCGGCAAAGGCGTGAAGATGACCGGCATCGAAGACGGCGTCATGTTCGACGTCGATCACAGTGGAACGCAGAGGCGTACGGGGTGGGCCGATCGCGCGACGGGCATCCTGGTTGTCGACGACGGAACCGGACAAATCACCAACGCAGCCCAAATGCTGTCCGAATATTACGGGGGGCGGCCGGGAGCGAAAGGTGGCCCGGGGCAGGCCCCATTCAAGGATGGATTCGATGCGCTCGCCAGCATCGACACAACCGGCGACGGCGTAATTGATAGCGGTGATCCAATATGGAGTCAGCTCAAAGTTTGGATCGACGGCAATCATGACGCGCGCAGCGGCGAAGAACTGAAGACGCTCGACGAGCTAGGCATCACCCAGATCAACGTCAAGCCGACGTCCGTTGCTTCGCGCGAAACCCTCAACGGCAACGAGGTGCTCGCGCGCGGCACCTTCGTGATGAATGGTGAAATGCGCGAACTCATGGCCGTGAACTTTCTGGCCGATACGGTCAGCAACACATTCACGGAGGCGGACGGCGGCAACCGGATTACGTCGACAACGGGCACGGTCAAGCGTACCGCGTACGCCAGCACGAACGCGTCCAGCGAGACGCTCGACGCCACCGCGCTCGGTGTCGACAACGTTTATGCCGGGCGTGGCGATACGACATTGATCGCGTCGCCGTCGGGAAGTTGGCTCGTGGGAGGCGGCGGCACCAATGCCTACAAAGGCGGCGCCGGGGACGACGTTTTCGTCGTCAGTGCACGAGATAACCCGAACAACATCCATGGCAACGGTGGCCGCGACATGGCGATCATCGTCGGAAACGAAGGCGTGACGTTGAACATGGCGAAGGCGGGCCTAACGTTAGCGGAAGGCGGCCGCGGCGACGACGTAATCGTGAGCGGCGGCAATAGCAGCGCGTTCATCAAGGGTGGACAGGGCAACACGACGATCATCGGGGGGGGCGGTAACGACGTGCTCGTCGGTGGGTCGGGCCGCAATACGATCATCGGCGGCACCGGAAAGGCTGTGATCTACGCTGGGCCGAACGGCGACACGATCTACGCATCTGCGCAAGGAAGCATCATCCACGCCGGTGGCGGTGCAGACCGGATCTTCGGCGGAGCGGGAGACGACGTCATTGAAGCCGGGCACGGCGATGCGGATATCGACGGGGGCGCTGGAACGAACGTTCTGACATTACATGGGGAACACGGCGACTACATCGTCACCAGAACCGAAACAGGCCATACGATTACCGATCGTCAGTCCGGGCGCGACGGCACTCTGACGCTGAAGAACATTCAGAAGCTTAATTTCTCGACCGTCTCGGCAGTCGATTTGACGTCGCCGAATCCGATGCCCGTCCCCGACGCGCTCCGCCTAGATCAGGCCGGACAGGCATTCGGCCGTAGCCAGCCACATCTGATCGCGGCATCGCAGTTGCTTGAAAACGATCAGCCTCTGGGTGCCCAAAGACCGTTGAAGATTACCTCGGTCGGCGACGCCATTGGCGGTAAGGTCGAATTGACGCAAGCGGGCGACGTGCTGTTCACCCCGGATCCCCTGTACCTGGGTGTCATGAGCTTCAAGTATGGCGTCAAGGATTCCGCCGACAATCTCGCTGCAGCTGTCATGGACCTCAACAGCGGAAAAACGGCGCCGATGCGAGGCACGGTCACACTGTCTGTCCCCTATGCGCCCACCGACCCGCTCTCGGCACGGGAGTGGTATCTAAGCGATGCGAACATCATGCCCGTCTGGCAGGACTTCACGGGCAAAGGTGTGCGCATCGGTCAATTCGAGCCTGGGGGCGACTTCGCAACCGAGCCCGAGATTCTCGATATTCATCACCCGGATCTCTCCGCCAACATCGATCCGACATGGCTTGCAACGCAGCAGAGCAGTGGCGCGCTGCCGAAGGCGGTGTCCAATCACGCGACGATGGTGGCCGGCGTGATGGTGGCCGCCAGAAACGGTCAAGGCGGCATTGGCGTGGCGTATGGTGCGACCGTGGGCGGACATTATCTCGCCAATAGCGGCGCGGATTTGACCAGTCTCGGCAAGATGGTCGGTTTCGACGTTGCGAATCATAGTTGGGCATTCAAGAACGATTTCGCGTTGAGCAACCTCCAAGACGGAAAGATCAACACCGCAAGCGCGCTGGTTGCTAATGCCCAATACGCAGCCAGCGCCGGCCGAGGCGGACTTGGCACGGTCATCGTCGCCGCTGGCGGGAACGCCCGAGAAACGGGCGGCAGCGCGCAAGGCAGTCTGACTAGCAACAACCGCTTTACCACCGAAGTCGGCGCGATCAACGCACAAAGCGATCTGTCGACGTTGCAACTCGGCTCTGCGCCGTTCTCGAACCCCGGCGCGAGCTTGCTAGTGTCGGCCCCCGGAAGTCATGTCCTGTCGACGAGTCACATGCTCGAAACCGATCGTGGGGCTATATTCGGCAGCGAATATAGCGACATGCAAGGTACGAGCTTCGCTACGCCGGTGGTCTCGGGCGTGGTCGCGCTGATGCTCGAGGCCAACCCGGCGCTCGGTTACCGCGATGTGCAGGAAATCCTCGCGCTATCGGCGCGCAGTGTGCGTGACGACTCCACGCAATGGCGCAGCAACGGGGCGACCCACTGGAACGGTGGTGCGATGCACGTCAGCCACGACTACGGTTTCGGGGCCGTCGACGCTCGAGCGGCGGTACGGCTGGCCGAGTCGTGGTGGAAGCAAAGCACCGCGTCCAACGAGCGCGTCGTAGACAGGAAGAGCGCCGAGCTCAGGCAGGCAATCGCCGGAAATTCATCGTTTCGCTCAAGCCTCGCGATGGAGGATGGGCTCTCGGTCCAACACGCGGAAATCGATTTCGACGCGGACGTGGGGAGGCTGGGCGATCTGATCGTCAAGCTGATTTCTCCGAGCGGCACGGAAAGCGTCTTGTTAGATCGTACGGGGAAAGCCCCGCCAGGTGCGAAGGGCGCTAACGACGGTGACGTAGGAAACGGGTACTCGGGAGCGTTCAAGTACACATTAATGTCGACGCATAGTTGGGGAGAGCGTTCGGGCGGTAATTGGGCGCTCGAGGTGATCGACGCTGCGAATGGTTTGCCGATTCAGCTCAATCAATGGTCGCTGCGCTTATACGGCAGCGAAGAAACGGCCGATGACACCTATTTCTACACGGATGAATTCCGGAATCAAGTCGCAGCAACTCCGGCGCGCGCAACACTGGACGATCGCATCAACGGCGCCAAAGGCGGGCGAAACACGCTCAATGCCGCGGCGGTGTCCGGCGATACCTTGATCGATTTAAGCACTGGAACGGCGAGAATAGGTGGCGTCCCACTGACGATCAACCGGCCCGATACGATCCACAATATCGTGACTGGCGACGGCAATGACAGACTCGTCGCTGGCAAGGAAAATGCTTTGCTCGACGGCGGGCGCGGTGCAAACACGCTCGTGGGCGGGGACGGCAAGGACTTCTACGTTGTCCATCGCCGAGCCGACGGCGGTGACACGATCGAAAACTTTGATGTTGCGCTCGGCGAAGCGATCGACCTCGTCGGATTTGCCAGCATGAAATTCGGCGATCTTACGCTGTCTCAGCACGGGGAGGATGCGCGGATTGGCCTAAGAGATGGGCAGCACGTTCTCCTCAAGGGGAGGGACATTGCGACGCTCACCGCTGAGCATTTCCTCTTTCAGGACAGCTTTATTGCGCCGGCCAGCTACGTCGACAGTTCTGCCGCCGACACCGACGCCCCCAGGGCAACGGGGACGCTCGTGCTCAATGGCGGCGGAGGAGGCGTGACGTATACAACCGACGCCCAGGGCCGGATGGTCGTGTCTCTCACCGGCCAGATCTACAGCCACGACGCGGCGACGTCGAATACGTTCATCATCGCAAAGCAGGACAACGTATCGAGCTATTGGAACACGTTACGTGGATTCAAGCATGGGATCGACAAAATCGACCTCAGCCCAGCCGGCGTCACTGACTTCAGCGATCTGAAGATAGAAAAGCGCAATCGCGCGATGGTCAATGGACTGGCGCAGATCCATGGTGTGAGCTTGAGCAGCAAGTCGCTCGGTAGCCCAAATAAGCCAGTCGAACTCCTCTATCTCGATGCGCTCGATCCGAGCCAATTGACCGAGGCGGATTTTCTCTTTGCCACATCGCCGCCTGCGGCGGCCATCACCAACGAACCTCGGGCGGCCGACGGACAGCCGACGAACGGTCTTTCCGTTATGCCAACGCCGTCTGCAGCATCGTCGATCGAACTTGTGGAGGCGCCCCCACGAGTGTCCGTTTCCGAAAACCTATTCGGCAACGGCGAGTCGCCGCTGATCGGGCCGCGCTCGACGGTGTGGATGGCTGATTCGGCCGAACCTTGGACCAGCGAGGCAATATCCACTCACTTCAGTGCGTCGGAAGGCGACGCAACTGCGTATTCGATCAGCTTATCCGACGGCAGCCCATTGCCCGACTGGCTCACCTTCGACGCGGCGAGCAACCAATTGCGGATGGCCTCGGGCGAAGCGCGGACGGCGGCGCTCAAGCTCAACGTCAAGGCGACGACGGAGGCTGGTCAAGAAGCGGCGACGACGCTTACTCTGCTCGTGCAACCCGGCGTTCTGAAGGTCGGGCACTCGGAGCGCGTCAGCGTCGAAGATAGCCAAGTTGCCATTCATCAAGCAGGTCTTTTGTCGGCCGTCACCGCAACAGGCGGCCGCCACGTATTGCTGCAGAGCGGGGACCTGACCTCCGCGCAGTTGGCGGGCGATGGGGCGCACGAGGTCACCGTGACTGGCATGCAAACGAATCTTGCTCTCGGAGCCGGCGGTTCGACCGCCGAATTGCTAGGAGTCGGCGCCAAAGTCGTGGCGGGGGACGGAAACAACCGCGTATCGGGTAGTGACCCGACGGCCGAGATCTCGCTCGGCAACGGCGACAACGTGGTTTCCGGAGCGTTCAGGCGCCTTTCGGTCGGCGCAGGACGAAATGTGATCGAA
The DNA here is from genome assembly GCA_036384755.1 of Trinickia sp. GTDB lineage: Bacteria > Pseudomonadota > Gammaproteobacteria > Burkholderiales > Burkholderiaceae > Trinickia. Next base: position 27,608 of record DASVLS010000092.1, on the reverse strand, counting down.
AGTACGGGAGCCATCGCCACACTGCGGCTTGGCGACGGTGAAGACATCGCGACGCTGAAGGGGGCGATGGCAACCGTCCACGTGGGCCACGGGAAATATGACCTGGAGTATGAGGGAAGCCTCGGAAAGCTCGTGTTCGGCCCCGACATTACCTCCGACCGTCTCTGGTTTCGACATACCGGCCAAGACCTTGATGTTTCTGTGACGGGTAGCTCCGATACGGTGAAGTTGAAAGACTGGTACGCGCCGACCGAGGATCGGCCCGCCACGATCGTCGCGGGGGATGGCAAGCAGTTGCATAGTCGCCAGGTTCAGAACCTGGTGCAAGCCATGGCGGCTTTTTCGCCGCCTCCCGCCGGAACGATCTCGTTGACGCCGGCGCAGCAAGCCTCTTTACAGCCCGCCCTGGCCGCCAACTGGCGATGACGCGCGACGGCATTTTCCGTTCACGGTTGCGGTTGCGTTCGCGACTGTGAACGGCCGCGCTTTTCGGGCCGCCACCGATGCGTCCCATTTGTTATGAACGATTCAAAAGCAACGACAACTTCATCTGATCCCGGGCTCGCAGCGCTCGCACTGATCGCTCATTTCCACGGTGTGCCCGCCGATATCGGACAATTGCGCCATGCCAGCGGACAGCCGGTGGGTCAACTCGGCGTCGCCGAGCTCGAGCTTGCGGCGCGCGCACTGGGTTTCAAGACACGACGCGTCCGCACCACTGTCACGCGGCTTCCATTGTTGCCCAAACCGGCGCTGATGCTCGATTCGAGCGGCGAGCATTTCGTCCTCGCGGCGTGCGATGCGGACAAGGCGCTGATCGCCGAAGCCGACGCGCCGTCAGGCCCCACCCACTGCACCTCGGCTGACGTTATCGCGCGTTCGGGTGGACAGGCGCTGCTTATCGCGTCACGTGCATCGCTCGCGGGACAACTGGCGCGGTTCGATTTCTCGTGGTTTATCCCAGCCATTGTGAAGTACCGCCGTTTGCTTCTAGAAGTGCTGGCGGTCTCTGCGATGCTTCAGATCTTCGGCCTTGTCTCGCCGTTAATGTTTCAGGTCGTCATGGACAAGGTCATGGTCAACCGCGCGTTCAACACGCTCAACGTAGTGTGCGTCGCGCTGCTGATCGGCGCAGTCTTCGAGGCGTTGCTGAGCGGCGTACGCAATCACGTGTTCGCGCATACCGCCAGTCGAATCGACGTGGAGCTCGGCGCGCGATTGTTTCGCCACATGTTGGCTCTGCCTATCTCATACTTTGGTATCCGTCGGGTCGGCGATACGGTCGCACGCGTGCGAGAACTCGAAAACATCCGCACCTTTTTGACAGGACAGACACTGACGGCGGTAATCGATCTGCTGTTCTCCATCGTATTTATCGCCGTCATGTGCTTGTACAGCGTTTGGCTCACGATGGTCGTGGTTGTCTCGTTGCCGATTTACGTTGCGATTTCCGTCGTAATCACGCCGATCCTACGGCGGCGGCTCGACGAGAAATTCGCGCGGACGGCCGACAATCAGTCATTTCTTGTCGAAACGGTTTCGGGCGTCGAAACGATCAAGGCCATGGCCGTCGAGCCGCAATTCACGCACCGGTGGGATACGACATTGGCAGGTTACGTATCGGCCGGGTTTCGTGTGATGTCCTTGGGCAATATTGGCCAGCAACTGATTCAATTGGTGGGCAAGCTCGTATCGCTCGTCACGCTCTATATCGGAGCTCGCTTGGTGATAGAGGGCAAGCTGTCGGTCGGCCAGTTCGTCGCATTCAACATGATGGCGCAGCATATCGCTGCGCCTGTGCTGCGGCTTGCGCAGCTGTGGCAGGATTTTCAGCAAGTAGGAATCTCGATGAGCAGGCTCGGCGACATCCTCAACACTCGTACCGAACTGCCGCAAAGCCGTCAGGCATTGCCGGCCGTGAGCGGCAACGTCAATTTTGAAGACGTCCGCTTCCGTTACCGGTATGACGGTCCCCCGGTGCTCGATGGCATATCGCTCGATATCGCGGCGGGGCAGGTCGTAGGGATCGTGGGACGATCGGGTTCCGGCAAGAGTACCCTCACCAAGCTAATGCAGCGGCTCTACGTGCCCGAGCAGGGGCGTATTCGAATCGATGGTGTCGATCTCGCGCTCGCTGATCCGATATGGCTGCGCCGGCAAATTGGCGTCGTGCTGCAGGAGAACCGGCTGTTCAATCGCTCGATCCGCGAAAACATCGCCGTGACGGATCCGGGCGCATCGCTGGACGTCGTCATTCGCGCGGCGGAAATTGCTGGGGCGGACCAGTTCATTGCCGAGTTACCGGAGGGTTACGACACCGTCGTGGGCGAGCATGGCTCGAACCTGTCCGGGGGACAACGGCAGCGAATTGCGATCGCCCGCGCGTTAGTCACCAATCCTCGCATCTTGATCTTCGATGAGGCCACCAGCGCACTCGACTTCGAAACCGAACGCATCATTCAGCGCAACATGAGATCGCTCAGCGCGGGTCGAACGGTGATCATCATTGCGCACAGACTGAGCGCGGTTCGCCATGCGGATTTCATCATCGCGATGGACAACGGGCGCATCGTCGAGAAAGGGGCTCACGAATCGCTGCTCGAACTAGGCGGATATTACGCCCGCCTGGTTTCGCTTCAGCACGCTTGACGTTGCCATCCGCCACGGTTATTGACGATGCAAACATTTCAAGCGCTAGGCGCGCTGCTCGCGCGGTACGCCGCGGTGTTTCGCGAATCCTGGCAGATTAGGCATTCCCTGGATACGCGACCTCGGGAATCGTTCGAGCGTGCGTTCCTGCCCGCACACTTGGAACTCATCGAGTCGCCCGTGCATCCGCTTCCCATGTGGACGATGCGTGTCATCGCGATTCTCGGTGCGGTCATCGCCACGGTTGCATTGGTCGGCCGGCTCGACATCGTCGCGGTTGCACCGGGCAAGCTGATTCCGAAGGAACAGGTCAAGACGATTCAACCGGCGCTGACCGGTGTCGTCCGCAGCATCCTCGTGCGTGATGGTGAGCGCGTCAAGGCCGGGCAAGCGCTAATGGAGCTCGATACGACGCAAGCGGCAGCCGACGCCCAGAAGGCGCGCCTAAGCCGGGTCAATGCGGCGCTCACTGCTGAACGCGCGAGAGCGCTGTTGGCCGCGCAGACGGCAGCGGACATGCCGACGCTCGGTCACGTGGAAGGTGCGAGCGAGCAGCAGATGGCTCAGGGACAGCAGGTCGCCGAAAGCGTTTACGCGGAGTACCGTGACCGGCTGAGCGGCGCAAGGGCGGAACGGGTCAAGCGCGAGGCCGAGCTCGCGACCACACGGCAGCGCATCGCCAAGCTCGAGCTAACGGCGCCGCTTGCTCGGCGGCAGGCCAACGACTACCGGTTACTGTCCGTCGAAAAGTACGTGGCCAAGACCGAGTACTTCGACAAAGAGCAGACGGCGCTGAATCTGGAGCACGAGCTTGCGGCGCAGCGAAGCCGCGCGCGAGAAGTTGCCGCGTCGATTGCGCAACAACGCTCGGAGATCGCCGCGACGATGTCACAGTTTCGGCGTCAGCAGATGGAATGGCTCGATAAAGCGACCCAGCAGTTGGCCCAAAATCGAAATGACGAAACGAAGGCTGATACGAGGCGAAAGCTGCTGACGCTAACGGCGCCTGTCGATGGCACGGTTCATCAATTGCGAATCCATACCCTAGGCGCTGTGGCGACCGCCGCCTCGCCGGTGATGGACATCGTGCCGGACGACACGCTCGAGGTCGACACGAGAATCGAGAACAAGGACATTGGCTTTATTCAAGTCGGCCAGACTGCTGTTGTCAAAGTCGAGGCGTTTCCGTATACGCGATACGGCTATTTGGCGGGCACGGTCATCACCGTGTCGAACGACGCGGTCCGCGATCGTCGACGCGGGTTGACGTTTCCTGTGCGAATAAGGCTCGCCGCAAACAGAATTCGCGTCAACGATGCATGGATCAAGCTGACGCCCGGCATGGCCGTGACGGCCGAAATCAAAACGGGGGAGCGTAGCGTCGCCGGCTATTTCCTGGATCCGGTGATGAGGGCGGCGGGGGAGAGCCTTCGTGAGCGTTAGGCGAAACATGAGGGAGTTCATTGCAACGCTTGGCGGTTGTGTCGCGCTTGCCGGTTGGGTGCCGGCAAGCGCATTCGATCCGTTGCTGGCCGAGCGTTCCGTTTCATCGACGCCTTCTGCGAACATATTTGATGGCGGGGCCTGCTCACCGCGCGCTGTTCCTACACCGGTGCACCTTCAGGATGTCGTTGAATGGGCGCTGTGCAGCGATCCGAAAACGCGGTCGGCCTGGGCCGAGGTCAAGATTCAGGCGGCCCAAGTCGGTCAAAGGCGCGCGGCATTCTTGCCGACGGTGACCGCCAATTGGCAGGGCACACGCGATATCGCGAACGATAGGGTCTCTGATCAACCGAGGTTCGAGTCCAACTCCGTGACGAATATGCAAAATATAACCGCGTCGCTGAACTGGGTGCTGTACGACTTCGGAGGGCGAACGGCAGGGTTGCGCAGTGCAACTGAAATGCTGGCGGCAGCGCAAGCGAATCAGCATGCGCTACTGCAGACAACCTTTGCGAATGTGGGCAAACACTTTTACGCGGCGCAAGCCGCATATGGTGAACTGCGATCGGCAACGGAAATCGAAGAAACGGCTCGGTCGAGTGTGGCTGCGGCGACTGCACGTGTGAGCAAGGGCATAGCGGCGATCAGCGATCAATTGCAGGCTCAATCAGCCCATGCCGAGGCGGTGATACATAGGACGAAAGCCGCAATCGCGCTGAGAAGCGCGCTTGGAATGTTGGCATCCGATATGAACCTGCTCCCTTCGGCATCGATCGTTCTGCCGGACGTTACCGATGGCGTCGAGCCGAATAGGATGTTTACGGAATCAGTCGATGCATTGATTCAGGCCGCACTAGGCGATTCTCCGCGCGTGAGGGCGGCGGAAGCAAACGTAAGAGCGGCGCGTGCCAACGCTGTCCGGGTGGGGAGTGAGGGCGCTCCGCGATTGAGCCTGATCGGTCAATACAACTTCAACAACAGACCGGCTAGTCTCCAGACGGGATCTCCGGTACTGCCAGCGATGCACCGAGCCTGGTACGTCGGGCTGCAGTTGACCATTCCTATCTTCGAAGGATTTTTGCGCTCATATCAAGTGAAGCAAGCCAACGCGCAAACGGAACAGCAATCGGAATCGCTTGCCGCTGCACGTCGGCAGGTTGGCCTCGACGTTTGGAACGACTATCACGCGGTCAAGGGTGCGACCGCGAACCTTCGCCAGAGTGCAGCACTGCTCGAATTGTCGCAGCAAGCATACGATGTGGCGCTTCACCGATACAGGTCCGGGGTGGGGGAAGTGCTTGAACTGCTCAATTCACAATCCGCACTCGCTCGCGCTAAACAGCAACGAATCCAGGCGCAAACGGAATGGAAGATCGCGAGGCTTCAGTTGGCATCCTCCCTCGGCAAGCTCGACATGGCCAGCCTCGATGGTGCGGAAGTGAGTCGCGGTCCCGCGTTTGGGGTAAAAAACACAGAAACGGCGCTTCTTCCCTAGGCAGGACGCTCTCCCAGCGAACCGAACACCACCGCTGGTTGCGCCTGTTCCCTCCAATTTGCCGTACGCCCGTGCACCTGTTGTACTATTGTGCGTTTTTGTCCAACGTAACCAGTCACGCATGCTCGATTTCTTCCGCAACCATAAGCGCCTGATGATGCTCATGCTCGTCCTCGTCATCGTGCCGGGGCTGGGTTTCGTCGGTATCCAAGGTTTCCGTAATTTCTTCGACGAAAGCGCCAACGTGGCGAGCGTCAACGGGCACAAGATCACGCGGGCCGAATTCGACGGCGCGATGCGCCAACAGCTCGACCAGGCTCGGCAGTTCCTCGGCGCGCAGTTCGATGCAAAGATGCTCGACACGCCGGCCCGCCGCCGCGAGTTGCTCGACAATCTGATTCAGCAGCGCGCGCTCGCCGACGAGGCGCAACGCGAGCACTTGACGGCTTCGGACGACGCCGTGCGCCGCGCGTTGCTTGCCGACCCCGTCATCGCTTCGCTGCGCAAGCCCGACGGTTCGATCGACATCGACCGTTACAAGCAGCTGCTGGCCATGCAAGGCATGACGCCCGAGCAGTACGACGAGCGCGTCCGCTACGGGCTCGCCATGCAGCAGATTCCCGAAAGCATCCAGTCGAGCGCATTCACGCCGAAATCGCTGGCCGAGCGCATCGGCGAACTGGCCGAAGCGCAGCGCACCGTGCAAGCGCTCGTGCTTCGTGCAAGCGACTATGCGTCGAAGGTTCAGCCCACCGACGCGCAGCTTTCGGCTTACTACGATGCGCATCGCGCCGATTTCGCCACGCCGGCTACCGCCACGATCGACTACATCGTGCTGTCGCCGGCCACGCTTGCGCCCGGCGTGTCGCCGACCGAGGCCGATGCGAAGAAGTACTACGACGATAACCTGGCGCACTACACGACGGCCCGCGAAGTTCGCGTGAGCCAGATCCTGATCGCTTCGCCCAAGACGGCAAGCCCGGCGGACGACGCCAAAGCGAAGGCGAAGGCCGAGGCCGTGTTGGCGGAGGTCAAGGCTCATCCCGATCAATTCGCGCAGATCGCACAGAAGGAATCGCAGGATCCTGGCTCCGCGGCCAAGGGCGGCGATCTCGGCTGGTCCTCGAGCGGCGTGCTGACGGGCGAAAAGGCATTCGATGCCGCAGCGATGGCGTTGAAAAAGGACGAGGTGAGCGCCGTCGTTCACTCGTCGTTCGGCTATCACATCATCAAGGCAACGGACGTCAAGCCGGCGGCGACCACGCCGTTTGCCGACGTGAAGGACGCGATTCTCAAGGATTTGAAGACGCAGCTCGCCACGAAGGCGTACAGCGACGACGCCGACGCGTTCACGTCGATGGTCTACGAGCAGGCCAAGAGCCTGAAGCCCGCGGCCGACAAGTACAAGCTGACCGTGCAAACCGCAACGGTTACACCCAAGCCGAATGCGGCCCTGCCTCCCGACAGCCCGTTGAACAACCCTAAATTCCTGGCCGCCGTATTCGCCGACGATTCGGTGAAGAGCCGCAACAACACGCAGGCGATCGACGTCGGGAACAACACGCTTATCGCGGCGCACGTGACCGACTACAAGAGCGCCGCTACGCCGCCGCTCGCCTCGATCAAGGACGCCGTGCGCGCCAAGTACGTGGCGGAGCAAGCGGCCGAGCTCGCCCGCAAGGACGGCGCGGCCAAGCTCGCCGATCTGCAGAAGTCCAAATCGACGGCGGGCTTCGGCGCCGAGCAGAAGATCTCGCGCACGGACACGCAAGGCGTTTCGCCGGCGGCCCTGAGCGCGGTGTTCAAGGCTGACGACTCGAAACTGCCGGCGTACGTGGGTGTCGATCTCGGAAACGACGGCTACGCGATCTACCGAGTCAATGCCGTCGTGCCGCCCGCGCCGCTCGACGCTGCGCGCCTTGCGGCCACGCAGCGCCAACTCGCTCAAATCGATGCGCAAACGCAAATGGAAGCCTATGTGGCCTCGCTGCGCCACCGCTCGAAGGTGAAGGCTTACGGCTCGCTGGAAGCTGCGCAGCCCGACGGCCAGTAAGTACCTCAGGCCGCGATCCCACGCGGCCGCCTACAGGGTCTCGGGTACTCGAGAACACCCGAACAAGCCCCCCCAGCCCCAGCCCACCAGCACGGCCATCAACGGCCGTGCTGCCGCAGCAGCGGGGCCAGCACGGGCCAGACATTGTCGAGCAAGACGGGCTGCGCCCGCTGCGTCGGGTGCATCTGGTCCGACTGAAACATGTCAGGCCGGTTTTCGATGCCGGCCAGCAAGAACGGCACGAGCCGCACGTTCATTTGATGCGCGAGCGAGCCATAAAGGCCGTGAAATCTCTGCGTGTACGCCTGCCCGTAATTCGACGGCACATACATTCCCACCAGCACGACCTTCGCGTGGCCTTGCTGCGCTTGCTCGACGATCGTGCGCAGGTTGTCTTCGGTCGTGGAAAGCGGGACGCCGCGCAGCGCATCGTTGGCGCCTAGCTCGACGATCACGATCGACGGCTTGAGCCGCGCCATCAACTCGGGCAGGCGAGCGCGCCCGCCGCTTGTCGTATCGCCGCTGATGCTCGCGTTCGCGACGCTATAATCGATTCGCTCGTCCGCCAGCCGCTTGCGCAGCAGCGAGACCCATCCCGTATCGCGGGGCAGCCCGTACTCGGCCGAGATGCTGTCGCCGAGCACGACGATGACGGGCCGTTTGGTTTCCGCGCTGTGCGCGCTCGCCGAACCGAACGGCGAAAGCGTAATGAAAAGGCCTGAAGCGGCTAGCGCGGCCGCTGCGGCCATACCGACAATCCAACGACGCTTGTTCATGCCAGAAAACACCCATGCGATTATCGAAGTGCGCAGTTTATGCAAGCGAGTCAAGGATGCAACCGGTGAGCTGACGATCCTCGACGATATCGATCTCGACGTCACGGCCGGAACGAGTGTGGCGATCGTCGGTGCGTCGGGCTCGGGCAAGTCGACGCTGCTCGGCCTGCTCGCGGGCTTGGACAACGCCACATCGGGTTCGGTTCGACTGCTCGGACACGATCTGTCGGCGTTGTCCGAAGACGAGCGAGCCCGGCTTCGGAACGGCTCGATCGGGTTCGTCTTCCAATCGTTTCAATTGATGCCGCAATTAACGGCGCTCGAGAACGTCCGGTTACCGCTGGAACTGCAAGGCGGCGTCGATGCGCAGGAGGCTACCGCGCGCGCGCGGGCATTGCTGGAGCAAGTGGGGCTTGGCGCGCGCACGCAGCATTATCCGAAGCTGCTGTCGGGGGGCGAGCAGCAGCGTGTCGCATTGGCGCGTGCGTTCGTCACGCGCCCGGCCATTCTGTTCGCAGACGAGCCGACGGGCAGCCTCGACGCGGCCACGGGCCACGCCGTCATCGACCTCATGTTCGAGCTCAATGCAGCGCAAGGCGCGACGCTCGTGCTCGTCACGCACGACATCGAACTCGCACGCCGCTGCTCGCAGACGGTGACGATCGAGGCGGGCCGCGTCGTTCGAAGCGGCCCGCGCGCCGCTCGCGCTTAAGCGCGCCGCAGCGCTTGGCGCGCGCGCTCGATCAGCGCCGACGTGGACGAGTCGTGCTTGTGCTCGTCGAATGCCGAAGCCGTCAGGTCGGCTTCGACGACCTTGCCCAAGATCTTGCCGAGTTCGACGCCCCATTGATCGAACGGATTGATGTTCCAGACCGCCGCTTGCACGAGTACCTTGTGCTCGTAAAGCGCGATCAACGCACCGAGCGAGCGGGGCGTCAAGGTGTCCAGCATCAGCGTCGTCGAGGGCCGGTTGCCGGGGAACACAAGGTGCGGCACGAGCTCCGGCTTGTCCGGGCCGGCCACCTTACGCGCTTCGTCTTCCGTGCGGCCGAGCATCAGCGCTTCGCTCTGCGCGAAGCAGTTCGCGAGCAGCTTCGGGTGATGGCTGACAAGCGGGTGCTCGGGCGTGAGCACGGCGATGAAATCGATCGGCACGATCGTCGGCCCTTGGTGCAGCATTTGAAAGAACGCATGCTGGCCGTTCGTGCCCGGCTCGCCCCATGTCACGGCCGACGTGGCGTAGTCGACGTACGCGCCGTCAAGCCGCGCCGATTTGCCGTTGCTCTCCATCTCGAGCTGCTGGAGGTACGACGGCAGGAAGTGCAGGGCTTCCGAGTAGGGCGCGACGAGGTAGCTTTGCAGCCCGAATAAGTTCCGATACCAGATGCCGATCATCCCGAGCAGCACGGGCAGGTTGCGCGCGAGCGGCGCATCGCGGAAATGGCGATCCATTTCGTGCGCGCCGGCGAGCAACTGGTCGAAGTTCGCAGCACCCACCGCAATCATGATCGACAAGCCCACGGCCGACCAAAGCGAGTAGCGGCCGCCGACCCAGTCCCACATCTCGAACACGTTCTCTTGCGCGATGCCGAACTTGACGACTTCGGCCGGGTTCGCAGATACGCCCACGAAGTGTTGCGCGAGCGCGCTTTCCGGACAGCCGTTTTGCACGAACCAATCGCGCATCGAGCGAGCGTTCGTCATCGTTTCGAGCGTCGTGAACGTCTTTGATACGACGATCGCGAGGGTTTCCTCCGGATCGATGCGGGCCAGCACACGCGCGAGATCGGCCCCGTCTACGTTCGAGACGAAATAGGTCGAGATCTCGGGGTGGGACAGATGATCGAGTGCGTGCACGACCATCTTCGGACCGAGATCGGACCCGCCGATGCCGATGTTGACGACGTGCCGTATGCGCTTGCCTGTGTGCCCGAGCCAGGCGCCGCCGCGTACGCGTTCGGCGAAATCGGCCATCTTGGCGCGCTCGGCCGCGACTTGCGCGTGAAACGGCGCGCCGGCTTCGGTGGAGCGCAACGCCGTATGAAGGGCGGCGCGGCCTTCGGTGGGGTTGACCGTTTGGCCGGCGAACATGGCGTCGCGGCGCGCGGCGACGCCGGCTTCCTCGGCCAGCGCAACCAGCAGGCGCAGCGTTTCCTCGGTGATGCGGTTCTTGGAGAAATCGGCCGTAAGACCGCCGCCTTCGACCGTGAAACGCTCGGCGCGCGAGGGCTTGCCGCTATCGGCGGCGAACCAGTCGCGCAGCCGCTCGTCGCGGATCTGTTCGTAGTGCGCGGTGAGCGCAGACCAAGAGGGAAGCGAGTTCAGCGTCTTGAGCGTCATAAGCGTCGTCTAACGAAAGGAGGCTCGGCAAGCGAGCCGGGGTCGGTCAGTATAGCGGCGTTGCGCCGCAGGAAAAACCAACCCGACGGTCGGCCGACAGCGAGCCGACAGGCAGCCGACGGCTAGGCGGATGATGAGCGTGTCATGCGCTAGGCGCGTTATCATCCGATTTTTTCAACACGACAATTCCACAAAGAAAATGAAAAAAATGGGCCTTTATGCCGCTGCCGCGGCCACGACGCTTCTCGCATCGGTATCGACAAGCACGCTAGCCCTGGCGGCGGACCTCGATTGCGGCAAGCCGCGCCTGCCGACAGAGCGAGCCGTCTGCGCGAACGCCGCATTGCGCTCCCTGGACGCTCGGGCAAACGCCTACTATTCGATGCTGCTCGAAGCGAAGCCGGTCGCCGAGAGCTTGCCCTATCGCCAATTCCGCGACGACCTTCAGACCGACGAGGAGAAGTGGCGGCACGACACGCGTGACGCGTGCGGCACGCAAGTGGCTTGCCTGAGCGACGCCTATGAGCATCGAATCGACGCACTGCAAGCGAGCGCGGCGCAGCACCTCGGGCTCGTGTCGGCAGAAGCGGCGGCCCCGCACGACGCCGCTCCGGCGCAGCCGTCGATCGACTACAAGGATGCGATCTACCGCATCGGCCAGAACGACGTTACGCTGCTCGGCGGCCAGCACACACAACCCGCCGCGTCCGATTCCTCGGCGCAAGAAGTCACTCGTATCGTCGAGCCGCCCGAGCACGGGGCGGGGACGCTGGGCGGTCGGCCCGCCGTGGCCGTTTTCCTGTCGCAGGACGGCGGGGGCAGCGGAACGTTCTATTACGCCGCCGTGGTGTTCGGCGATGGGCGGGGCACGACGTTCCAGATCGGCGATCGGATCCGGCCGATCAAGATCGCGATCAACGGGGACGACCTAGCCGTCACCTATCTCGACCGCCAACCGGACGAGCCGATGGCCGTACCGCCGACCGTGCCGCGCGAGCGGCATTTCGCGTATATGAACGACCAGCTCGTCGAGCGGCCGCAAGCCGCGACGGCGGCGAAGTAAGGGCGCAGCGGCCTGTCCGCCATGCGGGGGCGGCCGCGCCGGACGCGGCGATAGACCGATGGCGATCGCGTTTCGCCTGAGCTCGGTCGTTCAGTCGAGGGCCGGGTAGACGAGCCGATTGAGCAGCGCGCGTACGGCCGGCGCGAGTTCGCCCGCCGTCAGCCCGGCGGGGCCGTTGCCGGCCGCCGTCAGCGAGTCGGCAGCCGAGCCGTGCAGATAGACGCCGGCGAGCGCTGCTTCATAGCTCGGCAGCCCTTGCGCCAGCAATGCGCCGACGATGCCGCCGAGCACGTCGCCCGTGCCGCCTGTTGCCAACGCCGCATTGCCGGTCGGATTGACAGCGGTGCGGCCGTCGGGCGAAGCGATCACCGTTCCGGCGCCCTTGAGCACGACGACCGCGCCGAAGCGCCTGGCGAGTGCGTGTGCCGCGCCGAGCCGGTCCTGCTGGACTTGCGCGGCGTCGCAGCCGATCAGACGCGCCGCTTCGAGCGGGTGGGGCGTCATCACACAAGGGGCCGCCTCTCCACGCGTGCGGTCCGCGCCGCGAGCGGCGAGCGAATCGGCCAAAGCCACGTCGTTCGAAATCAAGTTCAGTGCATCGGCATCGATCAAGAGTGCGGCGCCGCAGGCGATCGCGGCCGCGAGCGACGACACGGCCTGCGTCCCACGCCCCATGCCGCAGCCGATCGCAAGCGCATCCATGGCTTCGAAGGCAAGCGTGCCGGGAGGATGCAGCATCAATTCCGGAAAGGGCGGGTCGTAAGGCGGCGCCCCTTTGCCGACGAAGGCGACGTGCACCTTGCCCGCGCCCGTGTGCAGCGCCGCCCGCGCAGCGAGGATCGGCGCCCCGCACATGCCCGTGTCGCCGCCGACGACGGCCAAGCTGCCGAAGGTGCCCTTGTGCGACGCAAACGCGCGCGCCGGAAAGTGCGACGCAAAAAGCGACGGCGCGTTGAGACGGGCGACGTCGTCCGCCGCGGGCAAGTCGACACCGAGCGGGGCCACCGTGACCGCGCCCGCCAAGTCGCGGCCGTGCGTCATATAGAGTCCCGGCTTCGCGCCGAGAAACGTCACCGTATCGGTGGCGCGAACCGCGACGCCGCCGCCCACGATATGTCCCGTATCGCTATCGAGCCCGCTTGGCACGTCGAGCGCGAGGACACGCCCGTGCGTCAAGGCGCGGCTACCCATTCGATTCGCCAAATCGGCGAAAACGCCGTCGAGCGGGCGCGTCAGCCCGATGCCGAACAACCCGTCGACGAGCCATCCGAACGCATCGAGCGACGCCGGCGGCACGTGAGAGATGGGCACGCCGGCGGCCCGGGCTTCGCCGAGCGCCCAGCGCGCGTCGTCGGCCTTGACCTCGATCGGCATGCAGAGCTCGACGGCGATGCCCGCCTGCCGCAACCGCGTGGCGAGCACGAGGGCGTCGCCGCCGTTGTTGCCCGGACCGGCGGCGACCCAGACGGGGCGTTCGACAGCCAGCGAGCCGTCATGCGCGCCTCGCTCGAGCAAGAACTGCGCGGCCGCCGCGCCGGCGCGGGCCATCAGCGTGTGTTCGGGCAACCCGGCTGCGCCGCGCGTTTCGAGCATGCGCAACTGAGCGACCGTGTAAAGCGGCAGTGGGCGCTCGTTGGGCGAGAGGAGCGAGGGGCAGTGGTCGGGGAGGTGGGGGGCGTCGTTCATGGCGAGCGGTCTCACGTGCACTCTCGAACTTCTCGAACTATCCGCGAAGGATCGGCCTACGGGCGGGCAAACGTGCCGCCGGCGCGCAAGGGCCCGACGGCGCTCTGCTGCGCACCTTCGTCAGTTCGCGAAGCGTTCGGCCCGCAGGGCGGCTAGTGTTTCGGCCGGAACGGGCGGCGTCTGGCCCGAAACGAGATCGGCCACCACTTTAGCAGACCCGCACGCGAGCCCCCAACCGGCGGGGCCGTGTCCGAAGTTGACGAATAGACGCGGATGAACGGCTTGCCCGACGACGGGCAGCGCATCGGGCGAAAGCAGCCGCTGGCCTTCCCACGCGTGGGCGGCGGAAATCTTGGCCGCGCCCGGAATCCAATCGTGCGTGGCTTGCGCGAGCAGCGCCGTGCCGGCTTCGAGGAGCGGCGCGGCGAGCGGCTTGGACAACTCGCGCTCGGGCTGCAGCACGGCGGCGCCCGCCACGCGGATACGCTGATTCATTCGCGTCATCGAGACGCGCCGTATCGAATCGACGACTGTCAGATGCGGCGCGCATTCCTCATAGGCGATCGGCGCCGTAAGCGAAAGCATGCGGACCGCGTGCAACGGCAAGGACAGGCCGAGCCGCTCGAGCAGCGGGAGGCTGCCGGCGCCGGCCGCAACGACGACGGCATCGCACGACATGACGTCGACTTCCCGGGCGCTCGCCCGCTCGCCTTCGGCCGGCGCGAGCTCGACGGCCGCCCGGTGATGCTCGAGCCGAATCGCTTCGGCGGCGCGACCGAAGACGAACTGCACGCCGCCTTGCACATCGAGCACCTGCTTGACGAGCTTCGTGAACAACGGGCAGTTGGCGGTGCGCTCCTGCTCGAACAGCACGCCGCCCGCAAATCCGGGTTCGGCGGGAACGGAGTGCTCGATCTGAGCGCACTCGGCAGCCGGCAGCACATGGTGGTGTACCTCGAACTCGCGCAGCAAGTCGAGCCCGCTTTGCGCCTGCTCCCATTCGCGCGGATGGCGCATGACATGCAGGATGCCGGCCGTTTGCTCGAATTCGAGATGAAACCCGGCTTCGATCGAAGCGATCGCTTCGCGAGAGAGGTCGACGAGCGGGCGCAGGCGCAGCCATTGGGCCCGAAACGCTTCCGGCGCTTGCCACTGCGCGAGGCGACGGGCGAAGCGGCGGGCGCTGGATTTCAGGCCCGGGCGGTAGACGATGCCGCTGCGGGCGCCGCGGCGCTCGTCGAGAAACGTGGGGCCGAACCAGGCGTCGAGCGGCGTGGGCAGCACGATGCCGCCATGCCCGTAGGTGGCGCCTTGGGCAACCGTGGCATGGCGCTCGACGACGCACACGCGATGACCGGCCGCGCGAAGCTGGTAGGCGGTGGCGACGCCGACGATTCCGCCGCCAATGACGATGACATCCATGTATGACTGAGTTCGGTGCGCACAGACAGCCCCGGCGCCAAGCGCGGCCAGCGCCGTGGGGCGTTGCCCGGCTAGCGTCACGCCGATGAGGCAAACCGCGCATGATAGCGCCAAATGTGCCGCGACGGCTCGACATGCGGTGCAAATGAGACGCGCGCCTCACGCAAATCGCGCGCCCGCTCGAGCCACCCCGCGCCGCGCCGCGCGCCGGTTCGACGCCGATGCGAATCGGGTCGGCGCTCGGGGGCGGCGCTTGCGCGCGCCCAGACAGCCTATCGGGGCGCGAGTTCCAGGTATAATCTCGGTCTTCCTTTCGCCTCACGTCGTGGCATGCGCGCGCGAACCGCGCGATGCGCGACTCATCGACGCCTACGTCCTTTCATGGCCCACTTCTCGTGCTTCCCCGGTGCTTCGGCGCTGTCCGATTTTCGTCAAACCCGCCTGCTCGAAACGCTTGCCCGCATCGATGCGAACATCGTCGGCGTGCGCGGCCAGTACCTGCACTTCGTCAGTGCGCTGACGCCGCTGTCGGCACAGGACAACGAGCGCATCGCGGCGCTGCTGCACTATGGCGAGCCGTTCGTGACGCCCGAAGGCCGCGGCGCTCAGGAAACGTTCCTCGTCGTGCCGCGCATCGGCACGGTCTCGCCGTGGGCGAGCAAGGCGACCGACATCGCGCATCATTGCGGGCTCGAGCACGTGCGCCGCATCGAGCGCGGGGTCGAGTTCACGATCGCGCTGAAATCGGGGCTCACGAGCCTGTTGGGCAGCAAGAAGGCGCTTTCCGACGAAGTGCGCGCGGCCGTCGCCGCGGCGCTGCACGACCGCATGACCGAAAGTGTCGTCGCCTCGCGCGACGAGGCGCTGCACCTGTTCGACGAGTTGCCGGCCAAGCCGCTTCAGACCGTCGACGTGCGCACGCAAGGCCGTGCCGCGCTCGAAAAAGCGAACGGCGAACTGGGCCTCGCGCTGGCCGACGACGAAATCGACTATCTCGTCGACGCATTTTCCAAGCTCGAACGCAATCCGACGGACGTCGAGCTGATGATGTTCGCGCAGGCGAACAGCGAACACTGCCGCCACAAGATCTTCAACGCCGAGTGGACGATCGATGGACAAGCGCAGGACATGTCGCTGTTCCAGATGATCAAGAACACCGAGAAACTCCATCCGCAGGGCACGATCGTCGCCTATTCGGACAACTCGGCGATCATGGAGGGCGGCCCTGCCGAGCGCTGGTTCCCGCGTCCGGTGAAAGCAGGGGAGCACGGCGCGGTCGATGAGCGATACGGCCGGCACGTCGAGCTCACGCATACGCTCATGAAGGTCGAGACGCACAACCACCCGACGGCGATCTCCCCATTCGCAGGCGCAGCGACGGGCGCCGGCGGCGAAATTCGAGACGAAGGCGCGACCGGCCGCGGCGCGAGGCCGAAGGCCGGCTTGACGGGCTTCACGGTGTCGAACCTCGAGTTGCCCGATGCGGTTCAGGCATGGGAAAACGCGCGCGACGCGGCCCAGCCTCTGTCCCTGCGCAACCCGAACGAGCGGCATGCGCCTTACGGCCGTCCCGATCGGATCGCCTCGCCGCTGCAGATCATGATCGACGGCCCGCTCGGCGGCGCCGCGTTCAACAACGAATTCGGCCGGCCGAATCTCGGCGGATACTTCCGCGTCTACGAGCAAAACGTCGGCGGGCAAGTGCGCGGCTATCACAAGCCCATCATGATCGCCGGCGGCATCGGCAACATTTCCGACGGCCACACGCACAAGCACGATCTGCCGGCGGGCTCGCTGCTCGTGCAGATCGGCGGTCCCGGCATGCGCATCGGCATGGGCGGCGGCGCCGCGAGCTCGATGGCCACGGGCGCGAACACGGCCGAGCTCGATTTCGATTCGGTCCAGCGCGGCAATCCCGAGATCGAGCGGCGGGCGCAGGAAGTCATCAACGCCTGCTGGCAGCTCGGCGATGCGAATCCGATTCTGAGCATCCACGACGTGGGCGCGGGCGGCTTGTCGAACGCCTTTCCCGAGCTCGTCGACGGCGCGAACAAGGGAGCGCGTTTCGAGCTTCGCCAAGTGCCGCTCGAAGAAAGCGGCCTGTCGCCGCGCGAAATCTGGTCGAACGAGGCGCAAGAGCGCTATGTCCTTGCGATCGCGCCGGCCGATCTGCCCACATTCGAAGCGATGTGCGCGCGCGAGCGTTGCCCGCTCGCCGTCGTCGGCGTCGCCACCGAAGAGCGGCAGCTCCAACTCATCGACGCCCATGCCGAAGGCGAGGCCATCTATCCTGTCGACATGCCGATGGACGTCCTGCTCGGCAAGCCGCCGCGCATGCACCGCAACGTCGAACATGTCACGGCCGAGCGCGCGCCGGTCGACGTCACGGGCTTGTCGCTCGACGAATTGGCCGTATCGGTGCTCAAGCATCCGACCGTGGCGAGCAAGTCGTTCTTGATTACGATCGGCGACCGTTCCGTCGGCGGTACGAGCGTGCGCGATCAGCTCGTGGGCCCTTGGCAAGTGCCCGTGGCCGATTGCGCGATCACGGCGGCCGACTACGCGGGCTTCCGCGGCGAGGCAATGACCATAGCGGAGCGCACGCCGCTCGCTGTCATCGATGCGCCGGCGTCGGGCCGCATGGCCGTCGGCGAAGCCGTGACGAATATCGCCTGCGCGCCAATCGCCTCGCTCGACAAGCTCAAGCTCTCCGCGAACTGGATGGCCGCATGCGGCACGCCGGGCGAGGACGCGGCTTTGTTCGACACGGTCAAGGCCATCGGCATGGAACTGTGTCCGGCGCTCGGCATCAGCATCCCCGTCGGCAAGGATTCCTTGTCGATGAAAACGAAATGGAACGACCAAGGCGTGGCGAAGGAAGTCGTCGCGCCCGTCTCGCTGATCATTTCGGCGTTCGCGCCCGTAGAAGACGTGCGTCGCCATCTGACGCCGCAACTGCGCCGCCACGACGAAGTGGGCGATTCCGTCTTGATCGCGATCGACCTTGGCCGAGGCAAGCATCGCTTGGGCGGCAGCATCCTTGCGCAGGTCACGCAGCAAGTGGGCGATCGCGTGCCCGACGTCGACGACCCCGAAGACCTCAAGCGCTTCTTCTCGGCCATCCAATCGCTGAACGCGAGCGGCCGCTTGCTGGCCTACCATGACCGGTCCGACGGCGGGCTCTGGGCGACCGTCTGCGAAATGGCGTTCGCGGGCCACGTCGGCGTGTCGCTCAATGTCGATATGCTCACGCTCGATGCGGGGCACGAGTTCGATTATGGCGACGCGAAGGATTGGGCCAAGCAAACGAGTGGCCGCCGAGACGACGCCACGCTACGCGCCTTGTTCTCCGAAGAGCTCGGAGCCGTCGTGCAGGTGCGCGCCGCCGATCGCGACGCCGTGCTCGGCGTGCTGCGCGAACTGGGCCTCGGCGCTTGCTCGCATGTCATCGGCAAGCTCAACGAACGCGATGTCGTCGAAATCTATCGCGACGCAAAGAAGATTTACGACACGCCGCGCGCGCAATTGCAACGGGCGTGGACCGAGGTCAGCTGGCGCATCGCGCGCCTGCGCGACAATCCCGCGTGTGCCGACGCCGAATACGACATGTTGCTCGAGGCAAGCGACCCTGGCATTTCGCCGCATCTGACGTTCGACCCGAACGACGATGTCGCCGCTCCGTTCATCCAAGCCGGTGCGCGTCCGCGCGTTGCGATTTTGCGGGAGCAGGGCGTCAACTCTCATCTGGAAACCGCTTACGCGTTCGACCGTGCCGGCTTCGAGGCTTACGACGTGCATATGAGCGATCTGCTGTCGGGCCGCGCGACGCTGGCCGATTTCAAGGGCGCCGTGGCGTGCGGCGGGTTCTCGTACGGCGACGTGCTGGGTGCGGGCGAGGGATGGGCGAAGACGATTCGCTTCAATCCTCAACTCGCCGATATGTTCGCGGCCTTCTTTGGGCGCGACGATACGTTTGCGCTCGGCATCTGCAACGGGTGCCAAATGATGAGCAGCTTGGCGTCGATGATTCCGGGCGCCGATGCATGGCCGAAATTCACGCGCAATAAATCGGAGAAGTTCGAAGCGCGCTTCTCGTTCGTGCGCGTCGAATCCTCCCCGTCGATCTTCTTTGCGGGAATGGAAGGATCGCGTATCCCGGTTGCGATCGCGCACGGCGAAGGTTTTGCCGACTTCTCGCAGCAAGGCGATGCTTCGCGCGTGGCCGTGGCCATGCGTTTCGCCGATCACCATGGCGAAGCCACGGAGCGCTATCCGTTCAACCCGAACGGCTCGCCGGCCGGCATCACGTCGGTCACCACGCCGGACGGCCGCTTCACCGTGTTGATGCCGCATATGGAGCGCGTGCACCGCACGATTCAAATGAGTTGGCACCCCGAAGGCTGGGGCGAAGCGAGCCCGTGGATGCGCGTGTTCCGCAATGCGCGGCGCTGGTTGGGGTAATGCGCGCGACGCCGCTCTGAAAAACAATGCCGCCCGAGGGCGGCATTGTCGTTTCTGGCTGGCCGGCTGCCGTGGGCAACCGGGGGCGACGCACGGTTACTCGACTTTCGCCTTCGCCCGCAGCGCTTGCTCGAACGCCTGCAGCTTTTCCTGCTGCATTTGCTGAACGATTTGCCCCTTGACCTGATCGAGCGGCGGCGGCGTGACGTCGCGCACGTCGTCGACGCGGATGATGTGCCAGCCGAACTGCGTATGCACCGGCGTATCGGTCATCTCGCCTTTCTTCAGCTTTTCAGCGGCAGCCGCGAATTCGGGCACGTAGGTCTTCGGATTGGCCCAGTCGAGGTCGCCGCCGTTCTTGCCGGACCCCGGATCTTTCGAGTATTTCTTGGCGAGGTCCTCGAACTTGGCGCCGGCCTTGATCTTCGCGATGAGATCCTTGGCCTGCTGCTCGTTGTCGACGAGGATGTGATGCAAGTGATATTCCTTGCCGCCGGCTTGCTTGACGAGCTCGTCGTAGCGCGCTTTCACTTCGGCATCGCTCGGCTTGTTCTTCGTCATGTAATCTTCGATCATCGCGCGCAGCACGACCGTCTGCTGGGCCACGGCCACTTGCGCCTTCACGTCCGCGCGGCTCGGGATGCCCTCACGCACGGCTTCCTGCATGAGGATTTCGCGATTGACGAGTTCGTCGCGCACGGCTTGATGCAGCTGCGGCGAATCCTGCTGACCTTGCTTCACGAGCTGGCCGATGAGCGCGTCGGCGCGCGATTTGGGAATGGCCGTGCCGTTGACGACGGCGATGTTCTGAGCGAAGGCCGGAGCAGCCGCGAACGCGGCCAGCAACACCCAAAGGCGGGTCTTTTTGTGGATCATCGGGAAGTTCCTAGCGTTCCTGTCGAATGGATCGGTGGAGGGAGCGCGCCCCCGGCATTCCGCCCTGTCCGCAGGGATGGGGGCGCTCGAGATGCAAAACTTCGGAATGTCGACGAAACCGCCGATCACTCGCCCGGCAACCGAGCAAATTCCTCGGGCGTGTAGGCTGTGATCGCGAGCGCGTGAATTCCGCGTTGCATGACGTCGTGCAGCGCATCATACACCAGCCGGTGCCGCGCCACGCGCGGCTTGCCCGTGAACGCAGCGGCGACGATCGTCACCGCGTAGTGGCCGCCCGCGGCCGCACCTGCGTGCCCCGCGTGCTGGGCGCTGTCGTCACGCACGGCGAGCGACTGCGGCGCAAGCGCCGCACCGAGCCTGCCTTCGATGAACGCAATGCGTGCGTCCGGCGTGGCGCTCAAGAAATCGGAGGTTTCGCTCATCGATCATTCCTCCTTCATGTACTTCGCGAGCCAAAGGCTTTGCGCGACGATGAACACGAACATTGCGCCGGTCGTGCCGAACAACTTGAAATTGACCCACTGCGCCTCGGTAAAGTTGCCGACGACATACAGATTCGCGATGCCGAGCACTACGAAGAACAGTGCCCAGGCGATATTGAGCTTGTCCCAGACGGGCGAGGGCAGCGTCAATTGCTTGCCCATCATTTTTTCGATCAGATTCTTGCGAAACCCGTAACGCGCGACGGCCAAGCCGACGGCGAACAGCCAATACAAGGCCGTCGGCTTCCATTGGATGAATTTCTGGTTGTGCAGCACGAGCGTCGCGCCGCCGAAGACGACGATCACCCCCAAGCTGACCCACAGCATCGGGTCGACCTTCCGGTGGCGGAAGGCCACCCACGCGACTTGGACGAGTGTCGCGGCAATCGCGACGGCCGTGGCCGTAAAGATGCCCCACAGCTTGAATGCGACGAAAAACAGGATGATCGGGAATAGATCGAAAAGGAATTTCATGAAGGCCGAAGAGTCCGAAAGCGTCGAAGGACGGGCGTACCGTGTCCGGTACGCGCATGCCGCGTCGGACACGGGGGTGAACGGCGCGGCATGCGGCGGGCTCCAGGCGCCGCGCACCCGGTCGACGGCGCGGCGACGCCTGCCCGCCTACTTGGGCTCGAATTGTAGCGCAGCCGAATTGATGCAGTACCGCAGGCCGGTCGGCGCGGGGCCGTCTTCGAAGACGTGGCCCAAATGGGCGCCGCATTGCTTGCAGCGCACTTCGATACGCAGCATGCCGTGCGAACGGTCGGTCTTCTCCTCGATCACTTCGCCGTTGATCGGCTTGAAATAGCTCGGCCAGCCGCAGCCCGCGTCGAACTTCGTCGACGATTCGAACAGCGGGGTGCCGCAGCAGACGCAGTCGTACACGCCGCCTTCCCAATGGTCCCAGTAACGGCCGGTGAAAGGGCGCTCGGTCGCCGCATGGCGCGTGACTTCGTATTCGATATCGGACAACTGCTCGCGCCACGCTTGATCGGGTTTCCGAACTTCGTAGGCATCGCGCGAGGTGTCGGCGGAATCGGGCAAACCGGTGGGGCGTTCGTCGTTCATGTCAATCTATCTCCCATGTGACTCTGTTGGACGGTGCGCCTTTTGGGGCGCGTGCCGGTGGGACGTGTCGGCGGCGCGCGATGCTCTGTCGCTCATCGCCGCATTGCGCCGTGCATCTGTCCACTGGTTATACGTCGGCAACCTTTAGGCGGATGCATGCAGCGGCTGGGGCCGCCCAAACCGTAGCAGACCGCTCGGGCCGCGCTCGGTTCACGACGAGCAGCTCACTTCGAGCGAGCCGGCCCAATCGGGAGGCAGCGCGGCGTACGCCTCGTTTTCAGGCTGCTCGTCGAAGGGCCTGCGCAGCACGGCCGCCAGCCGTTCCAGTTCCGAGAAATCCTTCTCCTTCGCCCGCCGGATCGCCATCTCGGCCAAATGATTGCGTAGGACGAATTTTGGATTGACGCGGTTCATCGCTTCGCGGCGCGCCTCGTCGCCTCGGGACTCCGCGGCCAGCCTGGCCCGATAATCGGCCAACCAGCCGTCGATGCCTGGCAGATCGAGGAACAGATCGCGCACGGGCGCGTCGCCGCTCGCATCGTGCATCGACACTTGCGACAGATGCCGGAACGTCAGCGTGAAATCGGCACGGCTCGCGTGCATCAGCGCAAGCAGCCGGTCGGCAAGCGCGGCGTCGCCCTCGCGCGCATCGGCCAGGCCGAGCTTGGCTTGAAAGCGCCGTTCGAGCGCCGGGGCGAAGTGGGTCTTGAAACTTTCCAGGGCGCCCTGTGCGTCGGCAATCGACTTTTCCGTACGGGTCGCTTCGTCGTAGTGCGCTCCAACGAGCGGCAGCAGCGCCTGCGCCAGGCAAAAGCAGTTCCAGTGCGCGATTTGCGGCTGCATCCGATAGGCGTAGCGTCCCTGGGTGTCGGAATGGTTGCAGACGTAGCCGGCATCGAAGCCGTCGACGAAGCCGAATGGGCCGTAATCGATCGTGAGGCCCAGGATCGACATGTTGTCGGTGTTCATCACGCCGTGGCAAAAGCCGATGGCTTGCCAGTGAGCCACGAGCTCGGCCGTGCGCGCGACGACGGCGCCGAGCAGCGCGAGATAGGGGTCGGCGGCTTCCCGGCAGGCTGGGTAGAAGCGATCGATCACGTGGTCGGCAAGCGCGCGCAATGCTTCGATGCGGTCGGCGGCGTAAAAGTGCTCGAAATGGCCGAAGCGCACGAAGCTCTCCGACACGCGCGTCACCACGGCTGCCGTCTCGATTTCTTCGCGGCGCACGGGCTGATCCGATCCGATCACCGCGAGGGCGCGCGTCGTCGGGATGCCCAGGTGATGCATCGCCTCCGAGCACAAGAACTCGCGGATCGACGAACGCAAAACGGCGCGGCCGTCGCCCATGCGCGAGTAGGGCGTGCGCCCGCTGCCCTTGAGCTGCAGCTCATAGCGCGCGCCTTCGTGTTCGAGCTCGCCGAGCGAGAGCGCGCGGCCATCGCCGAGCTGACCCGCCCATACGCCGAATTGATGGCCCGAGTACACCGATGCATAGGGCAGTGCTGCTTGGGGCCACTCGTGCGTGGCATTGCCGATGAATAGTTCGGCGAAGCCGGGATCGGAGGCGATCGCCGGATCGAGCCCGAGCATGCGGGCCGCGTCGGCCGAAACGCCGACGACATATGGGTCGCGCAGCGGCGATGCGGGCAGACGCGTGTAGAACGCGCTGCCTAGGCTCGCGAATGCATCGCGGCGGGGGGCGGCCAGCGCGTCGGTCAACGACGCGAGCGGGGCGGACTGTTCGGCTGTGCTTGGGGAAAACGACATATTGAGGGCCTCGGAGTTACCCGATATTGTAAGTCGCCGCCTCGCGGCGCGCTGAGTGCGGCCAAGTCCGTGCAAAAGCCCGCCCGGCGGGGCTCGAGCGAACGAACCGTCCACAGTGCGAGGAGACCGCCGCCATGCAAACGCCGTTGATGGGCCAGATGATGGACGTACCGCTGAATGTCTCGACGCTGCTCGTGCATGCCGCACGATACGCAGGACACACGGAGATCGTGTCGCGTCGCATCGAAGGCGACATCCATCGCTATACCTACCGCGACTGCGAGCAGCGCGCGAAGCAACTTGCGCAAGCGCTGATCCGGCTAGGCGTGGCGCAGGGCGATCGCGTGGCGACGCTGGCTTGGAACGGCTACCGGCACCTCGAGGCCTACTACGGGACGACCGGTTTCGGCGCCGTCTGCCATACGATCAACCCGCGTCTGTTTCCCGACCAGATCGCCTATATCGTCAACCACGCGGACGACCGCTACGTGCTGTTCGATACGACCTTCGCGCCGCTCGTCGCTCAACTCGCGCCGCGCTGCCCGAACGTGAAGGCGTGGATCGCGCTGGCCGACGACGAAAACATCCCGTCGATCGATGCGCCTTTGCTCGGCTACGAGTCGCTCGTGCGCGCGCAAGACGGCGACTATGCATGGCCCGCGCTGGACGAGCGGCTCGCGTCGTACCTTTGTTACACGTCGGGGACGACGGGGCACCCGAAAGGCGCGCTCTACTCGCATCGTTCGGTCTACCTGCATGCGATGGGCGCGGCGCTGCCCGATGCGATGGGC
Source organism: Trinickia sp. (assembly GCA_036384755.1). Classification (GTDB taxonomy): domain Bacteria; phylum Pseudomonadota; class Gammaproteobacteria; order Burkholderiales; family Burkholderiaceae; genus Trinickia. Next base: position 3,215 of record DASVLS010000092.1, on the reverse strand, counting down.
TTCTCGGCGCACGATTCGGTGCTCCCGGTCGTGCCGATGTTCCATGTGAACGCGTGGGGCATCCCGCACGGCGCCCCGCTGGCGGGGGCCAAGCTCGTATTCCCGGGCAAGGATCTGGACGGCAAGTCGCTGTTCGAGTTGATGGAAGCCGAGCGCGTGACGTTTTCGGCGGGCGTGCCGACGGTCTGGATGAGCTTACTCGCGCACGTGAAATCGATCGGCGCGCGATTTTCGTCGCTGCAGCGCACCGTCATCGGCGGTTCTTGCTGTCCGCCGTCGATGCTCGCCACGTTCGAAGACGAGTACGGCGTACGCGTGATTCACGCGTGGGGCATGACCGAGATGTCGCCGCTCGGCACGCTCGCGCGTTTGAATTGGGAGCAGTCGCAACGCCCGCTTGCGGAGCGGCGGCGCTTGCTGCAAAAGCAGGGCACCGTCATTTGCGGGGTCGACATGAAAATCGTCGGGCAAGACGGGCGCGAGCTGCCTCGGGACGGCATCGCATTCGGCGATCTCCACGTGCGCGGGCCGTGGGTCATCGACCGCTATTTTTCGAGCGACGAGTCGCCGCTCGTCGACGGTTGGTTCCCCACGGGCGATGTCGCCACCATCGATCCGGACGGTTTCCTCCAGATCACCGATCGCAGCAAGGACGTCATCAAGTCGGGCGGCGAGTGGATCAGCTCCAGCGAGTTGGAAAACATCGCCGTCGCGCACCCCGATGTGGCCGAAGCCGCATGCATTGCTTGCCATCATCCGAAATGGGATGAACGGCCATTGCTCGTCGTCGTCAAACGCCCGGGCGCGGCCGTCACGCGCGAGGCGCTGCTCGCGTTCTTCGAGGGCAAGGTCGCCAAGTGGTGGATGCCGGACGACGTGGTGTTCGTCGACGAATTGCCGCATACGGCCACGGGCAAGCTCTTGAAGTTGAAGCTGCGAGAGATGTTCCGCGAGCACGTATTGCCGACGGCGCGAGAAGGCGCGGCATCGCGTTGACGTGCGGGCGCCCCGGCGTATCGCAGGCGTGTGTATCCTAGCCGTCATCGACGAGCGCTCCGATACGCAAGTCGCCTGACAGGGGAGGCCCCGATGGCAGTGGAACGAACGATCCGCGACGGTGCGCCCGTCGTCACGCCCGACCAAGAACGCGCCCTGCGTCATGCGGCGCTTGCCGGGCGTGCGGCGAGCGAGATTGCCGACGTGCCGCGCGACACGCCGCTGCGTCCGATCGAGCGCGTGGCCGTAGTGGGCGCCGGTACGATGGGCGGCGGCATCGCGATGAACTTCGTCAACGCGCACTTGCCGGTGACACTTGTCGAAACGAACGCCGAGGCGCTCGCGCGGGGGCTCGCCACGATCCGCCGCAATTACGACGTCACGGTGAGCAAGGGCAAGCTGAGCGAGGCCGAACGCGACGCCCGCCTTGCGCTGATCGAGCCGACGCTCTCGTACGAGGCGATGGGCGATGCCGACCTCGTCGTCGAAGCCGTCTTCGAGGACATGCGCGTCAAGGAACAGGTGTTCGCTCGCATCGACGCAATCGCCAAGCGCGGCGCGATTCTCGCCTCCAACACGTCTACGCTGGATCTGAACCGCATCGCCCGTTTCACGACGCGGCCTGCCGATGTCGTCGGCATGCACTTCTTCAGCCCGGCCAACGTCATGAAGCTGCTCGAAGTCGTGCGCGGCGAAGCGACCTCCAAGGATGTCCTTGCCACCGTCATGCGGGTTGCCGAGAAGATCGGCAAGACGGCCGTGATCTCGGGCGTGTGCGACGGCTTCATCGGCAATCGAATGATCGAGCAGTACTTCCGCCAATCGCTGTTCATGCTCGAAGAGGGCGCCTTGCCCGAGCAAATCGATGCCGCGATCGAGCGCTTCGGCTTCGCGATGGGCCCGTTCCGCATGAGCGATCTGGCGGGCAACGACATCAGTTGGGCGATCAGGAAGCGCCGTTATCGCGAATCTCCGTCGTTGCCTTACCCGCGCGTGGCCGACCGGCTATGCGAAGCCGGGCGTTTCGGGCAGAAGACCGGCGCGGGCTGGTACGACTACCGGCCCGGAGAACGCGAGCCGCACGTATCGCGCGTCGTTACCGACATGATCGTCGAGTATTCGGGAAGCATCGGCTGCACGCGGCGCACGATCGGCGACGAGGAAATCGTCGAGCGGATGATCTATGCGCTCGTCAACGAAGGCGCGAACATTTTGGCCGAGGGCATTGCGTCGAAAGCATCGGATATCGATGCGGTTTATTTGAACGGCTACGGTTTCCCCGCTTGGCGCGGCGGGCCGATGTTCTACGCTGACGAAATCGGGCTCGACGCCGTCGAGCGCGCCGTACGCCGCTATGCTTCCCAGGCCAACGGCGACGCTTGGGAGATTGCGCCGCTACTCGTCGAGCTGGCGCGAAGCGGGCGGCGCTTCGGCGACTGATCGACCGAAGGCGGATGGGGATGGACCGCCCCATGCCGCCGAATCATACGAGGCACGTGCGATGAAGGGATCCGAAGACGTATTGCTCGTGGTCGACATGCAAAACGATTTCATGCCGTCGGGCGCATTGGCTGTCCCACGCGGGGACGAGATCGTGCCGATCGTGAACCGCCTTGCGGCCGGATTCGAGCATGTCGTTCTCACGCAGGATTGGCACCCACGCGACCATGTGTCGTTCGCCGCGAATCACGCCGGACGCCAACCGTTCGAAACGATGGCGTTGCCGTACGGCGAGCAAGTGCTGTGGCCCGTGCATTGCGTGCAAGGCACGCCTGGCGCAGCTTTTCACGACGCGCTTGACATCCCGCATGCGCGGCTCGTGGTCCGTAAAGGATATCGCCGGCTCGTCGACAGTTATTCGGCGTTCTTGGAAGCCGATCGCACATCGCCCACGGGCCTGACCGGGTACCTGCGCGAGCAAGGCGTCAAGCGCGTGTGGTGCTGCGGCCTCGCGACCGACTATTGCGTGGCGTGGTCGGCGCTCGACGCCCGTGCGGCGGGGTTCGACGTCGTCGTCGTCGAGGATGCCTGCCGTGGGATCGATCTTGGCGGGTCGCTCGCGCGCGCGTTGCGGCAGCTCGACGAGGCGGGCGTCGCGCGGATGAACGCCGACTGCGTCGGCAATGGCGTCGTTCCTAGGGCTAACCCATGAACCTCTTCGCCGAGCCCGCCTAAGTCGAGCCGCGCCAACCGACACCCGCTGCGACGTCCGAACGTCT
>DASVLS010000091.1:0-3981 GCA_036384755.1 Trinickia sp. | reverse complement strand
TGGCTGAGCCAGTAGCCGAGCGCGCCGGCCTTGTCGCCATCGCGCAGGTAGGCGAAGAACCGGGCGTCGGGCCGGATCACCTCGGCGACCACCGAGCGGCCGATCGTGCCGCGCTGACGGCAGTGCGCGCACCCGGACCCGACGACGCAGACGTCGGCGAGGCGTGCCCCGGCGATCTGGTTCACGCGCGCGACGAGTGCGGCATCGAGTTCGTCGCGCACCTGGGTGAAGCGCAGCTTGCAGTGCGGGCACAGCAGCTTGACGAGCCGCTGGCTGACGAGGCCCGTGATCACCGATTCGTCGGTGACCATGCGCAGCGGCAGACCGAGGTCGATCAGACGGTCGACGATCGAGATCGCGTTGTTGGCATGCACCGTCGTCCAGACCTGGTGGCCCGTCATCGCGGCGCGCAGGGCGCTTTGCGCCGATGCGCCGTCGCGCACTTCGCCGATCATGATCGTATCGGGGTCGAGCCGCATTGCATTCGAGATCGCCGCCGCGAACATCGCCGAGCGGGCTTCCTCGCCTGCCGCATTGACCACGGGCGTTTGCACCGCACCGGCGATCGGGTATTCGACCGGGTCCTCGACGGTGATCACGTGGATCGAGCCGGCGGCGTCGCGAATCGCGCTTGCGAGCACGCGCTGCAGCGTGGTCGACTTACCCGACCCCGTCGGTCCGCTGATGATGTTCATGCCGATCGGCTGTTCCTTCAGGAACTCGAGCGTGGCGGCATGTTCGGCGGTAAAGCCCAGGCTTTCGAGTTCGGCGGCGTCGCCGGCGTCGTTGTAGAGCAGCCGCAGGACCATCACGCTGCCCACGCTCGTGGGCGCCGTGGCAATACGTACGCCGAACAGCTGATCGGGCAGCTTGTCGCGATCGGCAATGGCCGCGTCTTGCCGCTCGGTCGGCTTGTAAGTGTTGTCGGCGACGCTTGCCATCGCCGCGTAAAGCGTGGCGAGCAGCCGCTCGCCGTGCTCGCGCGTCTGCTCGCGCACGCGCACCAGTTCGTTGTGCACGCGAAACAGGATCTCGGTCGAGTGCCGATGCACGCGAATGTGAATGTCGGAAGCGCGTTCGCGGCAAGCCTGCGCGATCAGTTCCTTGGCGACGGTCTGCATCGCCGTGTGCTCGAGCGGCTCGATGCCGTCGGCCCGGTGCTCGCGATAGGCGCGCGCGATCATGTCGAGCGCGACCGATACCGTGCGGTAAGGCTTGCGCATGCGCTCGAGCCGCGCGCGGTAGGAGAGCACGTAGGGGTTCATCTCCTGGCCCTCGGCGATGAGCAGCCGCCCGTCGTCGAGCAGACAGAGGAACTTGCCTTCCTCTTCGCTCGCCGCGAGTTCGCCGTGGTCGCTGAGCGTCTTGGCGCAAGGCGGCTCGGCCTTGCGTTCGCCGTTGGCTCCCGTCGCGGCGGGTTCGCCGGCTTTCGCCGCCGTGGCGGGTACGACGCCGTCGCGCCGCCACCGCGGCTGCGGGGGCTGCGGCGAAACGTCGGCGGCTGCGCCGATGCGGGGAATGATGTTGGCCATGGTCAGTACCTCGGCAACGATGGGATGTTGGGGATGCCGGAGATACCCGCGCCCCCGGCCGTCGGCGCACCGGCGTAGCTTTGCTCGCCCGCCGGCGCCGGCAGCGCGTCGATGGCCATCGGCAGCGCCACGGGCTTGCGACTATGCGGGAGTTGCGCGAGCACCTCGCCGGGCCGCACGGCGACGATCCGCATGCCGTTCGGCAGGGCGTCGCCCACTTTCACTTCGACCTCGCCTTGGTCGCGGCTCCAGAGCGTCGCGTAAAGCGACTTGCCGATGCCCTCCACCGCGCGCACCACGAAACCGCTGCGTTCGCCGGATGCCGCAAGGCGCGTGAGCTCGGCGTTGCGTTGGGCGATCTGCGCTTCGGTTTCGAGTGCCTTCAGGCGTGCCTTGAGCAGGAGCGATTCTTCCTCGAGCCGCGTGAGCGCCTGCGCCGTCGCGGAGGGTTGTGCGGGCTCGGGCGCGGTGGCCGTCGGCGCGTCCGACTGTGGAGCGGCTGCCTTTGCTGGCGTTGCGGCCGGTTGCTGCTGCTGCGGGAGGCCAGCGTGCGAGACAGCCGCCTGCGAGACGTTCGCCTGCGCACGCGCGGCGCCCGTGCCCGAAAGGGTGGCGGCAACGGCCGAGGCCGGCGCGCCGAACGCGGGCGTCAGCGCCAGCGTCAGGCCCGCCAGCGCCAGGAATCTCGAAGCCGCGCCGATGGCGCGCGCGTGCTGGTGCCTGACCGGAGCAAAAATATCAGTTCGCATAGACGACTCCTTCGATGGACCACTTTCCGTCCTGATAAGTCAGGCGTTGCAGCCGCACGCCGGGCGCATCGAGCGCGGGCGCGATGCTTGCCGGGGAAAGGCCGGCCAGATCGGCAGAGAGGCGCCAGACGCGCCAGGTGGGCGGCGGCGGGCGTTGAGTGAGCGGTGAGGAGAGACGCTCGTTCTGAGCGGGTTCGGGGCGCGGCGCGGCTTCGAGCTTCAGCTTGATCGAGAGCGACTGAAACGCTTCGAAGAGACGCTCGCGCACGCGGCTTTCCGGCAGCAGCGCATCGTCGCCTGCCGGCGTAACGGGGAGCGAGACGTGCCAGGCGGCATGATCGCCGGTGCCATCGACCTGCGCGTGCGGAATCTGGCTCAGCAGGAACGCGATGGTCGAGTCGTGCCGGTCCCAGACATAGCTCGCCCCTGCATTCGAGCACTCATAGCGCGACAGTTGCCAGCCGCCGGGCGCGAACTCGCCGAACCGTTCGAGACAGCGTGCGGCGAACATCGAGGGTAGCGGTTCGAACGCCCAGGGGTGCACGGCGGCGACAGGCTGCTTTTGCGCGGCCGCAACGATCTTGCGCTGTGCCTCCGCCATTCGCGCAAACGCCAGCGCCTGCTGGTGCTCGCGATACTTCATGTAGCCCAGCGCCCCCGCGCAGAAGAGCACGGCCAGCGCCGCGGCGGCGAGCGGGAGGCGCAGGCTGCGGCGCGCGCGCCCGAGCGCCCACCAGCGATGGACGTGCGGCTTGCCGTTGCGGCGCGGCATCAGCTCTTCGAGGCTGCGCCGATAGAAGTTGTGAAAGCCGAGCGGCTCGAGTTCCTCGTCGCCGATCACGACGTTCCAGCCGCCGAGCGCATAGTCGGCGAAGAGCCGCTCGAACACTTCGTCGCGCGTGCCGATCCAGTCGCCGTTCGGCAGGAACAGGTTGTCGCGCACGGCGAAATAGGCCCAGCGCCCGTCCGGCACCTTGAATGCGCCGATCCAGTTGGGCGCCGGCTGCTGGCGCCCGTCGTACATCGCACCTTGCCGCACGATCGCGGACGAAACCATCGTCGCGAGCGACAGCATCCCGGGCTGAATGCCATCGGCCAGGTTGGCGAAACCGGCTTCGGCATGGTCGCGCTCGACGCGCACGAGCAGCAGGTCGAACTGCAGCTTGCGCGCGAGCTCGAGCGCTTCCTTGCGCAGTTCGCGCCGTCGCGAGAGCGATTGCCAGAAGAGGCCGCTGACGAAGCGGTGGCGGCCGATCTGGATGATTTGCGTGGACATGATGGCGTTGGTCTCGTGCCTGCGCTCAGGCGCCCGATGCCGTACGCACGGTCAGCGGCGTGATCAGGATGACGATGACCTCACGCGAGCGCCGGGCGTCGTAGCCGCCGCCGAGGAGGATGTTCGACGGCTTGCCGACGCCTTGCTGCGTCGAATTGTCGGCTGCGCCCTCGTAGCCGCTGATGACGAGCGTCTCGCCCGACTTCATGGCGACGCGCTGCAAGAAGTTGCGCGTGTCGATCTGCGGCGTTTGGATCTGCAGCGGATTGGCGCCGCCGCTCGAGACCGTCTGCAGCGCATCGAGCACGGAGAGATTGGTATAGAACTGCATCAACACGGTACCGTCGTCGAGCATGTGCGGCAGCAGCGTCATGTTGAAGCCGGTGGTGACCGTGCCCGGCGTCAGCGAGGTTTGCGAGCCGAC
>DASVLS010000090.1:0-52049 GCA_036384755.1 Trinickia sp. | reverse complement strand
AGGCACCGGATTTTGATTCCGGCATGCGAGGGTTCGAGTCCTTCCTCCCCTGCCAAACATTCCCGCAGTTCCCGCCTCCAGCAGCAGGTGCATGATGAGCAGCCATGACGGCCTGATGGTTTTTACTGGCAACGCAAATCCCGCGCTTGCGCAGGAAGTCGTCAAAATCCTCGGCATTCCCCTCGGCAAAGCGATGGTCAGCCGTTTCTCGGACGGCGAAATCCAGGTCGAGATCCAAGAAAACGTGCGTGGCAAGGACGTCTTCGTCCTGCAGTCGACGTGTGCGCCGACCAACGACAATCTGATGGAGCTGATGATCATGGTCGATGCGCTCAAGCGCGCGTCGGCGGGTCGGATCACAGCGGCTATCCCCTACTTCGGCTATGCCCGTCAAGATCGGCGCCCGCGTTCGGCGCGCGTTGCGATCTCGGCGAAGGTCATCGCCAACATGCTGGAAATCGCCGGCGTCGAGCGGATCATCACGATGGATCTGCACGCCGATCAGATTCAAGGCTTCTTCGATATCCCGGTCGACAACATCTACGCCACGCCCGTGCTGCTCGGCGATCTGCGCAAGCAGAACTACGAGAATCTGCTCGTCGTGTCGCCCGATGTCGGCGGCGTGGTGCGCGCGCGCGCCCTCGCGAAGCAGCTCAATTGCGATCTGGCCATCATCGACAAGCGCCGGCCCAAGGCCAACGTCGCCGAAGTGATGAACATCATCGGTGAAGTCGAAGGCCGCACGTGCGTGATCATGGACGACATGGTCGATACGGCGGGAACGTTGTGCAAGGCTGCGCAAGTGCTCAAAGAGCGCGGCGCGAAGCAAGTCGTCGCTTACGCGACGCACCCCGTGCTGTCCGGCGGCGCCGCCGAGCGCATCACGAACTCGTCGCTCGACGAGCTCGTCGTGACCGATACGATTCCGCTGAGCGAAGAAGCCCGCGTGTGCGCGAAGATCCGCTCGCTGTCGTGCGCAGGCCTGCTGGCCGAGACGTTCTCGCGCATCCGCCGCGGCGATTCAGTCATGTCGCTGTTCGCGGAAAGCTGAAGCAGTCACGTTGGTCACATCGAATGCGTCGGAGCCGCGTCGATCGCGCGGTTTCGGCAACTAGGCGCGGTTCGTTCAACGAAACGCGCCGTTTTCATCTGGAGTTCGACCTGTCGCATCGATAGTCGCGGCGCGGGAAGGCTCCGTTTCACTGCCTGGTCGCGGGCAGCTTTTGGAGATTGAACATGAAAGTCGTCGCTTTCGAGCGCAACCTGCAAGGTACGGGTGCGAGCCGCCGCCTGCGCAACTCCGGCAAGACGCCGGGGATCGTGTATGGCGCAGCCGCTGAACCGCAACTGATCGAACTCGATCACAACGCGCTGTGGTACGCGCTGAAGAAGGAAGCCTTCCACTCGTCGATCCTCGACCTCGAAGTGGCTGGCAAGTCGCAACGCGTTCTGCTGCGTGACGTGCAATATCACCCGTTCCGTCAGCTCGTGCTGCACGTCGACTTCCAACGCGTCGACCCGAACAAGAAGCTGCACACGAAGGTGCCCGTGCACTTCATGAATCAAGAAACGAACCCGGCTGTGAAGCTCGGCGGCGCGGTCATCTCGCACGTCGTGACGGAAGTCGAAGTCGAGTGCTTGCCGGCCGACCTGCCCGAGTTCGTCGAGCTCGATCTCGCCAAGATCGAAGCCGGCCAGTCGCTGCACGCGAAGGACATCACGTTGCCGAAGGGCGTTGCGCTCGTCGCGCACGTGGAAAGCGAAAACCCCGTGATCGCATCGGCCACTATCCCGGCCGGCGCGGCGTCGGCTGAAGCCGCTGCCGAAGGCGAAGCACCGGCCGCGTAAGCGCGATCAGTTTCGCGATCCTCTCGATCCGTTTCCATGGAACGGACGACGTGACCCGCCGCGGCTTGCCCGGCGGGTTTTTTTTTCGTCACGCATCAATTCAGTTCTGAGGCCGGTTCGCCGGCATCCAAGCATGATCAAGCTCATCGTCGGGCTCGGCAATCCGGGCGCGGAATATACGGCCACGCGGCACAACGCCGGGTTTTGGCTCGTCGATCAGCTCGCGCGCGAAGCCGGCGCCACGCTGCGCGATGAACGACGCTTCCATGGGTTTTATGCGAAGGCCCGCCTTCATGGCGAAGAAGTGCATTTGCTCGAACCGCAAACATACATGAATCGCTCGGGGCAATCCGTTGTCGCCGTGGCGCATTTTTTCAAGATTCTGCCGGACGAGATTCTCGTTGCACACGACGAACTCGATCTGCCGCCCGGCGCCGTCAAGCTCAAGCTAGGCGGCGGCAGCGGCGGCCATAACGGGCTCAAAGACATCTCGGCGCACCTGTCCTCGCAGCAGTACTGGCGATTGCGAATCGGCATCGGCCATCCGCGCGACCTGATTCCCGAAAGCGCACGGGCCGGCGCCAAGCCCGATGTGGCGAACTTCGTGCTGAAACCGCCTCGCCGGGAAGAACAAGAGGTGATCGACGCGGCCATCGAGCGTTCGCTCGCCGTCATGCCGCACGTAGTGAAAGGTGCGCCCGAACGCGCCATGATGCAGCTTCACAGCGCCGGCTAGGTGGCGGCGCGCTAACGACCGCGGAGCCGCCGTCGCCTTATATTGCGCGGCGCCTTTGTTCCCCCGCTTTATTCCTCGGGTTCGGCGGCTGCCTTGGCCGCTTGCAGCGCGTGATATTTGGCGAGCAGCCCTTGAGGCGTCTCGGCATGCTGGGGGTCATTGGGGATGCACTCGACGGGGCAGACCTGGCGGCACTGCGGTTCGTCGAAGTGGCCGACGCACTCAGTGCACTTCGAGGGGTCGATCACATAGATCTCGGGCCCCATCGAAATTGCGTCGTTCGGGCACTCGGGCTCGCACACGTCGCAATTGATGCACTCGTCGGTAATCATTAAAGCCATGCTGTCACCGGAAAAACGGTATCGGACGATGCGCGGCAGTAGCGCCGCGCGTTCGATATTTTACGCCCGGCTTGCGCGCGCGTCCTGCGAGCCGCGGAGCGAGCGCTCGAGCGGTTACGGCTGTGCGGGAGCGTCTTTCGCCATCTCGGCGACTTTGTCCTGCAGCCACTTCTCGACCGACGGGAATACGAATTTGCTGACATCGCCGCCCAGTTGGGCGATCTCGCGCACGATCGTGCCCGAGATGAACTGGTATTGATCGGACGGCGTCATGAACATCGTTTCGACGTCGGGCAACAGATAGCGGTTCATGCCGGCCATCTGGAACTCATATTCGAAATCGGAGACCGCCCGCAGGCCACGGACGATGACACGCGCGTTGTTCGCGCGCACGAAATCCTTGAGCAAACCCTTGAAACTCATCACCTGCACGTTCGGATAATGGCCGAGCACTTCCTGTGCAATGTCGAGCCTTTCCTGCAGCGTGAAAAACGGCTTCTTGTTGCGGCTATCCGCCACGCCGACGACGAGCGTATCGAAAATGCTCGACGCGCGCCGAACGAGATCTTCATGACCGCGCGTAAGCGGATCGAACGTGCCCGGGTACACGGCGACTACCATCGACCATCTCCTGTCATCATCCTAATCGGGACGCGTGCATGCGTTCGCCGCGATGCCGCCGCCATGACGCGGTCCGTGACGGCCGACGTCTATTGCTGTTTGGAAACGCGCATTATTCATCATTTTCGCGCTGCAGCAAATGATAGTGTACGGCACCCGCTTTCCCTTGCCTTACGATCCGCCAACCGGCCAGTGCGGCAACGTTTTCCAGCACGAGCGGCTCACCCGATTCCACATACAAATGGCCGTCTTCGGCCACGAGCGGTGCGGCCGATTCGAGTGCGCGCCCAAGCAATTGCTCCCCGAACGGCGGATCGAGAAAGACGAGTTCGAACGAGCGCGGCGGCAAGCCCGAGGCGAGCCTCAAGCCGTCGGCTTCGACGACCTCGACCGACTGGGCCGATAAGCGTTCGCGGATCGCTCGCAATTGCCTGGCGGCTTTCGCGTTGCGCTCGACCATCAGAACGCGCGCGGCGCCGCGCGAGGCCGCTTCGAACCCGAGGGCGCCGGTGCCGGCGAACAAATCGAGGCAGCGCCAGCCGTCGAGCCGCTGGCCCAGCCAGTTGAACAGCGTTTCCCGAACACGATCGGGCGTCGGGCGCAACCCTTCGAGATCTAGGACTTGCAATGGGGTGCGCTTCCAGTCTCCGCCGATGATGCGAACGGTATGCGGCTTGCCGCGGGCGGACGTCGCGCCGGATGCGCGAGAGACGGACGAGGAACGGGGCATGCGGGCGATTTCTAATTCATGCAAATGAGGGGGAAGAACGACGCGACCGGGGCCAAACCGTCGCCGGCGCGACGGCCAACGTTACCACAGCGGCCGCTGCGCGGTTCGCGATCCTGCGGATGAAGACGCACCGGCGCGCCTGCTAAAATGGCGCGTTTCGAGCGCATCGCCGCATAGCCGGTCCGCCGCGGCGCATGCGCGGCCACGCGCCATCCTTTGCCGCCGAAGGCACCTCGCCACGGCACCGATCACGGCACATCATGTTCAGCTTTTTCAAACGATTCAAGGGCGGCAAGTCCGCCGATACCCCGCAGGACTCGCCTGTCGCCGAAGCGCCGCCCGCGCCGCCAAGCCCAGCCGCGCCAGCAATCGAACCACCGGTCGTGCCCCCTACGGTCCCGCCCGGGGGGAACGTCGAGCCGAGTACGCCACCTGTATCGAGTGCGCCGATCGCCCCGGCTACTCCGGCTACTCCGGCTACTCCGGCTACTCCGACGACTTCGGCTACTCCGGCTGCGCAGCCGCCCGCGTCACGCGTCGCCCCGGCGCCCGGCGCCACGGCCGCATCGGCTTCGGCCATCGCCACGGCCCCGGAAGCCACGGACGAGTTCGACATAGAGGAGATCGTCCCCCCGCCCCCGCCCGAGCCGGAGCAAAAGCAATCGTGGCTCGCGCGGCTACGCACGGGGCTGTCGAAAACCAGCGCGGGACTCACAGGCATCTTCGTGCGCACGAAGATCGACGACGAGCTTTACGAAGAACTCGAAACGGCATTGTTGATGTCGGACGCGGGCGTCGAAGCCACCGAATTCCTGCTCGGAGCGCTGCACGAAAAGGTCCGCACGCAGCGGCTCACCGATCCGCAACAGGTCAAGGGCGCGCTGCGCGAACTGATCGTCGATCTACTGAAGCCGCTGCAAAAATCGCTCATGCTGGGCCGCGCTCAACCGCTCGTCATGATGATCGCGGGCGTGAACGGCGCCGGCAAGACGACCAGCATCGGCAAGCTAGCCAAGCATCTGCAGCGGTTCCATCAATCGGTCTTGCTGGCGGCCGGCGACACGTTTCGCGCCGCGGCGCGCGAGCAGCTCGCGATCTGGGGCGAGCGCAACAACGTGACGGTCGTCGCCCAGGAAAGCGGCGATCCGGCCGCCGTCATATTCGATGCGGTGAGCGCCGCACGCGCCCGTAAGATCGATGTCGTCATGGCCGACACGGCAGGCCGCCTCCCCACGCAGTTGCACTTGATGGAAGAGCTGCGCAAGGTCAAGCGCGTGATCGGCAAGGCCTTCGAAGGCGCGCCGCACGAAGTACTGCTGGTCATCGATGCCAACACCGGCCAGAACGCGCTTGCTCAGGTGAAAGCGTTCGACGACGCGCTGTCGCTCACCGGCCTCATCGTCACGAAGCTCGACGGCACCGCCAAGGGCGGCATCTTGGCGGCGATCGCACGCCAACGTCCGGTGCCCGTCTACTTCATCGGCGTGGGCGAGAAAGTGGAAGACCTCCAGCCCTTCAACGCCGAAGAGTTCGCCGACGCTCTGCTCGGGTGAGCACTGAACACTGAGCACTAAGCACTGAGCACTAAGCACTAAGCACTGAGCACTGAGCACTGAACACTGAACACTGAACGCCAAGCCCGGAGTCACCGGGCGCGCGCCGCGCGAACGGCCATTCGCGCGGCGCGTTCTCCGTTTGGCCGCGCCGGCTCACTCCGCGTCGGGCTGCCGTTCCGGCGCGGCCCGCGCGAATGCCTCGTGGCGCATGGCTTCGTCGTAAATACGTTGAATCGTCGGATACCGCTGCATATCGACGTTGAAGCGCAACGCGTTGAACACCTGCGGCACGAGCGCGAGATCGGCCATCGAAGGCGTATCGCCGAACACGAACTTGCCTGTGCGCGATTCGGCTGCGAGCCGCGATTCGAGCACGCCAAAGCCGTTGTCGACCCAGTGCTTGTACCAGGCGTCCCTAGCCTCGTCCGTCACGCCCAGTTCATGCTTCAAATACTTGAGCACACGCAGATTGTTCAGCGGATGGATCTCACAAGCGATTTGCAACGCAATCGAGCGGACATAGGCGCGATCGCCGGGCTTAGGCGGCAAGAGCGGCGGATTCGGGTGCGTCTCCTCGAGGTACTCGATAATCGCAAGCGACTGCTGAAGCACGACGTCGCCATCGACGAGCGACGGCACGACGCCGTCGGGGCACACGCGCCGGTAGTCGGGCAAGAGTTGCTCGCCGCCGCCGCGTAGCAGATGCACGGCCGCATACTCGTACGGCAAGCCCTTGAGATTGAGCGCGATGCGCACGCGGTAGGCTGCCGAGCTGCGGAAATAGCTGTAGAGCTTCATCATCGTCCCCTGTCTAATTTGGCCGGCGTTCTCCGCGCTGTCGGCCGGTAAGTCAAACCACGCGCACGTTCAACTCGCCCAGCCCCTCGACGCCCCCCGTCATCAGGTCGCCGGGCGTCACCGCGGCCACGCCCTCGGGCGTGCCCGTGAAGATGAGATCGCCGCTGCGCAGTTCGAAGAGCGTGGACAGGTACGCAATCGTTTCGGCCGTAGACCAGATGAGCTGCGACACATCCGAACGCTGCCGCTGCCCGCCGTTGACGTTCAGCCAAATCGCGCCGCGCTGCACATGGCCGACACGCGCGACCGGATGAATGGGCCCGAGCGGCGCCGAATGGTCGAAGCCTTTCGCGACGTCCCACGGACGGCCCATCTTCTTCGCCTCAGACTGCAGATCGCGTCGCGTCATGTCGAGGCCGAGCGCGTATCCGTAGACGTAATCGAGCGCCCGTTCGACGGGAATGTCGCGCCCTGCCTTGCCGATTGCGACGACGAGCTCCATTTCGTGATGCACGTCGCTCGTGCGCGACGGATAGGGAAATTCGCCCGTTGCGCCCGGCGCAACATAGACCACGGCATCGGCCGGTTTCGTGAAGAAAAAAGGCGGCTCGCGATCGGGATCGTGGCCCATCTCGCGCGCGTGGGCGGCGTAGTTGCGCCCGACGCAGTAGATCCGGCGCACCGGAAAACACTCGCGGGCGCTCGCGGCGTCGGCACCTTCGGCAATCGGCACGGCGACTGTCGGCGCCGGGGCAAACACATAGTCCATCGTGTTCTCCTGTTCCTTCTCTTATAGGCGCCGCATACCGATGCGCACGACGCAAACGAAAGGATGCAGTTTATCGCGGCCGCCCGCGCCGCGCCTACCGGCTGCTCGGGCGAGCGGGTTCGCGCCGGCAGCGGGAACCGCGGGCCGCGCGTACACTGTGCCTGCCCGCGCGCAGCCGCCGGCCACCGGCCGTACCGCTCCGCGCGGCTTGCCAGATCGCAGCGATTGCGGTACTCGTTGCGTTTTGCCCTTTCTTCGAAACGTCGCTATCGACGCTCCGTTTGTACGCTCTATGACCGAACACATCGCCGCCGAGCCGTTCCCCTGCGCCCGCTTCATCAAGGAGATCGGGCGCGGCCCTCATGGCGCGCGCGCGCTGTCGCGCGAGGATACTTACGCGCTCTACAGCGCGATGCTGGCCGGACGCGTGTCCGACGTCGAGCTCGGCGCCGTGCTGCTCGCTTACCGCCTGAAAGGCGAAACGGCCGACGAGCTCGCCGCGATGCTCGCGGCCGCTCAGGCGTCGATCGCTCCCATCCGCGTGCCGGGCGCCGTTTCGATACCGAGCTATAACGGCGCGCGCAAGCAGCCCAACCTCGTGCCGCTGCTCGCGCTGCTGCTGGCGCGCGAAGGCGTGCCGACGCTCGTTCACGGCGTCACGCACGACCCGGGACGCGTGACGAGCGCGGAGATTTTCGCGTGCATGGGGATCGCATCGGCAACATCGCATGCCGATATCGAAACGGGGCTGAACGCGCATCGCGTATCGTTCGCGCCGGTGGAGGTGCTCGCACCGCAGCTCGCGCGTCTGCTCGCATTGCGGCGCGTGATGGGCGTGCGCAATTCCACGCACACGCTCGTCAAAATCCTGCAACCGTTCGCACCGGCGGGCTTGCGCCTCGTCAATTACACGCATCCGTCGTACCGCGACAGCCTCGCCGAGCTGTTCCTCGGTCACCCCGATGCGGCCGCGGGCGGTGCGCTGCTCGCGCGCGGCACGGAAGGCGAAGCCGTAGCCGACACGCGCCGCCAGGTTCAAATCGATTGGCTCCACGACGGCGTGGCCGAAACGCTCGTCACGCCCGAACGTTCGTCACCGGACGAAAGCGGCCCCGACTTGCCCGCCGCGCGCGACGCGGAAACGACGGCGCGCTGGATCGAATCGGTGTTGGCCGGCGATGCGCCGGTACCACCGACGCTCGCTCGGCAGGTCGAGGAAATCGTGCGGATCGGCTCGCGTAGTTGACAGCGCGCGGCACGCTGTCTTAGAGTGCGGCTCATGAGTTCGAACCTGAACCCCCTCCGAATTACCTCCGGCCGCCTAGCGCGGCCCCTATCGCTACGACTAGCGTAAGCCGGTCGTAGCGCCGCGCCCGTCCGCGCGGTCCTCCTGCAGTATCCAAGCCGTTTTTCGTCTCACCCCAACCGCAGTTCCTTCTACAACCCGTAGTCGTCAGCATTCGGCCGAGTACCGCTCGGACGAATCGCGAAATCGCCGACGTAGCCGTAACGCGTCCTGGCGTGATGGGCTAGCCGCTCGATCCGTCACTTTTTCGCAGACGACCCGACGAACCGAGGTCCGTCCATGCATCGCAACCCTGCCGCTAAGTACCGTCCCTTCCCAGCCGTGCCGTTGGCCGGCCGCAAATGGCCCACGCGCACGATCGAGCGCGCCCCGATTTGGATGAGCACCGACCTGCGCGACGGCAACCAAGCGCTCATCGAACCGATGAGCATCGCGCAAAAGCTCGAGTTCTTCGACATGCTCGTCGGGATCGGCTTCAAGGAGATCGAGGTCGGTTTCCCGTCGGCCTCGCAGACCGATTTCGACTTCGTGCGCAAGCTCATCGACGAAAAACGCATTCCCGAAGACGTCACGATCGAAGTGCTCGTGCAGTCGCGCGCCGATCTGATTGCGCGCACGTTCGAGGCGCTCGAAGGCGCACCGCGCGCGATCGTGCATCAATACAACGCGATTGCTCCGGCGTTTCGCCGCATCGTGTTCAACGCATCGAAGGCAGACGTCAAGGCGCTGGCGGTCGAGGGCGCGCGCCAAATCAAGGCTGAGGCGCAACGGCGGCCCGGCACGCATTGGATCTACGAGTACTCGCCGGAGACGTTCAGCATGACCGAGCTCGCTTTCGCGCGCGAAGTGTGCGATGCGGTCAGCAGCGTTTGGCGCCCGACGCCCGAGCGCAAGATGATCGTCAATCTGCCGGCCACCGTCGAAGCCGCGACGCCGAACGTCTTCGCCGATCAGATCGAGTGGATGGACCGCAATCTCGCTTACCGGGACAGCATCGTGCTTTCGGTGCATCCTCACAACGACCGCGGTACAGCCGTCGCCGCCGCCGAGCTCGCGCTGCTCGCGGGCGCCGATCGTATCGAGGGCTGCCTTTTCGGCAACGGCGAACGCACCGGTAACGTGGATCTCGTGACGCTGGCGCTCAACCTCTATACCCAAGGCATCGACCCCGGCCTCGACTTTTCCGACATCGATTCGGTGCGCAGGGTCGTCGAGCGCTGCAATGCGATCCCGGTCCACCCGCGCCACCCGTACGCCGGCGATCTCGTGTTCACGGCCTTCTCGGGATCGCATCAAGACGCGATCCGCAAAGGCCTCGCTCAGCAACGCGCCGACGCGCTGTGGGAAGTGCCGTATCTGCCGATCGATCCCGCCGACGTGGGCCGCGGTTACGAAGCGGTCATCCGCGTGAACAGCCAATCGGGCAAAGGCGGCGCGACTTACCTGCTCGAACGCGGACTCGGTTACGCGCCGCCGCGCCGCGTGCAGATCGAGTTCAGTCACGTAGTGCAGCGCCTGGCTGACGATTCGGGCGCCGAGGTCACGGGCGACGCCGTTTGCACGCTCTTCTCGCGCGAATATATGGATGTCGCCGGCCCGGCCGAACGCGTCGACTCGGCCGTGCGCTGGTGCCGGCGAGAGATTGCGCGCATGGACGCCGCCGCAACCTGCGACGACGGCCAAGCGTGGGTAAAAGCCCTGGCCGACGCCGTCTCGGCGGCTGCCCGCCGGCGCGTCGAGGCTTGCGATTACGAGGTGGTGCGCGCGAGCGACGGGCGCACGGCGGCTTTCGTGGCTTGCCGCTTGGAAGGACAACGCGAGTCAGGCGGCCAAGCGGTGCGCTATGGAGTTGGCGTGCACGAGAACCCGGCCGTCGCGGCCGCGGATGCGCTCGTGAACGCCGTGAACCGGCTCCAATGGAATCGCGAACAGGAGGACGAAGCGGCAGCGGCCTGACCGCGTTTGGCGCAACCGGTCGCGCCCGTCACGAGCGGGCGGCGTCCACGAAACGCTGCGCGCTTTACTCGAGCGCGCAGCGCGTCGCATGCCAGGCGACCAAACGCCAATGCCCGTCTTCTTGCGCTTGGATAGCCGTGTAGGCGATCGGAAACAGCAACGCGCCGTTGTTCGCCTCCATCTCGACGAGGGCGCGGCCCGTCACGACGCACGTGCCGCTGCCGACGGGCAACACGTCCTGCGATTGCACTTCGATTTGCCGATAGCGGCGATGCCCGGTCGAAATCGAATCGATGAACTGTTGCTTCGTCTCCCGCTTGCCGTTGGTGTGAACGTAGCTCACGCTCTCCGAGAGCAATTGATTCAGCACCGGCACGTCGCCGTCCACCATCGCGCGAAACCGATCGCGCTCGAGCGCCCGAATCGCCTCGATCACCTTTGCCGCCATCGCTCAGTCCCCTTGCGATCGGCGCACGGGCGCCGACGTCAGAAGTTGTACTGCAGGTATAGCTGGGTGAAATTTATACCAGGATTCGGCTCTTTCATACCGGCATTCGAGACGTGTTGAAACCGCGCGCCCGCTTGGTACTGCTGATGCCCGCCAAACTGCACGCCGACACCGACCGTCTCCGAGAACTGAAAGGCCGTGGACAAAGTATACGTGTCGGTGATCGTCGGATGCGAAAGCACACGCACGCCGGCGCCGGCTTCGATGTATGGCCGAATCGTGCCGCCGTCCTTGATGAAGCGCACCATCGGCGTCACGCCGAACTCGTAGACGTCATTGTGGAACGCGCCTTCGTGCGTATGCCAGTAGGCCAGGTGCGCCTCGCCGATCAACGAGAAGTGCCAGCCGCCGACGTCCCACCAATTGATACCCGGGTCCCACACGAGCCCGAGATCGACTTTCTTCACTTTGTGCTGCGCCACGCCCAGCGCAAGCTGAGCGCCGAAGGTGTGAGTCGAGGACGCTGCCGCCTCCTGCGCGCCGGCCGTGGCGGCGACGCCTAACAGCAGCGCCGACGCGATGGACCGACATGCCGAGATGTTGAGCCGGATCAAATCGTTTTTCTTGTTCATCTCGATACTCCAACCGAACGAGTTGTGTGCCGATCGTCCCGAGGTCGCTGCCGCGGGTGGAAAAATCTTACTTTGTGGCCGCTAAGCGAAAAGGTACCGTTTCCCGCAAAACATTGTTTGCAAACCGGCACGACGGCCCGTGCTATTCGTGTGGGCGGAAGCACCGAACCGCCCGCCGCGCGCCCGCCTCCTGCACGTCCGAGCCGAAGAGCGTAAAATTAACTATCGGAACCAAATCTTCGATAGCAGCATGGAACTTCCACTAGGGCGAGGACTCGAATGCTTAGCACTCGGCCAAAGGGAGTGCTAATATCCCCCGTGGAGTCGTTTTCGTGACCGAGCAGTACTTGATTCACAAGGAGTTTTCTCACGTGAGCAACGCTAGAACCCTTCCGAACATGCTGAGCCCGGCGTCCGCTAAGGCCGCTTCGGCAGGTGCTCTGACGCTCGCGCCGTCGATGCTGCCCGGTCAGCTCGGCAACATCGACGCCTACATCCAGGCCGTCAACCGGATCCCTATGTTGGGTGCCGAGGAAGAGCGCGAGCTCGCCGTCGACTACCGCCAGCACGCCAACCTGGAAGCCGCGCGCCGGCTCGTGCTGTCGCATCTGCGCCTCGTGGTGTCGATCGCGCGCAACTATCTGGGCTACGGCCTTCCGCACGCCGATCTGATCCAAGAGGGCAACATCGGCTTGATGAAAGCGGTGAAACGCTTCGACCCCGAGCAAAACGTGCGCCTGGTGTCGTACGCGATCCACTGGATCAAGGCCGAGATTCACGAGTACATCCTGCGCAACTGGCGCATGGTGAAGGTTGCGACGACGAAGGCGCAGCGCAAGCTGTTCTTCAACCTGCGCAGTCATAAGCAAAGCCTGCATACGTTCACGCCCGACGAGATCGAAGGCTTGGCGAAGGAACTGAACGTCAAGCGCGAGGAAGTCTCGGAGATGGAAACGCGGCTGTCCGGCGGCGACGTGGCGCTCGAAGGGCAAGTCGAAGACGGCGAGGAATCGTTCGCGCCGATCGCCTACCTGGCCGATTCGCACAACGAGCCGACAGCCGTGCTGGCGGCGCGCCAGAACGATCGCTTGCAAACAGACGGCATCGCTCAGGCGCTCGATTCGCTCGATGCGCGCAGCCGCCGCATCATCGAAGCCCGTTGGCTCAACGTCGACGACGACGGCTCGGGCGGCTCGACGCTGCACGAGTTGGCCGACGAATTCGGCGTATCGGCCGAGCGCATTCGTCAGATCGAAGCGAGCGCAATGAAAAAGATGCGCACCGCGCTCGCCGAGTATGCATAACGCGGTCTAGCTGCCGCCGGCCGGCGCGCCGGCAACGGTCGCGCCGCTGCCCATGCCGCACATACATCCCGCCGCTCATGACGCGGCGGGATTTTTTTTGCCCGCCCGCCGCTCCCTCGTCTTCCCTCCGCCTTCTTCCGCTTCGCTGCCCGCCTCGCCCGACGCATATTGGTCCCGCAACGGCCTGCGGTAATGCGCCGCGCCATTGTCGTAGGTCAAGTCCGCCGAAAAGCTGCGCCGTACGATGGTTGCGATCGCTTCGGTAGTGCGTTGCCCCGGCCCTCGATGGGCGACGCGCGCAGTGCGCCCACCGAACGCGGCGTCAATGAGAATCCGAGACCATGCGAGCCGTTCACCGTCCAGACACCGTCCAAGCCGACGCGCAGCCCGGCGCGCCCCGCCGTCGCCCGATCGCGGCGCCGCTCCTGCGGTGGGTGCGCGGCCCGACCCTCGCACGCGACATTGCCCTCGTGCTCTCGCTCAAGCTCGTCTTGCTGATCGCGCTCAAGCTCGTTTTCTTCAATCACCCGCGCGCCGCGGACATGTCCATGCCCCCGGCCGAAGTCGCCCGGGCGTTGCTTTCCTCTCCCGCCTCTCGCGTGCCACAAGGAGTCGGTCATGCTCAGTAGTGAAGTCGTCGATCTCTCGCGCCTGCAATTCGGCGTCACCGCGCTTTATCACTTTCTCTTCGTCCCGCTGACGCTCGGACTGTCTTGGCTGCTCGTCATCATGGAAGCCGTCTACGTGATGACCGATAAGCCCGTCTACAAGGACATGACCCAATTCTGGGGCAAGCTGTTCGGCATCAATTTCGCGATGGGCGTCACGACCGGCATTACGCTCGAGTTTCAATTCGGAACGAACTGGGCCTACTACTCGCACTATGTCGGCGACATCTTCGGCGTGCCGCTCGCCGTCGAAGGGCTCATGGCCTTCTTTCTCGAATCGACGTTCGTCGGCCTATTCTTTTTCGGTTGGAACAGGCTCTCGAAGGTACAGCATTGGTTCGTGACGTTTCTCGTCGCACTCGGCTCGAATCTCTCGGCGCTTTGGATTCTCGTCGCCAACGGCTGGATGAACTATCCGGTCGGTGCGCAGTTCAACTACGAGACGATGCGCATGGAGCTCACGAGCCTGTTCGCCGTCGTCTTCAATCCGATCGCGCAGGTCAAGTTCGTGCATACGGTGTCGGCCGGTTACGTCACCGCTTCGATGTTCGTGCTCGGGATCTCGTCGTGGTACCTGCTCAAGCGCCGCAACGTCGAATTCGCGCTGCGCTCGTTCACGGTCGCAGCCGGTTTCGGCCTCGCATCGACGCTGTGCGTGATCGTGCTCGGCGACGAGTCGGGCTACAACACGGGCGAAGTCCAAAAGGTCAAGCTCGCCGCGATCGAAGCGGAATGGGAAACGGCCAAGCCGCCTGCCGCGTTCACGGTATTCGGGATTCCTAACCAATCCGAGCGACGCACCGACTATGCCTTGCGCGTGCCTTATGCGCTCGGCCTCATCGCCACGCGGTCGATCGACGAACCCGTGATCGGGCTCAAGGACCTGGCTGCCGAGAACGAAGGCCGCGTCAAAAACGGCATGCTCGCCTACGCCGCGCTGCAACAGCTCAAGCAAGGCGACACCTCGGCCGCCGCGCGCGCCGCGTTCGATGCGCACAAGGCCGATCTCGGCTATGGGCTGCTGCTCAAGCCGCTGACTTCGCGCGTGACCGACGCCACGCCCGCGCAGATCCGCCGCGCGGCGCAGTCGACGATTCCGCCCGTCGCGCCGATCTTCTTCTCGTTCCGCTTGATGGTCGGCCTCGGCATTCTGTTCCTCGCGACGTTCGTCTACGCATTCTGGCTCTGCGCGCGGCGCGGCGTGCTCGACGACCGCCGGCGCTGGTTCCTGCGGTGGGCGGTCTGGGCCATCCCGCTGCCGTGGCTCGCGGCGGAATTCGGCTGGGTCGTGGCCGAGCTGGGACGCCAGCCGTGGACGATCGCCGGCATCTTGCCGACGAATCTGTCGGTCTCGAGCTTGTCGGCCACGGACGTCTACTTGAGCCTCGCCGGGTTCGCTCTGTTCTACACGGCGCTGTTCATCGTCGAGATCACGCTGATGTTCAAGTACGCGCGCCTCGGACCCGCGTCGCTGCATACCGGCCGTTACGAATCCGAGCCGCAGCCGGCAACGGCGGCTCCGGTCACGAGCGACACGCCCGCATGAGCGGGCCGATACCTCGGCCTGCCCGTCGTCAATCGATCAAAGGATCATCATGGACTACGCAACGCTCAAGGTAATTTGGTGGGCGCTCATCGGCACGCTCTTGATCGGCTTCGCGCTGACGGACGGCTTCGATATGGGCACGGCCATCTTGCTGCCGTTCGTCGGCAAGACCGACGACGAACGGCGAATCGTCGTCAACACGGTCGGCGCGACCTGGGAGGGCAACCAGGTGTGGCTCATCACGGCGGGCGGCGCAATGTTCGCGAGCTGGCCGCTCGTGTACGCGGCCTCGTTCTCGGGCTTCTACTTCGCGATGCTGCTCGTATTGTTCGCCTTGTTCTTTCGGCCCGTCGGCTTCGACTACCGCAGCAAGCGCGCCGACCCGCGCTGGCGCAGCGCGTGGGACTGGGCGCTCTTCGTCGGCGGCTTCGTGCCGGCCCTCGTATTCGGCGTCGCGTTCGGCAATCTGTTGCAAGGCGCGCCGTTCTCGTTCGACAGCGACCTGCGCGTGACCTATCACGGTTCGTTCTTCGCCCTGCTCAATCCGTTCGCGCTGCTGACCGGCGTCGTGAGCCTGTCGATGCTGATCGCGCATGGCGCCGCATTCGTGAAGATGAAAACCGACGGCATCGTTGCGGCGCGCGCGTCGCTCGCGCTGCGCGCGGCTTCGGCCATCGCGCTGTTGGCCTTTGCGTTGGCCGGGGCGCTCATCGCCACCACGATCGTGGGTTTCAGGGTCGAGAGCGCGCCGCCGCTCGATACGGTCGCCAATCCGCTGCTCAAGACAGTCGATGCCGCCAAGGGGCTGTGGCTGAGCAACTACGAGCGCTTTCCGTGGATGGCGATCGCCCCTGCAATGGGCTTCGCGGGCGGCCTCGCCGCGTTCGCCGTTGCGCGCTCGCGCTTCGAGAAAACGGCCTTCATCGCGACGGGCGTCATGATCGCCGGCATCATTCTGACGGCCGGCTTCTCGATGTTCCCGTTCATCATGCCGTCTTCCTCGGATGCAAAAAGCAGCCTGACCGTCTGGGATTCGACGTCGAGCCGGCTCACGCTAGAGATCATGCTCGTCGCCGTCATCGTCTTTTTGCCGATCATTCTCGTCTACACGGGATGGGTGTATCGCGTGATGCGCGGCAAAGTCACGCACGCCGCGCTCGAACAGAACCGGCACACGATGTACTGATCGCGCTGAGCGCGGCGCAGGCTTCTATTTTTACTTAGGAGGACGAATCATGTGGTATTTCAGCTGGATTCTCGGGATCGGCGTTGCGCTCGGCTTCGGCATCATCAATGCCATGTGGCTCGAATCGAGAATGGAGAACGCGCGCGTCGCGCAAGAAAGCGAGAATGCTGAAACGCTGAAACGCGACGAGCGTTTCCGGTAAGAGAAGCGCTCGTCGTTCGTCGCCTGCTAACTCACACCGGCTGCGGCGACGGGCCGCCCGGGGTGGGCAAACGCGTCGAGAGCAGGTCGGCATAGCGCTGCGCGGCCGATCCGCAAACGATGTGGAACGTATCGGCCGATACCCAGGCGACGTCAAGGGCAGCGAGCCGCTGACGGTCGACGGCGGACGGATCGCGCACGACGACACGCAGCCGCGTCGATGCAACGGCGTCGAGCGAGGCGACGTTCGTCGCGCCGCCGAACACGGCCAACCAGCGCATCGGGTCGGGATCGAGGGGGCCGCCCGCGGCCGAAGCGACTTGGCCTTCGGTCGCTTTCGCGGCGGTTGCCGGGGCCGCCGAGGTCGCACCTCCGGCGATCGCGGCCCGCATTTCGTCGGCGATCAAGTCGGCTTCGGGGCCGATCACCACCTGCACGTTGTGCGCATCGCGCTTGAGCACGCCGCGTGCGCCGGCCGCTTTCAACGCGGGCTCCGAAATCTTGCCGGCATCGGCGACGGACAAGCGCAGCCGCGTCGTGCATGCGTCGACGAGCGTCAGGTTCTGCGCACCACCTAGTGCTGCGATGTAGCGATCGGCGCGGGACATGGCGGCGCCGGCCGTCGGCGCGACGTAGCCGCCAGCGGCGAACGATTCGACTTGCGCTTCGGTCGTCGCGCTCTCGCGGCCCGGCGTAGCCATGTTGAACTTGCGGATGAAAAGGCGGAACAAGCCGTAGTAGACGACGCCATACACGAGCCCGATCGGAATCGCGAGCCACCCCTTCGTCGAGAGGCCGTAGTTCAGCACGTAGTCGATCGCACCGGCCGAGAACGTGAAGCCCAAATGCACGCCGAGCGCTTGGCAAATCGCGAGCGACAGGCCGGTCAGCAGCGCATGGATCACGTAGAGCACGGGGGCGAGGAACATGAAGCTGAACTCGACCGGCTCGGTCACACCCGTCAGAAACGACGTGAGCGCCATCGAGAACAGCAGGCCGCCGACCAACGCGCGGCGCTCCTTCGGCGCTTCATGGAACATGGCCAGACACGCCGCCGGCAGACCGAACATCATGATCGGGAAGAAGCCCGTCATGAATCCTCCCGCGGTGGGATCGCCCGCGAAGAAGCGGTGCAAATCGCCCGTGACCGCCGCGCCGCCGCCCGGGGGCGTGAACGTGCCGAACACGAACCAAGCGAGCGAGTTGATGATGTGGTGCAAGCCCGTGACGAGCAGCAACCGGTTCAACGTGCCGTAGACGAACACGCCGAACGCGCCGGCCGTCGTCAGCCAGTGGCCGGTCGCGTCGATCGCGAGCTGCACGGGCTGCCAGACGTAGCCGAACACGATGCCGAGCACCACGCACGCTAGCCCGGTGACGATCGGCACGAACCGCTTCCCGCCGAAGAAGGCGAGGTAGTCGGGCAGCTTGATGTCCTTGTACCGGTTGTAGAGCATCCCCGCGACTATGCCCGCGATGATGCCCGAGAGCACCCCCATGTTGAGCTTGTCGTTGATGTCCTTCATCACGGCGATTTCGATCAGATAACCGATCGCGCCGGCGAGCGCGGCCACGCCGTTGTTGTCTTTCGCGAAACCCACCGCCACGCCGATGGCGAACAGCAGCGGCAAATTATCGAAGATCGTTCCGCCTGCATCGGCGATCATCTTGATGTTGAATACATCGGCCTGACCGAGCCTCAGCAATATGCCCGCGACGGGCAATACCGCAATCGGCAGCATCAGCGCCCGCCCTAGGCGCTGTACCTTTAGGAATGGGTTCGCGTCCATTGAATCCTCCAGTTGGTCTGTCTCGTCGTTGATGTCGTGTTTCGTCTATCGTCGAAGTGCGATTTCGTCCGCGAAGATGAGTGGGGAACTCTATTCCAGCGGCCAGATCTCGCGGCTTGCTGCTCTTACCGCCCGGGCCGAATCGAGCGCGAGCAGATCGTTCGCGCGTTGGCGGCACAGTTGATAATCGAGGTTGCGTACGCGCGCTTTGACGCCGGGCACCGCCACGGGGTCCACCGATAGCTCGGTGACGCCCAAGCCCACGAGCAGCGGCACGGCCAACGGATCGCCCGCCAGCGCGCCGCACACGCCTACCCACTTGCCGTGCTTGGCCGCGCCTTGCGTCGTTTGATCGATCAGCCGCAGCACGGCCGGGTGCAGGCCGTCCGCCTGCGCCGCCAGATCCGCCTGGCATCGATCCATCGCGAGCGTGTACTGCGTCAAATCGTTGGTGCCGATCGACAGGAAATCGGCATGGCGCGCGAGTTGATCGGCAAGCAGCGCCGCCGAGGGCACCTCGATCATCACGCCGACTTGGATCGGATCGGTACGTCCCAGCTCGTGCGCGAGATCGTCGATGCGCTTGCGCACGCGCACGAGTTCGCCCGCGTCGGTCACCATCGGCAACAGGATGCGAACCGACCCGTGAGGCTGCACGGCGATCAGACCGCGCAATTGATCGTCGAGCAAATCGGGACGTACCTGTGCGAGCCGGATCCCGCGCAGGCCGAGCGCCGGGTTCGTCTCATGCGGCAGCGTCAAGTAGGGCACTTCTTTGTCGGCGCCGACATCGAGCGTGCGGATGATCGCCGTGCGCCCTTGCAGCGCGTCGACGATCGCCTGATAGCTCTGGCGGTGTTCGTCGGCCGTAGGCGCCGATTCGCGATGAATGAACAACAGCTCGGTGCGGAGCAAGCCCACCGCGTCGGCGCCGTTCTCGGTTGCGGTGCGCGCATCGTCGATCGTCGCGATGTTTGCCGCCACTTCGATGGCGCGGCCGTCGCGCGTCGCCGCCGCTTGTGCGGACGTGCGTCGGTTCGCTTCGCGCACGCCGGCCAGGCGCTCGCGTTCGAGGCGCGCGCGTTCGACGTCGAGTTGTGTCGGAGCGTATTCGAGCCGGCCCGCGCTCGCATCGACCACCACCTGAGTCCCATCGGGAATCGCATGCAACGCGTCGCCTACGGCCACGAGCGCTGGAATGCCGAGTTGACGCGCGATGATCGCCGCGTGCGACGTGGCGCCGCCGGCCGCCATCACGAGCGCGCTCACGCGCGTGCGGTCGAGCGAGGACAGATCCGATGGGGTGAATTCGTTGGCGGCAAGAATCGCCTCTTCGGGCAGCGTGCGCGCCGCCGGGTTCGTATGGCCAAGCACGCGCAACACGCGCTTCTCGATATCGCGCAGATCGGCGGCGCGTTCGGCCAACAACATGTCCTCGACGTGCGCGAGGACGGCGATTTGGGCACGAATCGCCTCGCGCCAGGCGAAGCCCGCGCTCTTGCCGAGGCTGATGAGGTCGCGCGCCGCGTCGACGAGGGTGGGGTCTTCGAGCAAGACACGATGCACGGCGAAGATACCGGCCTCGCCGACGGCGCCGCGTGCCGACGCATCGCGCACCGTCGCGTTCAGTTCTTGGTCGACGGTGGCGAGGGCGCGGTCGAGCAGGCGGCTTTCGGCCGCGGGCGTGCCGCTCGCACGTTCGGGCGGAGCAAGGTCGGCGTCGTCCCACCGCACGAGCTTGCCCACGGCAATGCCCGGCGCGGCGCACACGCCCGCGAGCGTGTTCGGATCGAGGGCAATGCCCGCAGGCCGAGCAACCGGTGCGGGCGAGCGCATGCGCGCCGGAGTTTCCTCGAGCTCGCCATGGACTTCGCGCAACAGCTCGCGCGCCACCGCGTCGACTGCCCGCGCCGCATCGGGGCCCGAGCCGACGAGCTCGACGCGCGCCCCTTCGCCGGCGCCGAGTCCGAGCAGGCCGACGACGCTTTCGACGCTCGCATGCCGGCGATCGTGATGGACCTCGACGCGCGCCTGCAAGCCGCGCACGGCGTCTCTCGCGCGCGCCGCGGGCCGCGCGTGCAGGCCGCCGGCTTGCATGAGTACGATCGTGCGGCTGGCTTGCGCTTCGACTTCGTTCGCGGGCGTACCCGCTTCGCGGGCCGCCGCTTTGGCGCGCAGCACGAGGAGCGAACTCTCGCCTGCGGTCACGCGGCCCGACGCGCGCTCGATCACGTCGAAGGCTTCCGAGTTTGCGACCGCGATCACCGATACGAGGCTGGGCGCCTGCGCGACGATTTCGTCTTGATCGAATTCGATGAGCACATCGCCCGCGCGCACGTACGCGCCTTGCTCGATCTTAGCCGTAAACCCGGCGCCGCCCAGCTCGACCGTATCGATGCCGATATGCAGCAGGATTTCGGCGCCTTCCCGCGTTTGCAGCGTCACCGCATGGCCCGTGCGCGCGAGATGCGTCACGATGCCGTCGCACGGTGCGACGAGACGGCCCTCGAGCGGATCGATCGCGATGCCGTCGCCGAACATGCCGCCGGCGAAAACGGGATCGGGCACGTCGGCGAGCGGGACGACGGGTCCTGTCAGCGGCGCGAGCAGAATCACCTTGTCCGGGGATTGATTCATTAGTCGGGACTCCTCAGCACGTTCCATCCGCATCTCTCGCTCAGTAGGTTTCGGTGATCTTGTTCAGATGGCGCGGCGCATCGGGGTCGCGTCCGCGCGCGGCCGCGAGCTCCGCGGCCATGACATAGAAGGTTTGGATCGCCGCGATCGGATCGAGCGCCGCATGGCGGCTCGGCGCGAGCACGAGCTGCGTGTCGCTCACATCGTCGGGCGCGGCCAGCAGCACGCGCGCGCCGCGCGCGCGCATGTCGGCGGCGAGCCGGATCAGCCCCTCCTGCTCGGGGCCGCGCGGCGCGAAGACGAGCAGCGGGTAGTCGCGATCGATGAGCTCCATCGGCCCATGGCGCACTTCGGCGCTCGAGAATGCTTCGGCTTGAATGCCGGAGGTCTCCTTCAGCTTGAGCGCGGCTTCCTGCGCGATCGCGAGCCCGAGACCGCGACCGATGACGATCATGCGTTCGACATCGCGCAACGTATCGACGGCGGCCGACCAATCGAGCGCCGCGGCATCGCGCAGCGTATCGGGCAACGCACGCAGCGCGTCGAGCAGCATCGGGTCGCGTTGCCAATGCGCGACGAGCTGCGCCGAAATCGACAACATCGCGATGTAGCTCTTCGTAGCGGCGACCGAACGCTCCGGTCCCGCGAGCAGCGGCAACTGCCATTCGCAGGCGTCGGCGAGCGGCGAATCCGGGGCGTTGACGATGCTGACCGTTTGCGCGCCGGCGGCGCGCAGCGCCGTCATCGTGTCGACGAGATCGGGGCTTCGACCCGATTGCGAAAACGCGACGGCGAGCTCGCCTTCCACCCTCAGCGGCGCCGCTTGCAGCGTCGCGACCGACATGGGCAGCGACGCGACGGGCAGGCCGATGCGGCTCATCGCCAGGCTCGCGAAATAGCTGGCCGCGTGATCGGAGCTGCCGCGCGCGACGGTGAGCGCGACATGGCACGGCTTGGCGGCCAGCACGGCGGCCAATTGCTCGACGCGCGCGCTGTCCTCGCACTGCGCTTGGACGACGGCGCTCGCGGCGAGCGCCTCTTTAAGCATAT
This sequence comes from Trinickia sp., assembly GCA_036384755.1. Classification (GTDB taxonomy): domain Bacteria; phylum Pseudomonadota; class Gammaproteobacteria; order Burkholderiales; family Burkholderiaceae; genus Trinickia. The sequence goes on along the minus strand of DASVLS010000090.1, from coordinate 29,926 downwards.
TCGACAATCTGCTCCCCTTCGACGTAGGTCGCCGCCAGCGTGAGGCCGCGCTCGAGCACGACCACGTCGGCCCAGGCGCCGCGCACGAGACGGCCGCGATCTTCGATGCCGAGGTAGTCGGCGGCATAGCGCGACATGCGATTGGACACATCCGCGAGCGGCAGACCGAGCGAGACGAGATTGCGCAGCGCTTCGTCCATCGTCAGCGTGCTGCCGGCCAGCGTGCCGTCGGCGAGACGCACGCCCCCGAGGCACTTCGTCACGTGCTGGCTGCCGAGGCGGTATTCGCCGTCGGGCATGCTCGTCGCCGACGTGCTGTCGGTCACCACATACAGACGCGGGATCGCGCGCAGCGCGGCCCGAATGGCGCCGGGATGGACGTGCAGCAAATCGGGAATGATTTCGGCGAATTCGGCATGGGCGAACGCCGCGCCGACGAGCCCCGGATTCCGATGGTGCATCGGCGACATCGCGTTGAACAAATGCGTGAACCCGCAAGCGCCGTGCTTGAGCGCGGCCACGGCATCGTCGTACGTGGCGAGCGAGTGACCGAGCTGGACGCGCACGCCGCGCGCGACCATCTCCGAAATGATCTCCATGTGCCCCGCGATCTCGGGCGCTAGCGTGACAACGCGGATCGGCGCGATGGACAGGTACTTCAGCACTTCGTCGAGCACGGCCGACACGGCCGCGTCGGGCTGCGCGCCGAGCTTGCCTGGGTTGATGTAGGGGCCTTCCAAATGCACGCCGAGGACGCGGGCGCCGCCCGGCGTTCGCGTGCGCGTCACTTCGCCGAGACCGGCGACGACCGCCATGAGTTCGTCGCGCGGCGCGGTCATCGTCGTCGCAAGCAGGCTCGTCGTGCCGTGCCGAGCGTGCGTGCGCGCGATGGTTTCGATGGCGTCGCCGGCCTCCATGACGTCGGCGCCGCCGCCGCCGTGCACGTGCAAATCGATGAAGCCCGGGAGGATGTACGGCTCGCCATTCGTCGAAGGATCCGCAGCCGCACCCTCGAGCGCGGTGATGCGCCCGTTTTCGTGGTGCAGCGTGCCGCGAATCCAACCGTCCGGCGTAAGGATGTTTCCGTTCAGCATAGGGTTGCTATCTCAATAAAGCTCGAGCGCGCGAACGATGCGCTCGATCGTTAGCGGGGCGCCGAGTGCGCCGCGCGAGCGGGTACGCGTGTTCGTGGGAGGGCGATGAAATTGGAGCCCATTATATAACCAGATTAGTACCAGTCAACCGGGTCTACGAATGGCCGAGGGATGGAGCCGAAGCCTTATCCGGCAAGGGTTTGCGGGAAACTTTCGTGCATGAGCCGCCTGCGACGCGGGATCAGGACTTACCCGGAGCGCATACCCGTGACGCCCGCTGCCGCTTGTCCTGCGGACCAATCCGCCTGATGAAAATACCGGTTTAGTACCACCTCATTCGTCCGACAAAACTTGTTTGTTGACGACGATCCCATATAGTTCTGGTTAATTTAGACGATACGGTGACGAACCGGAGAACGCCTGCATTGACTGACCCGACCTTGCTGCGCCGTGCGGAAGCGGTGCGCCATTTCAATCGTTTCTATACGCAGCACATCGGCGTGCTGCACGAGTTCCTGCAGAAGAGTCCGTACTCATTGACGGAAGTGCGCGTGCTGCGCGAGCTTGCGCTCGGCTCCGTGTCCACCGCGACCGAGCTCGCGCGCGCACTTGGCCTGGACAGCGGCTACCTCAGCCGCTTGCTGACGAGCTTCGAGCGCCGGCAATTGATTACACGCAGGCAATCGGAAGCCGACGCGCGGCAGTCGCTGCTCGCGCTCACGCAGGCCGGGCGCGCGGCCTATGCGCCGCTCGAAGTGGCGGCCATCGAGGAGGTGTGCGCCGTGTTGGACGCATTGTCGCCGTCGGCGCAGGCGCAGTTGATCGACGCCATGCGCGTCATCGAGCGGCTACTGGAGCCTAAGCCGCCGAGCACGCCGGTGTTGCTGCGCGCGCCGAGGCCCGGCGATTACGGCTGGCTCGTTCATCGCCAAGCAATGCTCTTTAGCGCGGAGTACGGGGCGGATATGGGATTCGAGGCGTTCGCGACGCAAGAGATGGCCGAGTTTTCTCGGCAGCGCGATCATGATTGCGACCGCGCCGCGTGCTGGATTGCGGAGCGGCATGAGGCCGTCGTCGGGGCGGCTTTTGTCGCCGCGCTATCGGACCGCGCGGCCCGTATGCGGCTGCTCTATGTCGAACCGGGATCGCGCGGAGGGGGCATCGGCACGCTGCTGGTCGAGCAATGCATCGGCTTCGCGCAGCGCGCGGGCTACGAGACGCTCACGCTCACGACCTGCGGCGTGCTCAACGACGGGCGTCGAATATTCGAGCGAGCCGGGTTCGCTTGCGTGGCGACGGAACCCGAGCTGCGCTTCGGACCCAATCTTATCGCTCAGACGTGGGAGCGGAAGTGGTGAGGCGGCGTATCCCCGATCAGAACGACGGCACCATCGCGCCCCTGAACTGCGTGTTGATGTAGTCGCGCACTTGCTGCGAGTGATAAGCCGCCACGATCCGACCCGACTCGATGAATGCGACGAGTCGCGGCTGCTCAGTCGAGCAGCAACTTCAGATCATGGACCCACGGCTGCACGCCCTGCCCGTCGCGTGCGAATAACCGCAGCGTGCCCGAGGGATCGAATACATAGCTCGCCGCGGTATGGTTCATCGTGTAGCTGTCTGGCGTCTTGCCCGGCACTTTCGCGTAATAGACGCGGAAATCCTTTGCGACTTTCGCCAGTTGCGCGTCGCTAGGACGCAGGCCGACGAAGGAAGGATCGAACGCATGCACGTATTGGGAAAGCACCTGCGGCGTATCGCGTTCCGGATCGATCGTGACGAACAGGACCTGCACACGCTTGGCGTCCGGCCCCAGTTGTTGCAGCGCCTGCGTCAGCTCGGCCATCGTCGTGGGGCAGACGTCCGGGCAATGGGTATAGCCGAAGAACAGGACGACCGCCTTGCCCTTGTAGTCCGCGAGCGTGCGCAGCTTGCCGCTCGTATCGGGCATCGAGAAGTCGGTGCCGAACTGCTTGTTTCCCGTCAAATCGAGGTTCTGAAACGCCGGCTCGCTTTTTCCGCAACCGGCGAGGAACAGCGCACCGCCGACGAGACAAGCTGCAAGACATGCACGCGTAACGCGAACCAGTGAATGCTTGGCCATGAGGGACATTAAGCGCCGATCAGAGCGCGCGCGTAGTGATCGACGAGCAGCGCGGCAAAGAGCAACGACAAGTAAACGATCGAGTAGCGGAAGGTCTTGCGCGCGAGCGCATCGGAATACTCGCGGTAGATCTTCCATGCATAGCCGAGGAAGATCGCGCCGAGCAGGACGGCCGACACGAGGTAGACGACGCCGCTCATGCCCGAGACGAACGGCATCAGCGTGACCGCGAACAAGATCACGGTATAGAGAAAAATATGCAGGCGCGTGTACTGTTCGCCGTGCGTATTGGGCAGCATCGGCAGCCCCGCGTTCTCGTAGTCCTTGCGGCGATAGAGCGCGAGCGACCAGAAATGCGGCGGCGTCCAAACGAAGATGATGAGCACGAGAATCCAAGCGTCGCCGGGCACCGCGCCCGTGACCGCGGCCCAGCCCAACGCCGGAGGCATCGCGCCCGAAGCGCCGCCGATGACGATGTTCTGCGGCGTGGCCGGCTTGAGCAACAGCGTGTAGACGACGGCATAGCCGACGAACGTCGCGAACGTCAGCCACATCGTCAACGGGTTCGTGAACGTGTAGAGCGTCCACATGCCGAGCCCGCCGAGCACCGCCGAAAACAGCAGAATTTGTGTCGACGTGATCTCGCCGCGCGCCGACGGACGCCACGCCGTACGGCGCATCATCGCATCGATTTTTTGCTCGACGAGGCAGTTGATCGCGAACGCGGCGCCGGCCGTCAGCCAAATGCCGACGGTGCCGCCGATCAGCGCCTTCCACGGCACCATGCCCGGCGTCGACAAGAACATGCCGATGACCGCGCAGAAAACGGCGAGCTGCGTCACACGAGGCTTCGTGAGCGCGAGGTATTGGGAGATTCGGGAGCCGGGGTGGCGAGCTAGTGTCGTGCTTTCCATGGGATCACGCGGGTGCGGCCTCGCGCGGCGAGACGGCGGCGCGGGCAAGTCGGCTGGAAGCGGTTCGGAAGTTTAGCATAACGACGAGCAGCAGCAGGACCGCCGCGCCGCCGTTGTGCGCGACGGCGATCGGCAGCGGCCATTGCAGCACGATATTCGACAGGCCCGTGGCAAATTGCAGCGCCAGTACGATCAGCACGCCCGTCGCGGGACGCCGCAGCGATTCGAAGCGGCGCATTTTCCATGCAAGCGCCGCCAGGTAGGCGATCACGACGGCGGCAAACGTGCGGTGCGTCCAGTGGATCGCCACCAGCGCATCTTGCGTGATGACTTCGCCGTCGCCCGTCATGCCGAGCGCGCGCCACAGGTGAAAGCCTTGCGAGAAATTCATCGGCGGCACCCATTGGCCGTTGCAGGTCGGAAAATCCGTACAGGCGAGCACAGCATAATTCGTGCTCACCCAGCCCCCGAGCGCGATCTGAACGACGAGCAGCACGAGCCCGGCCAGCGCCGCCGCGCGATAGCGTGCGATCTCGGGTTCGTAGGCCGGAATCGGCGTGAGGCGCGCGGCAAACCATGCGAGCGCGCCGAGCAGCGTGAGGCCGAGCAGCAAGTGCGTCGTCACGATGATAGGTTGGAGCTTCATCGTCACCGTCCATGCGCCGAATATGCCCTGTACGACGATGAGCATCAGCAACGAGGTGGGCCACCACGGCGAGACGGCCGACGCTTTGCGCTTGAGCCGGGCGATCCATGCGCTCGCCGTCTGGGCGATGATCAGCACGCCGATCGCCATCGCGAAATAGCGATGGATCATCTCGATCCACGCCTTGACCATGCTGACGGGACCGCTTGGCATGGCGGCATGCGCGGCCGCGATCTGCGCATGCGCCAGAAACGGCGAAGACGTGCCGTAGCAGCCGGGCCAATCGGGACAGCCGAGTCCCGAGTCGGTCAAGCGCGTGAAGCCGCCGAACATGATCAGATCCAGGGTGAGGAACGTCGTGACCCAGACCAGCTTACGAAACTTGTCGTCGCTGGCCTTGATCCAGACGTAACTCAGCGGAAGCAGCGCGATGCATAACCCCGTCGCGCCCAGTTGCAGCAAAAACATCGATGACCTCCAACCTATCGGCCGCGCTCGTCAGCCGATACTCGACCACTTCAACAACTTCGTCACGTCACGCTTGATCTTGCTCGGGTCCGGCTGCTTCGGAAACCGCATCATCAAATTCCCGTTCGGATCGACGAGATAGATGTGATCGGTATCTGCCGTGCCGGGCTCTGCCGGCAGCCAGGCACTCAGCGCGGCCGGGTCGGCGATCAGCTTGAGCGTGTCCGGGTAGGCGCGCGCGATCGCGTCGGGCACGGCCTGCGCGTCGGTGCGCAGCCAGACGGTCACGAGGCGTTCGCGTTCGCCCGCTTGCGTCGCACGTATCTGCCGCATGAAATAGAGCTTGGTCGCACAGGACTCGCCGCACGCGCTGCGATCGACGCTGATCATCAGCCAGCGCCCGCGCAACGACGCGAGCGGCATCGTCTTGCCGGATTCGTCTTTGACGATGAGCGCCTCCGAGATCGGACGCTGCGGTTCGATCAGCGTGCCGTAGTTCGTCGATCCGCCCTTCGGCTTGAAGACGTAGTAGGTCAGATACGAGGCGATGACCGGCGCGGCGCAGACGAGCGCGATCAGCAGCACCATCCATCGGCCGCGTTGCCACGAGCCGCGCGCGGGCGCGGCGGCCGACGCGGGCGTGGGCGATGCGCCGCGGCCCTTGCCGGCTGCGCCGGCGCCTGCGTTGCGATCGCGTGTACGTTCGGGTGACATCGGCAAACCTGTTTCCCTCTCAAATGTCTTTCTTGGCGGCGCGTCGGGCCGCATACAGCCCGAAGCCCAAGGCCGCGGCCGCCATGCCCCACCACTGCAGCATATAACCGTAGTTGCGCTCCACGCCCATGGTCGGTGCAGGCCAATCGCGCACGAGCGCGTCGTTCGCGGCGTTAGTCTGATCGATCACGAACGGCTGCAGCGCCAGCCCCGTTTCCCTCGCGAATTCGGCGACGTCCAAGTTTTGGCGAATTTGCTGATGCGCAGCCGAGCCGCCTTCGCCAAGCTCGAACGCGCGCGAGGCATTCGCGCGCGCGATCCCTTCCACCGTGACGTCGCCCGACGGCGTGGCGTACGGCGCGATCGCCGTGCGCACGTCGGCGTTGCGCGGCAGCCACCCTCGATTGACGAGGACGTAGCCGCCGCCCTGAAGCTGCAGCGGCATCACGACATAAAAACCGGGCCGATCCTGATAGGGACGGTTGTCCAGATAAACGACATGTTCCGGCATGAAGCGGCCGACGGCCCGCACGCGATGATATTCGATCGATGCGAGCGGCACCGGCTGCGGCCCGATCGACTGCGCCGGCGCATGCTCGTATCGCTCGATTTGCGCCTGCAAGGCTTCCTTCCGATGCGCGCGATCGCGCTGCCAAAAACCCAGCCGGATCGTCACGGCCATGACGAGCAGAATCAGCAACGCGGGGACGAGACGGATCTTCATACGCTGCGCTCGAAGGCCGCTTGCAAGACGTGCTCCGGTGCGATAATTGCATCGGTTGCTTTACGTCGATTTTGAATATCGGTTGGTTCCATGCACATTTTCGTTGCCGTCGCTTTCATCCTCATCATCGCCAGTATGGTGTCGGCCCTGTACTTCATGATGCACGACCGTGGCAGAACGAAGCGGATGGTCTGGTCGCTCGCCACGCGCGTGGGGCTCTCGATCTCGCTGTTCCTGCTGCTTTGGCTCGCGCATTGGTTCGGGTGGATTCAATACAGCCACGTTCCGCTAGGACGCTGACCGCTCGCCGGCCGCTTTTTCACCCATCGGCCCCGCTCACGCCGCCCGCTTCACGTCGCTCCGGCGGCCGTCTCCGCTGCGACACGTTGCCGCAGCTTTTCCGCTAAAAAGACAAACGCCGCCTCGATGAACTCGTAGGCGGCGCACTCGTGCTTGCTGTTCGCAGCGGCATCGCGCCGATCGCGCCGATCGCGCGGCACAGCTGCTTGCCCGCCCCCGCTTCGCGCAAGACGGGCCTTTTCGTGCGTTACAGCCAGTAGACGACGACGTACAGGCCCAGCCAGACGACGTCGACGAAGTGCCAGTACCACGCGGCGCCTTCGAACGCGAAGTGGTGATCGGCCGTGAAGTGCCCGCGGATCAATCGTACGAGCACCACCGTCAGCATCGTGCCGCCAAGGAAAACGTGGAAGCCGTGAAAGCCCGTCAGCAGGAAGAACGTCGAGCCGTACACGCCCGACGACAGGGTCAGGTTCAGTTCGTTGTACGCGTGGATGTACTCGAAAGCCTGCATGAACAAGAAGCACAGACCCAGCGCAACGGTCGCGGCCAGCCAGGCGATCGCCTTCTTCCGATGATTGTCGCGCAACGCGTGGTGCGACACGGTCAGCGTCGCGCCCGAGCTCAAGAGCAGCGCCGTGTTGATCGTCGGCACGGGCCACGGCACCATCGCCTTGAAGTGGCCGGCGAGCGCGGCAGGGCCTTCGTTCGGCCACACGGCCGTGAAGTCTGGCCAAATGAGCTTGTAGTCGAGGCTGCCCAGCTGATGCAGCGCAATCTGGCGCGCATAGAACAACGCGCCGAAAAACGCACCGAAGAACATCACTTCGGAGAAAATGAACCAGCTCATGCTCCAGCGGTACGACGTATCGACGCGCTTGCCGTACATGCCGCTCTCCGATTCGGAGATGGCGTCGCCGAACCAGTGCCAAAGCACGAAGAGCAGCCACAGCAGACCTGCGAACATCGTGTACGGAGCCCACGGCGTGTCGTTGATCCACATTGCCAGCGACCCGAGCATGACCAAGACGCCGATCGACGCCGTGACCGGGTGCCGGGACGGATTCGGCACGAAGTAATACGGGCTCTCGTTTTGACCGCTCATTGTTGATTCTCCACTTCAGTCCAGTTATGCAGTAATCGGCGGGGCGTCGATTCCGCACCGCTTCACTTGTTAGTTGCGTCGTCCGGCCCGCTCAGCTCACGACCGCATGCACGACTGCGATCAGTACGGCGATGAACACGGCCGCCGCGATCAAGCCCGCCGCGATCAAATGCAGCGGATTGAGCTGCGTGTCGGCTTCGTGATCGGCGCCGCGGCGCACCCCGAAGAACGACCACATCACCGCCTTCATCGTCCGGATAAAGCTGCTCTTGCCGCCTGAGGCCATCGCCCTCTCCATCACGTCCTCGTCGCCGCTCGTCCCGCGTCGCCCATCGAGCGCCGCGCGGGTTCGGCCGCGTCCGATACGCGGCTCAGTGCGACAGCCACTGCTTCAGAACGGCGCCCAAAAAGAAGACGGCGACGACGGCGAGCAGAATCAAGCCGAGCCGCAAGTTGCCCGCACGCACCTGCGCCGGCGTACGTCTTTTTTGTGGGTGGTTCATCTTCTCTTTCATTGCCGAGCCGAAAGCGGCGCGCCGCGCTCGGCTCTTTTCTCGTTTGCGCCGCGGCTCGGGCCCGCGCCTGCTTCCAGGCAAGCGCGAACCGGCGCGCCGCGGCGCATTCGCATTACTCGACCGTCGGCGGGTTCTCGAACGTATGGAACGGAGCGGGGCTCGGCACCGTCCACTCGAGACCCACCGCGCCGTCCCACGGCTTGTCGGCGGCTTTTTCGAGCTCGCCGGCGCCGCGATAAGCCGGTAGCACGACCGCGAACAGGAAGTAGACCTGCGCGAGACCGAAACCGAACGCGCCGATCGACGCCACTTGGTTCCAATCCGTGAACTGCGCCGGATAATCGGCATAGCGACGCGGCATGCCGGCCAGTCCGACGAAGTGCATCGGGAAGAACGTCAGGTTGAAGAAGATCATCGACGCCCAGAAGTGGATCTTGCCGCGCGTCTCGTTGTACATCCAGCCCGTCCACTTCGGCGACCAGTAGTACCAGCCCGCAAAGAGCGCGAACAGGGACCCCGCGACGAGCACGTAGTGGAAGTGCGCCACGACGAAGTAGGTGCCGTGGTATTGGATGTCGAGCGGCGCCATGGCGAGCATCAGCCCCGTGAAGCCACCCATCGTGAACACGAACAAGAAGCCGATGGCAAACAACATGGGCGTCTCGAACGAGAGCGAGCCGCGCCACATCGTCGCGAGCCAGTTGAACACCTTCACGCCAGTCGGCACCGCGATCAGCATCGTCGAGTACATGAAGAACAACTGGCCCGTGACCGGCATGCCCGTCACGAACATGTGGTGCGCCCAGACCATGAACGAGAGAATCGCGATCGACGCCGTGGCGTACACCATCGAGCTATAGCCGAACAGCGGCTTGCGCGAGAAGGCCGGGATCACCTGCGACACGATCCCGAACGCCGGCAAGATCATGATGTAGACCTCGGGGTGCCCGAAGAACCAGAAGATGTGCTGGTACATCACCGGATCGCCGCCGCCCGCCGCGTTGAAGAACGACGTGCCGAAGTGGCGGTCGAACAGGACCATCGTGATCGCACCCGCGAGCACGGGCATCACGGCGATCAGCAGGTACGCGGTGATGAGCCACGTCCAGACGAACATCGGCATCTTCATGAGCGTCATGCCCGGCGCACGCATGTTCAGGATCGTCACGATAATGTTGATCGAACCCATGATCGACGACGCGCCCATGATGTGGATCGCGAAGATCGCGAAGTCCATGCCGGGGCCCATCTGCGTCGACAGCGGCGCGTAGAGCGTCCAGCCCGCGGCCGTGGCGCCGCCCGGCGCGAAGAACGAGCCGACGAGCAAGCACGCCGCCACCGGCAGCAGCCAGAAGCTAAAGTTGTTCATCCGCGCGAACGCCATGTCGGCCGCGCCGATCTGCAGCGGAATCATCCAGTTCGCGAAGCCGACGAAGGCCGGCATGATCGCGCCGAACACCATGATGAGACCGTGCATCGTGGTGAGCTGATTGAAGAACTCGGGGCGCATGATCTGCAGACCCGGTTCGAACAGCTCCGCCCGGATCATCAACGCCGCGACGCCGCCCGAAAGGAACATCACGAACGAGAACAACAAGTACATCGTCCCGATGTCCTTGTGATTGGTGGCGAACAACCACCGGCGCCAGCCATGCGGCGTGGCGTGCGCATGGTCGTCGTGATGGCCATGGCCCGCGGCTACATCGTGTCCGATGCTAGACATGAGAATCTCCTAGAGCAAATAGTGCGGCGACACGTCAAGCCGCCGGCGCGGTGCGGGCAGCGACCGCTTCCGGCTGATTCGTAACAACCCGGCTGGCCGTCACGGCGCGCGGGGCATCGAGCGAGGCCGTCGGGCCGCTCGCCGCGGCAGCGCCGCTAGCGGCTGCCGGCGCCGCGGCGCCTGCGTTCAGGTGATCGCCGCCTTCGGGCAGCTTGCCGTTGCGGGCGTCGGCGACTTGCTTGGGTTGCAGAATGTCGCCGGTGTGGTTACCCCACGAGTTGCGCTCGAACGTGATCACCGACGCGATTTCGACGTCGTTGAGCGTCTTGCCCCAGTTCGGCATCGCGTTCTTGCCGTTCAGCACGATGCTGACGTGATTCGCGATCGGACCGTTGACGATCTTGCTGCCGTCGAGCGCCGGGAACGCCCCCGCGCCCTTGCCCGTCGGCTGGTGGCAGACGGCGCAGTTCGACTTGTAGACTTCGCCGCCGCGCTGCATGAGCTCGGCCATCGTGTAGGTCTTGTTCGGATCGTCGCTCGCGCCGGCCATCTTCTTCTTTTGGTCGTCGACCCACTTGGCGTAGTCGTCGTCGGACAATACGGTCACGACGATCGGCATGAACGCGTGCTCCTTGCCGCACAACTCCGTGCAGAAGCCGCGGAACGTGCCGACCTTCTCAGCCTTGAACCACGTGTCGCGCACGAAGCCCGGAATCGCGTCTTGCTTGACGCCGAACGCGGGCACGTACCACGAGTGGACGACGTCGTTGGCCGTCGTGATGATGCGGATCTTCTTGTTGACCGGCACGACGAGCGGATTGTCGACTTCCTGCAGGTACGTATCGGTGATCGGGGCTTGCCCGTTCACTTCGCTGCGCGGCGTCGTGAGCGTGGAGAAGAAGTTGATGCCTTCGCCCGGACCCTTGACGTAGTCATAGGCCCACTTCCATTGGTAGCCCGTGACCTTGATCGTCAAATCGGCGTTGCTCGTGTCCTTCATGGCGACGACCGTTTTCGTGGCCGGCAGCGCCATCAGCACGACGATGACGAACGGCACGATCGTCCAGATGATTTCGACCGTGGTGCTTTCATGGAAATTGGCGGCCTTGTGCCCCTTCGATTTGCGGTGCTTGAAGATCGAATAGAACATCACGCCGAATACGCCGACGAAGATCACCGTGCACAGCAGCAACATCATCATGTGCAGGTGATACAGCTCCTCAGCGATTTTCGTCACGGGCGGCTGGAAATTGATCTCGTTGACGGCGGGGCCGCCCGGACTATCGCCGACTGCCAAGGCGGCATGCGCGCTGAGCAGCCCGCACGACGCCAGCACGCCCATGAGGGCTCGCTTGATTGTTTTCATAGCTTCCTTACCCAAAATTTCCATTCAAACCCTCGCCCCCGCTTGGCGTTCGGCCGATTCGCCTCGACCCCGCACCTCAACCGCACGCGCCAAGCGCCGCCCGCAACTCGCTCGCGAACGGCCCGCGCCGGTAATGCGCGAGATGCACGCCGATCACGACCGTTTGCCCGCGCGACACCACCTTGACCGGATCGCGCGGCGACGCACCGTGTTCCACCCGCACCCAACGCGGATTGAATTCGAAATGCGTCAACCGCTGCGCGCTCACTTGCTCGATCACGAGCCGGTTCGGGTAGAGCCGGATGCGCTCGTAATCGACCGCATGGCGCGCGTAAATCACAAACGCTGCACCGACCACCAACAACTCGATGCCGGTGAACGGCAAGACCGGCCACGCGCCGCGCACGACAAGCGAACCCGCGATGACCGTCGAAAACAAGGCCAAAGACGCATAGAACAAAACGAACTGCCGCGGCGAAACCGAGCAATTGCGCTTCATCAGCCAATCTTTGAGGACCGGCTCATCTTCCGTCCGCAGGGTTGTCGCTGCCACCGCCGTCTCCCGCGCATGCCACGCTTCACACCGCGCTCTTCGGGGCCCGTCGCCCGTGATGTGGGGATCTCCGGGCGACAAACTGACGCATTATAGGCGCGTTCAATGGCATCCACAAGCAAACGACTATCGGCCGAAAAGCCAAGCGCGACAAGCCTTTGCGCGCTTTTCGCCGCCTTTTTGCGCGCCGTCTCGCTCACTGATTTCGGCCATAACCGATCGGGACTTTACGATCTGCGACAAAGCGTCGCAGCCTGCATTTTTTCGTTGCGCAAGACCGCCGCGTTGTACCTTAGCTCGGACGCCGGCGCCCGATGTCCTCCACGCGCACGATCGCGTGGCCATCGGCCGTCGTCCGGGGCACCGCTTTCCATGCGTGTCCGTAGATCACCTCGAACGTCAGCGCGATCGTGCCGTCCGCGCGCCGCCGCGCCTCGAGCGCTTCGAGCAGCGCCGCGCGCAGGCGTCGGCCGCGGGCCGTGCCGAGCGCATCGTTCGCGCCGTCCCGCCGATGCGGGTACGCGCCCCAGCGCCGGACATCCGCCAGCAGCGATTCGGGCGAGCGGTAGGTGATCGTCAGCGTTTCCTGGTCCATCACCGGAATCTCGAACCCGCTTTCGACGAGCATGTCGCCAAGGTCGTGCATGTCCACGAAATCGATCACGTGCGCCGCGCCCGGCTCGCCGTGGGCGGCCTCGACTTCGGCATAGGCGCCGCGCAGTTCGCGCAGCGTATCGGGCCCGAGCGTGCTGAACATCAACAGGCCGTTCGGCTTGAGCACGCGCTGCCATTCCGGCAGAACGAGATCGGGCCGGGAGTGCCAGTGCAAGGCCAGGTTCGACCAAACGAACTCGAATGCGCCGTCCGCGAACGGCAACGCAGCGAAATCGGCCTGCGCCAAGCGCGGCCCGCGCACGCCCAGCGAGCGCTGCAATGCGGCCGGCAACAAACGGCGCCAGCCCGGATCGCCCACGGCTTGCGGTTGCGCGCGCACCAGCATCGCGTGCGAGAGGTCGACGCCGACGAGCGGCGTTTCGGGAAAGCGCTCGCGCAAAACAGGCAAGTCGTCACCCAAGCCGCACCCCGCGTCGAGCACGCTCGACGGGCTCGCCTTGATATAGTCGAGCCGCTCGCGCATGCGCTGCGCGATCTCGCGCGGCAGGAACGCCACCTCACCGAACCGTGCTGCGCGACGATCGAAAATGCGCCGCACAAGTCGGGAATCGTAGGCCGGACGGCCGGACTTTGCGGGAGTAAGGGACATGACGGTCGATCGAGCGAGGAGCCCGAAGTATACTCGCTCGCCTCGATCCGTCCAGCGAGGGAGGCATCCGTGGCGCACCTGACGAGCCCATCGGCAACAGCGGCCGAAGCCTCGGCGGCCGAGGGCCGCATGCGTCGCGCAGCCGCGCGGCTAGCGCCGTTCGTGCGCGGCATCGCCCGCGTCGCCCTGCCGCGAAAATGCCTGCTTTGCGGGTTATCTTGCGGCGAATTGCCGCGAGGACCGATATGCGGGAGCTGCGATGCGGCGTATTGGAACGAGCCGCGGTTGCGGTGCCGCGTCTGCGCCCTGCCGCTGCCGGCCCTGCGGGTTCGCCGCGAGGCGGGCGGGCGGTTTCGCTGCAGCGCGTGCACGCGCACGCCGCCCCCGTTCGATGCGACGCTGGCGTTGGCCGATTACCGCCCGCCGCTGGAGCAGCTTGCGCTGGGGTTGAAGTTTCATGCGCGTCTGGCGGTCGCGCGGGCGTTCGCCGTGCGGCTTGCGCGCCTGGCCGACGATCACGACGGCGATGCACCGCCGCCCGACGTCCTCGCGCCGATGCCGCTGGCCCACGCGCGGCTCGTCGCGCGCGGGTTCAATCAGGCCTGGGAGATCGCGCGCCCGCTAGCGCGCGCACTGGGAACGACAGCCGAGCCGACGCTGATGCGTCGCGTCGTCGATACGGCCCAGCAGTCGCGGCTCGACCGCGACGCACGTAAGCGCAACGTGGCGGCAGCCTTTCGCGTGACGCGGCCCGTACACGGCTTGCACGTCGGGCTCGTCGACGACGTCATGACCTCCGGCGCGACGCTCGAAGCTGCCGCGCGTACATTGAAAGCGGCGGGCGCTCGGCGCGTGACGAATTTCGTCGCGCTGCGCACGCCACAAGATTGACCTTAGTCGTACTCACATCATGTTCAACGTCGTTCTCGTCGAACCCGAAATTCCGCCGAACACCGGCAACGTCATTCGCCTGTGCGCCAATACGGGCGCACGGCTGCACCTCGTGGAGCCGCTCGGCTTTCCGCTCGACGACGCGAAAATGCGCCGCGCCGGCCTGGATTATCACGAGTATGCGCAGATGCGCGTGCACAAGGATTGGGACGCACTCATGGCGAGCGAAGCACCCGATCCCGCCCGCATGTTCGCCTTCACGACGCGAGGGTCGGGGCGCTTCCACGATTTGCCGTTTTCGCCCGGCGATTGGTTCGTGTTCGGCGCGGAAACGCGCGGACTACCCGCAGCGCTGCTCGAGCGTTTTCCGAACGAGCAGCGCGTGCGGCTGCCGATGCGCCCCGGCAACCGGAGCATGAACCTCTCGAACACGGTAGCCATCGTCGTGTTCGAGGCTTGGCGCCAGGCGGGCTTCGAAGGCGGCGCCTGAGGCCGCGCAAGCTCGGCGCCGTACGGGCTCGCCGCAGCGGGCGTACGCCTGTGCGCATCTGGTCAAACGGAGGGTTTCGTGTCCGGCGATTCGGCCCGCGCATCGCGACGCAGCAGGGCGTCGACGGCATCGCGCGGCGCCACGCCGTCGAACAACACGGCGCATACCGCTTGCGTGATCGGCACGTCGACGCCGTTTGCTCGCGCGATCGCGAGCACCGCCTGCGCGCATCGCACGCCTTCGGCCACATGGCCGAGCGCGCCGAGAATATCCGCAAGCGAGCGGCCCTGCGCGAGCTGCAGCCCGACCGTGCGATTGCGCGACAAGTCGCCCGTCGCCGTGAGAATGAGATCGCCGAGCCCCGTCAGGCCCGTGAACGTTTCCGGCCGGCCGCCGAGCGCGGCGCCCAGACGGGACATTTCCGCGAGCCCGCGCGTGATCAGCGCGGCCCGCGCGTTCATGCCGAGCGCAAGACCATCGGCAATGCCGGTGGCGATCGCGAGCACGTTCTTGACGGCGCCGCCCACTTCCACCCCGACGACGTCGTCACCCGTGTAGATGCGCATCGCGCCATGATGGAACGCCGCCAGCGTGCGCTCGCGGCAGGCCGACGAAGCACTCGCCACCGTCAGCGCGACGGGCAGCCCCAATGCGACTTCGCGTGCGAAGCTCGGGCCCGACAGCACGCCGTTGCTCGCCTGCGCGGGGAGCTCCGCCGCGACCACCTGATGCGGCAATAGCTGCGAATCGGCCTCGAACCCTTTACAAACCCAGACAAGGTGCGCGGGGACGCAACGGGCCTCGTCGCGGATCGCGCGGCAGAGCGCGCGCAACCCCGCGACCGGCGTCGCGACGACGACGAGCGATGCATCGTCCGCCGCGTGGGCGAGCGCCTGCGCAAGGCTCGCTTCGTAGCGCAGCGCAGCCGGCAGCGCGATGCCGCCGAGATAATGGGTGTTCTCGCGTTTGTCGGCGAGCTCGGCCACGAGCGCGGCGTCGCGCGCCCACAGCACCGTATCGTGCCGCAGCGCGAGATGCGCGGCGAGCGCGGTGCCCCACGCCCCGGCGCCGAGTACAGCGACCTTCATAGCCGGCACTGTCCGCGTTCGCTCAATGCTGCGTCGCGCCCGCCGCCTCGCCGTCTTGCTGCGCGCTCATCTGTGCGAGACGCTGCTCGTAGAGCGCCTGGAAGTTGATTTCGGCCAGATGGATCGGCGGGAACCCCGCACGCGTGATCGCATCGGCGATGTTCGAGCGCAGGTACGGGAAGATGATCGTCGGGCAAGCGATGCCGACGAGCGGATCGATTTGCTCGGCCGGAATGTTGCGGATGTCGAAAATGCCGGCCTGCTTGGCTTCGATCAGGAATGCGACTTTGTCGCTGACCTTCGCCGTGACCGTGCCCGTCACGACGATCTCGAAAACGCTTTCGGCCAGACGGTCGGCCTTGACGTCGACTTCGACTTCGACCGACGGCATGTCTTGCTCGAGGAAGATCGCCGGCGAGTTGGGCTGCTCGAGCGACAAGTCCTTCAAGTAGACGCGCTGGATGTTGAAGAACGGCTGGTTGTTCTGGTCCGACATGGTGACTCCGTGAATGAATGGCGCCGCGGCGGTAAGCAAAGGCCGCTTGCGTGCGGGGCGCCCGAGCCGTGACTCGGACGCGTAGCTGGGGAAAAACCGTGAACCGAGCGCGGCGAGCGGACAAGCCCGGCCGATGCTGGCTCGGTTGGCTGGTCGCTTACGCCCGACCGAGCAGCGGCATCAGACCGCCCGCGCGATCGAGGGCGGACAAATCGTCATAGCCGCCGACGTGCGTCTCGCCGATGAACACCTGCGGCACGGTGCGACGCCCCGTGCGCGCCATCATCTCCTCGCGGCGAGCCGGGTCCTTGTCGATCAGGATCTTTTCGATCTGCTGAACGCCTCGCGACTTCAACAGGCGTTCGGCCATCTGACAATACGGACAGACCTGCGTGCTGTACATGACGACGGAATTCACTCTCGCGCTCCTTTACTTGACGACCGGCATGCCGGCTTGCTGCCAGGCATTCAGCCCGCCTTGCAGCACGTGGACTTCGGTATAGCCCGCCGCCCGAACGATGTGCGACGCCTTGTTCGACTGCTGCCCCGTCTGGCAGACGAGCAACACCGGCGTAGCCTTATTCTTCGCGATTTGGCCGATCTTTGCTTGGAGCTCTTCGAGCGCCAAGTGACGCGCGGCCGGCAAGTGGCCGGCGGCGAAGTCGGATGCCGTGCGCAGATCGACGACGACGGCATTGCGGCGATTGATGAGCTGGGTCGCCTCGGCGGTGGACAAGCCCGCCCGGCCGCGCCCGGCAATGACCGGCCAAAGCAGGAGCGCGCCCGAGATCACGAGGGCCGCGAGCAGAACGAGGTTGGTGTAATCGGTGAAAAACGTCACGGGGAATCCGCCAAAAGTGATGAGGCAATGAACAGGCAATCCGACCATTATAAAATAACCGTTTGATGCGATGGCGCTCCGCCTTACAGGCAGATTGCGCCGGCGCGACACGCTTCCTCACTACCGACCGAAAACCTCATGTACAAGCTCGTTCTCATCCGCCACGGCGAATCGACGTGGAACAAGGAAAACCGCTTCACCGGCTGGGTCGACGTCGACCTGACCGAGCAAGGCAACCGCGAAGCCAGCCAGGCGGGCCTGCTGCTCAAGGAAGCGGGCTACACGTTCGACATCGCCTACACCTCGGTGCTCAAGCGCGCGATCCGCACGCTCTGGCACGTGCAGGACCAAATGGACCTCATGTACATCCCCGTCGTCCATTCGTGGCGCCTGAACGAGCGTCACTACGGTGCGCTCGCGGGGCTGAACAAGGCCGAAACGGCTGCCAAGTACGGCGACGAGCAGGTGCTCGTTTGGCGCCGCAGCTACGACACGCCGCCGCCCGCGCTCGAGCCGACGGATTCGCGCGCGTCGTACGACGATCCGCGCTACGCCAAGGTGCCGCGCGCCGAGTTGCCGCTGACCGAGTGCCTGAAGGACACCGTCGCGCGCGTGCTGCCGATCTGGAACGAGTCGATCGCGCCGGCCCTGAAGGGCGGTAAAAAGGTGCTCATCGCGGCGCACGGCAATTCGCTGCGCGCGCTGATCAAATACCTCGACGGCATTTCCGATAGCGACATCGTCGGCCTGAACATTCCGAACGGCGTGCCGCTCGTCTACGAACTCGACGAACACCTCAAGCCGATCCGCCACTACTATCTCGGCGACCAAGAGGCGATCGCCAAAGCGCAGGCCGCCGTCGCCAAGCAAGGCAAAGCGGGCTGACCCGCGACAAGCGCGCCGGCCGGCCGCACAAGGCCCGGCCGGCGCTGGCTCCTGCCGCGCGCGAACCGATCGTCCCGCCGCAAGTCCAACTTCGGTCATATCGGTTCCGCTCGGCGCGCGCTTTGCGGGCGAGCAGTTATACTTGACCGTCCTTCGCCCTCGGCGCTCACACCCTGTTTCCCGATCGCACCAGACTCTATGCGCACGAAACTCAAGAACATCGGCTTGATCGCCGCTGGCCTCGCTACCGGCGTTTTTGCGACGCTGCAATTCTCCGCCGCGGCGCAACAACAAGCCACCGCGCCGCTGCCGCTCGATCAACTGCGTCTATTTGCCGAGGTGTTCGGGCAGATCAAGCACGACTACGTCGTGCCGGTCGACGACAAAAAGCTGCTGACCGAGGCGATCAAAGGCATGGTTTCGAGCCTCGACCCGCACTCGTCCTATCTCGATAAGACCGACTACCAGGAACTGCAGGAGCAGACGAAAGGCCGGTTCGCCGGTCTCGGCATCGAGATTTCGCAGGAAGACGGCCTCATCAAGGTCATTTCGCCGATCGAGGATACCCCTGCGTTCCGCGCCGGCATTCGTCCGGGCGATTTGATCACGCGCATCAACGACAAGCCCGTGCGCGGCATGACGCTCGACGCGGCCGTCAAGCAGATGCGCGGCGAGCCGGGCACGAAAGTGACGCTCACCATCTTCCGCAAGAGCGACGACCGCACGTTCCCCGTCACCGTGACGCGCGCGATCATCCGCGTGCAGAGCGTGAAGGCGAAGGTGCTCGCCCCCGGCTATGCCTACGTGCGCATCACGAGCTTCCAAGAGCGCACGGTTCCCGATCTCGCCGCCAAGCTCGGCGACATCGCGCGCGAACAACCGAATCTGAAGGGCCTCGTGATCGACCTGCGCAACAACGGCGGCGGCCTGCTGCAGAGCGCCGTCGGCGTGGCCGGCGCGTTCTTGCAGCCCAATTCGGTCGTCGTCTCGACGAACGGCCAGATCGCCGATTCGAAGCAGGTTTATCGCGATACGTACGACAACTACCGCTTGCCGTCATTCGATTCCGATCCGCTCAAGAACCTGCCCGCCGTCTACAAAACCGTGCCGATGATCGTGTTGACGAACGCCTATTCGGCGTCGGCCTCCGAAATCGTCGCGGGTGCGCTGCAGGACCAGCATCGCGCGCTGATCATGGGCAAGACCACGTTCGGCAAGGGTTCGGTGCAGACGGTTCGCCCCTTGACGTCGGACACGGCGCTGCGCCTGACCACGGCCTACTACTACACGCCGAGCGGCCGCTCGATTCAGAACAAGGGCATCCGCCCCGATATCGCGGTCGACCAGTACGCCGAGGGCGATCCGGACGACGTGCTCGTCACTCGCGAAGTCGATTACTCGAACCACCTCGCGAACAAGCAAGATCCGAACGAGAAGAAGGAGCAGGAGCAGCGCGAGAAGGATCGTCTGCAGCAACTTCAGCAACTCGAAGAGGAAAACGATAAGAAAACGCCCGAGCAGCGCGCGAAGGATCGCGAGCGCAAGCCGGTCGAATTCGGCTCGGCCAACGATTTCATGCTCCAGCAAGCCTTGAACAAGCTCGAAGGCAAGCCGGTGCAGTTGTCGAAGTCGATCACGGAGCGCAAGCTCGCAGAGAACAAGCCGCCGCGTTCGGCTTCGGCGCCTGTCGCGGTCAAGCCGCCCGCTTCGCCCGTGCCGGCCGCTTCCGCGCCGAGCAAGTAATCCCGCCGCACCCGGCAGCCCTCGCCCCGCCCCCATTCGCCCGGCCTCCCGCGCGAATGGGGCACGTAGGCGAAGGCGCCGCCTTTCGGCGCCAACGCACGCGTTTTTTTCCTTGCGCGCCGCCATGAACGACGATCAACTTCTCCGTTATTCCCGCCACATCCTCGTCGACGAAATCGGCATCGAGGCGCAGCAGCGCTTTCTCGATGCGCACGCAATCGTCGTCGGCGCGGGCGGCCTCGGCTCTCCGGCCGCCATGTACCTTGCCGCAGCCGGCGTCGGCACGTTGACGCTCGTGGATGCCGATTCGGTCGACCTGACGAACCTGCAGCGGCAGATCCTGCACGTGACGGCCTCGGTGGGGCGCAAAAAGGTGGAATCGGGCCGGGACGCCATCGAACGGTTGAACCCGGAAGTTCACGTACACGCCGTCGACCAGCGCATCGACGATGCTTGGCTCGACGTCAACGTCCCTGCCGCCACGGTCGTGCTCGACTGCACGGACAATTTCGCGACGCGCCATGCGATCAATCGGGCGTGCGTGAAGCATGGCGTGCCGCTCGTTTCCGGTGCCGCCCTGCGCTTCGACGGGCAAATCAGCACGTTCGATTTCCGAGACGAATCGTCCCCGTGCTACGCCTGCGTCTTCCCCGAGGATCAACCGTTCGAGGAAGTCGCGTGCTCGACGATGGGTGTCTTCGCGCCGACGGTCGGCATCATCGGCACGATGCAGGCGGCCGAAGCGCTGCGCGTGATCGGCGGCATCGGCCAGCCCCTGACGGGCCGGCTCATGATGCTCGATTCGCTGCGGATGGAATGGACGACGATGAAGATCGCGCGCCAGCGCGAATGCCCCGTGTGCGGAACCGGGGGCTCAAGCTAGGCTCAAGCTAAGCTCAAGCCTGCAACAAGCACCGTAAGGCGGACTGCACTTCTTCGGGCTCGAACGCGGCCAGGACCTCGGCGGCGGGCTTTTCCAACGCCGCCAGATTGGCGCGCAAGATTTCTTGCTTCACGACCAGCAATTGGCTCGGGTGCATCGAGAACTCGGTGAGCCCCATGCCGAGCAGCAGGCGCGTGAGCTGCGGATCGCCCGCCATTTCCCCGCAAACAGACACGGGTACGCCGGCGCGCTTGGCTTCGCGCAGCGTGAAGGCGATCAGATGCAGCACGGCCGGGTGCAGCGGATCGTACAAATGCGCGACGGCGTTGTCCGCGCGATCGATCGCCAGCGTGTACTGGATCAGGTCGTTCGTGCCGATCGACAGGAAATCGACGCGCTTCAAGAACAGCGGCAGCGCGATCGCGGCGGCCGGGATCTCGATCATCGCGCCGATTCGCACGCCCGGGTCGTACGGCAGGCCGGCGTCGTCGAGTTGGCGCTTGGCCTCGCGAATGAGGTCGAGGGTTTGGTCGATCTCCTGCGCGTGCGCGAGCATCGGCACGAGAATCTTGACTTGGCCGAACGCCGACGCCCGCAAGATCGCGCGCAATTGCGTGAGGAACATCTGCGGTTCGGACAAGCTCCAGCGAATCGCACGCAAGCCAAGCGCGGGATTGGGCGCTCCCTCGTAGCCGTCGGCGCCGATCGCATCGAGCGGCTTGTCTGCGCCCACGTCGATCGTGCGGATCGTCACGGGCAAGCCGCCCATGAGTTCGACCGCGCGCTTGTAGGCTTCGAATTGCTCGTCTTCCTCGGGCAACCGATCCTTGTGATTCATGAACAGGAACTCGGTGCGAAACAGGCCGACGCCAACGGCGCCGGCTTCCACGGCCGAGCGCGCATCCTCGGGCAGCTCGATGTTGGCCAGCAACGAGATCTTCGTGCCGCACAGCGTTTGCGTCGGCGAGAATTTGAGCCGCTGCAGCTTCTTTTGCTCGAGCAGCTTCTCGCTTTGCCGATACGAATACTCCTCGAGCACGATCGGCGCGGGATCGACGATGACGATGCCGCGATCGCCGTCGACGATGATCAAATCGTCCTGGCGGATCAGCGCGCTCGCATGCTGCACGCCCACGGCAGCGGGAATGCCGAGGCTGCGAGCGACGATCGCCGTGTGCGAGGTACGCCCGCCCAAGTCCGTCACGAACCCTTGGAACGTTTGGGTCTTGAATTGCAGCATGTCGGCCGGCGAGATGTCGTGCGCGACGACGATCATGTCGTCGCCGGCTTGGGCAACGGCCCCATCGACGAGCGCAGCGGCCGAGGGCGCGCCCGCGAGCGCCTTCAAAATGCGTTCGACGACTTGCTGCACGTCGGCCTTGCGCTCGCGCAAGTACTCGTCCTCGATGTCGTCGAAGTGCCGAGAAAGCCGCTCCAATTGCTCGGTCAGCGCCCACTCGACGTTGTAGCGCCGCGTGCGAATGAGATCCATCGTCTCTTGGACGAGCATGGCGTCGTTGAGGATCATCGCGTGGACGTTGATGAACGCCCCCACTTCGCTCGGCGCATCGGCCGAAAGATCTTCGCTCAAACGATCGAGCTCGTTCTGGACGCCTTTGAGCGCGGCTCGAAAGCGTTCGATCTCGCCTTCGATCTGCGGCGGCTCGACCAAGTAGTGGTCGACGTCCAGCGCTGCAGGCGCGATGAGATAGGCTCGCCCGATCGCGATGCCGCGTGACACCGGAATTCCATGCAGCGAGAACGACACGCCCACCTCCTCGAGTGATGTGATGCCGCGGGAAAAACGCCGCCGCACAGAGCCTACGACCCTAACCTGAGATTATAGATTCCACCGGGGTCCGCTGACTGCGTGCGGCGCAGCATTGCGGGACGTCACGACCGGAATGACCGGAAGTGGAAGACGAACACGGGGAACGAAAACGCCGCGGCAAGCCGCGGCGCGTCGGTCTCGTCGGCGGCGCGCCGCTGCCGGCGCGTGCCTTCCTGCAGCGATTATTGCCCTTCGCCGAATTTATCGGCGATAAGTTTGAGCAGCGCGTCCATGGCGTCCCGCTCGTCGGGTCCTTCGGTTTCGATCGTCACCGTGCTGCCGATGCCCGCCGCCAGCATCATCACGCCCATGATGCTTTTTGCGTTGATGCGGCGACCGTTGCGCGTCATCCAGATTTCCGCTTGAAAGTTGCCGGCAAGCTGCGTGAGCTTGGCCGAAGCACGTGCATGCAAACCGAGTTTATTGACGATCGTCGTATCTTTTTGAAGCATGGGGTGCTCGTCCTGAAAAGCGTCCTGAAAAGCGAAGAGAGGAGAGGCGAAATCAGTGCTCGGCGCGGGCCGCGCTGGGCGGCTGCGCTTCGATGTCGGCCGCGCTCGTGCTCGCCCCCGCACACGGCGCGACGATGGGCACGCCCGGCGCATCGCAACCCGCGTCCCCGGCGGGCTTGCCCGCTTCCGCCGACGCGACGAGCGGCCCGATGGCATGAACGCCCTTGGCAGCACCCGCGAGCGCCTTTTCGACGAGGGCGTCGAGTTCGCATGCCCGGTAGCAGACGCCGCGCACGAGCATCGGCAGATTGACGCCGGCCAGCACGCGCACGTCCCGCATCGTCGCGAGCCGGCTGGCGATGTTGGCGGGCGTGGCGCCGAACATGTCGGTCAACACGAGGGTGCCGTTGTCCTCCCGCAAACGCTCGATCTCGCTTTGCGCGAAGGCGAAGACCTGCGCGGGATCGCTGTCGGGCAGCACGTCGATGACGCCGATGCGCGCCGGCAGCCCGCCGTAGATATGCGCGACGCATTCCTTCAACGCCGAAGCGAGCGGCGCGTGCGCAATGATCAAAATGCCTGCCATGTCAGTCTTGCAACCAAAAGCACCGCAAAGGGCTGGATCCGAACGGCAAGGCGCGGGCGCGCCGCGGCGAATGGGCGCGAGCCGCGGCATGCGGGCCGCGCGTTCCGCGCTCGTTACGCCACGCCGGCAGGCGAGCAGAGCCGTTTCAGGAAAAAGTCATTGTAACAGGCCCGTTTCCCCGGAATCGAGACACGTGCCCGGGGGCTGCCTTCGACCCGCTTACCCGGCGCTCATGCCACCGCGCGCTCGAGCGCATCGACGAACATCGCGGCGACGTCGAAACCCGTCTGCTCCATGATTTCGCGGAAGCACGTAGGGCTCGTGACGTTCACTTCGGTCAGCCAATCGCCGATCACATCGAGCCCGACCAGCAGCAGCCCGCGAGCCGCGAGCACGGGTGCGATTGTATCGGCGATCTCCTGATCGCGCGCGCTGAGCAGCTTGGCGACGCCCAGGCCGCCCGCCGCGAGATTGCCGCGCACTTCGCCGCCTTGGGGAATGCGCGCCAGCGAATACGGCACACTTTGGCCGCCGATCAGCAAGATGCGCTTGTCGCCCTCGGCGATGTCGGGAATGAACTTCTGGGCCATCACCGAGCGTGCGCCGTCGTGACTGAGCACCTCGATGATCGAGCCGAGGTTCATGCCGTCGCGCGTCACGCGAAACACGCCCATGCCGCCCATGCCGTCGAGCGGCTTCAGAATGATGTCGCCGTGTTCGGCGTGAAAGGCGCGCAGCCGTGCGGCGTCGCGTGTCACGAGGGTCGGTGCGACGAACTGCGGGAATTCGCCGATCGCGAGCTTTTCTGAATGGTCTCGGATCGTCTGCGGTTTGTTGAACACGCGAGCGCCTTCGCGCTCGGCCAACTCGAGCAGCCAGGTCGACGTCACGTATTCCATGTCGAACGGCGGGTCTTTACGCATCAGGATCGCGCCGAACGAAGTCAGCTTCCGGTGCTCTTGCGGGCCGCTCTCGTGCCACGGATGGCGATGCAAATCCGCCGTATCGCCGACGATGTCGACGCGGTGCACCGTCGCTTCGACGTGGGCCGACGTCCAGGCCAGATGCTTCGGCTCGCACGTGTAGACGACGTGGCCGCGGCGCGCGGCCTCGGCCATCATCGCGTAAGTCGAGTCCTTGTAGATCTTGAAGTGCGCAAGCGGATCGGCGATGAAAAGAATGTCCATGAAACCCCTGCTGCCCGAATGCGGGCTCACCCTTCGTTGAATTGCGAAAGCCGACCGCGGCGGCCGAGCGGATCAGACCTGAATGGCTTCCGGGTCCGTTTTTTCGAGTTCGACCGATGCGGCGAGCAGCGCGAGCCGCGCGACCACGCCGTACATATAGAAGCGGTTCGGCGGCGCCGCCCCCGGCTTGGCGTGGGCATCGGGCAAAGCCGTATGCTCGAAGCCGAGCGGCACGAAGTGCATGCCCGGCGCGTTCAGGTTCTGGTCGCGCTCGCGGCTGCCGTGCACGCGGTAAAAGCCGCCCACGACGTAGCGGTCGATCATGTAGACGACGGGCTCGGCCACTTCCTCGCCGATGCGCTCGAACGTGTAGACGCCCTCTTGGACGATGACGTCGTGCACTTGCAGGCCGTCCTTGGTGGCCGACATGCGCGAACGCTCGCCCTTCGTGAGGTTCGCCACCTCGGACGCGTCATGCACGGTCATTACGCCGCGGCCGTCGGTACCGGCATCCGATTTGATCGCGACATACGGTTTCTCGCTGATCCCGTATTCGCGGTATTTGCGCGCGATTTTCTTGATGACGGCGTCGATCGCGTCGGCCAGCGCTTGTTCGCCCGTGCGGGCTTCGAAATCCACCCCCTCGACGTGAGCGAAGTACGGATTGACCATCCATGGGTCGATTTCGACGAGCTTGGCAAACTTTTTCGCGACGTCGTCGTAGCACGAAAAGTGGGTCGATTTGCGGCGCACGGCCCAGCCCGCATGCAGCGGCGGCAGCAGGTACTGCTCGTGCAGATTCTCGAGCACCGGGGGCAAGCCCGCCGACAGATCGTTGTTCAGGAGGATCGAGCAGGGATCGAAATTTTTTAGCCCGAGCCGGCGTGGCGTGCGTTCCAGCGGCTCGAGCACGATCTTCTGCCCGTCCGCCAACGGAATCGTGACGGGGCCGACGATGTTCTCGTCGAGCGTGCCGAACCGTACATTCAACCCGGCCTGACGCATGATCATCGCCAGGCGTGCGACGTTCTCGAGGTAGAACGCGTTGCGCGTGTGCCGCTCGGGAATCACGAGCAGGTTCTTCGCGTCGGGGCAGATCTTTTCGATCGCGGCCATCGCGGCCTGGACGGCGAGCGGCAACACCTCGTTGGGCAGATTGTTGAAGCCGCCCGGGAACAGGTTCGTATCGACGGGCGCGAGCTTGAACCCCGCGTTGCGCAGATCGACTGAACAATAGAACGGCGGCGTGTGTTCCTGCCACTCGAGCCGGAACCACCGCTCGATCGCCGGCGTGGCGTCGAGGATTCTCTGCTCGAGCTCGAGCAGAGGACCGTTTAACGCCGTAACTAGGTGCGGAACCATTGATGACTCGATGAACAGGGGAGAAAAAGATTGTAGAGCAATTGCCCTGCCGATTTGGGGGTGGTTTCGACGAACGCAAGGGCGGGGGGGAATGCGTTTCCTATTGACCCGATAGGCAATAGGGTCGTCGACGGCCCGGCTCCGGCCGGTTGGCGAGACCGACACCGGCCCCGATTCTAAGGCACGGGGCGACGCCAGGCAGGACGACATCGCGGACTTCAGGCGACAGACGCGATAAAAAAAACCCGCCGAGAGGCGGGTAAAAGTCGCTGCGCTTCAATTCGATCCGACGCGGACCGGAAGGCCTTGGCCGGCCGGCGCTTTGCGCCTGCCGGCGACCCAACGGTCGACGTCGAAGACGTCGATTACTCGACGTGCTCGCCGTGCAACACCACGTCGAGACCTTCGCGCTCTTCTTCCTCGGCCACGCGCAGGCCGATCACGAGATCGATGATCTTGAGCAGGACGAAGCTCAGGACGCCGCTGTAGATAACCGTCGTGAGCACGCCCTTCGCTTGCAGGAGCAGGCTGCCATCGAAGCCGCCGATGTCCTTGACCGCGAAGACGCCCGTCAGCAGCGCGCCGATGATCCCGCCCACGCCGTGCACGCCGAAGCAATCGAGCGAATCGTCGTAGCCGAGCTTCATCTTGAGCCACGTGGCCGACCAGAAGCAGACTGCGCCCGCGATGAAGCCGATGGCGATCGAGCCGCCCACGCCGACGAAGCCGGAAGCCGGCGTGATCGCCACGAGGCCGGCGACGGCGCCCGATGCGATGCCGAGCGCCGACGGCTTGCCCTTGGCGATCCATTCCACGAACATCCAGCCGAGCGCCGCGCAGGCGGTCGCCACTTGGGTCGTCAGCATCGCGAAGCCCGCACGGCCATCGGCCGCCACGGCGGAACCCGCGTTGAAGCCGAACCAGCCCACCCACAGCATCCCGGCGCCCATCAGCGTCAGCACGAGGTTGTGCGGCGCCATCGCTTCACGGCCGTAGCCGACGCGCTTGCCGAGCACGAGCGCGCAAACGAGGCCCGCGATACCGGCGTTGATGTGCACGACCGTGCCGCCCGCGAAGTCGAGAATACCGGCGGAGGAGAGCCAGCCCGTCGGTTCCCAGACCATGTGCGCGATCGGCGAGTAGACGATGATCGTCCACAGCGACATGAACACGAGCATCGCCGAGAACTTCATGCGATCGGCGAAGGCGCCCGTGATCAGGGCCGGCGTGATGATCGCGAACGTCATCTGATAGACGAAATAGACCGATTCGGGAATCGTCGTCGCAAGATGGCTGACCGTCAGCGTCGTCGCCTTGTCGCCCTTGATGTAGTTCATCCCCGCGAGGAAGACGCGCGAGAAGCCGCCGATGAACGCGTTGCCCGGCGTGAAGGCGAGGCTGTAGCCGATCACCGTCCACAACAGCGTGACGACACAGGTGATGGCGAAACTTTGCATCACCGTGGCCAGCACGTTCTTCTTGCGGACCATGCCGCCGTAGAACAGTGCGAGACCCGGAATCGTCATGAACAGCACGAGGGCCGTGGAAGTCAGCATCCAGGCCGTGTCGCCCGAGCTGATCTTCGAGGAGTCGACCGAGAACGGCGCCGTCGGCGCCGCAGGTGCGGCGGCGGCCTCTGCAGCCGATGCGTCGGGGGCGGCGGCCGCCGTGGCGGCAGACGCATCGGGCGCGGCGGTGGCCGAGGCGGCGCTCGCCTGAGCGTCGGCCGCGGGAGTGGATGCCGCCGCGGCGGCCGCCGGGGCCGACGAGGCGTCGTCGGCGAGTGCGGCTCCGACGCCGCCTGCCAGCAGCGAGGCGGCCATCGCCAAGGACATCAAAAATTTGCGCATCTTCGGTTTCCTCTATGTCGCTATGTCTTCGAATTTCGAATGTCGAATTACAGGGCGTCGGCGCCCGTTTCCCCGGTGCGGATGCGGATCACTTGCTCGATCGGCGTGACGAAGATCTTGCCGTCGCCGATCTTGCCCGTGCGCGCCGCGCGTTCGATCGCCTCGATCGCCTGATCGACGATGTCGTCGGAGACGGCCGCCTCGATCTTCACCTTCGGCAGAAAGTCGACGACGTACTCGGCGCCGCGATAGAGCTCGGTGTGACCTTTCTGGCGCCCGAAACCCTTTACTTCCGTGACCGTGATGCCGGACACGCCGATCGCCGACAACGCCTCGCGCGCTTCATCGAGCTTGAACGGCTTGATGATTGCGGTAATGAGCTTCATGAAAGTCCCTCTGTTCGTTGCGAAAACTGTGTTGCCGTGCGCCGCCGCCGGCCGCTTCCCCGGCGTCGAGGCACCAGCCCCCGATTCGTGCGGCCACAAAAAGCAACACTTGTGCCATGTATGCGCCGCGGCCCGATTGGCGCGGGCGTGGACCCGGCGTCGCCGAGCCGGCCGAACGGCCAACGAAGGCCCGCCGTGCTGGCGCGGGCCCTGGATCGTTGCTAGAGTGTTTGCACGCCTCGCATTTGGGGCACGCACCAACGGCGCTCGCCCATGCACGGGCGCGCAGCGGTCGACGCACCAAATTCGCTCATTCATGCGTCGCGGCTGCGGGTCGACAGAACATCTGCACATATTTTGTGCAACCACAGGGAACCAAAATGAAGCAACCGAATGATTTCTTTCAGGATTTTCAGAACCGCATGAGCGAGTTGCTGAAGCATTCCCCCGCGAAGGATGTCGAGCGCAACGTGAAGGCCATGCTGTCGCAGGGTTTTTCGAAGCTGGATCTGGTGACGCGCGAGGAGTTCGACACGCAAACGCAGGTGCTGCTTAGAACGCGCACGCGTCTCGAAGAGCTCGAGCGCCGAGTGGCAGAGCTCGAGCAGCGGCTCGCCGCCTCGCAGGAGTCGTAGGCTCGCCTGCCCCCTGACGCGCCGATACGGCGCTTCGCCCACGCAAGCGGGCGCTCACCTACCGAACCGCCGCGCCTTCTCGAGCGCGGCAGGCCTAGCTTGACGGCGCCTCTCGGATGCCGTCCGATCCGGAGAGATGCCATGTCGCTTGCCGTGGTGCGTTCGCGCGCGCCGGCCGTGCGCCCGAAGTTACTGTCGAAGTTCACCTTGCCAATGGGCTGCCGTCGTTTTCGATCGTCGGTTTGCCCGATCTCGAGGTGCGAGAAAGCCGCGAGCGCGTGCGCGCCGCGTTGCAAAACTTCGGCTTCGATTTCCCGGTTCGCCGCATCACCGTCAATCTGGCTCCAGCCGATTTGCCGAAGGAGTCGGGCCGCTTCGATTTACCCATTGCGCTTGGGATCCTCGCGGCTAGCAGTCAGATTCCGCCCGATGCGCTGCATGAGCGGGAGTTCGCCGGCGAGCTGTCGCTCACTGGGGCGCTCCGGCCGATGCGCGGCGCATTCGCCATGGCGTGCAGAACGGCGAGAAGCCGGCGCAGGGCGGCATCAGCAGCATCAGCGGCCGGGGCGATCGCGGCGTCCGTTTCCTCCGAGGCGCCTGGCGCGCCGCCGGAGTTGTATTTGCCCGCCGCCAGCGCGGGGAAGCGGTCGCTACGTTCCCTCAGATTGTTGATTTTTTGTGAAGATCGATGTTTCTTTCCTGACACGCAAACTTGCTTTGCAGCGAAGCCCTTCACGCGTTCGAGCGGATGGACTCGACCACTCTTACAATTGCCTGAATATAGGGCCTCGGGTCCGACAGAAGGCTCAGTTCATTCCCGGCTCATCGAT
>DASVLS010000089.1:0-6436 GCA_036384755.1 Trinickia sp. | reverse complement strand
GCGCCGAATGCGAGATTGCCACTCAATTGACCTGAATTCCCGCAACGGGCGGCGCATAATATCGTCAGGTCGACCCTTGGCCGGAAGAGGGTTTTTATGCGCTGCACAGTCTGCGGATCCGAGAATCCTCCCAATGCGAGGTTCTGCCAAGAATGTCAGGCTGTGCTGTCCCGCATGTGTCCGCATTGCGGACATGAGGCAGCGCCGGCGGCCCGCTTCTGCAGCAACTGCGGAACGCCGCTGGCTGCGACCGCCGCTGCGCCGCCGTTTTCCGGACCATCGAGCCGCGAACCGCCTCCGACGCCGATCCATTACACGCCCGATCATCTCGCCGAACGAATCCGAGCCGAACACGCGGCGATGGAAGCGCGTGGCGAACCTGCCGGGGAACGCAAGACCGTGACCGCGCTGTTCGCCGACATGGCCGGGTCGACCGCGCTGATTCACGATCTCGATCCTGAAGTCGCACATCGCCTGATCGTGCCGGTGGTCGAGCTGATGATGGAAGCGATTCATTACTACGAAGGGTACGTCGCAAAATCGCTCGGCGATGGCATCCTCGCGCTGTTCGGCGCACCGATCGCGCACGAAGACCATGCGCAGCGCGCGCTTTTCGCTGCATTGCGCATGCAGCAGGCGATGCGGCAGCACGGTGACCGCATTCGTCTGCAGGAAGGCATTCCTCTGCAGATTCGCGTCGGCGTTCACACGGGCGAGGTCGTCGTCCGTTCGATCCGCACCGACGACCTGCATACCGATTACGATCCGCTCGGGCATACGATCCACATCGCATCGCGGATCGAGGGAATCGCCGCACCCACGTCGATTCTCGTCAGCGAATCGACCCACAAGCTGGCCGAAGGCTATTTCGAATTCAAGGCGCTCGGGGCAACGCAGCTCAAGGGCATTCCGGCGCCGCTGTGCGTGTACGAGGTGCTTGGCCTGGGTGCATTACGCACGCGCCTGCAACTGGCCGCGCACCGCGGTCTCGCGCGATTCGTCGGCCGCGAAACGGAAATGGAGCACCTGAACCGCGCGCTGGAAGCCATGAGGGCCGGGCATGGCCGCGTGGTCGGCGTGGTGGGGGAGGCCGGCGTCGGAAAGTCTCGCCTTTTCCACGAATTCAAGGAGCGTTCGCGACGCGGCGCGCTGGTGCTCGAGACGTTTTCCGTATCGCACGGCAAGGCGTTTCCCAATCTGCCGCTCATCGAGCTCCTGAAGAACTATTTCCAGATCACGGCGCAGGACGACGAGCGGCGCTGCCGCGAAAAGGTCATCGGCAAAGCACTCGCTCTGGAGCGCAGTTTCGAGGATCTCGTCCCATACGTGCTCTATCTGCTCGGCGTCGGAGAAGGCGGGCCGGTACTCGTCGAGATGGATCCGCAGATCCGGCGCGACCGTACGTTCGAGGCGATCCGGCAACTTCTTGCGCGCGAGAGCGAGAATCAGCCGGTCCATTTGCTGTTCGAGGACCTGCAATGGCTGGACCGTGAAACGGAAGCGTTCCTCGCCTACCTGATCGACCACCTGCCGGACACGCGCATCCTGCTTCTGGCGAACTACCGGCCCGAGTATCAGCCCGCGTGGACGCACGCCGCTCATTGGAGCGCCATCCGGCTTGAACCGCTTGGTCCCGCCGACGCGCAAGGGCTGCTGGCGGCGCTGCT
Organism: Trinickia sp.; assembly: GCA_036384755.1. Lineage (GTDB taxonomy): Bacteria > Pseudomonadota > Gammaproteobacteria > Burkholderiales > Burkholderiaceae > Trinickia. Next base: position 4,769 of record DASVLS010000089.1, on the reverse strand, counting down.
CGGCGAGGACCGCACGCTCGTGCCGCTGAAGCAGCGCATTCTGGAGAAGACGGAGGGCAATCCGTTCTTTATGGAGGAAGTGGTCCAGACGCTCGTCGAGGAGCAGTCGCTGCTCGGCGAACCCGGACGCTACCATATCGTCGAGACGCCGGCGACGCTGCACATTCCCACCACCGTTCAGGGTGTGCTCGCGGCACGGATCGACCGGCTTCCGATCGAGGAAAAGGAACTGCTGCAGGCGCTGGCAGTGATCGGCCATGAGTTTCCGTTCAGCCTGATCCGGCGAATTTGCGGCGAGGAGTCGGTGCGGGACGACGAACTGCGTCGGCTGCTCGCCCATCTGGAAGCAGCGGAGTTCATCTACGAGCGGCCCGCTTTTCCCGAGGTCAATTATTCGTTCAAGCACGCACTGACGCAGGAAGTGGCAGGGCGCTCGTTGCTCACCGAGCGACGCACCACGCTGCACGAGCGCACCGCGCAGGCGATCGAGATGCTGTTCCCGACGCGCATCGCCGATTACTGCAGCGAACTGGCACATCACTACAGTCAGAGCGGCAACATTCCAAAGGCCGTCGAATACCTGCATCGTGCGGCCCAGCAGGCGCTGCGCCATGCTGCCCATCACGATGCAATGAATCACCTCGGCGCGGCGCTTGCATTGCTGAAAGGCCTGCCCGACACTGCGATGCGCGCGCATTGGGAACTGACGCTGCTGCTTTCCCTTGGGCCAGTCCTGATGGACGTGCGCGGGTATGGCGCGACGGAGGTCGGCGCGACCTATAGGCGCGCGCTCGAATTGTGCGAGCGGACGGGGGAGGCATCGCAACGCTTTGCGACACAGCTGGGACTGCGGATACACCACCTGGTGCGCGGCGAGTATGCGCTCGCGACCGACCTGGGCCAGCAGATGCTCGGCACGGCGCGGGATGCGAACGATCCGGGCTTCCTCACCGAGGCACACGGTGCGCTGGGTTCGTGCTTTTTCCTGCAAGGCGATTTCGACGCTGCACGCAGGCATGTGGAACAGGCCCTGGCGATCTATGATCCGGAGCAGCATCAGGCTCACGTGTTCGCACATGGCGTCGATCCCGGCATTCGGGCGCTCAGTTACCTCGGGTTGACCTTGTGGTTTCAGGGGTATCCCGACCAGGCGCTCAAACGTAGCGCCGACGCGCTCGCGCTCGCACAGGCTCTTGCCTATGGCCCCTCTCTGGCGTTCAGTCTGACCTACACCGCGCACTTGCATCAACTACGGGGGGAGCCTGCGCTTGCCGCCGAGCGCGCGGAAGCCGTCATTGCGGTATCGGTGGAGCACGGATTGCCCTACTGGCTCGCGTGCGGGACGCTGTTGCAAGGCTGGGCGATGAGCGCGCAAGGCAACATCGAGGGCGGCATTGCGCAGATGCGTCGAGGGCTCGATGCGCACCGGGCCGCCGGCGGCGAAGATCAGCGGCCCTATTTTCTTGCGTTGCTTGCCGACAGTTACTGGCGTTCGGGTGACAAGCGCGCAGCACTGCGCATGCTGGACGACGCGATGGCGATCGTCGAAAAATCCGGCGAGCATTGCTACGAGGCTGATCTATACCGGCTCAGGGGCGTCTATCTGGCCGGAAGCGCGGACGAGGCGGGGACAGCCGCCGCATGCGACGACGAGGCCGCCGACTGTTTTTACCGGGCGATCGCGCGCGCACGCGGGCAGGGTGCGAGGGCGCTGGAATTGAGGGCAGCGTCGGATCTCGCTCGTCTATTGCAACGGTGGGGAAAGACCGTGGAAGCGAAGCAGGCGCTGTCCGCCGTGTACACGAGCTTCAAGGAAGGCTTCGCTACGAACGACCTGCGAGAGGCGAAGGCGCTGCTCGATGCATGGAGCGTGAGTGCAGGTTGAATGGAGCCGAGTCGCACGGCAGCGTATCGCGTGACGACGTGCGTTCCACGACCTGAGGCTGCTCCGCATGATGGGGAGTCGAGGAGACGGGCATGGCAACCACGCACACGGGGCGCCGCGACGATGTCCCGCGCAAACCGATCGCGCTCGCGTTGCAGGGCGGCGGCATGCATGGTGCTTTCACCTGGGGCGTGCTCGACCGGCTGCTCGAGGACGGCAGGCTCGAGATCGAAGGTGTCAGCGCGACGAGCGCCGGCGCGATGAACGCTGCGGTACTCGCATACGGTCTGCAAAAGGGCGGCGCGGACGGTGCGCGTCAGGCGCTGCACGATTTCTGGCACGCGATCGCGCAATCGGCAGAGCGCTACAACCCGTTGCGCTGGGTGCCGTGGTTGAAGGGGACGCACAGCTTCGGGCTCGATCACTCGCCGCTTTATGCATTCGCCGACATGATGCTGCGCGTCTTTTCACCTTATCAGTTCAATCCGAACAACCTGAATCCGCTGCGCGATGTGCTCGACAGTCAGGTCGACTTCGACGCGCTGCGCAAGCACTGTCCGATTCGGTTGTACCTGTGCGCGACCAACGTCGAGACGGGGAAAATACGCCTGTTCGCGCGAGAGGATGTCTGTGCCGACGCGGTACTTGCATCCGCATGCGTGCCGACGCTGTTCCAGGCGGTTTCGATCGACGGCGAGTACTACTGGGATGGCGGCTACATGGGCAATCCGGCGATCTATCCGCTTATCTACAATTGCGCGACGCGCGACGTCGTGATCGTGCACATCAATCCGCTCGTGCGTCGCGGTGTACCGATCACGGCCGCGGAGATTCTCAACCGCATCAGCGAGATCAGTTTCAACTCGTCGCTGATGCGCGAGATGCGTGCCATCGCGTTCGTCACCGACCTGATCAAGCAAGGCACGATCAAACAAGGCGACATGAAGGAAATGCTGATCCATTCGATTCGCGCCGACGACGCGCTGAGCGCGTTGAGCGTATCGAGCAAGTACAACGCAGATTGGGGATTTCTGAGCGAGCTGCGTGACCATGGGCGACGCGAAGCGGATGCATGGCTCGCGCATCACTACGCAAACATCGGACAGCGCTCGAGTATCGACATCCGCACGGAATTTCTGTGAACGCCTCGCGCCGATGTCGGCGTCGGGCGATCGTGCATGGCCGCCACGGCCCAAGGAGCGAACGTGAACCGGACGCAGGCGCGGTTTGGCGCGTTGTGGTCGTGTAGCGGCGGGACGGATGCCGACGAGGTCTATCGACTGCTCGCGCGCTGCTATACGGAGCCGGCGCGCCATTACCATACGCTCGTGCATGTGCGGCGATGCTTGCGTCATCTCGACCTGGCGCGTGATGCGATTCCGGAACCGGATGCCGTCGAGCTCGCGCTCTGGTTCCATGACGTGATCTTCGTTCCGGGCGCGCAAGACAACGAGCAGCGTAGTGCGGAGTGGTTTCGAGAGCAGGCGGGCGGCCGAATCCGCGCGTGCGATCGCATCTGCGCGATGATCCTCGCGACGACCCACGCGGGCACTGCCGCGGAACCGGATACACGCTTCGTGTGCGATATCGATCTGGCGGTGCTGGGCGCCGCTCGGAGCCGGTTTCGCGAAGACGGCCGGCGCCTGCGGGCAGAGCGCTCCGATCTCGACGACCGGGCTTACGACCTTCACGAACGGACGATTCTCGGCGGGCTGCTCGTACGGCCGCGCATCTATCTGACAGATTTCTTCTATGCACGCTGCGAGACGCAGGCACGCAGAAATCTGAACTGGCGGCTGGGGTTACCGATTCCAGAATGACGACGACATCGTCCGCGCGATTTTCGGTATCGCGGACGGTATTGACGCCGCATGACTAGGCGGAAACGGCGTCGCCATCAGGCCTCCAGCCTCGAATTGACAACTGAGTGCGTCTTTCCACAACTGCCTGACCAATCTATCGTTGGTTCGATCGGCGATTCGGCTCCGGATACCTGGGGCGCCGCCTCACGCAGCGTGCGGACGCTCGGTGAACTCGACTACCTGCTAGGCGTAGAGGATGAAACACGCCTGGGCGCGCCGCGGTTCCGCTAGAGCGGAGGATCGAATCTGCGGGAGATGGAGGACGAGGCCCTGGTAGCGATATACTGAGCGGCCTCCTTTCCATCGAGCCGGTAGGCAACCGAGGACGTGTTACGGACTCGATCCGGTGGTGGATTCAGCCGTTGGGCGGATTGATCTGGACCGGCCCACGTGGGAGGCAATCCGAGACCCGCTGGACTTCGCATTGATGAAGCGGGCCGGCCGCGCGAATATCACGTCAAGCCATGACCAGCAAACGCTCTTCCACCAAGTCACATCGATCCCCGAAACTTTCCCGCATCCACGTCCCCGATCACATGTCGCCCACCGACTGGCAGCGCGCCTTGCGTCGGCAGTTCGGGCAAGAGCAGGCGTTCTCGCTGGAGAATCTCGGGACCGAGACGTATTTCTCCGAATTCCGCGTCGGCAATCCGGAGTCGAACTCCAGCTATCGCGTGTCGATTCGTGGAGTCCGTCCGGGCGACAACTTTTGCGCCTGCGCCGATTACGCTACTAACGAACTCGGCACCTGCAAGCACATTGAGTTCACCTTGTCGCGACTACTGCGCAAGCGCGGTGCTAAGTCGGCCTTCGCCCGTGGGTATCAGCCCGCATTCTCGGAGCTGTATTTGCGCAACGAGGGAGGGCGAGCGGTCCATTTTCGCGCCGGCACGGATTGTCCGGCAAAGGTGTCCAAAGCGGCCGCGGCATTGTTCGACGAGTCTCGGCAATGGTATCTGCCGGAGGACCGTTTCGAAGATCTCGGGCGCTTTCTCTCCAGTGTGGCGAAGGCCGGGCACGAA
>DASVLS010000088.1:0-34272 GCA_036384755.1 Trinickia sp. | reverse complement strand
AGTGATCATGCAAGCTTTCATCGCCAACATCCAAGGTCTGACCGCCATCGGTATCGGCATCATCATCGGCCTGGGTGCAATCGGCGCCTGTATCGGTATCGGCCTGATGGGCGGCAAGTACATCGAAGCTTGCGCGCGTCAGCCGGAACTGATGAACCCGCTGCAAACCAAGATGTTCCTCTTGGCTGGTCTGATCGACGCGGCGTTCCTGATCGGCGTTGGTGTGGCAATGCTGTTTGCGTTCGCGAACCCGCTGCTCTCGAAGTTGGCAGCAGGCTGAGGTTCCTCGGAGTATTGCGCCGCGGTTGAACCCGGCGCAGGGGCGAAACGGAAGGCTCAGGGCGCTGATCGAACGTCATGTCGATGAGCGCCTTACCGTTTCACTTTCCGAATTAGCAACGTTTAAGGAAACACCGTGAATCTCAACGCAACTCTGATTGCGCAAATGGTCGTGTTCCTGATCCTCGCCTGGTTCACGATGAAGTTCGTGTGGCCGCCGATGGTCAAAGCCCTCGACGAGCGTGCGAAGAAAATCGCCGACGGCCTCGCGGCTGCCGAAAAGGGCAAGACGGAACTCGAAGCGGCGCACAAGCGTGTCGATCAAGAGCTCGCGAAGGCGCGCAACGACGGTCAACAACGGATCGCCGACGCCGAAAAGCGTGCGCTGACCGTCGCCGAGGAAATCAAGGCGAGCGCGCAAGCGGAAGCCGCACGCATCATCGCTCAAGCCAAGGCGGACGCCGAGCAGCAGGTCGTGAAGGCGCGCGAAGCGCTGCGCGCCGAAGTGGCGACGCTGGCGGTCAAGGGCGCCGAGCAGATCCTGAAGCGCGAAGTCGATCAGGCGGCGCATGCGCAACTGCTTAATCAACTGAAAGCCGAGCTCTGATCATGGCCGAACTTGCAACCATCGCCCGTCCGTACGCAGAGGCGCTGTTCAGCGTAGCCGAAGGCGGCGACCTTTCCGCCTGGTCCGCTCTCGTGCAGGAGCTGGGTCAGGTTGCGCGTCTGCCCGAGCTCATGTCGGTCGCCTCGAGCCCGAAGGTCAGCCACGCACAGGTCGTCGACCTGCTGCTCGCCGCAGCCAAGTCGCCTGTGAGCGACTCGCCGCAGGCCAAGAACTTCGTGCAGATGCTGGTCGGCAATCACCGTCTCTCGCTGCTGCCCGAAATCGCTGTCCAGTTCGATGAACTGAAAAATGCTCGCGAAGGCGCGGCCGATGCGCTGATCGTCAGCGCGTTCCCGCTGCAAGAGGCCCAGCTCGCCGATCTCGTCGCGAGCCTCGAGCGCAAGTTCGGGCGCAAGCTCAAGCCGACGGTGGAAGTCGATGCTTCGTTGATCGGTGGCGTGCGCGTCACCGTCGGCGACGAAGTGCTCGACACCTCGGTTCGCGCACGGCTCGCCGGCATGCGCACGGCGCTGACCGCGTAAAGCGGCGCGCATACGCACGGCACGCAACAGAATTGACTATCAGGAGCGAATAATGCAACTCAATCCCTCTGAGATCAGCGAGCTGATCAAGAGCCGGATCCAGGGCCTTGAAGCGAGCACGGACGTTCGCAACCAGGGCACCGTGATCTCCGTGACCGACGGTATCGTGCGCATCCACGGCCTGTCGGACGTGATGCAGGGCGAAATGCTCGAATTCCCGGGCAACACGTTCGGCCTCGCGCTGAACCTCGAGCGCGACTCGGTCGGCGCCGTGATTCTCGGCGAGTACGAGCACATCTCGGAAGGCGACGTCGTCAAGACGACGGGCCGCATTCTCGAAGTGCCGGTCGGCCCCGAACTCGTCGGCCGCGTGGTCGATGCGCTCGGCAACCCGATCGACGGCAAGGGCCCGATCAACGCGAAGCTGACGGACGCGGTCGAGAAGATCGCCCCGGGCGTGATTTGGCGTAAGTCGGTGTCGCAGCCGGTGCAAACGGGTCTGAAGTCGATCGACTCGATGGTGCCGATCGGCCGCGGCCAGCGCGAGCTGATCATCGGCGACCGCCAGTGCGGCAAGACGGCCGTGGCCGTCGACGCGATCATCAATCAGAAGGGTAAAGACCTCATCTGTATTTATGTCGCGATCGGCCAGAAGGCTTCGTCGATCATGAACGTCGTGCGCAAGCTCGAAGAGTCGGGCGCGATGGAATACACGATCGTCGTGGCGGCATCGGCTTCGGAATCGGCTGCGATGCAATACCTCGCACCGTACTCGGGCTGCACGATGGGCGAATACTTCCGCGATCGCGGTCAAGACGCCCTCATCATCTATGACGATTTGACCAAGCAAGCCTGGGCCTATCGCCAGATCTCGCTGCTGCTTCGCCGCCCGCCGGGCCGCGAAGCGTATCCGGGCGACGTGTTCTATCTGCACTCGCGTCTGCTCGAGCGCGCCGCGCGCGTGTCGGAAGAGTACGTCGAGAAGTTCACGAACGGCGAAGTGAAGGGCAAGAGCGGTTCGCTCACGGCACTTCCCGTCATCGAGACGCAAGCCGGCGACGTGACCGCGTTCGTTCCGACGAACGTGATCTCGATCACGGACGGCCAGATCTTCCTTGAAACCGACTTGTTCAACGCCGGTATTCGCCCCGCGATCAACGCAGGCGTGTCGGTGTCGCGCGTTGGCGGCGCCGCTCAAACGAAGATCGTCAAGAAGCTGTCGGGCGGTATCCGTACCGACCTCGCACAGTATCGTGAGCTGGCCGCGTTCGCGCAGTTCGCGTCCGATCTCGACGAAGCCACCCGCAAGCAGCTCGAGCGTGGCCGCCGCGTGACCGAGCTCTTGAAGCAGCCGCAGTATCAGCCGCTGCAGGTGTGGGAGTTGGCCCTGTCGCTGTTCGCAGCGAACAACGGCTACCTCGACGATCTCGAAGTCAAGGATGTGCTCTCGTTCGAAAAGGGCGCGCGCGAATTCCTGAAGACGAGCCATGCGGACCTCATCAAGCGCATCGAAGACACGAAGGACTTGTCGAAGGACGACGAAGCAGCGCTCCACGCCGCTCTGAAGGACTTCAAGAAGTCGGGTGCTTATTGATCGAGGCATAAGGACCTTGAAGCGGTGAGCGCGCGTTTTAACGAACCCGTTTAAACGATGCGCGCGCCGCTTCGATCAGCTGTGCATGGCGCCTGAGCGGCAGCTTTGCATGGGGCTACGGTAGGTGCTAAAGCACCCACTGTAGCCGACAGCTAAAGCGCTAACTCAGGCGGGCAAAGGAGCAAGCAATGGCTGGAATGAAGGAAATCCGCGGCAAGATCAAGAGCGTGCAAAACACGCGCAAGATCACCAAGGCGATGGAGATGGTGGCCGCATCGAAGATGCGCCGCGCCCAGGAGCGCATGCGCGCTGCCCGTCCGTATGCCGACAAGGTCCGCGACATCGCTGCGCACATGAGCCGAGCGAACCCCGAGTATCGCCACCCGTTCATGGTGTCGAACGAAGGCGCGAAGGCGGCAGGCATCATCCTCGTCACGACCGACAAGGGGTTGTGCGGCGGCATGAACACGAACGTGCTGCGCGCAACCGTGGGCAAGTTCAAGGAGTTCGAGGACAAGGGCCAAACCGTGGAAGCCACGGCGATCGGCGGCAAGGGCCTCGGGTTTTTGACTCGCGTCGGCGCGAAGGTCGTCTCGCAAGTCGTTCAGCTCGGCGATACGCCGCACCTCGAAAAGCTGATCGGCGCGGTGAAGGTGCAGCTCGATCTGTACTCGGAAGGCAAGGTCTCGGCCGTGTATCTCGCATACACGCGCTTCGTCAACACGATGAAGCAAGAGCCCGTGATCGAGCAGCTGTTGCCGCTGTCGGCGGAGCACTTCGAGACGGACGAGACGACGCCGAAATCGGCGTGGGACTACATCTACGAACCCGACGCGCAAGCCGTCGTCGACGAGCTGCTCGTTCGCTACGTCGAAGCGCTGGTGTATCAGGCCGTCGCGGAAAACATGGCGTCCGAGCAATCGGCGCGCATGGTCGCGATGAAGGCTGCGTCGGATAACGCGAAGACGGTGATCAGCGAGTTGCAGCTCGTCTACAACAAGAGCCGCCAGGCCGCGATTACGAAAGAACTGTCGGAAATCGTGGGCGGCGCCGCTGCGGTGTAACGCGAGTCGGGTCGACCGGTCCTAAGCGCCGTTTGCGCGAGTGAAGAATTGAGTATCTAAAGGAAAAGCGATGAGTACTACTGCTTTGGTAGAAGGCAAGATCGTACAGTGCATCGGCGCGGTGATCGACGTGGAATTCCCGCGTGAGCACATGCCGAAGGTCTACGACGCCCTCGTGCTCGAAGGCACGGAACTGACGCTCGAAGTCCAGCAGCAGCTGGGCGACGGCGTCGTGCGCACGATCTGTCTGGGTGCGTCCGACGGTCTGCGCCGCGGCGTCATGGTGAAGAACACGGGCCTGCCCATCAGCGTGCCCGTCGGCAAGCCGACGCTCGGCCGCATCATGGACGTGCTCGGCCGTCCGATCGACGAAGCCGGTCCGATCGAAAGCGAAACCAAGCGCTCGATCCACCAAAAGGCTCCGGCGTTCGACGAGCTGTCGCCGTCGACGGAACTGCTCGAAACGGGCATCAAGGTGATCGACTTGATCTGCCCGTTCGCGAAGGGCGGTAAGGTGGGCCTGTTCGGCGGCGCCGGCGTCGGCAAGACCGTGAACATGATGGAGCTCATCAACAACATCGCGAAGGAGCACGGCGGTTACTCCGTGTTCGCGGGCGTGGGCGAGCGTACCCGTGAAGGGAACGACTTCTACCACGAAATGAAGGACTCGAACGTGCTCGACAAGGTCGCGCTCGTCTACGGCCAGATGAACGAGCCGCCGGGCAACCGTCTGCGCGTGGCGCTGACGGGCCTGACGATGGCCGAGCACTTCCGTGACGAAGGCCTCGACGTGCTGTTCTTCGTCGACAACATCTACCGTTTCACGCTGGCCGGTACGGAAGTGTCGGCGCTGCTCGGCCGGATGCCGTCGGCTGTGGGCTATCAGCCGACGCTGGCCGAAGAAATGGGCAAGCTGCAAGAGCGCATCACGTCGACGAAGAAGGGCTCGATTACGTCGGTGCAGGCCGTGTACGTGCCTGCGGATGACTTGACCGACCCGTCGCCGGCTACGACGTTCGGCCACTTGGACGCAACGGTCGTGCTCTCGCGTGACATCGCTTCGCTCGGTATCTACCCGGCCGTCGACCCGCTCGATTCGACCTCGCGTCAGATCGACCCGAACGTCATTGGCGAAGAGCACTACTCGATCACGCGCCGCGTGCAGCAAACGCTGCAACGCTACAAGGAACTGCGCGACATCATCGCGATTCTGGGCATGGACGAACTGTCGCCGGAAGACAAGCTGTCGGTGGCCCGTGCGCGTAAGATCCAGCGTTTCCTGTCGCAGCCGTTCCACGTCGCTGAAGTGTTTACGGGTTCGCCGGGCAAGTACGTGCCGCTGAAGGAAACGATCCGCGGCTTCAAGATGATCGTCGACGGCGAATGCGATCATCTGCCCGAGCAGGCGTTCTACATGGTCGGCACGATCGACGAAGCCTTCGAAAAGGCCAAGAAGATCCAGTAACGGTGAGTGTGCACGCTTGGAAAGCGGGCTAGGCGGCCGTATCGGCAGCCGCGCTCGCGACACGCATCACACACAACCAGCTTTGCATGGGATCCGAGCACGGTGCTCGATGAAGGCTGGGGCGGCGCGAGCGTGCGCCCTCCCGTCGATAGCTAAAGCACCGGCGTTCGTCCCCAGGAGTCGATATGGCAACCATCAAAGTAGACGTCGTCAGCGCGGAAGAACAAATCTTCTCGGGCCAGGCGAAGTTCGTCGCGCTGCCGGGCGAGGCCGGTGAACTCGGCATCTTGCCGGGTCACACGCCGCTCATCACGCGTATTCGTCCGGGTGCCGTGCGTATCGAGGCCGAGAGCGGCGAAGAAGAGTTCGTCTTCGTGGCCGGCGGCATTCTCGAAGTGCAACCGGGCGCCGTGACCGTGCTCGCCGATACGGCGATTCGCGGCAAGGACCTCGACGAGGCGAAAGCCGACCAGGCGCGCAAGCGCGCCGAGGAAGCGCTGCAAAACTCGGGCTCGAACATCGAGTATGCAACGGCGCAGGCCGAACTTGCCTACGCCACGGCTCAGCTCGCCGCGATCGCGCGCCTGCGCAAGTTGCGCTCGCAAACGCACTAAGCGGGCGATGCCTCGCACGCTGGCTCATCGTTGACACGATGCGCAAAAAGTAGCGCCGAAAAAGACGAAAAGTAGAATGATTGCGCCGCCGGCAGACCGCCGTGCGGCGTTTTTTTTCGTGCGCCGCTTGCCCGCTGCGGGTAAGACTTGATGCGGGGCGACGCGCTCGGTGGCAGAATCAGTCGGAAAAATTTTTCCATCATGGAGACACCGAGATGGCGACCGAGCTTCCCGAGGAAGGCGCTCTCATTGCGCCGATCAATGGCCTCTCCTACGTGCGCGGCGCGACCGACGTGCCGCTCAGCGACGCAACGATCGGCCGGCTGCTGCGGGACACGGCGGCGCGCTTTCCCGATCGCCCCGCGGTCGTGTTCCGCGAGCAGGGTATTCGTTGGACGTGGCGCGAATTCGCCAACGAAGTCGACGTGCTCGCGGCCGGGCTGGCTTCGCTCGGCATCGACCGAGGCGACCGCGTCGGCATCTGGTCGCCCAATCGGGTCGAATGGGTGCTCACGCAGTTCGCCACGGCCCGCATCGGCGCCATCCTCGTCAACGTGAATCCCGCTTATCGGCTCGCCGAGCTCGAGTACGCGTTGAACAAGTCCGGATGCTGTGCGCTCATCACCGCGGAGCGTTTCAAGACCTCGAAATACGTGGAGATGCTGCAGACGTTGGCGCCCGAACTCGCTACGTGCGAGCCGGGCCGTCTGCAGGCAGCGCGCTTGCCGCATCTTCGGACCGTCGTGCGCATGTGCGATACCGTCACGCCGGGCATGATGACCTTCTCCGATCTCGTCGAGGCCGGCCGCGTGGCCGTCGATACGATCGACGTCGACAAGATTTGCGACACGCTCGCGTGCACGGATCCGATCAACATCCAGTTCACGAGCGGCACGACGGGCAATCCCAAGGGCGCGACGCTCACGCATCGCAATGTCGTCAACAACGCACGCTACATTGCGATGGCGATGCGCTTCACCGAAGCGGACGCGCTTTGCATCCCGGTTCCGCTCTACCACTGCTTCGGGATGGTGCTGTCGGTGCTCGCAAGCGTCTCCGCGGGCGCGAAGATGGTGTTTCCGGGCGAGGCGTTCGATCCGCCCGCTACGCTGGCCGCCGTCGCCGAGGAGCGCTGCACGGCGCTGCATGGCGTGCCGACGATGTTCATCGCCGAACTCGATCATCCCGACTTCGCCCGTTACGACCTTTCGACGCTGCGCACGGGCATCATGGCCGGTTCGCCGTGTCCGATCGAGACGATGAAGCGCGTCATCTCGCGGATGCATCAATCGGAGATCACGATCGCCTACGGCATGACGGAGACGAGCCCCGTCTCGTTCCAAAGCTCGACGACCGATCCTCTCGAAAAGCGCACATCGACCGTGGGACGCATTCAGCCGCATCTGGAGGCCAAGGTGGTCGACGCGCTGGGCAATACGGTCGGTGTGGGCGAGACCGGCGAATTGTGGACGCGCGGCTATTCGGTCATGCAGGGCTACTGGGACGACGACGCGCGCACGCGCGAAGCGATCGTCGACGGCTGGATGCGCACGGGCGATTTGGCGACCCTCGACGAGCAGGGCTATTGCAACATCGTCGGCCGCCTGAAGGACATGCTGATCCGCGGCGGCGAGAACATCTACCCGCGCGAGATCGAGGAGTTCCTATTTAGGCATCCCAAGATTCAGAGCGTGCAAGTGTTCGGTGTGCCAGACGAGAAATACGGCGAAGAAGTCTGCGCGTGGATCATCGTGCGCGCGGGCGAGCAACTGACGGAAGAAGAAGTCAAAGCATACTGCAGTGGGCAGATTGCCCACTACAAGGTGCCGCGCTATGTGCGCTTCGTCGACGAAATGCCGATGACGGTGACCGGCAAGGTGCAGAAGTTCGTCATGAGAGAGCGGATGATCGACGAACTGAGCCATCTGCGCTGATGCGCTCGGCTCGGGACCGCCGCTGCTAGACGCTGCACGGGACGCGCCGGCGCTTGTACGCTTGGCGCGGGCCCATGCATGGATAAAAAAAAAGCGGGCTTGATAGCCCGCTAAAAACCACACGCTACGGGGTTAGCGCGAGGAGACCAAAGAAGGAGCCGGTGGACGCAACCTGCGTTCGACCGCATCGGCAACGACTCCAACAGAGATGCCCCGGAAGGGATTCGGCGCCGCCGACCGGTTCGCATGCCATTGTTCTGTCGAACAGACGACACGCTGAACCACATCCGTGTTGAAACCGTTGAGAGGCATTGTGGGCGAATTGAGAAACGGACGCGGTAACAAAGTGTTTCAGGTTGTAACGTCGGTGCGATATAAAACTGCGGGATTTTTTACCCCTCCCAATACCAATTAAGTCACTATTTCCGGTTTATGAAAAAATGGATATGCCGTTTCAGTGCGTGAGCCGCAAATGATATCGAAAAACGGTGTTAAATGGGTATTGTCTGCGCAATGCCGGGCTGAAGATGAACCGCTATGCTCGCATGCGGCGAGCGTATTTGACCGGGCGTTGCATGCGCCGACACTTTTTACCTTCACCGATAGAAACACAATGAATGAGCCGGAAGTCCTAAAGCGCATCTTGAGTCGCGATCGCGTGATCGCCGTCGTCGGCTTGTCCAATCACGCCTATCGTCCGAGCCACTCCGTCGCGGCCTATATGCAGTCGCACGGCTATCGCATCGTGCCCGTCAATCCCGCTTACGCGAACGATACGGCCGGCGTGCTCGGCGAGCGCTGCTACGCTTCCCTCGGCGATGCCGCGCAGGCGCTCGCGCAAGAAGGCGCCGCGATCGAGATGGTCGATGTTTTCCGCCGCCCGGAAGAGGCGGCCGCCGTCGCCCAGCAAGCGATCGCGATCGGGGCCAAATCGCTTTGGCTGCAAGTCGGCGTGATCAACGATGAAGCCGCCGCACGAGCCAAGGCGGCGGGACTCGATGTCGCGATGGATGTCTGCGTGAAGATCGAGCATGAACGATTGCTCGGCGCCACGCATCGCGCGAATGCGCCGGCGCCGCGCATGCCCGAATAGCAAAAAGGCGCACGTGCGTGCGCCCTCGCTCATGCCTATCGGGCCGTTACCGGATCAGTGGCATCCGGTGCCGCTCATTTGAGCCACTTGTCGCGAATGGCTTGAAATTCGCCCGTTTCGCGCGCGAGATGCAGCCATTGATCGACGTATTGCTGATACGTCACGTCGCCTTGCGGCACCATGTATGCCTTTTCGCCGTATTGGAACGGCTTGTCAGGATGCACGGAGCATAGGCCGGGATTGAGCTTTTGCTGCAGCAGCGTTTCCGATGCGTCGGTCACCATCACGTCGGCCTTGCCTTCCAAGATCTGCTTGAAGATCGTGACGTTATCGGGATAGACGGTCAGCTTCGCGTGCGGGAAGTATTGCTTCGCGAACCGCTCGTTGGTGCCGCCCGGATTGACGATCACGCGCGTCGACGGCTGATCGATCTGTGCGAGCGTTTGGTATTTGTCGACATCGGCGCAGCGCGCGATCGGCGCTTTCCCGTCGACCATGTACGGTTGCGTGAAGAACACGTGCTTCTGGCGCTCGAGCGTGGTCGATACCCCGCCCACGGCGATATCGCACTTCGCCAGGAAGTCGTTCATGAGGTGCGGCCAGGTCGTCTTCACGTACTCGGCTTTCACGCCGAGCGACTTGGCCAGCGAATCGGCCATGTCGATGTCGATGCCCTCGTAGGAACCGTCCGATTTCAAGAACGAATAGGGTTTGTAGTCGCCGGTCGTGCAGACGCGCAGCTTGCCGCTTGCGAGCACCGCCTCCAGGCGGGAAGGCGTCGCCGCGGCGGCTGCCGCGCCGCTCGCTTGCGCGAATGCGGCGCCCGGGCAGCAAGCGGCCAGCGCGAGCGTGGCGATCGACGTGCGTGCGAATCGTTTCATGGTCAGAGGGTCTCCGTTGTTGTGGGGAAGAAGGACAAGCGCACCAATTCCTTCGATCATAGCCGCGCCAAAATGGCGCAGGCCCTTAGCGGATGCAAACCCCGGCTTTCGCCGTGGGCGAGGGCGCGCCTCCGGTAAAATGCCGGTTTCCCTCGCTTCGCACTTGCGCCCCGTTCACGTGCCCACGACCCTGCTCAACGATACGTTTTTGCGCGCACTGTTGCGCCAGCCCACCGATTACACGCCGATTTGGCTCATGCGCCAGGCGGGCCGCTACCTGCCCGAATACAATGCGACGCGCGCGCGGGCCGGCAGCTTTCTCGGCCTTGCCAAAAATCCGGATTTCGCGACCGAAGTGACGCTGCAACCGCTCGAGCGCTTTCCGCTCGACGCCGCCATTCTGTTTTCCGACATCCTCACCGTGCCCGACGCCATGGGCTTGGGCTTGTCGTTCGCAGCCGGCGAAGGGCCGCGCTTCGCGCACCCGGTTCGCACCGAAGAGGACGTCGCACGTCTGCGCGTGCCGGACATCGAGGCGACGCTGGGCTACGTGACCGACGCCGTGCGCGCGATACGGCGGGCGCTGACCGATGCTCAGGGCCGGCAGCGGGTGCCGCTGATCGGCTTCTCGGGCAGCCCGTGGACGCTGGCCTGCTACATGGTCGAGGGCGCGGGTTCGGACGACTTCCGCACGGTGAAGGCGATGCTGTACGCCCGCCCCGATCTCATGCATCGGATTCTGGACATCAATGCGCAGGCCGTCGCGGCGTATCTGAACGCGCAGATCGCAGCCGGCGCGCAAGCCGTCATGATCTTCGACACCTGGGGCGGCGCACTTGCCGATGGCATCTTCCAACGGTTCTCGCTGCATTACACCGAGGCGGTCGTGCGACGGCTCGTGCGCGAGCACGATGGGGCCCGGGTGCCCGTCATCACCTTCACGAAGGGGGGCGGACTCTGGCTCGAGAACATCGCCGCGTGCGGCGTCGACGCCGTGGGGCTCGACTGGACCGTCAACCTCGGCCGGGCGCGCGAGCAAGTGGGCGCACGCGTCGCGCTGCAAGGCAACCTCGACCCGTCGGTGCTCTTCGCGCCGCCCGCGACGGTTCGCGAGCAAGCACGGGCGGTGCTCGATAGCTACGGCAATCATCCGGGGCACGTTTTCAACCTGGGCCACGGCATTTCGCAGTTCGCCCCCCCCGATCACGTCGCCGAACTCGTCGACGAAGTCCATCGATATAGCCGGGCGCTGCGCTCCGGGGCCTGATCGGTCAACGTTTTTGCTGCGGTGCACGCAAGCGGGCTCTCGCCCTAGGGTGCGAACGGGGCTACGAATGGCATCGCCGGGGTCTCTCGCACTTGTCAAGACTTGACTTATGCACATTGTTCTCGTTGCGGCGCGGTAGAGCAAAGACAGGTTGACGGACCGGGGCAAACGATGTAGCTGTACGTCCCTGGCCTTGTTCGACAAGGGTTTGCGGGCGGTCCGCACAATGTGCGGTTGCCCACGGAACGACAGCGCGACGGCCTTTCTTGGGTTCCGAGCGCGCACTTTTCAACAAAGTTATCCACAGGGCGGCGCCGGTCGGCCGTAAAGTTCAGCGAGATCCATAGGTTAGCGACGAATCTCATGTTTCACTTTAAGTTCGAGTCCTCTTCATGCCGTTCGGCGCATGCGTGGCGGGGCGCACGCCGGTGCGGCGGGCCTCGGAGCCGTGTTGCATGAGCGGTGCGTACGTTCGCGTCGCGCTCGATCATCCGCTGCCGACCCTCTTCGATTACCGTTGCGACACTTCGCCGCCGCCGGCGCCTGGGACGCTGGTCGCCGTGCCGTTCGGCAAACGTGCGACGGTGGGCCTCGTCGTCGAGGTGAGCGCGCACAGCGAAGTGCCGGCCGAGCGTTTGCGCAACGTGCAGGCCGCATGCACGGCATGTGCGCCGCTGTCGGCCGAATGGCTCGCCTTGGCGACATTCGCTGCCGACTACTATCAGCGTTCGCTCGGCGAGGTGGCGCTTCCCGCTTTGCCGCAGGCGCTGCGCGATCCGGCGCGCTGGCCTCGCCTCTTCGCGGTCGAGCCGCATTTTCGATTGACCGATGCAGGCGCGGCCGCACTGCCGGACGCCTTGCCGGCGCGCGCTGCCGCCTTGCGCCGCCTCGCCGCCGCGTTGGGCGAAGGACGCACGCTGAGCGCGTCCGCCGCCCGGGCGCTGCACCCGAAAGCGGCCGCCGCTTTGGCTGCGTGGCAGGCCGAGGGTTGGGTCGACGAAGCGAACGCCGGCGCCTCCGGCCGCGCGGCCGCGACGCCCGACAGTGCAACGCACTTGGCCGGATCGACGGTGCGCGAAGCGGAGGAAGCCGGGCAAGCGCCGGCCGGCCCTGCCGTTGTCGAGGCCGCCGCGGCGGCAACCGTGCGCCGCGAGTTGACCGACGAGCAATCGCAAGCCGTGCAGGCCATCGCCTCGGCGCAAGGCTTCGCACCGTTCCTGCTGCACGGCGTGACGGGCAGCGGCAAGACCGAGGTCTACCTGAGTGCGCTCGAAGCGCTGTTCCAGGCTCGGCCTAGCGCGCAAGCGCTCGTCCTCGTTCCCGAAATCAATCTGACGCCGCAATTCGAGGCGGCGTTTCGCGCCCGTTTTGCGAGCCTGCCCGGCGACGAGTCGATCGTCACGCTGCACAGCGCCATGGCTGACGGCGAACGCGCGCGAAGCTGGCTCGCCGCGCACGCCGGCCGCGCGCGCATCGTGTTGGGCACGCGTTTGGCGGTGCTGGCCTCGTTGCCCGAGCTCGCGTTGATCGTCGTCGACGAAGAGCACGAGCCCGCCTACAAACAGCAAGAAGGGCTCCGCTATTCGGCGCGCGACCTGGCGATCTGGCGCGCCAAGCAACGGGGCATCGCCGTCGTGCTCGGATCGGCGACGCCCTCGCTCGAGAGCTGGTGGCAGGCCGAGCAGGGGCGTTACCGGCGGCTCGCTTTGACGCGCCGGGCCGTGGCGGACGCCGCCTTGCCGACGGTCAAGCTGATCGATCTCGAGGAGGAGCGACGGCGCGGGCGCGGCAGCGTCGACGGCATTTCGGGGCCGCTCGCCGCCGCGCTCAAAGCGCGTCTCGAGCGCGGCGAGCAGAGCCTCGTGTTTCTGAACCGCCGCGGCTATGCGCCCGTGCTGGCTTGCGATGCCTGCGGCTGGCTGGCCGGCTGCCCGCGATGCACGGCCTACGTCGTTCTCCATAAAAGCGAGCGCACACTGCGCTGCCACCACTGCGGCTGGGAATCGCGCGTGCCGCGGGCCTGCCCCGAGTGCGGCAACGTCGATATCGCGCCGCTCGGACGCGGCACTCAGCGCGTCGAGGAAACGCTCGCCACACTGGTGCCGGGCGCGCGCGTCCTGCGGATCGACGCCGACAGCACGCGCCGCAAAGGCAGCGCCCAGGCGCTCTTTTCCGATGTGCACGCAGGCGAAGTCGATATTTTGGTTGGCACGCAGATGATCGCGAAAGGCCATGATTTCCGTCGCGTCTCGCTCGTTGGGGTGCTCAACGCCGATGCGGCGCTGTTTTCGCACGACTTTCGCGCGGGCGAGCGGCTATTCGCGCAGTTGATGCAAGTGAGCGGGCGAGCCGGCCGCGCTGGGCTGCCCGGCGAGGTGCTGGTGCAGACGCGCTATCCGCGTCATGCGCTTTATCACGCGCTGGCGCGCCACGACTATGTCGGTTTCGCCAACGCGACCTTGGCCGAGCGGCGCGAGGCGCAATTGCCGCCGTTCGTCTATCAGGCGTTGCTGCGCGCCGAGGCGCGCACGCTGGAGGCGGCGCTCGCTTTCCTGGGTCAGGCGGCGGCCGTGTTGGGGCAAATCCCCGCCGCCGAGCGCGTCACCGTCTACGATGCGGTGCCGATGACCATCGTCAAGGTAGCGAACGTGCATCGGGCGCAGTTGCTCGTCGAGAGCGGATCGCGCGCGTCGCTGCTGGCGACGCTGCGCGCGTGGCAACCGGCGTTGCGCACGTTCAAGGGTGTGATGCGCTGGAGCGTCGAGGTCGATCCGCTCGACATCTGAGCGTGCGTCGGGCGGGCGGCTCGCTCAATATCGCAGGCGGTTGCGCGCGCCGCGCGCCCGCGTGCGGAAACGGTTCGAATAGGTCGCTGCGGGCGAGTTCGAAGGCCGCGCGCAGGCCGCCATGGGGGCGCGCTGGCGTCGTCCCTGAGGGCGGGAGCGGGCGGAGGACCGGCTTTCGTGCGAACAAATCATGATGGGCCTCGCGGTGAATTCGATCGGCGGACTCGATGTCCGCGCTTAGCCGCGCCGCTCGGACATACTCGTGTCGTTCGCCGCGGCTTCGGCTTTGAGCCGGGCGTGACGGACGCGGGCTAGCGCAACGGCGCGTTGATGCGCCGGCGACGCGCCGCGCACGAAAAGCGTCAGGCACACCATGGCCAACGCCCAAATGCCGCCGACTACGATCCACTTTTCCATTTCGCCTCTCCTTTCCTGGCGGTCACCGTGCGCTAGTGCGCTTTCCTGCGTTAACGGCAGCCCAGGACGCGTCCGTAGGGGGATGAGAACGGTTTCACCTCAGGGAAAATACCGAGCGCAACCGGCGGCGCCCAGCCCGCCTCGCTTTGACGGCAACCCTTGTAGGTAAAGGGTTTAGATGGGGTGCAACCAGTCCTGAATTTCGGTTGCACCTTTTTATTGGGAGGCGTACGATTCGGCCAACTTTTTAGTCATCGGCCGGTCTGCCGCCGGCGATCGAAGGAACCATGGCCAGCACTACACTCGGCGTCAAAGTCGACGACCTCCTCCGCACGCGCCTCAAAGAAGCCGCTTCGCGCCTCGAGCGCACCCCGCATTGGCTCATCAAGCAGGCGATCTTCGCCTATCTCGAGAAGATCGAGCATGGCCAGCTGCCCCCCGAACTGTCGGGCGCGGCGAACCTGGCCGATGTCGGCGACGGCGCCGCGCCGGAGCACGAGGAGGACGGTGCGCCGCATCCGTTCCTCGATTTCGCTCAGAGCGTGCAACCGCAATCCGTGCTGCGCGCGGCGATCACGGCCGCGTACCGCCGCCCGGAACCCGAATGCATGCCGTTCCTGATCGGCGAGGCGCGCATGCCCGAGCAGTTGGCGACCGATGTCGGCAAGCTGGCGACCAAACTCGTCGAGACGCTGCGCGGCAAGCGCACCGGCGGCGGCGTCGAAGGTCTCATCCACGAGTTTTCGCTGTCGAGCCAGGAAGGCGTCGCGCTGATGTGCTTGGCGGAAGCGCTGTTGCGCATTCCCGATCGCGCGACGCGCGATGCGCTCATTCGCGACAAGATCAGCAAGGGCGATTGGAAGTCCCACATGGGGCATGCGCCGTCGATGTTCGTCAATGCCGCCACCTGGGGTCTCATGATCACGGGCAAGCTCGTGACGACCAACAGCGAAGCGGGCCTGTCGTCGGCGCTGACGCGGCTGATCGGCAGGGGCGGCGAGCCGCTGATCCGCAAGGGCGTCGACATGGCGATGCGCTTGATGGGCGAGCAGTTCGTGACGGGCGAGACGATCTCGGAGGCGCTGGCGAACAGCCGCAAGTACGAGGCGCGGGGCTTTCGCTACTCGTACGACATGCTGGGCGAGGCCGCCACGACCGAGGAAGACGCGCTGCGCTACTACGCGTCGTACGAGCAAGCCATTCACGCCATCGGCAAGGCCGCCGGCGGGCGCGGCATCTACGAAGGTCCCGGCATTTCGATCAAGCTCTCGGCGCTGCATCCGCGCTATTCGCGTGCGCAGCAAGAGCGCACGATGACCGAATTGCTGCCGCGCGTGCGCTCGCTCGCCGTGCTCGCGCGCCGCTACGACATCGGCCTGAACATCGATGCCGAAGAAGCGGATCGGCTCGAGATCTCGCTCGATCTGCTCGAAGCGCTCTGCTTCGACCCCGAGCTCGCGGGCTGGAACGGCATCGGCTTCGTCGTCCAGGCTTATCAGAAGCGCTGCCCGTTCGTGATCGACTACGTCGTCGATTTGGCGCGCCGCAGCCGTCACCGCATCATGGTGCGCCTCGTGAAGGGCGCGTACTGGGACAGCGAGATCAAGCGCGCGCAACTCGATGGGCTCGAGGGCTATCCGGTCTATACGCGCAAGGTTTATACGGACGTCTCGTACCTTGCCTGCGCGAAGCGGCTGCTCGGTGCGCCCGACGCCGTCTATCCGCAGTTCGCCACGCACAATGCCTACACGCTGGCGGCCATCTACCATTTGGCCGGCCAGAACTATTACCCGGGCCAGTACGAGTTCCAATGCCTGCACGGCATGGGCGAGCCGCTGTACGAAGAAGTCACGGGCCGCGAGAAGCTGAACCGCCCGTGCCGCATCTACGCGCCGGTCGGCACGCATGAAACGCTGCTCGCGTATCTCGTGCGCCGCCTGCTCGAGAACGGGGCCAACACCTCGTTCGTCAATCGCATCGCCGACGAATCGGTGCCGGTCTCCGCGCTCGTCGCCGATCCGGTCGACGAAGCCTCGAGAATCGTGCCGCTGGGCGCGCCGCACGCGAAGATTCCGTTGCCGCGCGATCTGTACGGCAGCGAGCGTCTCAATTCGATGGGCCTCGACTTGTCGAACGAGCATCGTCTCGCTTCGCTGTCCTCGGCGCTGCTCGCGAGCGCCCATTATCCGTGGCGCGCCGCGCCGATGCTCGAAAGCGGCGAGTTGCCTGCGTCGAGCGAAGCCGGCCGCAGCGAGCGCCCCGTGCGCAATCCGGCCGATCACCGCGATATCGTGGGCACCGTCGTCGAAGCGACGCGCGAGGACGTGAACGCTGCGCTCGCCGCCGCCGTCGCCGCCGCGCCGATCTGGCAGGCGACGCCCGTCTATGCGCGCGCCGACTGCCTCGCCCGCGCCGCCGATTTGCTCGAAGCGCAGATGCATACGCTGATGGGCCTCATCGTGCGCGAAGCGGGCAAGTCGCTGCCGAATGCGATTGCCGAAATCCGCGAAGCGGTCGATTTCCTGCGCTATTACTCGGCGCAGATTCGCGACGAGTTCTCGAACGATACGCACCGCCCGCTCGGGCCCGTGGTGTGCATCAGCCCGTGGAACTTCCCGCTGGCGATCTTCATGGGCCAAGTCGCCGCGGCGTTGGCCGCCGGCAATACGGTGCTCGCCAAACCGGCCGAGCAAACGCCGTTGATCGCCGCGCAAGCCGTGCGGCTGCTGCGCGAAGCGGGCGTGCCCGCGGGCGCCGTGCAACTCTTGCCCGGCGACGGCGAAACGGTCGGCGCCTCGCTTGTCGCCGATGCGCGTTCGCGCGCCGTCATGTTCACGGGTTCGACGGAAGTCGCGCGCCTCATCAACAAAACGCTGGCCGAGCGCCTCGATCCGGACGGCAAACCGATCCCTCTGATCGCCGAAACCGGCGGACAAAACGCGATGATCGTCGACTCGTCGGCGCTCGCCGAGCAAGTGGTCGCCGACGTCATGCAATCGGCGTTCGACTCGGCCGGGCAACGCTGTTCGGCGCTGCGCGTGCTGTGCCTGCAGGACGACGTGGCCGATCGCACGCTGACGATGCTCAAGGGCGCCATGCACGAGCTCGCGCTCGGCAATCCCGATCGTCTATCGGCCGATGTCGGTCCCGTTATCGACGCCGAAGCGAAGCGCACGATCGACGCGCACGTCGCGGCGTTGCGCGAGAAGGGCCGCCCGATCACGCAGCTGCCGCTGCCCGAAGGGTGCGCGCAGGGCACGTTCGTTCCGCCGACGCTGATCGAACTCGATAGCATCGACGAACTCGAGCGCGAAGTGTTCGGGCCCGTCCTGCACGTGCTCCGTTATCGCCGCAGCGAGCTCGACAAACTGCTCGAGCAGATCAAGGCGACCGGCTACGGCCTGACGCTCGGTATCCACACGCGGATCGACGAAACCATCGCACATGTCATTTCGCGCGCTCACGTGGGCAACATCTACGTGAACCGCAACGTGATCGGCGCGGTCGTCGGCGTCCAGCCGTTCGGCGGCGAAGGGCTGTCGGGCACGGGGCCGAAGGCGGGCGGGGCGCTCTACTTGCAGCGCTTGCTGGCCAAGCGTCCGTCCGGCCTGCCGAAGTCGCTCGCGGCATCGCTCGTCGCCGACGGCCCGGCGGAGCAAGCCAAGGCCGGCGAACGCCTGAGCCCGCGCGCCGCGCTCATGGCGCTGCGCGACTGGCTCATCGCCGAGCGTCAGCCGGCGCTCGCCGCACGCTGCGACGGCTATCTCGAAAATATGCCGGCCGGTGCGACGGCCGTGTTGCCGGGGCCGACGGGCGAGCGCAACACGTACACGCTCGGTGCGCGCGGCACGGTATCCTGCGTGCCTTCGACGGCGGGCGGCGCGCGTGCGCAACTCGCGGCGGTGCTCGCCACGGGCAACCGCGCCGCGTTCTCGGGCGCGGCCGGCGAAGCGCTCGTCGCTGCGCTGCCCTCGCAGCTCAAGCCGTTCGCCGATGTGCAAAAGAGCGCGGACGCGCCGGTGGACGCCGTGCTGTTCGAAGGCGACAGCGACGAATTGCTCGCGCTGGTGAGGGAAGTGGCCAAGCGTCCGGGCCCGATCGTTTCGGTGCAGGGCGTTTCGACGCACGCGCTTGAAAACGGCGACGAAGATTACGCGCTCGAAAGGCTGCTGACGGAACGCTCGGTGAGCGTGAACACGGCGGCCGCGGGCGGCAATGCGAATTTGATGACGATCGGCTAAGCCACCCTTGTCGATCGAGTCAAATATCGGAGGCGGCGCGGCGACCCCGAGGAGCCGCCTCCAACCACCTTGGTATCTAGGAGAAGCTATGCAGCACAAAATGAAAACGCTGGCGGGCGCGACGCTCGTTGCGGCAATGTCGCTGGTGGGGACCGCACACGCACAGCAAGCCGAACAAGTGAAGATCGGTTTCGCGGGTCCGATGACGGGTGCGCAAGCGCACTACGGCACCGATTTCCAAAACGGCGTGAAGCTCGCGATCGCCGACATGAATGCAACGAAGCCCGTGATCGGCGGCAAGCAAGTCGAGTTCGTGCTCGATTCGGCCGACGACCAAGCTGACCCGCGCACCGGTACGACCGTTGCGCAAAAGCTCGTCGACGACGGCATCAAGGGCATGATCGGCCACTTCAACTCGGGCACGACGATCCCGGCTTCGCGCATCTACGCGAACGCGGGCATCCCCGAAGTTGCGATGGCAACGGCACCCGAATACACGCAGCAAGGTTTCAAGACGACGTTCCGCATGATGACCTCCGACACGCAGCAAGGGTTGGTGGCGGGGACGTATGCCGTGAAGAAGCTCGGCATGAAGAAGATCGCGATCGTCGACGACCGCACGGCTTACGGCCAAGGTCTCGCCGACCAATTCCAAAAGGCCGCGAAGGCCGCCGGCGCGACGATCATCAAGCGTGAATTCACGAACGACAAGGCGACCGACTTCAAGTCGATCTTGACGAACCTGAAGGCCGCTCAACCGGATCTGATCTATTTCGGCGGCGCCGACGCGCAAGCTGCGCCGATGCTCAAGCAAATGAAGACGCTCGGCATCAAGGCTCCGCTGATGGGCGGCGAAATGGTCCACACGCCCGATTTCCTGAAGATCGCCGGCGATGCGGCAGACGGCTCGTACTCGACCTTGGCCGGCGTTCCGCTGGATCAGATGCCCGGCGGCGCGCAGTACGTCCAGAAGTACAAGAAGGCGTACGGCGCCGAAGTCGAAACGTACTCGCCCTATGCCTATGACGGCACGATGGCGCTCCTGACGGCAATGAAGAAGGCGAACTCAACCGATCCGGCGAAGTACCTGCCGGTGCTCGCCAAGACCGATATGCCGGGCGTGACGACGCCGCACCTTCAGTACGACAGCAAGGGCGACCTGAAGAACGGCGGCATCACGGTCTACAAGGCCGAAGGCGGCAAGTGGGTTCCGCTGAAGTAATCGCGTAAGCGTTCACTCGTTCTGCGCCTCATGCGCCGCCGCGCAAGCGGTCCGGCGCTTCGAAAGCCCTGCGGACGGCCGTCTCGCAGGGCTTTGTCGTCGATGGGCCGCCCTTGGCGGCGGCAAGACGCCGCGAACGTGTCAGCCGACGTGTGTGCGCTTGGCCGGAACGGGCAGCGTTTCCATCGCGGCGAGACCCTGGACGATCCCGCAGGCATCGACGGTTCCGCCGCCGCTGCACCGCTCGCGCAGCCCGATCAATTGCGCTTTGAGATGTTCGAGTTCGGCGAGCCGCGTATCGACGTGGCCGATATGCGCATCGAGCAGCGCATCGATCGATTCGCAGCGGTCCGAATGATGATCCATCAAGCGCAACAAGGTGCGAATCTCGTCGTGCGTCATATCGAGCGCGCGGCAGTTGCGGATGAAGCGCAAACGCTCGATGTGCTGCGCGCCGTAGCTGCGGTAGTTGGCTTGCGTGCGCTGCGCGTGCGGCATCAATCCCTCTTTCTCGTAGAAGCGGATCGTTTCGGTCGTGCAGTGCGCGGCCTCGGCCAGTTCGCCGATTTTCATGAGAACCTCGCGGCGGTCGTCGGTCAGCCTTCGAGCGGCTGCAAGGCGTTACTTTACTCCGATGGCTCTTCGACCGTTCGCACCGATCGACGCCGACGCGGCCTGCATCTTGCGCGCCTATCCATGCGTGTCGATGCGGGCGACCGCGGCGCCGGCGAAGATGAGCCGCCGGTCGCCGTCGATCGTCCTCGACGATGCAGTCGTTTCGCATATGGGGTCGGCCATCGCAGCGCGCTCGAAAAAGAGCGTTCGATATCGGCTCATTGCGGGGCTGCATCGCCTAGACTGGAATCGCCATTTGCCGCATCGTCGTCCTCGCGAAGCGCGACGTCGAGCGGCGTCGCGCTTGGCCGGCGAGGCGGGCGGATGACGACAGGGGCAACCGGCAGGCTCGGTTGCCGAGGCTCATCTAAGAACCGGATCGTGAAGGAGTAGACCATGCTGCAACGTAGCGAAATTCAAAAGCGGTTTTCTCACATTCAGCAATCGATCAGCGAGGCTTCGCGCAGCTGTCAAAGTGCGCAATCGTCGGTGCCGCAGGATCTGAAGAGCTGCGTCGAAGAACTCAACAAGCAATGCAAGTCGGCGCAATCGGTGATGAAGTCGCAGGACGAAGATCAAATGCGTCAATGTATCGACCAGATGGAAGAGATGGGAGATCGAGCCGAGCGCGCATGCAAGCAAGCCGGGAATGTCGACGGCGAGCTGAAACGCGCGGTGTCGACGATGCATTCCGAGTTGTCCGATCTGAAGCGGCAACTGCACTGATTGATGGCCGTTGTGAACGCGTGAGCGCAGGTCACTCAGCGTCGCGCGTGGTGTGGGGCTTCTGCTCAGTTTGAGTGAATCGCAGGACGTAATCGCAGGACTGTCGTTACGACGATACGATTCGATTTGGCCGCATCGAGGCTGCCCCATCGCGCCCCATCTACCGCGACGATCGTATCGTCGACGCGCCACGCCGGCGAGTGCACCCGCTCTATTTCCCGATACAAAACCGGCTGAAAATCACGCCCAGCAGATCGTCGGACGTGAACTCGCCGGTAATCGAGTTCAGCGATTCCTGCGCCAGCCGCAATTCTTCCGCGAACAAATCGAGCGATTGCGCGCGTTCCTGAGCGTGCGCCGCGGCGACGGCCAAATGCGCTTGCGCTGCGCGCAGTGCAATCAAATGCCGTTCGCGGGCGAGATACACGCTTTCCGTCCCCGCTTGCCATCCGGCCAAGCGCAAAAGCTCGGTGCGCAGCAACTCGATCCCTTCGCTTTTCTTGGCCGATAGCCGCACTTCGCATACTTCGACTTCGTCGTCGGACGCGGAGAGTCGATTCACCGAAGGACCGACCGCCGTCAGATCGGTTTTATTGAGCACGCGAACGACGGGGACGCCCTCGGGAAAGCGCCGGGCGATGAGGACATCTTGGTCGGTCATGCCCAAGCGCGCATCGAGCAGATGCAGGACGACGTCGGCGCGCTCGATCTCGCTCCAGGTACGCGCGATGCCGATGCGTTCGACCTCGTCCTCGGTTTCGCGCAGGCCTGCCGTGTCGATCACATGCAGCGGAATGCCTTCGATTTGAATCGTCTGCGTGACTTTGTCGCGCGTCGTGCCCGCGATCGGCGTGACGATCGCAAGTTCGGCTCCGGCCAACGCGTTCAGCAACGACGATTTGCCGACGTTGGGCTGCCCGGCGAGCACCACCGACAGCCCCTCGCGCAGCAACGCACCCTGGCGTGCTTCGCCGAGCACGTGATCGAGCCGCGCGCGGATATGAGCGAGCTTGCCGTGTGCGTCCGCGGCTTCGAGAAAATCGATCTCCTCTTCGGGAAAATCGAGCGTGGCCTCGACCAACATGCGCAACGCAATGACTTCGTCGACGAGCGCATGAATGTCGCGCGAGAACGCACCGTCGAGCGAGCGCCCCGCCGAGCGGGCTGCGGCTTCCGTGCTCGCCTCGATCAAGTCGGCGACCGCCTCGGCTTGGGCGAGGTCGAGCTTGTCGTTCAGAAAGGCGCGCCGCGTGAATTCACCGGGCTCGGCGAGCCGCAGCCCGAACGGCTGTCCGGCTTCGAGGCAGCGCTGAAGCACCAGTTGCAGGACGACAGGGCCGCCATGCCCCTGCAGTTCCACCACGTGTTCGCCCGTGTACGAATGCGGCGCCGGAAAGTAGAGCGCGATGCCTCGATCGAGCACGCTGCCGCCCGCATCGACGAACGGGACATAGCTCGCGTGGCGTGGCGCCAGCGCCTGGCCGCACAGCGCGTTCATCAACGCGAGGGCCGCGGCGTCTCCCGCCCGCCCGCACGAAACGCGCACGACGCCGATTCCTCCGCGGCCCGGTGCGGTAGCAATGGCGACGATGGGATCGGAATCGAGAGCGAGCATGATCAGGTGGGAATAAGCGAAAAGAAAGCGGCGCGCGGGATGCTGCCGGGCGGCAATCCAAAAATCGAAAATCGGAATCGGCGAGCGACGAGCGGCGAAAAGCGATATGCCGCAGGGGCCGGGAACGAGCCCGCCGGCTTGAACCGAAGCGCATGCCCGGCATTGTAGCTTGCCGATACGCACGTTCGAGAAACGGTCCTGCCGATCGGCCGGCGCCCTTTACCATAGTTAAGATTTATCTTGATTAAGATAGCGTAGAATTCGGACGAAGCGAAATGCGCACGCATGCGCAAATCGGCGGCAGGGTCGGCACCGTGCGGCTCTTCGTGGTGTGGCGCCAAGTCGAACGAGCCCCTGCTTCGGTCTTCAAAAATGGGCGAGCGCACCCGATCAAGCTAAAGCTGACCCGAGCGGTTGTCTCATTCGAACGGGCTGAATTGCACAATTTCGCGATGCCAACCGTCGAAGAAAAAGCAGCGTTCTCCGAACGCCTCAAGTTCGCTTTGCAGCGGAGCCCCGAAAAAGTCGTGGGCGGGACGCAGCTTGCATTGCACTTTAATCTGCGCCATCACGGCGAACAGCCGATTTCGCCCCAGACAGCTCATAAATGGCTGACCGGACGAACGATTCCGACTGCCGATAAGCTGCGCACGCTCGCCGATTGGCTGCGCGTCGATTTGCACTGGCTGCACTACGGGCCTGCCCCGACCGCAGCCGCGCGCACGACGCCCAAGCCGCTTCCGCGCGACGAGAAATATCCGCTGACGCCCGAGACGATCGAACTCGCATCGAAGATCGAATCGCTTTCTCCGCATCATCGCTATCTCGTGCAGGAATTGGTCGATCAGTTCTACGGCGACAGCCCCGAGCGATAGCGAAGCAGCGAAGCCCGCGCCCGCTCATACGTTCAACGATCACGAACCGAAGAAGAAAAAAATCGCCCGGCTTGTTCAACCGGGCGATTTTTTTATGCGGCGAGGTTTGCCGGGCGGTGCGGCATGCGCCGCACCGCGGGCCGCGATCAGGCGGCTTTTTTCTTTCCGGCGCCCATCATGCGCGTGATGTAGTACTGCTGCGCGATCGACAGCACGTTGTTCACGACGTAATAGAGCACGAGGCCGGCCGGGAAGAAGAAGAACATGACCGAGAAGGCGATCGGCATGAACATCATCATCTTGGCCTGGATCGGATCGGGCGGCGTCGGGTTCAAGCGCGTCTGCAGGAACATCGACACGGCCATCAGCACGGGCAGGATGAAGAACGGGTCCTGCTGCGAGAGGTCGTGAATCCAGAGAATCCACGGCGCGCCGCGCATTTCGACCGACGAGAGCAGCACCCAGTACAGCGAGATGAACACCGGGATCTGAATCACGATCGGCAAGCAGCCGCCGAAGGGATTGACCTTCTCCGTCTTGTACAGCTCCATCAGCGCCGCGTTCATCTTTTGCGGATCGCTCTTGAAGCGTTCGCGCAGCGCCTGCATGCGCGGCGTGATTTCCTTCATCCGCGCCATCGACTTGTAGCTCGCCGCCGACAGCGGGAAGAACACGGCCTTGATCAACACGGTCAGCAGAACGATCGCCCAGCCCCAGTTGCCGACGAAGCCATGGATCTTTTCGAGCAGCCAGAACAGCGGCTTGGCGATGATCGTAACGTACCCGTAATCCTTCACGAGCTCGAGCCCCGGCGCAATGCCTTCGAGCACGCGCTCTTCCTCGGGGCCCGCGAACAAGCGCGCGGAAACGTCGGCCGATTGTCCCGGTGCGATCGTCGCAAGCGGCTCGCGCACGCCGACGCGGTAGAGCGTCGGATCGATCTTTTCGACGTAGATGTCGCGCTGCGCGCCTTGCTGCGGAATCCATGCGGTGGCGAAGTAATGCTGCACCATCGCGATCCAGCCGTTGTTGGCGGCGCTGGCGACGTCGACCTTGTTCTTGTCGATGTCGCTGAACGTGATCTTCTGGAAGTGATGCTCGTTCGTGTAGACAGCCGGTCCGATGAACGTGTGCGAGAAGCGCGGCGTTTCGACAGGCTGGCTGTCGCGCACGAGCTCCATGTAGGCGCTCGGCTTGACCGGAGCCGTGCCGACGTTTTGGACTTTCGTGTCGACGCCGATCACGTAGCTGCCGCGCGTGAACGTGTAGGTCTTGACGACCTTCACGCCGCCCTTGACCGGCGACTCGAAGGACAGCTGCAGCGTTTTTTGTCCGTCCTCGAGCGTGCGGGGGCCGGCGACCGGCGTGTAGACGTCGTTATGATTCGGGAAATCGCCGCCGATGAGGCCCGTGCGTGCGAGATACGTGTGTTTGGCCGTGCGATCGAACAGCGTGACGTTCAGCGGCGCGGCCTTCGGATCGGCATTCTTGGTCAGGACGAGCTTATCGAGCGTACCGCCGCGCGTATCGATCTCGCCGTCGTAGACGTCGGTGCTGAAGTGAATCAGCTGCGCGGCCGCTTGCGGCTGGGTCGGCGCCGAGCCGCCCACAGGAGCGGCGGCCGTGCTCGACGGCGCGGCGGCCTCGGAGCCCGGCGTGTTCGATGCGGCCGGCGACGAGCCGGCGCTGGTCTGGTGCGTCGGGTTCGGGAAGAACATCGACGGGCGGCCGTGATCGCGTTGCCAGTTGTCGAACAGCATGACAGCCGACACGAAGAAGATCGCCCATAGGATGGTGCGTTTGATATCCATGCGTGGTCTCAGAGTCGATGGAGCGGCGTTTCAGCGCTTTTTCGGGGGTGGGGGCGGAACGAGATCGATCCCGCCCGCGGAAAACGGATGGCAGCGGCATAAACGCTTCACCGCGAGGTAACTCCCGCGCGCGGCGCCATGATACTGGATTGCCTCGCGCGCGTAATCGGAACAGGAGGGATAAAAACGGCAGCGGCTGCCGAGCAGAGGGCTGACGGCAACCTTGTACAGACGCAGCAGGGCGATCAGCACCGTTTGCATAGCCGTTTGCATGGCACGCGGGAGCGAGGCCCCCGCGAAGCAGCGAAGCGTACGAACGTTCGACGCACACCCATGCTCCTAAAACCGAAGAAAGCCGAGGCGATATTGCGCTCGGCCCTCTAAACCTGCGAATCCTGCGCCGATTCGGGCGACGGCGGCTGTGCTTCGCGCCGTGCGATTTCGCGCGCCACCTTGCCGAGCAACATCTCGATTTCCGTTCGGCACAACGTCCTAAGCGGCGGCGACACGGCACTTGGCAGCGCGGCCTTGTCGAAGCGCGTGGACAACCGCAGCAGCACGTCCCAGCCGTCGAACTGTGCGCGCCGCAGGCGAAAGGCCTCGCGTGCGGTCCGCTTCACCAGATTGCGCGTAGCCGCGCGCGGCGCGAACTTCTTGCCGACGACGAGCCCGAGACGGGCCGCTTGGCCGGTTGGCCTCGCATAGACGACGAAATGCGTCGAGCGACGCCACGGACGCAAACGAAAAACGGATGAGAATTCATCCGTTTTGAGAAGCCTCGCGGCTTTGGGGAAGGCGGCTGGCGCTCGCAACGGAACCGGGCCCGATGAAGTAAGGCTAGTCGGTGCCGACCACCCCCGCGTTGCCGCGGACGCCGGCCACGGCGCGCGTCGCCTTCGACTGCTTAGATGGCCAGACGCTTGCGGCCCTTGGCGCGGCGGGCGTTGATGACCTTGCGGCCGCCGGCGGTCTTCATGCGAACGCGAAAGCCGTGGGTGCGCTTGCGGCGAGTAACGGACGGTTGGTAAGTACGTTTCATGTCGATCTCACTTGAGAATGGACCGCGCGCGCATCGGCTCTAGACATCACTAGGCAACGGCCGGGGTCGAAAAAAGGGTGTTCGCTTTCGCGGGAACCCGCTATTTAAACCGCTTTTCTCTTGGCCGTCAATACTTTAGCTGCGCAGGCGGCTTGCGCATGTCGCGCGGGGCCGTGCTCGGACGCGCATGGGATGCACGATCCGGCCCTGTGGATAACTCCCTTGCCCTGCGCGTTTGGCGGTAGAATCTCGCCTTACCTCAAGAAACCAGCACGCCGCTCCGAATCAGCCGGCCTGCCGCAATCCATGCGGCGACGGGCTCCGGGGCTCGCTCGCTTTGCCGGATCGGGTCCTTTCGCCGAGCGACGCTCGGGGAAGGCGGCCGCGAGTCGTCGTGCTTTAAAAAGATATCGCTTTGATGAATGAATTCTGGCAACACTGTTCCGCACTGCTGGAGCGTGAGCTCACGCCCCAGCAGTACGTGACGTGGATCAAACCGTTGGCCCCGGTCGCCTTCGACGCCAGCGCGAACACGCTGTCCATCGCGGCGCCGAATCGCTTCAAGCTCGACTGGGTCAAGAGCCAGTTTTCGGGACGCATCTCCGATCTCGCCCGCGATTTTTGGCAGGCTCCCGTCGAAGTGCAATTCGTCCTCGATCCGAAGGCGGGCATGCGCGTGGGCGCGGGCTCGCCTTCCGTGCCGTTGCCGCGCGTGCCGACAACGGCTGCCGCCGCCATGAGCGCGGCCGGATTTCCGTTGGACGGCGGTGCGTCGCAGGCGGGCAGGACTGTCGGCGCGTCGGGTGCCACCGGGGCGAACGGCGCAGGCGGCCCGCAAGGCGCGCTAGACGATGGGGCCGATCTCGACTTGCCGAGCGTCGACGCGCACGAGGCCGCCGCGGCGCGCCGCACGTGGCGTCCCGGTTCGGGCGCCGCGCCGGGCAGCCCCGAGTCGGAATCGATGTACGAGCGCTCGAAGCTCAATCCCGTGCTGACGTTCGACAACTTCGTGACCGGTAAGGCGAACCAGTTGGCGCGGGCGGCAGCCATTCAAGTGGCCGACAACCCCGGGATTTCGTATAACCCGCTGTTTCTATACGGCGGCGTGGGCTTGGGCAAGACGCACCTGATCCACGCGATCGGCAATCAGTTGCTGCAGGACAAGGCCGGTGCGCGCATCCG
The DNA here is from genome assembly GCA_036384755.1 of Trinickia sp. Classification (GTDB taxonomy): domain Bacteria; phylum Pseudomonadota; class Gammaproteobacteria; order Burkholderiales; family Burkholderiaceae; genus Trinickia. The sequence continues at coordinate 6,403 of DASVLS010000088.1, read as the reverse complement.
CTACATCCACGCCGAGCAGTACGTGTCCGACGTCGTGAAGGCGTACCAGCGCAAGGCGTTCGACGACTTCAAGCGCTACTACCACTCGCTCGATCTGCTGCTTATCGACGATATTCAGTTCTTCTCGGGCAAGTCGCGCACGCAGGAGGAATTCTTCTATGCGTTCGAAGCGCTCGTCGCGAACAAGGCGCAGGTCATCATTACGAGCGACACGTACCCGAAGGAAATCTCGGGCATCGACGATCGCCTGATTTCGCGTTTCGATTCGGGGCTTACCGTGGCGATCGAGCCGCCCGAGCTCGAAATGCGCGTGGCGATCTTGATGCGCAAGGCGCAGTCCGAAGGCGTGAGCTTGTCGGAGGACGTTGCGTTCTTCGTCGCCAAGCATTTGCGCTCGAACGTACGCGAGCTCGAGGGCGCGCTGCGCAAGATCCTCGCTTACTCGAAGTTTCACGGGCGCGAAATCTCCATCGAGCTGACCAAGGAAGCGCTCAAGGACTTGCTGACGGTGCAAAACCGGCAGATCTCCGTCGAAAACATTCAAAAGACCGTCGCCGACTTCTACAACATCAAAGTTGCCGACATGTATTCGAAGAAGCGGCCTGCGAACATCGCGCGGCCGCGGCAAATCGCCATGTACCTCGCCAAGGAGCTCACGCAAAAGAGCCTGCCCGAAATCGGCGAGCTGTTCGGCGGGCGCGATCACACCACCGTTTTGCATGCGGTGCGCAAGATCGCCGACGAGCGCGGCAAGGACGCGCAGCTCAATCACGAACTGCACGTGCTCGAACAAACCCTCAAGGGCTAAGCCGGGCGAGCCGGCGCGCTCCGGTTCGCCGGCGGCGGCGCCCGGAGTGTCGGCCCCCGTTTTGGCGGGAGCGGGGTATTTTTCAGGCACAATATAGGTTTAGCCCCCCGTGCGGCCGCCGCGTGAGACAAGCGCGGAGTCGGTGCGGGATGAAAGCGCGGGAGAAGGCGCAGGCAGGAAGGCGAAGTCGCGCAAGGAAATACGGGGTAACGGCGACTTTGTCGAAGTAACTGCCGGGTGAGGCGCAGTTTGCCGTCATATCAACGAAGGAACCCTATGCAACTGGTCAAGACCGAACGAGACAACCTCTTAAGGCCGCTGCAAACCGTGAGCGGCATCGTCGAACGCCGCCATACGTTGCCGATCCTCGCAAACTTGCTGATCACCAAGAACGGCCCGGACGTGTCGTTTCTGTCGACCGACCTCGAGTTGCAGATCACGACGCGCGCCGATTTCGGCGTGGGCGGCGAATCGGTCGCGACTACCGTCGCTGCGCGCAAGCTGCTCGACATCTTGCGCGCGATGCCCGACGGCCAGGTGAGCTTGTCGCTCGCCGACAAGCGCTTGACCGTGCAATCGGGCAAGAGCCGCTTCGCGCTGCAGACGCTCGCCGCGGACGAATTCCCGACCGTCGCGCAGGCCAAGGATTACGGCGCGAGCCTCACGGTGCCGCAAAAGACGTTCCGCCAGTTGCTGGGCATGGTGTATTTCGCCATGGCGCAGCAGGACATCCGTTACTACTTGAACGGGATGCTGCTTGTCGTCGACGGCGGCCAGTTGATGGCCGTGGCGACGGATGGCCATCGCCTCGCGTTCTCGTCGATGAAGATCGACGGCGACTTCCCGCGTCAGGAAGTGATCATCCCGCGCAAGACGGTTCTCGAACTGCAGCGTCTGCTCGAAGACATCGACGACACGCTGACGATCGACATCGCTTCGACGCAAGTGAAGTTCACGTTCGGCCAGGTCGAACTCGTTTCGAAGCTCGTCGAAGGCAAGTTCCCCGACTTCCAGCGCGTGATCCCGAAGGCTCACAAGAACACGTTCGTCATTGGCCGCGACGAGCTTCAGCGTTCGCTGCAGCGCGCGGCGATTCTGACGTCGGACAAGTTCAAGGGTGTGCGCTGCGTGATCGAGCCGGGCCAGTTGAAGATCATGTCGACGAACGCCGATCAGGAAGAGGCGCAAGAAGAACTCGAAATCGCCTATCAGGGCGACACGATCGACATGGGTTTCAACGTCACGTATCTGCTCGACGTGCTCGCGAATCTGAAGGTCGACATGCTGCAAGTGAGCGTGGGCGACGCCAGTTCGAGTGCGCTGATCACGATCCCCGAGAACGACGAATTCAAATACGTCGTCATGCCGATGCGTATCTAAGGCAAGCCGATACCAAGACGAAACCAAGGGGCGCAGCGCCCCTTTGGCGTTTCTTAAAGGGCGCGCGAAACCCGCCGCCCGTCGCCGGCCCCTGTTACGGGGCGAGAAGAACCGGAGCCGCAGCCTGGTTTTTTGAAGGCATTGGAAGTGTCGCGCGGCACAACCGCAGTGAATGCAGAACCGGAACATATCCATGAGTGAACAGCACAATACGCAACCCGACAACAGCTACGGCGCCTCGTCGATTCAGATCCTCGAGGGTCTGGAGGCGGTGCGCAAGCGGCCCGGGATGTACATCGGCGACACGTCGGACGGCACCGGTTTGCATCACCTGGTTTTCGAGGTGCTCGACAATTCGATCGACGAGGCCTTGGCGGGCTATTGCAACGACATCCATGTGATCATTCACGCGGACAATTCGATTTCCGTCACGGACAACGGTCGCGGCATCCCCACGGGCATCAAGCGCGACGATAAGCACGACCCGAAGCGCAGCGCGGCGGAAATCGTGATGACCGAGTTGCATGCGGGCGGCAAGTTCGATCAGAACAGCTACAAGGTTTCGGGCGGCTTGCACGGCGTGGGCGTGTCGTGCGTGAACGCGCTGTCGAGCTGGCTGCGCTTGACCGTGCGCCGCGACGGCAAGAAGTACTTCATGGAGTTTCACCGCGGCGTGCCGCAAAACCGCGTGATCGAGGAAGTCGACGGCGACCGTGTTTCGCCGATGCAACTGGTTGGCGAGACTGAAAACCGCGGCACCGAAGTGCACTTCATGGCCGACGAAACGATCTTCGGCTCGATCGAATACCACTACGACATTCTCGCCAAGCGTATCCGTGAGCTTTCGTTCCTGAACAACGGCGTGCGTATTCGCTTGACCGATCAACGCTCGGGCAAGGAAGACGATTTCGCGTTGGCCGGCGGTGTGAAGGGCTTCGTCGAATTCATCAACAAGACGAAGCAGGTCTTGCACCCGACGATCTTCCACATCAACGGCGAGAAGGAGGGCGTGGGCGTCGAAGTGGCGATGCAGTGGAACGACAGCTACAACGAGAACGTGCTTTGCTTCACGAACAACATTCCGCAGCGCGACGGCGGGACGCACTTGACGGGCTTGCGCGCGGCGATGACGCGCGTCATCAACAAGTACATCGCCGATCACGAGATCGCGAAGAAGGCGAAGGTCGAAACGTCGGGCGACGACATGCGCGAAGGGTTGTCGTGCGTGCTGTCGGTGAAGGTGCCGGAGCCGAAGTTCAGTTCGCAGACGAAGGACAAGCTCGTGTCGTCGGAGGTGCGTGCGCCGGTGGAAGAAGTGGTGGCGAAGGCGCTCGAGGAGTTTTTGTTGGAGACGCCGAACGACGCGAAGATTATTTGCGGCAAGATCGTCGATGCGGCGCGGGCGCGCGACGCGGCGCGCAAGGCGCGCGAAATGACGCGGCGCAAGGGCGTGCTCGACGGCGTGGGCTTGCCGGGCAAGCTGGCCGATTGCCAAGAGAAGGATCCGGCGAAGTCGGAAATCTACATCGTCGAGGGTGACTCGGCGGGCGGGTCGGCCAAGCAGGGGCGCGATCGGAAGTTTCAAGCGATTTTGCCGTTGCGCGGCAAGGTGCTGAACGTCGAGAAGGCGCGCTACGACAAGCTGCTGTCGTCGGAACAGATCGTGACGTTGATCACGGCGCTCGGCTGCGGCATTGGCAAAGACGATTACAACCTCGATAAGCTGCGCTATCACCGCATCATCATCATGACCGATGCCGACGTCGACGGCGCGCACATTCGGACGTTGCTGCTCACGTTCTTCTATCGGCAGATGCCGGAGATGATCGAGCGCGGATACATCTATATCGCGCAGCCGCCGCTCTATAAGGTGAAGGCGGGGAAGGACGAGCGGTATTTGAAGGATGGCGCCGAGCTGAACGCGCATATGTTGCGCTTGGCGTTGCAGGGTTCGGAGCTTGTGGCGGCCGAAGGCGCTGCGCCGATCGCCGGCGATGCGCTGGGCGAGCTTGCGCGGTCGTATCTGTTGGCGCAGGGCGTGGTCGAGCGGTTGAGCCGTCTTTACGATGCTAAAGCGCTCGAGGCCGTGATGGATAGCGTCGCGATCGATTTGACGAGCGAGGCTTCGGCTGAAGCGTCGGCTAAGGCGTTGCAAACGGCGTTGCGCAACGATCCGCTCAAGCCTGAGGTTAGCGTGTTCGCGGCTTATGATGCCGTGCGCGAGTTGCGTTCGCTGCGCGTCGAGCGGCGTCATCACGGCAATGTGAAGGTGTCCGTTATCGATGCCGATTTCCTGCTGACGGCGGATTACCAACAGCTTTTGAATACGGCTAATACGTTCAAGGGGTTGATTGGACCGGGCGCGTTCATCAAGCGCGGCGAACGTAGCATGGCGGTGTCGGATTTCAAGAGCGCGATGCGCTGGCTGATCGCCGATGCCGAGCGCAATGTCTCGAAGCAGCGCTATAAGGGGCTGGGTGAGATGAACCCCGGGCAGTTGTGGGAAACGACGATGGATCCGAACGTGCGGCGGTTGCTGCGCGTGCAGATCGAAGATGCGATCGCAGCGGATGGGATCTTTACGACGCTGATGGGGGATGAGGTGGAGCCTCGGCGTGCGTTTATCGAGAGTAACGCGCTGCGGGCGGGGAATATTGATGTTTGAGGGGGATTGTAGGTAGACGCATAACCTGAGAAAACGAGACCCATAAGTTGAGAAACTTATGGGCCTTTTGACGTCGATTGAACCGACCTATTGCAACCTGTGTCGCTCCGATGGAGCCGGGGCGAAGAGCTGGCAATTATCTTGGATGTAAAAACGCGCTTTTCCAGGGTAACGTCGAAAGAGATTTCTGATTTCTCGCACGAGGGACCCGCGTGGAAAGAAATCCCGCGTCAAGGACTGATTTCTTTTGGCCACGCGGCTCAATTCCGCATTTAGCCTAGGCGCCAGTCCGCTTTGATTGCGGCAAGGATGTCATTGACGGCATTGACAACACTTTCAGGTGGCGCTGTGCCATCGCCTACCTCGACGGAAACCTTGAAAATCAATTTTTGTCCGGCAGCGGCCGAACGGATAGCATCAACTTGGTCTGCTAGGTCCTGAACCTCGCTTACCGCCAACTCCGAGGTAGCCACCTTCGCCCCGACGGGCTGAGATTGTCGCGGCTCAGGGGCACGAGGCCGGACAGCTCGGAGTTTGACCGAGGATGCGCCTCCAAGGTCGGTTGGCCAATCTTTTGAGTCGACCGTTCGCTCCAGCAGTCCAACTCGAAAAGCATCGTCAATTGCGTTGCGGACCGAGGTCCACGGCAGCGTGCGTCCGCACTTGATAGACAGAGCCGAGTGTAGCTGGTGCGCGGTACATTCCCCGCTGGCCCACAATGACTGCAACGAATCTGGAAGTAACTCTGCGACCGGGATGGCGGCCGGCGGTGCAAGCAACTCCGCGTCGTTCGTCAAAAATCCCTCCGGTACATCCTCCCCGAGGACGCTGACTGGTCCGTTAATAAGCCACAGTCTTCCGGTGCGGACGGCGTCCAGTACAGCCGCATTGATTATCGGCCGTTGCGCCCGTGGCACAAAGAATGGCTCAAAATAGCCGCCCTTGTCGACCTGAACGTAATGGGTGCCAGAAAAATACTTCTCAATCGACCCAAGCGTAAGTGCGTCGGTTGACCAGAGCTCCGGCAACGCACTCATCAGCAGCAGCTTCGGGTCAAGTTCGGCAAGCGTCGCTCCGTCAGAAAGCACGACTTCAAGAGTCGGGTCTTTGAGCGCCGCATCGTCGGGAGTCGATTTCCAGAAGGTCCGCAGCGATTTATCGGCTCTCGTTACCTGCAGTACGAAATCGCCCGCTTCGCAGCCACGCACGAACGTTTCTAGAATCGCACCGCGATTCAGCATTTTGGGCAGGCGCGCGTTCGATGCGAACGCGCCTATCAGGTCTTTGACGAAGCGTGACTTCTCACCAGGGCGCCACAAATTGAACGGACCACCAGGGAGCAACGCCTCGGCATTGACGTAAGCGCTAAATCTGCCACACGTCGTTAAGTTTTCCGTTACCGGGTAACGTGCTTCGGATCGATAGTTACCGGGTAACGAGGGAGATACGAGATGACGCAAACGACGGCGCAGCGGCAAGCGGCTTATCGAGCAAGGCGCGACACGGCAGGCAAGGACGGCAACGGTGATCGACGTCTGGATATGTGGTTG
>DASVLS010000087.1:0-37335 GCA_036384755.1 Trinickia sp. | reverse complement strand
CGCCAGCGCCGCGGCCCAAGCCGCGGCGGCGGCGGCTTCGCCGAATGCCGCGGCTGCCGCCGCAGCCGCGCTGGCGCCGCAAGTCGGCACGCCCGACTGGGAAGACGCGTTGAGCCAGAAGGTCGTGTTTCTTTCGAACGCACATCAGCAAAGCGCCGAGCTGACGCTGAACCCGCCCGATTTGGGTCCGCTGCAGGTCGTCCTGCAAGTGGCGGACAACCATGCGCACGCGCTGTTCGTTTCGCAGCATCAGCAGGTGCGCGAAGCGGTCGAAGCGGCCCTGCCGAAGCTGCGCGACGCCTTGGAGGCCGGCGGGCTCGGCTTGGGCAGCGCGAGCGTCAGCGACGGTTTCGCGCGCCAAGCGAACCAGCAGCAGGCCGGCAATCAAGGCGGCGGTTCGAGCCGTCGCGGCAGCGACCGCGCCGGCAACGGCCAGGGCGGCGACACGATCGCCTCCGCTGCACCGATCAGCACGCGGCGCACCGTCGGGCTCGTCGATACGTTCGCCTGACGGGCAGTCGCAACGCCCACCACCGCGCGCGGCCCAGCCTGGACTGGGTCCGCGTTTTGCTCCCCATTTCTCGCCCGCGGCCGTGGCGCCATCGTCCTAAACGAATGAGATGGCGTCGAATGTCCCTTCTTTTCGGCTTATCGCCGATGCCCGCTTTAGCGAACAATTCACATCACCGCACTTACGCAAAGCATTGTCATGGCATCCACGACCGCATCTCAGCAGACCGTCGACGTTCCCGCCAAGTCGGGCAAGCTCAAACGCATCTTGCTGATCGTCTTGATCGCGCTCGTCGCGGCCGGCGCGGCCGCCGGGGGCATGTATTTCTTCCTGCTCAAGCACGGCGTCAGCAGCAAGCCGGCCCCGCCGCCGCCGCCCCCGCCGCCCGTGTTCTTCGCGCTCGAGCCGATGACCGTGAATCTGCTGTCCGACGATGGTCAGCACTACCTGCGCGTCGGCCTGTCGCTCAAGCTCGCGAACGAGAAGACGCAGGAGGAGCTGCAGCAGCACATGCCGGAGATTCGCAGCCGGATCTTGCTCGCGCTTTCGAACAAGCACCCGGAAGACCTGGCGACGCTCGACGGCAAGCATGCGCTCGCCGACGAGCTCAGAACGCTGATCGAGAAGCCGACGGACGAGCGCGAGCCGCCCGTGCACGTCGAGCAGGTGCTTTTTACGGATTTCGTGGTCCAGTAGTGCATAAGAGGCCGGGCGTCGCACGCCGGGCCTCGCATGCAACCTGAGGCGTTACTCAACCAACCGCAATACAGGGACGAGCAATCCAATGGGCCACGAAGAGTTCATGTCCCAAGAGGAAGTCGATGCACTCCTCAAGGGCGTAACCGGCGAATCCGACGTCGACGCCGATCATGGCGACAAGGCAAGCGTTCGCCCATACAACATCGCGACGCAAGAGCGGATCGTTCGCGGCCGGATGCCCGGCCTCGAAATCATCAACGAACGCTTCGCACGCCTGTTGCGGCTCGGCATCTTCAACTTCATGCGCCGCACCGCCGAGATTTCGGTCGGTCCGGTCAAAGTGCTGAAGTACAGCGAATTCACGCGTAATCTGCCGATTCCGACGAACCTGAACCTCGTGCACGTGAAGCCGCTGCGCGGCACGTCGTTGTTCGTGTTCGATCCGAATCTCGTCTTTTTCGTCGTCGACAATTTGTTCGGCGGCGACGGCCGGTTCCATACGCGCGTCGAAGGGCGCGACTTCACGGCGACCGAGCAACGGATCATCGGCAAGCTGCTGAGCCTCGTGTTCGACCATTACACGACGGCCTGGAAGAGCGTGCGGCCGTTGCAGTTCGAGTTCATGCGCTCGGAAATGCACACGCAGTTCGCCAACGTCGCCACGCCGAACGAGATCGTCATCGTGACGCAGTTTTCGATCGAATTCGGGCCGACGGGCGGCACGCTGCATATCTGCATGCCCTATTCGATGATCGAGCCGATCCGCGACGTGCTGACCTCCCCGATCCAAGGCGAAGCGCTCGAAGTCGATCGCCGCTGGGTCCGTGTGCTCTCGAAGCAGGTTCAGTTGGCCGAGGTCGAGCTGACGGCCGATTTGGCGCAAATCCCCGTCACGTTCGAGGACATCCTCAATTTGCGGGCGGGCGACGTGCTGCCGATCAACATCCCCGAAAACATCGTTGCCAAAGTCGACGGCGTGCCCGTCATGGAATGCGGCTACGGAATCTTCAACGGTCAATACGCGTTGCGCGTGCAAAACATGATCAGCGCGGCGGAAAACACGATTAAGGAAACGGATTATGAGTGATCTGAACGCGACGCCGGGCGAGGGCACGGCCGACCTCGACGCCGCTCTGGCGGCTGCGGCCGCCGAGAGCGCCAAGCAGGCCAACGCCCCTGTCGACGACGAAACGAGCCTCGACGATTGGGCGGCCGCACTAGCCGAACAGAATTCGAACGACACGCCCGCGCCCGCCGCGGCCGGGGTGTTCCAGCCGCTGTCGAAGGTGGAGCCCACGACGACGCGCAACGACATCGACATGATTCTGGACATTCCCGTCCAGATGACGGTCGAGCTCGGGCGCACGAAAATTGCGATCCGCAATTTGCTGCAACTTGCGCAGGGCTCCGTCGTCGAACTGGACGGGATGGCCGGCGAGCCGATGGACGTGCTCGTGAACGGTTGTTTGATTGCCCAAGGCGAAGTCGTCGTCGTCAACGACAAGTTCGGCATCCGGTTGACTGACATCATCACGCCGGCCGAGCGTATTCGAAAGCTCAATAGATAACCGATGAAATCGATCGTGCACCGTGCGCCGCGGATGCGGTGCGTGGCGGCAACCCTAGCGGCGTGGGCGCTAACGGCCACCGCCGCATCGATGGCGCCCGCGGCGGCGGCCGCCGATATGAACGCAGTCAACAACGCCGCGAAGATCGCCTCCGCCGTGGGCGCGGGCACGGCCGTTCCCTCGGTCGGCGTGGGCGCCGTGCTGCAGACGCTCGTCGGCTTGGCGTTCGTCGTCGCGCTCGTGTTCGCCAGCGCTTGGCTCGCGCGCCGTTTCGGCCTGCAGCCGTCGGCGCGCGGTCAGCTCGTGCGCACCGTCGGCGGCGTCTCGCTGGGCGGCAAAGAGCGTGTGGCCGTCGTCGAGATCGGCGACACCTGGCTCGTCGTGGGCGCGGCCCCCGGCAATGTGCGGCTGCTGCATACGATGCCGGCGCCGACGGCCGGCGAAACCGGCGGCGGCGAGGGCGGCGAGCGCGACGCCACGAAAGGCCCGCTGCCGGGCACGTTCGGCTCGCGCTTTCGCGCGGCGCTCGGGGACGAAGCACGCAAGCGGTTTTCTCGGCCTTCGGGCGGAGGCAAGTAATGTCGTCCAGCTTTCTCTCGCGGCTCGCTCGCGCCGCGTTGCCCGCGCTTCCCTTTCTGATGTTCGCGCTGTTGCCGCAACTTGCGCAGGCGCAAACGCCCGCGGGTTTGCCGGCCTTCACGACGAGTCCCGGCCCCGGCGGCGGCACGACCTATTCGCTGAGCGTGCAGACGATGCTGCTGCTCACGATGCTGTCGTTCTTGCCGGCAATGGTGCTGATGATGACGAGCTTCACGCGCATCATCATCGTGCTGTCGCTGCTGCGCCAAGCGCTCGGCACGACGACGACGCCGCCTAACCAGGTGCTCGTCGGGTTGGCGCTGTTTCTGACGTTGTTCGTGATGTCGCCTGTGCTCAACCAGGCCTACAACGACGGCTACAAGCCCTTCTCCGACGGTACGATTCCAATGGAGACGGCCGTGCAGCGCGGCGTGGCGCCGTTCAAGCAGTTCATGCTGAAGCAGACGCGCGAATCCGATCTCGCCTTGTTCGCCAAGATTTCGCATTCGCCCCCGCTGCAGGGCCCCGAGGACGTGCCGCTCTCGCTGCTCGTGCCGGCGTTCGTGACGAGCGAACTGAAGACGGCCTTTCAGATCGGTTTCACGATCTTCATCCCGTTCCTCATCATCGACATGGTCGTCGCGAGCGTGTTGATGTCGATGGGGATGATGATGGTGTCGCCCGTCACGATTTCGTTGCCCTTCAAGCTGATGCTGTTCGTGCTGGTCGACGGCTGGCAATTGCTCATCGGCTCGCTCGCGCAGAGCTTCGCCTGACCGTAGGGGACCCTTTCATGACGCCCGAATCCGTACTGACGCTTGCGCACCGCGCGATGTACGTCGCCCTGCTGCTCACGGCGCCGCCGCTGATCGTCTCGCTCGCCGTGGGTTTGCTCGTGAGCTTTTTCCAGGCCGCCACGCAGATCAACGAGGCGACGCTCTCGTTCATTCCGAAGCTGATGGCCGTGACGATCACGCTCGTGATCGCCGGGCCATGGATGCTTTCGATCATGCTCGACTACATGAGGCAGATGCTGACGAGCATTCCGTCGATGGCGGGCTAGCGCGCGTCGCCGCGCGCCCGTTCGCTCGTCCGCTCGTTCGCTCGTTCGCTCTCCGGATCCGGCCGATGTTCACCGTTACCTACGCGCAACTGAACGCCTGGCTCACGGCGTTCCTTTGGCCGTTTACGCGCATCGCGGCCCTGATCGCGGTCTCGCCGGTATTCGGCCATACGGCCTTGCCCGCACGCGTGAAAATCGGCCTGGCCGCGTTCGTCACGCTCATCGTGGCGCCGACGTTGCCCGCCATGCCGCAGGCGACGGTGTTCTCGGCGGCCGGCGTCTGGATCATGGTCATGCAGTTCTTGATCGGCGCGGCGCTCGGGATCGCCATGCAGCTCGTGTTCGCCGCCGTCGAAATGGCCGGCACGCTCGTCGGCCTGCAGATGGGGCTCGGCTTCGCGACGTTCTTCGATCCGAGTTCGAGCGCGTCGGCGCAAGTCATTTCGAGCTTTTTGAACATGATCGCCGTGCTGGCGTTTCTCGCATTCAACGGTCACTTGCAGATGATCGCCGCGCTGATCGCTTCGTTCCAGTCGGTGCCGATCGCAGCGGCCATGTACGGGCCGCCGGGCATGCGCACGCTGGTCGAATGGGGCGGGGCTATTTTCACGGCGGGGCTGTTGCTTGCGCTGCCGGTCGTTATTGCACTGCTCGTCGCGAACCTTTCGCTCGGCATTCTGAACCGCGCCGCGCCGCAAATCGGCGTGTTTCAAATTGGCTTTTCCGTCACGCTGATGGTCGGCATGCTGCTGCTCATGCTGATGCTGCCGAATATGATTCCGTTCTTCTCACGGCTCGTCGAGACAGGCGTCGATGAGATGGGGCGGGTGGCGGCGGCGCTGCGTTAGGGTGGTCGTTAGGGTGGTCGCGTCGAGTACAGCCGCCCGTCGTCACGAGCAGGGCACACTCGAAAAAAACGGCCGAAGTCCCGACGAAGAGACTTCGGCCTATCGCACGCCCTTGCGGGCGTGTGGCTTCGTCAACCGTTGATCAGCTGCCGATGTACTGGAACAGCGACATGCCCTGAATCTTCACGAACGTCTGCTGCGCGGCCTGAAGCGCGTTTTGCGTCAGTTCGAAGTTGCTGATCGCCGACACCATGTCCACGCCCGTCAGGTCCGCCAGATTGCTCTGCGTCTGCAGCGAGTTCGTTTGCGTCGTCGTTTGCAGCGCCTGAAGCTCCTGCTCGCGGCCGCCGACCGATGCCTGCACGACCGTGACGTTCGTCAGCGAGTTTTGCAGCGCCGAAAGGCCCGTCGTCAGCGAATTCGCGAGCGATGCGGTCGCCGCCGGATTGTTGCTGGCCGGGGTCTGCAATGCGGCGATGACCGAGTCGATCGTCGCAAACACGCTGCTGTTTTGCGGGGCCGTCGACGGCGTGACCGAGAACGTGTCGCCCGGGTTCGGCGCGCCCGCGATCGACACTTGCATGCCCGTGCCCAGTTGGATCGGCGTGCTCGCGCTGAACGCGGTGGCGGCCGTCGTCGTCGGCGGCACCAGCGTATTGTCGGTCACCGTGTAGGTCGGCGCGGCGGCCGTGCCGCCGAACGCGATCGTGTAGCTGTCGCCGTTCGTCGCAATGGCCGGATTCGTGATCGACGCGCGGCCGATCGTGCCCGAGCCCGTGTTGGCGGCGTTGCCCGCCGAGACCGGCGTCGTGCCGACCGACGGCACGGACAGGAACACCGTCGAGCCGCTGTCGTTGGTCGCTACCTGGCGCGTATCGGCCACCTGCGCTTCGCGGATACCGTCGTCGCCGTGATAGTTCACGCCGCCGCCCGTCGCGTTCGTGAACGGCTGCGTCGTGGCTTGGAAACCCGAAAACACGTAGTTGCCCGCGCCGTCGCTGGTGTTGGCGAGCGTGAGCAGCTGATCGCGATAACCCTGGATCGCCTTGGCGATCGACGCGCGGTCGGAATCGTTCAAGCTGCCGTCGCCGGCGCGCACGATTTCCGAGTTGATGCTTTGCAGCGTGTCCGTCACGCTCGAGAGCGTCTTGTCTTCGAGCTGAAGCGACGTGAGCGCCGAGTTCTGGTTCGTCGTGTATTGCGTGTACGTGGCCGACACCATCGTCAGCTGTACGGCCTGCGCGGCCGCGAGCGGATTGTCGGCCGGCGTCGTCAGCGCCGTGCCGCTCGAGAGCTGCTGGTAATACGTCGCCAGCTGGCTCTGCTGATTATCCATCGTCTGGATGTTCTGGTTATAGAACTGCGAAGTCGAGATACGCATCGCTGGCAAGCCTCTTATTGGAAGATGCCCATCAGGGTCTGGAACATCGACTCGGCCGCTTGAATGACCTTGCTGTTCGCCTGATAAGCCTGCTGATATTGCAACAAGTTCGACGCTTCTTCATCGAGGTTCACCCCCGAGACGCCTTGCTGCGCCGACGTGATTTGCGTGACGAGCGCCGTTTGCGACGTGCTCGCCGCCTTGAGCTGGCTCGCCGCATTGCCGATGTTGTTGACGTAGGACGCGTACGCGGCCGTCAACGTCGAAGTGCCGCCGTTCAACGACGCATTCGATACGAGCTTGGACATGGCCAGCGCGTTGCGGCCGTCGAACGTTCCCGTGTTCGGCGCGATCGTGAACGTGTCGCCGTTCGCGGGCGTGCCGCTGATCGTCACCGTCACGGCGTTCGTGATGCCGGCCGGAACGGGGGTCGTCGTGCTGTCGATCGTCAGCGTCGCGCCCTGCGACGCGCTGTAGGGCACGGGCGTCGAGGACGACGCAATCGCAATCGAGGTTGGCGGCGTACCGGCGATCGTAACGGTCGTGCCGGCCTGGAAGCCGCTCAGCGTGCCGGTGGACGAGTCGTACGTCAGCGTCGTCGTGCCGCCGACTTGATAGCCGGCCGTCACGGAGCCCTGCGTGATCGCGCCGGTGCCCGTGTTCGAGCTGGGCGCCGAGGCGAGCACCGGCGCCGAAGCGGCGATCGCCGAAGGGTTCGACGTCGCGAGCGCGAACGTGTTGAGCGCCCCGCGCGTCGGCTGAATCGTGAACGAATCGCCTGCGCTCATCGAGCCGGACGTGATGTTCAAGAGCAGCCCGCCGATCGGCGTCGTGCCGTCCGGCGCCGTGGCCGACGTGCCGACGACGGTGCCCGTCGTCGTGTCGGTCAGGGTGTAGGTGCCGCTCGCGAACGACAGCGCGTAATCGTCGCTCGTCGGCTGCGCGGGGTTCGCGAAACTGACCGATAGGGTCGCGTTGCCCGTATTGGCCTGGTTCGAGTAGACGGTGGGCGAGCCGACGGTGAACAGATTGCCGCCCGTATTGCCCGACAGGTCGAGACCGAGCGCGTTCTGCGCGTTGACCTGCGCCGCAAAGCTCGTGGCGACCGCGCCGAGCTGGGACTCGGCCGGGTCCAGCGTCTGGCTGACGAATTGCAGCAAGCCGCCGACGGTGCCGCCAGGCAGTGCCGACGCCGGCAGATATTGGACGGGCGGCGGCGAGCTCGCACCGGCCAACCCCTTGTAGGTCACGGCGAGCTCGCTCGGATCGCCCTGCGAAACGGCGGTGCCGAGCTCGAAGTTTTGGCTCGCGACGACGAGCGGCTGCCCGTTGCCGATGAACACGTTATAACCGCTCGAGTTCTGCACGACCGACACGCCGACGAGCTGCGACAGCTGGGCGACGGCCTGGTCGCGCTGATCGAGCAGTTGATTCGGCGGTTGGCCTTGCGCCGACGCGGCGGCGATCTGGCCGTTCAAGCTCGCGATCTGCGACGAGTAGGTGTTGATCGATGCAACTGCGGTTTGCAACTGCTGGTTGACGCTCAAACGAAGCTGATCGTACTGCTCGCCCGCCGCGTTCAGTTGCGTCGCAAGCGTCTGCGCGGCGCTAAGCGCGGTTTGGCGCGTCGGGATGCTGTTCGGGTTGTTCGAGACGTTCTGCAAGCCCGTGAAGTAGGCGTTGATCGCCGACGAAATACCGCCCGTCGGGCTACCTACGAGGTTGCTCAGTTGCGCGGCCATTGCATAGTTGGCCGACAGCGCGCTGTTCGTCGAAGTGGCGTTGTTGAGCTGGGTGCTCAGATATTGGCTGTAGTTGCGGCGAACGGTGACCGTGTCGACACCGGAGCCGAGCCAGCCCGAGCCGGTGTACTGGCCGCTTGCTTCCGCATAGACGGGATTTTCGACGGTGTAGCCGGGCGTCGACGCGTTGCTGATGTTCTGGCTCGTGGTCTGCAGCCCCCACTGGGCGGCGTTCAGCCCGGACAAGCCGATCGTGAAAATATCGTTGGACATGCGTCTTCCTGAAGGGCGAGCCGCAAACGGTTGCCCGCCACGTTGAGGGAACACATGTATAACGGCCGCGCGCGAGAAAATTTAAGGGGGCCGCATGCATCGGCCCCCGATTTTTTTACGCTTTGACGAGCGAGCGACGCCGCATTTCGAGCTGAGTGATGAGACGCTGCAGCGTGTTCTCGGCGCTGCCGGGCAGCGACACGAAACGCATGCCGAGTTGGAAGCGCCGGCCGCCGTTGGGCAGCTCGGTCGCACGCATCGAGACGAGTTCGAGGTCCAGCGACAGCATGCCGTGCCCGTTCAGGTGGACCTCGACGTCGGGCAGCATGGCGCCCATCGGCAATTCGGCCACCCGCTCGTCGGTCGTGCGCAGTCCGATGCCGCCGAGCGACAGATCGTGCACTTCGAAGCGGAACGCGTCCCCTTCGGGCAAATGGCCGCGGCAGAAGTACGGATCGAGAACGGGCGCATCGACGCGGAAGTACTCGCGGCGCTGCACGTAGAACAGCACCTCGGGGAACGGCGCTTCGAAGGCCGGCAACCCCTCGAACTTCGTCTCGGTAGGCGTGAGGGTGGAAAACTCGACGCGCACGCCTTCGGGCGACGCGCGGAACGTGCAGGACGGCGAGCCCAGCACGCCTTTGTTCTGCTCGGGCAGCGCGCCCCAATCGAAGGAGAACGTACGCTCGCGCACGTCGACATCGAGGATCTTCGTGACCAGCTGCCCGTTCTTGTACTGAACGGTCAGGAAATCGCCGCGATTGGCCAAATTGCGGAGTTGAACGCCGATTTCGAGCGGATTACGGCGACCGAAATCAAGATAGTTTTCGGCGGCATCCTCCGTCGGGCCATTCGACTGATTGGTATCCATGGGCTCGGGTATGCGAACTTGCGCGGGCGCATTACACGCGCCGACGCAAAAGCTTTCGGATGCATTTCAGCAATCCGAACGGGTCGTGTCTGATTAGCGGCATCCAACGTGCAAAGTTTAGAGGCTCGCTCGAAATATTTTTTTAGTATTCGAGTATACGCTCGGTCGCTCGCCGTTTGTGCGCAAACGTGGCTTTATACCGCTTATCGACGATGGGCGCTATTGGCGCGCGCCTGATGCGGCTCGGCCGGCTACCTTTCGGCAGCCGGCCTTCATGCCGTCTTCTACTTGGCCCCGTCGCGCTCGAAAGCGCTCCCCGTGATGGGCCGGCAATGCCGGCCGATTCTTGATTACAACTCGATCAAGCCATCTGCTGCATGATCGAAATCAATTTCTTGGCGTAATGCGGATCGGTCGCGTACCCGGCCTTTTGCATGCCGTGCGCGAAGCTGGCCGCATCGTGCGATGTCGAGAGCACCGATGCGTAGCGCGGATTGTCGCGCAGCATGTTGGCGTAGTCGGTCATGGCGTCGGCGTACGAATCGTAGGAGCGGAATTTCTGCACGACCTTGTGCGCCTTGCCGTTCACGTATTCGGTCGTCGTCGCCGACACCGTTTTGCCCTTCCAATCCGACGTCGCCTTGATCCCGAAAACGTTGTGGCTCGAGGTGCCGTCCGCGTTCTTGATCTCGCCCTTGCCCCAGCCCGATTCGAGCGCGGCTTGGCCCACGATGAATCGCGCCGGGATGCCCGTCGCCGCACTGGCGGCCTGTGCGGGCGCCGCCATCTTGTCGACGAACGCGTCGATCTTCGGCGAAGCGCCTTTGCCGCGCAGCGGCGGCGTCAGCGCGCTTTGCGCCGAGTAGCCCTTGCCTGACGCAAGCGATCCGTTCGATTGGGCGTTCGAATAAGCACGCGCCAGCGCACTGAGCATCGCCGCGCTGCCTGCGTCGCCGCTCGCCCCGCCGAGCATGCCGCCGATCGCACTGCCATTGCCCGAGATCGACTTCGCACCGCCGATTCCGCCCGCCCCCATGTCGATGCCCGCGTTACGCGAGAGTTGCGTGATGAGCGCGTTGGCCACGCCGACACCCTTCGACGAAAGCTGCTGCGCGAGCTGCTGGTCGAGCATCGACTGATACTCCTTGCCCTCGTGCGAATCGAGGATGCCGTCTTGCGGCGTCGCCTCGCGCATGCTCTTGAGCATCATCTGCATGAAGACGGCGTCGAACTGCTTGGCCGTCGACTTCAGCGCCTGCTGCGGGGACGATCCCGCCTGGGCGCGCATCGCGTCGAAGCCCTGCACGTCGAGCGCAAAGCGCTGCGTGAGGTCGGTGCCGGTGTCGACGGTGCCGGAGTAGGTCGTGTTCGGGTTCATCGGGACACCTTTCTTTTCTTAGATGATCTCGAGATCCGCGCGCAATGCGCCCGCGGCCTTCATTGCTTGCAGGATCGACATCAAGTCGGCCGGCGTGGCGCCGAGCGCGTTGAGCGCCTTGACCACTTCGGCGAGATTCGCGCCTGCCGTCACGAGTTTGAGCGAGCCGTTGTCCTGCTTCAATTGAATCTGCGACTGCCGCGTCGCGACGGTGTTGCCGTTCGAGAACGCGCCGGGCTGGCTCACGGCCGTCTGCGTGTTCACCACGACCGACAGGTTGCCGTGCGCCACGGCGCAGCTTTGCAGCGTCACCATCTGGTTCATCACGATCGAGCCGGTGCGCGCGTTGAGGATCACCTTCGCGGCGGCTTGCGCCGGGCGCACGTCCAGGTTCTCGAGCTGGGCCATGAACGCCACTTGCTGGCTCGTATCGGCCGGCGCGTGCACTTGAATCGTGCGGCCGTCGAGCGGCACCGCGGTGCCGGGACCGAATGCATTGTTGACGGCCGCCACGATGCGCTGAGTCGTGTCGTAGTCCATCTCGTTCAGCTCCATCTGCATCGTGCCGCCGGCTTGCGCGACTTGCGTCGGCACCGAGCGCTCGACGATCGCGCCCGACGTGATGCGTCCGGCCGCGAGCTGATTGATCTGCACCTTGCTGCCGTTGGCGCTCGCCCCCGCGCCGCCGATGGCGACGTTGCCCTGAGCGAGCGCGTAGACTTGCCCGTCGGCGCCCTTGAGCGGCGTGAGCAGCAGCGTGCCGCCGCGCAGGCTTTTGGCGTTGCCGAGCGAGGAAACGGTCACGTCGATCGCTTCGCCCGGACGCGCGAACGGGGGCAGCACCGCCGTGACCATGACGGCCGCGACGTTCTTGAGCTGCATGTTCGAGGCCGAGCCGCCGCCGTTCGCTTGACCGTTGTTCAGCGAAATGCCGAGGTTGGCCAGCATGTTCGTGAGCGTTTGCGTCGTGAACGGCGTTTGCGTCGTCTGGTCGCCCGTGCCGTCGAGGCCGACGACGAGGCCGTAGCCGATCAGCGGGTTGTCGCGCACGCCTTGGATCTGCACGAGATCTTTCAGGCGCTCGGCGTGAGCCGTGCCGACGGCGGCAAACGCGATGGGTAGGCCGACGAGGGCCGCCACGCACGCGCGGCGCACGGCACGCAGGGCGCGCATGATCGAAGCTGTCGTCATCGCGGTCACCATGGCGCTATGTTGAGGAAGAAACGCTGGAGCCATCCCATCGTTTCCGCTTCGTTGATGTAGCCCTTGGCCGAGTACTCGATGCGCGCGTCGGCGACCTGCGTCGACAACACCGTGTTCTCGCCGGAGACCGTGTTCGGATTCACCACGCCCGAGAAACGGACGAACTCGTTGCCCTGGTTGATGAGCATCTGCTTCTCGCCGCTCACGACGAGGTTGCCGTTGGGCAGCACGTTCGTGACGGTGACGGTGATCGTGCCGTTGAACGTGTTCGACGCGTTGGCGCCGCCGGAGCCGCTGAACGCGTTCGCGCCCGACGCCGACAGGTTGACGTGGTTGAACAAGCCGTGCAGGAAGCCGGCGGTCGGCACGGAGGCCGTCGTGCTGCCGTTGCGCCCGGCATTGGCGCCGGAGGACTTCGTGGCGTTGATGTTTTCGGCGATGACGATCGTCAGAATGTCGCCGGTATTGCGCGGACGCTGGTCTTCGAACAGCGGATGGCCGGCGTAGCCCGGGTTGTAGATCGCGCCGGGCGGCTGCAGCTGCGGCGGCACGGGGGGCGTGGCCGTCATCGGCTGCTGCGTGATCGGCTCGCGGTGCTCGATCTGCGCGCAACCGGCGAAGGGACCCACGACCACCGCCGCGAGCGCGCTCGCGTAGGTGAGCGTGGCTGCCGCGCGCAACCCGCGCACGCGAAAGGGGATTCGACTCGTTTGCGACATCTTCGTTTACCGCCTGCTGTTCAAAGTCCTGCTGCCCTACTCGCCTTAAACCGACATCTGGCTCAAGGTTTGCAACATCTGGTCCGAAGTCTGGACCGCCTTGCTGTTGATCTCGTACGCGCGCTGCGTCTCGATCATGTTCACGAGCTCCTGCACGACGTTCACGTTCGACGCTTCGAGGTAGCCCTGGTTGAGCGTGCCGGCGCCGTTCAAGCCCGGCGTCGTCACGTTGGGCGCGCCCGACGAAGTCGTTTCCTCGAGCAGGTTTTCGCCCTTCGATTCGAGACCGGCCGGATTGATGAACGTAGCAAGCTGGATCGTGCCGATCGTCTGGTTGTTCGTCGAACCGGCCACCTTGATGCTGACGGTGCCGTCGGTGCCGATCGTAAACGACGTCGCGTTCTGCGGGACCGTGATCTGCGGCACCACGGGATAGCCGCTCGACGTGACCAGCTGGCCCTGCGCGTTCGTTTGGAACGAGCCGTCGCGCGTGTAGGCGGTCGTGCCGTCGGGCATCTGCACTTGGAAGAAGCCGTTGCCGTTGATGGCGACGTCCTTCGAGTTGCCGGTCTGCTGCAGGTTGCCCTGCGTGTATAGACGCTCGGTCGCGACTTGCTGCACGCCGGTGCCCACTTGCAAGCCCGAAGGCAGCTCCGTTTGCTGCGTCGAGTTCGCGCCCGGCTGACGCAACGTTTGATAGATGAGGTCTTGGAACACCGCGCGCGAGCCCTTGAAGCCGGTCGTGCTCACGTTCGAGAGGTTGTTCGAAATGACGTCCATCTGCGCCTGCTGCGCGTTCATGCCTGTCGCGGCGATGTAGAGCGAGCGGTTCATGTTGAATCTCCTGGTAATTGCAATCCGGTTTCGGCTGTATGTGTACGGTCAGCGCGGAACCGGTCAGGTGAACGACAGCAGTTGGTTGGCCGTCTGGTCGTTCTGGTCTGCCGTCTGCAGCAGCTTGGTCTGCATCTGGAACTGGCGTGCGTTCGTGATCATCGAGACCATCGCCGCGACTGGGTTGACGTTGCTGCCTTCGAGCGCGCCCTGAACCACGTTGACGGTCGGATCGGCGTCGGCGGGCTGGCCGTCGGCGGTCCGAAACAGGCCGTCGTCGCCGCGCGTCATCGTCGCGGGGTCGGGGTTCACGAGCTTGAGCTGGTCGAGCACGACGATCTGAGCGGGCGAATCGCCGGCGCCAAGCGCCGACACGGTGCCGTCCTTGCCGATCGTCACGTTCGCGCCGGGCGGGACCGAGATCGGGCCGCCGTTGCCGAGCACCGGCTGATTCGTCGCCGTGACGAGCTGGCCGTTTTCGTCGACGTGCAGATTGCCGGCGCGCGTGTAGGCTTCGTTGCCGTCCGGCGTGAGCACGGACAGCCAGCCCGGGCCTTGAATCGCGACGTCGAGCGGGTTGCCCGTCTGCGAGATCGGACCCGGCGCGAAGTCGGCGCCGGGCGTGGCCGAGAGCACGAACGTGCGCGTCGTGTCGTTGTTGACCGTCGAGCCGTCGCCGAAGCTCATCGGAACGTTGCGGAAGTTCGCGAGCTCCGCGCGAAAGCCCGTCGTGGAGGTGTTCGCCAAATTGTTGGCGACGACGGTCTGCTGCTCGAGCGCCTGCGTGGCGCCCGTCATCGCGGTATAAATCAGTCGGTCCATGACTCGCCCGGTGCGCGTTGCGCTTACAGGTTGATGAGCGCCTGATCGACGGCCTGTTGCGTCTTGATCGTCTGCGCGTTCGCTTGGTAGTTGCGTTGCGCCGTGATCAGATCGACGAGCTGGCTCGTCAGGTCGACGTTCGAATTTTCGAGCGCGCCGCCCGTCAAGGTGCCGTGGTTCGTGCTGCCCGGCGCCGAGATTTGCGGCACGCCGGAAGCCGACGTTTCGGCGAACTGGTCGTTGCCGAGGTTCTGCAGGCCGTTCGGATCGTTGAAGTTCGCGAGCACGATCTGGCCGAGCGATTGCGTGCGGCCGTTCGAGTACGTGCCCGAGATGATGCCGTCGGCGCCGATCGAGAAGTTCGTCAACTCGCCCGTCGCGAAACCGTCTTGCGACAGGTTCGTCACGCCATCCTTGCCGCCGTACTGCGTCGTGCCCGTCAGATCCAGCGTCAGCGGTTGCGGCGTCGTGCTGCCGTCGCTGTTCGGGATCGTGAACGAGAGTTGACCCGTCGACGGGCTCGTTGCCGGCGCCGTCGCCGTCGTCGAGGTCAGCGCGCCGGACGTGCTGAACCCGGCCGTACCGACTTGGCTGATCGCGCCCGAAGCGGGGCCCGAGTAGACGTCCCACGTATTCGCAGCCGTCTTGACGAAGTACATATTGACCTGCTGCGAGCCGCCGAGCGAGTCGTAGACTTGGATCGAGGTCGAGTAGTTGTACGTCTGCGAGTCCGTGGCCGAGAACGGCGTGACCGTCGGCACCGTGTCTTGCGAGTTCAGGTTCAACTGCGCGGAGACAGTTTGCGTGGCGATGGGCGCGATGTTGCTGGTCGGCACTTGAATCGGCACCGTCTGCGCGGAATTGATCACGCCGTTCGCGTTCGCGGCGTAGCCCATCAGCTGAAAGCCTTGCGAATCCGTGATGAAGCCGTTCTTGTCGAGCTGGAACACGCCGTTGCGCGAGTACGTCAACGAACCGTTGTTCGACATCTGATAGAAGCCCGTGCCGTTGATCGCGACGTTCAGCGCCTGGCCCGTCGTCTTGAACGTGCCTTGCGTGAAGTCTTGCTGAACGCTGGCGAGCCGCGTGCCGATGCCGATCTGGTTGTTGACCGTCGTCGCGATCGTGTTCGCGTAGAGGTCGGCGAACTGCGCCGTGCTTTGCTTGAAGCCGACGGTGTTCGCATTCGCGATGTTGTTGCCGATGACGTCGAGGTCGTTCGACGATGCGGACAATCCGCTCAAGCCTTGTTGGTAGCCCATTTAGCGGTCTCCCTTCGGAAAAATTCGTTGGTTCGTTGCGGTTACAGGATGGCGACGACTTGGGTCATGTCGACCGTCGTGCCGTCGTTGAGCAAGAGGCCCGAGCCGCCGCTGCTTTGCTGGACGACGCTCTCCACCTGCGCGCCGGTGAGCGGGGTGGCCGTCGCCTTCACGCCGCTGCTGGTCGTGGCGTTGGCCGTAATCGTGTAAGTGCCGTCCGGCAGCGCGTTGCCCGACGAATCCACCGGCTTCCATGAAACCGGCACCGTGCCCGCATTTTGCGCACCCAGATCGACCGTGCCGACGACTTGCCCCGACGAGTCTTTGATCGTCACCGTCACGTCGGACGCATTCGTATCGAGCGACACGCCGAAGCCCGTGGAAACGCCGCTCGCGACGGTCGACAACGCGGTCGTGGCGCTTGTGCCCGGCACGAGGACGCTCTGGCCGATCAGCAGCGAGGCTTGCGCGCTTTGGCCCGCGGACAGCTGCGAGGCGAGCGAGGTCAGCGTCGTGTTCAACTGGCTGATGCCCGTCACCGTATTGATCTGCGCCAGCTGCGAAGTCATTTGCGAGCTGTCCATCGGGTTCGTCGGGTCTTGGTTCTGCAACTGGGTGACGAGCAATTGCAGGAACGTCTGCTGCAATGCTGTCGGCGAGTTCGGCGACGCGCTCGACGAAGTCGACGTGCTGCTGCTCGAGGACGTACCGTTGACCGTATTGAGCAGGTTTTGGGAGACCGTGCCGCCGCCGGCGATGGTCGTATTGGATGACGTCACTAATTTCTCCTCAGCTGCCGATCGTCAAGGTCTTGAGCATCAGGTTCTTCGCGGTGTTCAGCGTCTCGACGTTGGCCTGATACGAACGCGAAGCCGAGATCATGTTCACCATTTCCTGCACGGGGTCGACGTTCGGCATCGTCACGTAGCCGTCCGCGTTCGCTGCAGGATTGGTCGGGTCGTAAGTCGTCTTCATCGGCGTCGGATCGTCGATGACATTCGTCACCTGCACGCCGCCCACTTGCTGGCCGCTTGCCGTGTGCGCGCCGCCGAGCGGCTTGACCGCGAATACGACCTGCTTGGCGCGATAGGGCTGCCCGTCCGGGCCCGTCGTGCTGTCGGCGTTGGCGAGATTCGACGCGGTGACGTTGAGCCGTTGAGATTCGGCCGACATGGCCGAGCCCGCAACGGTGAAGATGTTCATCAATGCCATGGCTGGAGTGCCTCTTTCGATGGACGCTTAACGATTCGTACTTCGTAGTGGGTTGCGATGCGAGCCGGGGCGCGAACGCAGCGATGAGTGTTGAGTGTTGAGTGTTTAGCGTTGAGCCTTTAACCGCCCGAGGTGATCGCCGCCAGCATCTGCTTGATCTGCTGCGTCATCACGGTCATGCCCGATTCGTAATGCAGCGTGTTGTCGGCAAATTGCACGCGTTCCGCGTCGAGATCGACGGTGTTGCCGTCGAGCGAGGGCTGGGTCGGGTTCCGGTAGGCGAGCTTGCCGTAGTCTTGCGACTCGCCGCCGGTCGGGATCAAGGACGCCTTGCCCGTCATGTGGCCGGGCTCCGTGGATGCCATCGTCATGCCGCTCGTGACGCCGGCCGGCTGGGCCATCGCCAGTTGGGCCGTGCCCGAGCTGGCCGTCACACCCGTGCCCGCGGCGCCACCCGCGCGCTTGAGCGCACCGGCCAGCGACGAGGCGAAATCGACGTCGCGCGCCTTATAACCAGGCGTGTCGGCGTTGGCGATATTCGACGAGAGCAGTTCCTGCCGATAGGCGCGCACATCGAGCGCTTCACGGCCGAACGCGAATTCGGCATCGAGTTTGTCCAGCATCGGTGTTTCTCCGTACCCAAGCGTTGGCCGCTTGTTGCCGCTTCTCGGCTCGACCTCGGTTCGGGACAAGGTGCCTGCTCCAAGGAAACTTCCTTCGGGGCGCCGGGAAGGCTTTTTTGCATGACATGCATCTTATGGGCGGCAGGCAAGGGGCAATCGGACGAATAACCGGGGAAGCCGCCCTCTATTCCACGTTTGCGCGGCTCGCGCGAGTCCTAGAATTCGATTCGTCGTTCGAATTGTTTCAAAGGAGAGCCCGATGTCCATGTCCGCCGCTTCCGATCCCGCGCGCCGCAAGGCGCCGCGCGCCCTCGGCCGGCGGCATGCGCGCGTTGCTCGGGCGGCGGTTTGCGCACTGGCGGCGGCCTGCTTGATCCCGTTCTCCGTCGCGCGGGCGCAAAGCGCCGGCGCAGGCGGGCAAATCTATATTCCGGGGCCCGGCGAGGCGCATTCGGCTCAACCGAGCGGGACGATCACGATCCCGGGGCCGGGCGAGACCCAAGCCGCCGCCCCTAGCGGCACGGCGGCGAACAGCATGATCGTCATTCCAGGGCCCGGTGAGGCGACCCGGGGCGTGGCGCCGGTTTCCGTTGCGCGGCAGCCTGTGCCGAAGCAGCCGAACGTGGTCATGGCGAATCGCTCGATGCCCGTCGTCGTGACCGCCCCTCAGCGGGCAGTGCGCACCGCCGCCCAGCCGATCGCCGTCGAACAGCCGACCAACCCGACATTTGTCCGAGTGGCCGCTCGCGTGCCGTCCGGCGCAGCTTCGCCTGCACCCGAGCTCCACGCGCCCGCGGCATCGACCGTCCCAACCGCGGTTGCCCGCGCGGCCGCCTCGCCTGCGCCGGCCGCCACGGCCGCCGCGGCTACGCCGGCGTCGAACGCGCCGTCCGGCCCGGAAGACGGGGAAACGATCCGCCGCGCCGCGCTGGCCTTCTTGCAGCAGCAAACCGTGGGCTTGCCCGGCAAGATCGGCATCACGGTCGCGCCCACGTTCCCGCGCGGCCTAGCCGCCTGCACGACGCTCGAGCCGTTCATGCCGACCGGCGCCCGGCTCTGGGGCCGGACGACGGTCGGCGTGCGCTGCGCCGGGGCCAAGCCTTGGACGCTCTATCTGCAAGCCCGCATTTCGATCGAGGCGACGTACTACCTCGCGGCGCGCCAAATCGAGCCGGGCACCGTCGTCACGGCTCAAGACCTGCTGGCGCGCAACGGCGATCTGTCGAACCTGCCGCGCGCGGTCATCACCGACCCGTCGCAAGCCGTCGGCGCTTCGGCCATCGCACGGATCAGCGCGGGCATGCCGCTGCGCCAAGATCTTTTGAAAAGCGCGAGCGCGGTCACGATCGGCCAGACGGTGCGCGTCGTCGCACAGGGCCAAGGTTTCTCGATTTCGTCCGAGGGCAGCGTCATGAACAACGCGTCTCCCGGACAGCAGGTACGCGTCAAGATGGCTGGGGGCCAGATCATTTCCGGCATCGTGAAGGACGGGGGGACAGTCGAGGTCCAGATGTAAGGTGCGAACGGCGTAAAGTAGGCCGCAGCGGCCGGAGAGCCGCGCCCATAGGGCGAGCCAGCCGATTCGGCCCCGAATCGGCGGCCTGGCCTGCAGGTGATTTTCCGGATTGCGCTAAAGTTTCGATGGGTGTCGCCGTTATCACATTCAAATCGAAATCGTTCGGGAAGCCATCGTGAAAGTCGATTCCACCTCTACTTCGAACCTGTCGTCGCCCAAGGGCGGCGTACAGGGTACCCGCCAAGGCGGCCAGGCTGCGGCGAGCGCCGCGCCCATGGGCGCCGGCGCCGCATCGGCCCAAGGTCCGGGCGGCGACGCCAGCGTCAGCTTGTCTGCGCTGTCGTCCCAATTGCGCTCGCTGGCCGCGTCCGGCGAGGCCGACATCGACGTCGCGCACGTCGAGTCGATCAAGCAAGCGATTGCTGACGGTACGTTGACGATGGATGCGAGCAAGATCGCGGACGGTATCCTCTCGACGGCCCGCGAGTTGTTGAACAACCCGTCGACGGGCGGCTGAGCGGCGTCTTGACCGCCGTGCTCGCCTCGTCGGCTTGAACCGAGCGCGTGCACGCGCGCCTATGTTGGCGGATGAGATGAGAGACGCCCTGCTTGCTACTGTGACCGATGAACACGCGACGCTCGAAGCGTTCGCGTCCTTGCTGATGTACGAGGAGAAAGCGCTCGCGGCCGTATCGCCGCTCGAGACGCTGCCCGGCATCGTCGAGAAGAAAACCGAGCTGACCGAGAAATTGGCTTCGCTCGAAAAAACGCGCGACGACCAGTTGCGCCGGATGGGCCTGCCCAGCGGTTGGAAGGGCATGGAGCTCGCTATCGCCGACGATGCCCGGCTTGCCAAGCAGTGGAAGTTGCTGCAGGCGGTCGTGGAACGTGCGCGCCGCGCCAATGCCACGAACGGCCTCATGATCCGCGTTCGGATGAATTACAACCAGAGCGCCCTCGCGATTCTGCGCGGCGCGGCCTCGCGTCATGCGGCCGGTGTTTATGGGCCGGATGGGCGCATGGCGGCGGTCTAAAGGCATAAAAGGCCGCAGCCACGCTGTGGCCTAAACTCGCGCGCCACCGTGCTGCGGCGCCTCGCGCTTTTCCAGTCGTCTTGAGCGATACGCACGGCATGGCAAGGCGCGAGGGCCTTAGCCCCCCACCCCCCAAGTCTAGTCGTGGCCTCATGTCCGGCAATCGCCGAGCCGGGCGGCTCTAGGATGAAATCCTTCGCGTCGGTCCAGAGAACGCCACGCCCCTGATATCCCGACACTCGAGGACGGACAAATCCATTTTCTTCTAACTTGTTCGCAAGATATTGTCCGGGGGCCATGCACCGACGAAAAGGAAAGCCACCGTAGCCCCGCGGACGAGACTCGAACTTACGACGCGGCGCGGTATCGGCCGAGCCAGGGAAAGGCAAGCGAAACGACCCGATCCGGGGAGCGATACCGCGACGCGCGAAGTATTGCCCGAGGTCGTACGCCACTTTGTCCAGCCAATCCTCAACGAGCTTATCGCCATGGTCGGTCGCTAGCGCGTTGGATCCCGCGCTACCGGGACGAGGAATGTAGATCTTCGTTTGATCGAGGCGACTGCTCAGCATAGCGCGCTTTTGATCGTCATTTCGCACAAGCCTGTCGTCGATAGCGGTCAGGCTCTCGAGCCCCACGATCTCGGTCGCTTCCGCAGTGGCCAGATACATCGACGTTTGCTCGATCAACCGTTCGAGCCCTTCGATTTCTCGCTGCGATTGTCCGCGCGTGCCGTCTTGGGATGAATCGTCGCCTGGGGACGATCGATGCAAGCGCAGTCTCTGTCGCAAGCTCTGGACTTCGTCGGCAAGCTCGTCGATTCGCTTTTCACGCGCTGCTGTCAGTTGCTCTTCGATCTCGCCCGTCGGCGCAAGCACCGCAATCGGGCCGCGCGGCTTACGGACCGGCGGCTCGTCGATCCATTTAACGAGGCGGCGGATGTTTTCGTCAATGGCGAATTCGAGCACGTTGCCTTCGGCGCTCGAAGCATAGACGTACGCGTGGTTGTATCGAAGTCTCCTGCGTTTGCGGTCGGAGTCCATCGGTTCGAATACGATGGAAGCATCGTGGCTGTCCGCTATGTCCGTAATCACATCGCCGTCTATGCATAATTGCACCCGGCGCCCAGGCTCGGGCAAGGCGACGCCTTCCTTCAGTCGATATCCCGTCTGCGCCATCATCATCGGGATTCGTTCCGACAGGGCCATACCCTGCCCCTGATAGCCGACGACGCGGCACCGAGTGAACTTCAGAGCCTTCATTTTGTTCGCGACCCGCTGCCCCGGGGCCATATGCGCCTCCGAGAAGGAACCGCTGTAACCGGGCGCATACGAGACGAATCTACGACGCGGGCCAGCATCGCCCGACTCACATGAGGAAAGATCGATCGATCCGATCGTCAGGGGCATACCGAGCGACTTCCAACTGCGTGGAAGGTCTTCGATAGAAAAAGCGATAGCGGAGGAAGAGGGGGCCGTCGTCAGCGTACCCTCGTAGGAACCGTGGTGGAGCACCACAATCTCCGTGTTCTCCGGATCCTCTATTTTTGCCAGCGCATCGGGGCCGAGGAGTTGCATCTCTCGCGCGACCTCCAGACCCAGCGCCAGCATTCGCTGCTGTCGAACGTCCGTGCAGTTCGCGAGTTCCACCTCGATGTCGTCAATTCGCTGCCGGCGCGCCCGCTGCATCGAATCGAGGGCCGGCTCGCCCCCACAGATCACCGGAATCGGACCGACCTCCGTCCGGTCGCCTGCGCGTTGCTTTTGAAGCCGCCGAACATTTTGAGAAAAGGCCTGATGGAAGGTGTCGCCCTCGCCGCGATGCGCATACATATAGGCGGATTTGTAGATCGGCTCACGCATCTGCGCCCTCCCGAAGCTCACGGGTTTTCCTGGCATTGCTCGCTCCCACGGTCCGACTATTCGGCGCGGCAAACTCACGCCATACGGCGTGCTCGGCCAATGATACCGACGGGATACGGGACTCTACTAGCCGAAGCGATGCGTCCAGCGCCCAGCATCTCGAAGTGTGCCAATGACCGGCAAACAAACATCGAAGGCGCTGCTGCCGATGTGCTTCAGCCCCGAGGGCGATCTCACGAGCATCGGCCAACTATGCGCAGTCGTCATCGACATTCTCTCGATCGAGTTCGCGTCGCGGGCCGTCGTTCGCCCTCGCAGTCGCCTGTCCCAGCATTCTCACGACTGCCTCGGTCGCTCGCACCGACGCATAATCCATCGCGATGTTCGCGAGCGACAGCGCGTGCACGTCTTCGGCCGGCCAGACCCGGCCGTTCAGATCCCGCAAGTCGAATGTGAACGCCGCATCGGACACGACGGTTGCCGAAAACCCCAAATTGCCCGCGCTGCGCGCCGTCGCTTCGACGGAATTGTTCGTGATGACACCCACGATCACCACTTGTTCGATGTCCCGCACGCGCAGCCAGCGTTCGAGCCCCGTCGCCGCAAACGCGTCGGGCACGTTCTTTTCGACCACATGCTCGTGCGCCAACGGCGCAAAGCGCGGCTGAAACTCGGCGCCGCTCTGCCCCGGCCAAAAGATCGATTCAGGCGATCGAGAAATATGACGGACGTGCACGACCGGCCGGCCCGACGTACGCCAGGCCGCGAGCAGCGTCTCGATGTTGCGCTCGGCATCCGGGTTGTTGCGCCGGCCGAGCGTCGCCCGGTCGATGCCGTTCTGCATGTCGACGACGACCAGCGCGGCATTCGCGGCAAGCGGCTTCATGGCCATCGCCAGCCGCCTTCGTTCGAAACAGGCATGACATGCTCTCGCAAAAACGCCGCCCCACGCTGGAAGCGGCAATGCGAAGCATCTTAACGCGCGGCAAGCGGAAAGGGCATTGCGCCGCTTTCGCGTCGCCGCGCGTCGATAAAATCACTCCACGCTGGCCCAGGCCATTTCTCGCAGCTTCGCGCGCAGCCGGGCAACGGCCTGGCTATGCAGCTGGCATACGCGCGACTCGCTCACTTCCATCACCGCACCGATCTCGCGCAGGTTCATCCCGCGCTCGTAGTAAAGCGACATCAGCAACTTTTCACGCTCCGGCAGCTTCTCGATCGCCTCCACCAGCGCCGAGCGCAGGCTGTCGTCGAGTAGCGCGGACAGCGGATCGGCATGGTCGACGCAGTAGCGGTCGAGAAACGGTTCGTCGTCCGCCGAGCGGTCGAAGTCTTCGTAATAGATGAGCTGGCTGCCGTGCAGATCCTGCAGCATCGACTGATAAGCGTCGAGCGGCATCTGCAGATGGTCGGCAACTTCGGTCTCGCTCGCGGACCGGCCGAGCCGTTGCTCGACCTGGTGAACGGCCGATTCGACCTCGCGCGAGGTCTTGCGCAAGCTGCGCGGCAGCCAGTCGTTGTTGCGCAATTCGTCGAGCATCGCCCCGCGGATACGTTGACTGGCGTACGTCTCGAACTGCGCGCCCTGGTCTTCCTTGTAGCGGCTCGCCGCATCGAGCAGGCCGATCATGCCGGCCTGAATCAAGTCGTCCAAATCGACGCTCGCCGGCATCTTCGCCACGAGCTGCAATCCAAGTCTGCGCACGAGCGGCGCGTACTGCGTCAATACATCCGTCTGGGACATTTTCCCTTGAGCGTTGTACATCGAGGGTCCCCTTCTCCTTGTCCCTAACGTTTCAAGCGTGCTGGCGCGCGGCCAGCGTATCGGCGATCGCCGACGCCGGCATGGCCGTGCGCACCGCAGCCTCTTCGCGCGGCGAACACATCGCCGGGCGCATCGGCCAATACAACATTTCCGAAGCGACGTGACGGTAGTCACGTGCCGACAGAGCCGACGGGAACGCGTCGACGACGCATCGTCCGAGTTCGAGCGACCGCTCCATCAGCGGATCGGCCGCCACACAGCCGGCATCCTCGATCGACACCGACAAGTAGCGCGCGGCCACTTCGGCGAGATTTTCGAAGGTCGTCTGCGCATCGGCGCGGCTCGACACATGATTCACGAGCACGCGGAACTGTGCGATCGCGAGCTCGAAATGCAACCGTTTCATGCACGCATAGGCTTCGGTGATCGCCTGGGCCGCCACGCGCGTGACGATCAGCACGTCGTGCGCTTGCGCCGCGAGCGCCGACAGCGCGCCTTGGCGGTCGAGCCGCGCATCGACGAGCACGACGTCGGCCGGGCCCGCGAGCAGCATCCCGAGCTGCGCGGCGCTGAACCCCGCGCAGTTCTCGTGCGACGCCGCGAGCACCGAAAAACCCAACTCGTGGCGCGCGCAAGCGCGCTCGAGCTCGATCTCTCCGTTCAAGACGGCGCGCACCGAACCGCGAGCATGCACGCCGCCGAGCATCGTCGAGACGGCGTTCGCGCCCAAGCGTTCGTCGATGACGAGCACGTCCTTGCCGAGCATGGCCAGCGCCGCCGCCAAATTGACGACCGTCGACGTACAGCCGACGCCCACCGGGCCGCCTGTGACCGCGACGACACGCGAGCCGCTCTTCGCGAGCAGCCGGCGCAGCCCTTCTGCCTGATCGGTGACTTGTTTAGCCAAAGCGGACCTCGTGCAACTCGGCGCTCGAACGGCTCGACAACGCCGAGAGCAGTGCGGGAATCTCATCGTCCTGCGGCACGAACGGCGAACCGTCGCGCGGAATGCAGAACGCGCTCTTGATCAAGAATTTCTTCGTGGCGACATAGAGGTTCTCGGGCACCTTCTGGCCCGTCGAAACGTAGTGCACCGGCAGCTTGTAACGGATGACGGTATCGAGCACGCCGCCCAGATTCGTCGCCTCGTCGAGCTTGGTCAGAATGCAGCCGGCCAGTTCGGGCTGCCCCGGCGCGCTGCGGTAGGCCTGCACGACTTCGTTGAGCGTGTCGCCGTGGCTCGTCGCGTTCAGCAGCAGCAGACGCTGAACGGGCAGGCCCGTGCCGCAGAGCATGGCGATCTGGTCGGATACGGTGCGGTCGCGCTGGCTCATGCCGATCGTGTCGATCAGCACGATGTGCTTGTTGCGCAGCTCGGTCAGCGCGAGCTGCAGATCGGCTGCGTCTTTCACCGCATGGACCGATACGCCGAGGATCTTGCCGAAGATGCGAAGCTGCTCGTGGCCGCCGATCCGGTAGCTATCGGTCGTCAGCAGCGCCACCTTGCTCGCGCCGAAGCGCATCACGCAGCGCGCGGCGAGCTTGGCCGTCGTCGTCGTCTTGCCGACGCCCGTCGGGCCCGTCAGCGCGAACACGCCGCCGCGCTCCATCAACACGTCCTCGTTTTCGAGCACGGGCAGATTCGACGCCAACACCTGGTTCACCCATTGCATGCCCGCGTCGATGTTTTCCACTGCGGGCATGCGGTCGACGATCATCCGCACGAGCTGTGCGGAGAAACCAGCCGAGAACAGCGCTTTCGTGACTTCGCCGTTCACGGGGCTGCGCCGCTGGCGCTCGCCCCAAGTCAAGCCGGCGAACTGCTCTTCCATCATGCCGCGCAGCGAGGAGAGCTCGTTCATCACCGTTTGGTTCACGATCTCTTCCACGCGCGAGTGAATCGCATCGGCCACCGCTTCCGTTTCTTGCTCGCCGAGACCTTCGAACGCCGGCTTCACGCGCGGCGCGGCGCGGCGGGCGGCCACGCGGGCGGCCTCGTGCGCCCAGTCGGGCAACTGCGCCGAAGCGGTGTCCTCGGGCGACAGCACGCGGCCCGCCGAGCCGAGACCCTTGGCCGTCGCGGCCGTCGGCGTCATCGTGTGAGCGCGCGAGCTATGCGCGGCACGCTCGCTTTGGGCGGCGATGCGGCGGGCGTGGTCGATCAGCCAGGGGTTCGACTCGGCCATCGTGAGCGAGGCTTCGGCGTTGCCGGCGCCGTCGGCATTGGCCGTCGGGTTCGATGCCGGCAGGCTCGGCGCGGCGGCGCGCGCCTTGAAGCTCGGACGCTCGGTCAGACGCGGCGAGGCGATCGCGGCGGCGTCGGGCGCCGAAGCGCGGCCTTCGTCTTGCGCTTGCACGCCGACTTCCGGGCTCGCGCCGAACACGGCCGAGAACACGTCCGGCATGCCGTTCGCGTAAGGGTTCGAGGCCGTCGTGCCCGCAGCGGCGCCCGTGTAGCCGGTGGAAGGCTGCGCGGCAGCCGCGGCGGCGGCGTACGGATTGGCCGCTGCGCCTGGGCCTTGCGTCATGCCGGACGCAGCGCTTTCGCTCGCGTCGGGCGCGATCTGCGCGAAGTCGGTGTCGGCGAGCGCGACGATTTCGACGCTGCCGTCGTCATTGGTCCGGTTGGAGAGCACGACTGCGTCCGCACCGAGGGCTTCGCGCACGAGGCGCAGCGCGTCACGACTCGTTGCGCCGATGAATTTACGAATGTTCAAGCTTGACCCCCGATGAGGTTAACGACTTTGATCGTGCGCGTCTCGGGCACTTCGGCGTAAGAGAGCACTTTCAATTGAGGCAGACTGCGGCGCAGGAATCGGGCAAGCATCGCGCGAAGCGCGTGTTGCACGAGCAGCACCGGAGGCAGCCCGGCATTTTGTTGACGGACGATCGCTTTTTGCGTCGCCGTCAAAAGCGTATGGGCGAGGCCGGGTTCGAGGCCGGGGTTCGCGCCCGTGGCGAGCGCTTGCGAGAGCACGCGCTCGAGGTTCGAATCGAGTCCCATGACCTGCATCTCGGAGATGCCCGGGTACCACTGCTGCGTGATCGCGCGGCCGAGGGCCAGGCGAACGCAGGCGGTCAGATCGTGCGCGTCGGTCAGCTTGCCGCCGTGCTCCGAGAGCGCTTCGAGGATCGTGCGCATATCGCGGATCGGCACGCCTTCCTCGAGCAGGTTCTGCAAGACCTTTTGCAGCGTCGTGAGCGGGATCGTCTTCGGCACCAAGTCTTCGATGAGCGAAGGCGCATCCTTGCCCGTGCGCGTGAGCAGCGCTTGCACTTCCTGACGGCCCAGCAATTCGGCCGCGTGCGTCACGACGAGGTGGTTCAAGTGCGTGGCGACGACGGTGCTCGCATCGACGACGGTGTAGCCGTACACCTGCGCCTGTTCGCGCAAGTTCGTATCGATCCAGACCGCCGGCAAGCCGAAAGCGGGATCTTGCGTCGGCTGCCCGGGCAACGCGGCCGAGACCTGCCCCGGGTTGATCGCGAGCCACTGGCCCGGATACGCCTCGCCCACGCCCACTTCGACGCCCTTGAGCGCGATGCGGTACCCGTTGGGACGCAGCTCCAGGTTGTCGCGGATGTGGATGACCGGCGGCAAGAAGCCGATTTCCTGCGCGAACTTCTTGCGAATGCTCTTGATGCGCTTGAGCAGTTCGCCGTCGGAATTTTTGTCGACGAGCGGGATCAGGCGATAGCCCACTTCGAGGCCCAGCGTATCGATGAGCGTGACGTCGTCCCAGCTCGCTTCGGTATTTTCCGCGGGCGCGGCCACGGCCGGCGCCACGTCGACGAGCGAGACACCCGTCTTGGCCGCTTCGGCGCGCTTTTTCATCGTGCGGCCGAGTTGGATCGCGCCGCCGCCGAGCAGCAAAAACGCGAAGTGAGGCATGTTCGGGATCAAGCCGAGCAGCACGATGATCGTGCCCGTGATCATCAACACGCGCGGGTTCGTGAACAGCTGTCCCGTGAGTTGCGTGCCGATGTCTTCGTCGGTGGCCACGCGCGAGACGATCACGCCGGCCGCCGTCGAGATGACGAGCGAGGGGATCTGCGCGACGAGGCCGTCGCCGATCGTGAGCAACGTGTACGTCTTGCCGGCCGACGCGAAATCCATGCCGTGCTGCACGACGCCGACGATGAGCCCGCCGAACACGTTGACGACCATGATGATGAGGCCCGCGATGGCATCGCCGCGCACGAACTTCGAGGCGCCGTCCATCGCGCCGTAGAACTCGGCTTCCTGCGAGACGGCCTGGCGGCGCTTGCGCGCACCGTCCTCGTTGATGAGGCCGGCGTTCAAATCGGCGTCGATCGCCATCTGCTTGCCGGGCATCGCATCGAGCGTGAAGCGCGCGGCCACTTCGGCGATACGCCCCGCACCCTTGGTGATCACCATGAAGTTGATGACCATGAGAATCACGAATACGACGATGCCGACCGCGAAGTTGCCGCCCACGAGGAAGTGGCCGAACGATTCGATCACTTGACCGGCCGCGCCGGGGCCCGTGTGGCCCTCGAGCAGCACGACCCGCGTCGAGGCGACGTTCAGCGACAAGCGCAGCAGGGTCGAGAACAGCAGAACCGCAGGAAACGCCGCGAAATCGAGCGGCTTTTGCGTGTACATGCTGACGAGCAGCACCATCACCGACAACGCGATGTTGAACGTGAACAGCAAATCGAGCAGGAACGGCGGCAACGGCAGAATCATCATGCCGAGGATCATGCAGATCAGGATCGGACCTGCGAGCGCGCGCAGGTTCGTGCCGTTCAGTACTTGGCCCTTACCGAAAAGGGTTCCGACGCGGGCGTTCATGCCGATGCTCCTTCGTTGGCGTCACCGAGCGCTTCGTCGGCTTCTTCACGTTCGTCGGCCTCGGAAATCGGGCCCTTGGTGTCCATGTCGGCCGGCACGTCGAGTTCGGTCGGCGCAGCCGGAACGTCTCCGCCTTCCGCGCGGAACTTGCGAAGCTGGTAAACCCACGCGAGCACTTCGGCCACGGCGTTGTAGAGCGTGCCGGGGATTTCGCGATTGAGTTCGACGTTGTGATAGAGCGCGCGGGCGAGCGGCGGCGCTTCGAGCATCGCCACGTTGTTTTCGGCGGCGATTTCGCGAATGCGGGCGGCAACGAGGTTCACGCCCTTGGCGACGACCTTCGGCGCGCGCATTTCGCCGTCGGCGTATTGCAGGGCCACTGCGTAGTGCGTCGGGTTCGTGACGACGACGTCGGCCTTGGGCACCGCGGCCATCATGCGGCGGCGCGCGATGGCGCGCTGCTGCTGGCGAATCTTGCCCTTCACGTGCGGATCGCCTTCGTTTTCGCGGTGTTCGCGCTTCACTTCTTCCTTCGTCATGCGCAGCTTCTTGTTGTACTGCCAAAGTTGATAAGGGACGTCGAGCGCGGCTATCACGAACATGCCGGCCACCGTCGTCGCGCAGCAGGCGGCGACGATCGACAGGCCGTGCCCGAGTGCGGTGTGCAGCGGCTCGCCCGCGAGCCCGAGAATTTGATCCTTGCGCCGCCACACGGCCACGACGCCGATGATGCCGACGAGCAGCGTCTTGGCGAGGGACATGCCGAGCTGGATCACGCCGTTGATCGAGAACATTCGGCCTATGCCGGCGACGGGATCTAGCCGCTCGAACTTGAACTCGAACACCTTCGACGAGAGCAGCCAGCCGCCGAGCGCCATCGGCGCCGTCAGCGCCGCCACGCCCGTCAAGGCGAGAACCGGTGCGAGCGCCATGAAGGCTTCGCGCCCCGCGTTGCCCGCGCCGATCAGCATGCGGTTCGTATCGGCGAGCGTCGCGTGGCTGAATGTGAACGCGCCGCGCAGCATGGACTGCAAATGGGTTCCGATCAGGCCCGACAGCCCCCACATGCCGAAGAAGCCCGCAGCCAGCAGCGCGAACGTCGCCAATTCCCGCGAGCGCGCGACCTGCCCTTCCGAGCGCGCCTTTTCCAGGCGCCTGGGGGTCGCTGCTTCGGTTTTGTCGAGGTCGCTGTCCTCTGCCACGGGGGAATCTCTCCGCAAGATTCACGGCGACATGCCGTTATCCAGTGAGAGGGATTATTCCTGCACGGGTCAATGGATGATCGGCGGATAAGGCGGGGGAAACGGGTGCATTTCGAGTGATGGACGGGGCGCCAAGCCAGCGCCGCCGCGCCCGCGGGGAAGGGAAGAGAAAGGCAAAAGAAAGGAATCGGCCCCGGGTTCGCCCCGAGGCCCGATCGATCAGAACGCGATGAAGGGGCTCGCGCCGCCCGAGCCGGTTTGATCCATGCCGTAGTAGACGGTCCTGCCGTAGAAGAACGGCATGCCTAGATCGACGAAGGACGAGCTCCCCAGGTCACCTGCCAGGTTGTTCAGCGCGTAATTGCCGTTGGAAAGCAATTGCGTTGCGTTCCCGACCGACATCGAAACCGCCAATCCGTTTGCCGCGCCGGGCGACGACTGGTTGTAGTTCGCGACCGTCACGGGTCGGGTGACAGTCGAAGGAGGGCAATAGAACGCCGACGCATTGCCCGTGCAATTGGACAATGTGCTGTCGGTGAAGAAATACGCGTTCGAGCCCGAATCGAAGAATGCGGTCACATTGCTATTGTTGAAGGTCGCATTGACGTCGCCGTATGCGTTCGTCGCCAGCTTGGTGACCGAACTCGGCAGGGCATTGTTCGACTGCGTGTTGATCCCGAAGGTGAGCGTTCCCGCGACAGTGGCTTGCCCGTTCGGCCCGATGGCGGGCATCGACAGGATCACGCCGTTGTTGTCGGTGCTGAATTTGGCGACGGGATTGGCGACCTGCTGCGCGGCGGGGACCACCGTCTGGACGCAGTTCGCGCCGTTGGGGCACGCGTAATAGTTGCTGTTGCCGGCCGGCGGGCTCGCGCAGAGCGATCCGCAATCGTTTGGCGCGACGCCCACGCCAAGAATGCCGTTCGCGCCTAGGTCCGCCGGGGTGAGCTCGAGGGTGCCCGTCGCGCATCCGCCCGTCAGCACGGCGCCTTGCGGCATATCGCCGACGACCTGGATCGGCACGGCGCTGGCGGTTTTCCCGCCGATCGTCAGATCGGCCGTCCGGATCGACCCCCACGTATAGCCGTCGGCGAACGCCGTGCATTCCGCGAGTTGGCTTCCGCTCACCGTTTGGTTGGGCAGCGCGCTCAGCACTTGGCTCGCCGCCGAACTGGCGAGCCGCAGCCCGAACGATTCCGTATCGACCTGGATGTTGTCGACCGTCTGGCACGTAGTCGTGCCCGGCGCGCAGATCTTCACGCTGACGGTCGGAATGTTGGCGACGCCCTCGACGCCGCGGCCCACCGTCACGACGGCCTGGTTCGCCGCCACCGACGTACCGCCGCCCGAGCCGCCGCCTCCGTCGTCTCCGCCCCCACCGCACGCTGCGACGAGCGCCGCGGCGGACATCACGCCGAGCGCCTTGAGCGCTCGAAACACTCTGCTATCGGTACGCAACATGGTTCTCCCTGTTTTTCGGTGAGTCGGGTACGGCCGCGTCGGGGAAGCCGGTAGGTATCGCCGTAGGGCGGAGCCGAAAGTCACTTGATGTCGCTGCCGGTCATGCCCGCCGGCAGCGACATCGGCAGCCAGGCTTGCCCGAAGAACGAGCCCATATGGCCGCCCGAGTGGACGACGAGGTCGGACTCTTCGACGGCCACCGGCCCGCGCCCCGGATGGGCCGCCTTGAGGGCTTTGACGCCGCTTGCGTATTGCGGGAAATAATTACCGAGCATCGTCTGTAGATCCGGCATGCGCGGGCCATTCCACGCAATGCCGAACACGATGCCGTCGGCGCCGACATATTCGCGCACCTGCGTGCCGCTCGAGTACGTCGTGGAACGGACCGAATAAGAGGCGGCAGCCGCTGCGCCCGACCCGCCTCGGTCGGAAGCAGCCGCGTGAGCGATCGCGGCCGACGTGGTCGTCGTGGCGCCGGACGGGGTGGACATGGGACTGCCGCCCAGCGCCGCTCGGGCGGGCTGCGTCGTGCCGGCCACCGCACAAAGGACGAGCGCCGCGGGCACCGCGGCGCGTAAAAGGCGATTCGACATCGATCGATTCCTCCTGAGGTGGGTTCTCGCACGCGCGGTCGCGGTTGAGGTTGACCGGCGATATGGCGCCGCCGGGCCGACCTTACATCTGAAATTTAGTACATACGGCGACGCGCGTATGAGGCGGGATCGGTGAGCAAGTCGCGTGCCTAGCGAAGCGGTCGATTTCCGTTGCAGGAGCGGGTGCGCCGCGGCAGATCTTGCAGTGGGGGCGCGATCTTGGCTAAACGACGCGTAGATGGCGACCGCCGCGAAGCCCGGGGCGCTGAATCGCTACGTGACCACGGCGGCGCGCGGGGCACCGCGCACGGCGAGGCTTACGCTCGGAAGGGGCGAGAGAAAGAAATCGGCGCGGCGCCGACAGCCAATCAGGCCGTGGCGACCGCGCCGGTCGCAGCCGCCCGCAAGCGGATGAACCGCGCGCGGACGATTGGAGGCAACGCTCGCTTAGAACGCGATATACGCCGCCGACGCACTGCCAAAGCTGGTCGCATCGACCGGATCGTAACCGAGGTAGACCGTGCGGCCATAGAAGAACGGCAAGCCGAAATCGAACGCGGCGCTCAGCGACGAGAACTTGCCGCCGAGATCGTTGAACGCCTGATTGCCGCTGTTGAACAACGTCAACGCGTTGCTGACACCCACCGTGATCGAGGTGGTCGTACTGTTGTAACCCGTCACGGAAGGCTGTCGCGATACGGCTGCGGCGGGACAGTAGAAACCGGTGCTGCCGGAGCAAAGCGAGATCGAGCTGTCGGTGAAGAACAAGCCGTTCGAGCCGGTATCGAAAAACGCCGAAGTCACCGACGTGCCGTTAAGCGCGGCGCTTTGGGCATTCCCGAAGTGGTCGAGGGTGAGTTGCTGAAGGCCTGAAGGCTGCACATTGTTGGTCTCGGTTCCGATACCGAAAGTCAAATATCCGGATGCGCTGATGGCGCCGGATGCCGTCACCGCCGGCATGTTCAGGACCACGCCGTTATTGTCGGAGGCGAAGAACTGGATTGGGTTGGCCACCTGTTGGGCAACGGGCACCGCCAAATCTCCGCAGCTTGTCGTGCCCGCGGTCGTCGTGCACCCGAAGTAGGTGCTGTTCGGCGAAACAGTGCAACCTTGGCTGCCCGAGCCGCAATCGTACTTCGCGGTCCCGATGCCGAGAATGCCGTGAGCAGCGAGCTTGGCCGTCGTATTGTTGAGCGTCCCGCTCGCACAGGCGTTGCTCGTACCGCCGGCGGCCGATTGCTGCAGATCGCCGAAGATATGCACGGGGATGCTCGAAGCCGTTTCTTGGCCAATCGTGATATCGGCCGTGCGTACCGAGCCCCAAGTGTTGCCGTCGGCAAAACTCAGGCATTCGGCCACCTGCTGGCTGCTCACCGTTTCGACGGGCAACGCGGCCAGCAGGGTACTGTTCACCGCATCCGACGCGAGCCGCAAGCCGATCGATCCCGTATCGAGCTGAATATTGTCGATCGTCTGACACGTGCTCGTGCCGGGCGCGCACACGGTGACGCTCACCATCGGAATGTTCTTGGCGCTACTCGTCACACCCGTCGACACGACGACGGCGACCTGATTGTTCGCCAGCGTCGTGGGCGTCGTCGACACCACCGTGCTGGCGCTGGTCGAACTCGTGCTCCCGGTGCTACCGGTGCTGCTCGTGCTGTTCGTCGTCGCGGTGCTCGAATCACCGCCTCCGCCTCCGCCGCCGCAACCCGCGACCATCGCCATCGCCGCTGCCAGGCCGAACGCGCCGAGCGCCCGGGCCCACTTCCCGTTGATACGCAACATGTTTCTTCGTCCTCGTTCGTTACTGGATGTCGGCGGCGCTCACGCCGGCCGGCAGCGATTGCGGCAGGTAAGCCTGCCCCGAGAACGCGCCCATATGGCCTCCCGAACGAACCTCGAGACCGGGCAACGACAGATCGAGCGGGCCGCGGCCCGGCTGCGCCGTGCGCAATGCCGCGCGCGCACTGTCGAATTGCGTGAAGTAGGTGCCCAGCAGCGCCGGCAAATCGGGCATACGCGGCCCGTTCCAGGCGATGCCAAAGACCGCTCCGGCCGCCGAAACGTACTCGCGCACGACAGTGCCGGACGTAAGCGTCGTCTGCGTCACCGTGTATGAGGCGGCGCTCGTGACGGCAGCCGCGGCGTGAACGATCGGAGAGAGCGAAACGGAAACGGCCCCCGCGGGCGGCGGCGTCGGCGTGCCGCCGAGGGCGGCTAACGCGGGCGCGGCCAAGCCCAATACCCCGAAGCAGAGCGCCGCGCTTATCGCGGCGCGTTTAGTCGTTTTCGACATCTAAAAGCCTCTTATGAATTAATTTTTTTTGCGCCCCTCGGCGCATTGCTGCCGGCGCCATCTTTTAAAAGCGGCGACGCCGATCGAAACCGGCGCCGGGCATGCGGGAGATGGACCGAGCGTCGCCCCGCAGCACACACGACGAAAGGCCGCTCCGCGCGAAGCGGGCCGCCTTTCGAAATCGAAAACAACCAGGAATGACTACGTCAGAAACCGAGACTGGCGAGCAGATCGTCGACGTCGGCTTGATCCTGCACGACGTCGGCTTTCCCTTCGGGGTTGATCTGCGGCCCGTTGAGCAGGTGCTCGGGGCTGCCCGTCGCGCTGGCGGCCGGCCCGGCCGCGAGCGCCGCCGCCGTTTGGGCGAACTGCTCCCGCCGCTCGGGCGCGATGTTCTCGACCAGCACCGTCAACAGTTGCTGCTCGATCACGTAGACGACATCCATGATCTTCTTGATGACCTGACCGGTCAGATCTTGGAAGTCCTGCGCAAGCATGATCTCGAGCAGCTTCTCGTTCGTGGCCGCGGTCGTGTCGGGCACGCGAGCCAGAAACGCCCGCGTATCGGTCATCAGCGTGCGCACCTCTTCGCGCTCGATCGGCGCGGCGTACCAGCGCTCCCACCGGCCGTCGAGCTCGGCGGCATCGGTCTGCAACTGCTCTTGCAGCGGCTTGGCGATGTCGATGGCCGTCAGCACCCGTTCCGCGGCCTGCTCGGTCATGGCTGCAACGTACTTCAGGCGGTCGCGCGCGTCGGGCACCGCCTCGGCGGCTTGCTCGACATGCTTGTCGAGCCCGAGCTCGCGCATCGAATCGCGCAGCGTCCTCGTCAGCGCACCGATGCGCGCGAGAATGCGGTCGGTCGTCAAATCGGGGCTGTCCGCGCCAGCCGATTGCTCATTGGTGGCCTCGTTCACTTCAGCTCCCGGTCTTCGTCATCTTCTCGAGAATCTTCGTCAGTTTTTCGTCGAGCGTGGCGGCGGTAAACGGCTTCACCACGTAGCCGCTCGCGCCGGCTTGCGCCGCCGCGATGATGTTTTCCTTTTTCGACTCGGCGGTCACCATCAGCACGGGCAAGTGCGACAGCGCCGCGTCGGCGCGAATGCGCTTGAGCATTTCCAGACCGTCCATGTTCGGCATGTTCCAGTCGGAAATGACGAAGTCGAAACCGCCGCTCTGCAGGCGCGACAGGCCCGCCGCGCCGTCCTCCGCTTCGTCGACGTTGGCGTAGCCGAGCTCCTTCAAGAGGTTGCGGACGATCCGGCGCATCGTCGGAAAGTCGTCCACCACCAAAATTTTCATGCTTTTATCCATCTTCGTTCCCTTTAACCCTGATTGGTCGGCGCAAGAAGCGGGCTTGCCCGGTCAGACGCGCTGCACTCGATCGCCCATCGCCGCGAGACGTGCCATCACTCGGCGGCTCATTTCCGATAAAGGCGCAATCTCGTCGGCGCCGCCGAGCGCGATGGCTTCGCGCGGCATGCCGAAAACGACGCAGCTCGCCTCATCCTGCGCGAGAGTGTATGCGCCTGCATTTCTCATGTCTAACAATCCGGCTGCGCCGTCGCGGCCCATCCCCGTCAAAATCACGCCGACGGCGTTCTTGCCGGCGTGCTGGGCAGCCGAACGGAACAGGACGTCGACCGAGGGCCGATGCCGATTCACGGGCGGATCGTCGGACAAGTGCGCAATGTAGTTGGCCCCGCTGCGTGCAAGCAACAGATGTGCATGGCCCGGCGCGATGTAGGCATGGCCCGGCAGCACGCGCTCGCCGTGCTCGGCCTCTTTCACGGTGATCCGGCACAGCCCGTTCAGGCGCTGCGCGAACGACTTCGTGAAGCCGGGCGGCATGTGTTGCGCGATCATCACAGCCGGCGCATCGGGCGGCAACGGCGTCAGCACTTCGCGAATCGCTTCGGTGCCGCCCGTCGATGCGCCGACGATGATCAGCTTCTCCGTACTGACGAGCGGATTGTTCAGCATCGGCGCCGATGCGCCCGCCGGATGCGCGCCCGCAGCCGGGGCCGGTGCGGCCGCCCGGGCGCGCACGCGCGCACGCGCGGCGGCGCGGATCTTGTCGGCCAGCTTTTCTGCGTATTCGAGCATGCCGTCGCGAATGCCGACTTTCGGTTTGGTCACGAAATCGACGGCGCCCAATTCGAGTGCGCGCAGCGTGATTTCCGAGCCGCGCTCGGTCAGCGACGACACCATCACGACGGGCATCGGCCGCAGCCGCATCAGCTTTTCGAGGAAATCGAGCCCGTCCATGCGGGGCATTTCGACGTCGAGCGTCAGCACGTCGGGGTTGTGCTGCTTGATGAGCTCGCGCGCGACGAGCGGGTCCGGCGCCGTCGCGCAGACCGTCATATCGGGCTGGCTGTTGATGATCTCAGTCATCAGACTGCGAATCAGCGCCGAATCGTCGACACACAAAACGTTGATTTTCTGCACGGGTACTACGCCTCCTCTACGGTCTTGGCGCTGTTGATCGAACCGGCGCCGCGGGCGGTGGCCCCGAAGAGCTCGATGCGGGGCTTGGCCGGCGGCGCGCCGAACAGCTCGACGCGCGGCTTTTGCGCGGCGCCTTGCGCCGCCTGCCCTGCTTGATTCGCCGGCCCCGCCTGTCCGCTTGCGTTCGTCGAGAACAACTCGGCACGGCCCCGCTCGCGCGCCGCCCGCGCATGACGCGCCGCCCGCGCCTCGGCCACTTGCTTGGCAAGCGCCTGCTCGCGCTCGGCGACACTCGGGTCTTGCTGCAAGCGCAGCTTTTTCACCATGGCCTGGCCCGTATCGGGCATGAAGGCGACTTTGCGCGGATGCACGCCTTGCAGATCCTCGGCCACGATACGGATTTTCTCGAGCCCCAGATAGCGGCGCACGAATTCCGCGTTTCGATCGCCGATGTTGATCGTCGTCATGCCGGCGAGCACCGCGGCGCCGCCGAACACCTTCGCTTCGAACCGCTCGCGGCGGCCGCCCATCTTGATGAGCTCATTGATGAGCACTTCCATCGCGTAGGCGCCGTAGCGCATCGCGTCGGAGGCGGCTTGCGACGGCTGCTCGCCGTCGTCGGGCAGCATGAAGTGGTTCATGC
The DNA here is from genome assembly GCA_036384755.1 of Trinickia sp. Classification (GTDB taxonomy): domain Bacteria; phylum Pseudomonadota; class Gammaproteobacteria; order Burkholderiales; family Burkholderiaceae; genus Trinickia. The sequence goes on along the minus strand of DASVLS010000087.1, from coordinate 105 downwards.
CGCCGATCCCGGCCGTTCGATCGTGGATGCAGGCGGCCACGCACGAACCGAGCACGGTGACGAGCACCATGTCTTCGCGCGTCGTATAGAACTCGTTGGGCAGCA
>DASVLS010000086.1:0-129784 GCA_036384755.1 Trinickia sp. | reverse complement strand
GCGATCGTTTCGAGAAAACGGGCGGTGATCGGCGTCATCGCCCTTGCTGTTCGTTTGTCTCGAGGGGAATGCAGGAATCGATCCGGTAGACCCGAATCGCGTTGTCGCGCCAGATCGCGCGGCGCTTTGCGGCGTCGAGCTTCAGCTCTTCCATTGCGGTCGCGAAGGTCCGCAACAGATCCGGGTAGGCGACGCGCAATCGTGCAACGGGGAAGTTGCTCGCAAACATGCAGCGCCCGGCGCCGAAGATCGCGATTGTGTCTCGGATAATTCGTCGGGTCTCCGCTTCGTTCCAGGGGGCATCGCGCAAGCCGAATTCCGAGAGCTTGACCGACACGCGCGGATTCGCGGCGAGCGCTTCCATTCCGCGTCGCCAATGTGCAAGGCCAGCGTCCGTGCGATCCCATGGCAGCCCGGCATGTTCGAGCACCACCTCGATGGCCGGCGCGTCTGCGAGCCGCGCGGCGGCTTCGCCCAGATGCCAGAACGGTATGCGCAGGTCCCAGCTCCATCCCAGCCTGACCAGAGGCTCGAGCGCGCGCGGCCAGCGCGGATCGTGCAGGGAACCGGGGCCGTCTGTCGTGTCCCCCGGCATTGGCGACGTGCGCGGCTTGAAGCGCACGCCGCGTACCAGGGGGCTCGCCGCCTGTTGCGCGAGGCGCTCTTCGGCATCGCCGGCCAGCAGATCGACCCACGCGACGATAGCCGACGGCAACTGTTGCTGCGCCGCGACCGCCTGCAGCCAGCGAGTTTCCGCCACGGCATCGGCTCGTGCGCATTCGGCTTCGATGTGCACGCTCGCCACAAGTGGCGTGCCGCCGGTCGAGCGCCGGAACGCGTCGACATCGAAGTCCGCCCGCAGCGCGTCGTAGTCCCCCAGCATGAAATGCGTGGGGTCGTACGCTTCCTGCAACCACGGATAGCGCACGTCACCATCCAGCCGCCATAAATGATGGTGTGCATCGACGATCGCGTCCGGCATCGAGGAGGGCGCGTCCGGCACGCGCCACCTTTCAGCGACCGTCCGCGAGCACATAGGATGCGTCGGGCTCGCGCAGCGTCGGCATCTCGCCAACGAAGCGCCAGCTCGTCAGGTCGAGTTCGCGCACGTGATCGTCCTGGAACGATACGTAAGCGGCGCCTCGCGAAGGATGGAACGACAACGCCGTTGGGTTCGCCGGCAGCGCGATTCGCTCGATCTCCTCGAGTTGCCCGGCGTCGAATACCGAAATCGAGCGCTCGCCTGAGTTCGTCAGTAGCAGCAGGTCGCGGCCGTCGGGCGCACTCGTACGATAGATGCGGTTCGGATCGCTACGCGTTTTGACACGACGGCCACAGGTCATCGATTCGGTGTCGATCGCAACGAGCGTGTCGTCACCGCGGTTGGCAACGTAAAGCGTGCGCTCGTCGCTAGAGAGTGCGTTGCCTTCGGGGCGCGGTCCCGGCATGACCGCGCGGGGCGCCACGGTCGCATCGCGCGGATGGAACTGCGTGATCGTGTTCGAGAGCAGATGCACGCCGTAGGCACAGCGTGCGTCGCGCGTGAGCGTGACCAGATGCGTCTTCACGCCGCCCGAAGGCACCGCCATGTTTGGCACGTCCTGCTCGCGCGGACGATCGAAGACGAGCAGCATATCGTTCGCTTCGCTCATCGCGTAGAGGCGGCCTGCGCTATCGCTCGCCATTCCGTGCGGCCGGTAGTACGGCCAGAGGTCGAGCATGCGAGTGAACTTGCGCTCATGCAGATCGATTTCAGCGATACGGTGATCGCCGTCCTGCCCTCGTGTCCACGCGGTTTCGATACCGAAGATGCCGACATACGCAAAACGTTGCGTCGCGTCGACGGTGAACTCGTGGGGAAAATTCGGCAATACGATATGCCTGAGCGCCGTCTTCGTCTCGAGGTCATAAAAGCTGAAGGTATGCGCGCATTTTTGTACCAGCAGCAGGATGTCGGTCATCGTCAATCTCCGTCTTTCGAATGTCTCGCCGCGCCCGGCGCGTTGCATTTACCGCAGGGCGGGGAATCAGTTTTCGCAGCGTTTGGGCAGCCTCAAGGAGAGCAGTCCGGCCATGGCGAGCACGATTGCGAGGCAGTACACGCCGGCGGTCGGGCCGACGTGCTGGGTTAGCACGCCGACCGCGTACGGGCCGACGAAGCCACCCAGATTGCCTAATGCATTGATCAGGCCGCGTGCGCTGCCAGCCATCTCGACGCTGCAGAGCTTCGGCAGAATTGCCCAGAATACGCCGGCCGCCGCCTGTAGGAAAAAACCGCAGCCGACGAGGAACGCAAACGACACGGGCATCGCCGAGCGCGTCAGCACCGAAAGCGCGAGGCACGCGGCGAAGCCGACGAGCGGCAGCAGGACGAAAATGCGCCGCCGGCCTGTGCGGTCGGACAGATACGAGGTCGCGAACATGCCGACCATCATCGCGACGTAGGGCAGCATGGCGAGCATCCCTACCTTGTCCATGCCCGTGTGGGTGAGGCTTTTTAGGAGCGTGGGCAGCCACATCGTGTAGCCGTAGATACCGGCCTGGTAACAGAAGTTGATCGCGATGAGCAGCCAGATCGTCGGGCTGTGCGCCAGCGCGCCCAACGAAGCGGCGGCTGGCTTGCCCAGTTCCCGCTTGTGCTGTTGTTCCGCACGCAACGCTTCGAGGATGTAGACCTTTTCGCGCGGCGATATCCAGCTCGCGGTCTCCGGGCTGTTATCGGCAAACGCCAGCCAGATCCCCAGAAACAGCAGTGACAGCAAGCCGGTACCGTAGAACAGATGGCGCCAGTCGTACGCGGCAAGGATGAAGCCGGACAGCGGCGCGGTGATCAATCCGGCAAGCGGCACGAACATGATGACCATGGCGTTTGCGCGGCCACGCTCGTGATCGGGGAACCAGTTGCTGACCATCGTCAGTACCACGGGCAGCATTCCGCCCTCGGCGACGCCGAGCAGGAAGCGCAAGGTGAGCAGCTCCCATACATGGGTTGCGAGCCCCGTGAGCACGGACAGGATAGCCCAGCTCACCAGCGACCATGCGATGAACGCCTTGCCGCTGCCGAGCGCCGCACGACGCCCGCCAGGTATCTGCAGGAACAGATAGCCGAAGAAGAATATCCCTCCGGCGAGGCCCGCCATCGTCGCGTCCATGCCGAGATCGGCGCTCATGCCGCCTGGCATGGCGAACGCGATATTCACGCGATCCATGTACGAAATGACGCATGCGAGCAGCAGAGGCGGGATCACGCGCAGCCAGCGGCGGGATGGAATGGCGGCCCCGGCTTCGTACATCGGGTTCGCTGTGTCGGGCATTGTCATCTTGATGTCTCCAATTTCGTTATAGGCGACAGCGGCCTGCTTAGGGGCCGCCTGTGTGCTTGACGTGTGTGCTCTACCGGCCCCAGCGCAGCACGAGCGGATCGAGCCGCCGGGCGGCGTCGAGCAGGCCCGCGCGAACCTCTGGATGCAATTCCGGCCAGGGGGCGCGGGGCTTGTCGCACGCGATCACGCCACCCGCCTTCATCAACGCCTTGGCCGCGAGAAAACCAGCCTGACGGTTTTCATGGTTGATCAGCGGCAGCCAGCGCGCGTACTGCTCGACGGCTTCTTCACGCCGTCCGGCGCGATGGGCGTCGACGATCCGGCGAATGCCGTCCGGATAGCCCCCGCCGGTCATCGCACCGGTCGCGCCGGCGTCGAGATCGGCGAGCAGCGTGATGCCTTCTTCGCCGTCCCAGGGCCCCTCGATCGCCTCGCCGCCGAGCGCGATCAACTCGCGCAGCTTCGACGCAGCGCCTTGCGTCTCGATCTTGAAGTACGACACGGCTTCGATTTCGCGTGCGAGCTTCGCGAGAAACGGCGCTGGGAGCGCTGTGCCGCTCGCCGGTGCGTCCTGGATCATGAGCGGGATGTCGAGGCCGGCGCCCACCGCTTCGAAGAACGCTTGAATCTGCGCTTCGGGCACGCGGAACGTCGCCCCGTGATACGGCGGCATCACCATGACCATCGCCGCACCGGCGGCTTGCGCCTGTCGATTGCGCTGCGCGCAGACGCGCGCGCTGAAGTGCGATGTCGTGACGATCACCGGCACCCGGCCCGCGACATGCTCGAGCGTCGTGCGCGTGACGAGATCGCGCTCGTCGTCTGCAAGCGCGAACTGCTCCGAGTAGTTCGCATGAATGCAGATTCCGTTCGAGCCCGCGTCGATCATGAAGTCGAGGCAGCGGCGCTGGCCGTCGAGATCGAGTGCGCCATCCTCGCGGAAGATGGTCGGTGCGACCGGAAATACCCCCTGATAACGTGCGCGCATGATTACTCCGCGATCTCGAACTGGTCGAGAAACTCGGTCTTCAGCGTGAGCCCGAGACCTGGCACGTCGTCGCGCAGTTGCAGGAAGCCGTTTTCGGCGACAGGCTCGCCGCTGAAGATGTAATAGAACAACTCGTTGCCGACCTCGACGTCGAACATCGGAAAGTACTCGCTCATCGGCGAAGCGAGCGTGCTCATCGTCAGGTGGTAGTTGTGCATTTGCCCCGCATGCGGAATCACGGGCACGCTGTACGCCTCGCACAGCGCATTGATTTTGTGCGCCATGGTGATGCCGCCGACGCGGTTCGTGTCGTACTGAACGACCGACACCGCCTTGCGGTCGAGCAGTTGCTTGAAGCCGTACAACGTGAACTCGTGCTCGCCGCCCGAAATGGGGATGCTCGTCAAACGGTTCAGCTCCGCGTACCCGTCGATGTCGTCGGCGATCACGGGCTCCTCGAGCCAACGAGGCTGAAATTTTTCCAACTTGGGCAGAATCCGTTTCGCGTACTCGACGTTCCAGCCCATGTAGCACTCGAGCATCAGATCGTTGTCGTAGCCGATCACCTCACGTACAGCTTCGACCGATTTCAAATTTTCGACCACACCTTGTTGGCCGTGCGCCGGCCCGTAGCCGAAGCGCATCTTGAACGCGCGGAAGCCCTGATCGAGATACTTCTGCGCCTCTGCCTGCATCTGCTTCAGATCGGTGCGGTAGAGCTTCGAGTAATAGCAGGGAATCTTTTCCTTCGTGCGGCCGCCTAGCAGCTTGAATACGGGCTTGCCGACGCTCTTGCCGAGGATGTCCCAGATCGCGATGTCGACGGCCGAGATCGCGGCCATGCCGATACCTTTGCGGCCCCACGCATGCGTGGCGCGGTACATACGCTGATTCAGATACTCATAGTCCCAGGGATCCTGGCCGATGACGAGCGGGGCGAGGTATTCGTCGACGATGACCTTCGCGACTTGCGGCGCGAGTGCGACGTTGCCCAGGCCCACGATGCCCGTGTCGGTTTCGACCTCGAGCACCGTCCACGAGTGGAAGCGGAACGTGCTCATCGTCTCCTGCGGGGCGTAGAGCAGATCCATGGCGTTCGAGCAGAAGTTGCCTTGCGGCGGCACGGTCTTGCCTTTCCATTGAAAGAGGCGCGCGCGCACGGACTTGATTTTCATTCGGTGTCTCCGTTGGTTCGAGATCGATTGGATGAGGGAAAATGCGCCGTTACGCGCGAATCGCGGCGAGGGCGCGCCGGTGCGCGGCGCCCATGCGGCACGCGATCCGGAACGCTTGCCAGGTCGCCCCGACATCGGCTTGGCCGAGCCCCGCGATGTCATAAGCGGTGCCGTGCGCGGGCGTGGTGATCGGCACGGGCAGTCCGCCTTGCACGGTCACGCCGCGCGAAAAGCCCATGAGCTTGATCGCGATCTGTCCTTGATCGTGATACATGGTGACGATCGCTTGATACTCGCCGGCCTGCGCCTTCAGAAAGATCGTGTCGGCGGGGAAGGGGCCGTGGAAAGGCGCGTCGGTCGGCCACGTGCGTGCTTGCAGTTCGGCTACGGCGGGCTCGATGACGTCGATTTCCTCGCGGCCGCACATCCCGCCGTCGCCGCCGTGCGGGTTGAACGCGGCGATCGCGACTTTGGGGGACTCGATACCGTTGTCGATCAGCGAGCGGTAGATCAATTCGGCGGCTTGGACGATCCGCTCGACGGTCAAATAGCCGGCGGCTTCCTTCAGCGGAACGTGGGAGGAAATGCGCGCCGTCCAGAGCTCGCCCAGCGTGTTGAACTCGCAGAAATAGTGCTTCACGCCCAGGTACTCCGCGAAATGATGCAGTTCGTCTTCGTGCGTGAGGCCCGCGAGTTTCATGGCGTGCTTGTTGAGCGGCGCGAAGCAGATCGCGTCGATGTCGCCCTCGATCGTCGAATCCATGCAGCGATCGAGCACTTGCAGCACCGAGCTGCCGCCCGCGGCGCGGGCCTCGCCGCAAACGACATCGGCGCGATTGACGGTATCGACTGCGAAGAAGGCCGGACGATTCGTCCAGCGACGGTTGCGCGCGTCGGCGAGCGAGGCGATCGGCTCGACTTCGACGGACACGTGTGCGAGCCGCTGGCCTTCTTCCCAAAGCCAAGGGTCCCCGATCAACACGATATTCGCGTGCGTCGTCGCATCCGGCCGCGCGAGTAGCTTCGCGATCAGCTCGGGGCCGATGCCGGCAGGGTCGCCCAAGGTGAGCGCGACGACGGGAAGGGATGGTGCGCCGGTCATGCCTGGGCCTCCGCGCAATTGAGCCGATGCTGCGCGGCCTGACGTTCGATGGTCATACTTACTCTCCTAGAAGCGACCGTTCATCGGCCGACGTGATTCAGGGTTGATCCTAGGTAGACACTTTGCTTCCGTAAATTGAAAACTCTTGATGGATCGATAACCGTAGGTAATCAGTTTGGGCTCAATAGACAGAAGGGATTCCACGCCGCAGTTGCTCAATCGGCTGCGGATGCGGCAGGTCGCGTTGCTCCTTGCCGTGGAGGATTGCTCGACGCTGCGCGGTGCCGCGGCCCAACTCGGCCTCACGCAGCCGGCCGCGACGAAGATGCTTCACGAACTCGAAAGCGCGCTGGGGCAGCCGCTTTTCGAACGCACGGGGCGCAGCCTGCGGCTGAATCCGGCGGGCGAGCGCGTGCTCGGCTACTTCAGAGGCATTCGAGGCAGCATGGAAGCGCTCAACCGAGAGCTGTCGGAATTGCAGCTCGGCAGCGCCGGGCGGCTCGCGATCGGCAGCATCATGGCCGCCACGCCGGGGCGGCTGACCGAGGCGCTCGTGCAATTGAAGGCGCGCTTTCCGCTCTTGGCCGTCGAGATCGCCGTCGACACGAGCGATCGATTGATGCCGCAATTGCACGAGGGTGTGCTCGAAGTGGTCATCGGTCGCGACGCGCGCGAACGCAGCGAATATCTGTTTCGCACCGTCGACGACGAATCGCTCGCAATCGTCGCGGGCCGCGACCATCCGCTGGCGCCACTGCGCGAGGTCGATTTCGGCATGCTGGCCGAGTATCCGTGGATCTTGCAACCGACCGGCAGCCCGGCGCGCGACGTGGTCGAACGCGAATTCGGCGAACACCATCGGCCGATGCCGCGCGGGCTGGTCGAGACCGGTTCCATCTTGACCACGATGAGCCTCGTGGCGCGGTCGCGGATGGTGGGCGCAATTCCGGTCACCGTCGCACGGCACAACGCCGAGCACGGGCTCGTGGCCATGATCGATTACATGTTCCATCACAAGCTGCCGTCATACGGCAGCATCGTGCGGCGCGACCGACCGCTAAGCATACCCGCGCGGCATTTTCTCGAGTTGTTTCATGGCGAGTGCGATGCCGCGTGAAGGCCGGGCGAAGCCGCCGGTGAGCGGCAAGCCTGCGCGGCGGTGGTTCATCGCCGGTTCATCGTCATTTCGTCGTCATTCGAGCCATTGATAAACGGAGGTTATCGTTCGCTGAAATCTTTTGATTAGCGCGGCAACTGTCGGGCGTCCACACTTGCAAAAAATTTCGATTCAACGACAAGAAGCAAGGAGACGTCATGAGAAGTGCTGCACTGTTGGCCATTCCCCTTTCGCTTTTCGCACCGCTGGCAATGGCGCAAAGCAGCGTGACGCTGTACGGCATCATCGACAACGGCGTGACATACGCCACCAATCAAGGTGGCGCCCATAGTTGGCAGGCGGTCAGCGGCGTCGTGGCCGGCAGCCGCTGGGGTTTCACCGGCGCCGAGAATCTCGGTGGCGGTATGAAAGCGATCTTCACCCTGGAGAACGGCTTCGACGGATTTTCGGGGCAAGCCGGCCCCGGCGGGCGCGAGTTCGGGCGGCAGGCCTTCGCGGGTCTTTCGACGCCCTATGGGACGGTGACACTGGGTCGCCAATACGACCTCGTCGTGGACTATATTCAGCCGATTTCTTCCAACGGCCGTTGGGGCGGCTGGTATTTCTCGCATCCCGAAGACATCGACAACACGGGCAGCGGCTTTCGCGTGAACAACAGCGTGAAATATACGAGCGCGAACTACGGCGGGTTCACGTTCGGCGGCCTTTACAGCTTCGGCGGCGTACCCGGGAAGTTTTCGCAAAACAGCGTGTGGAGCATCGGCACCGGCTATGCGCGCGGCCCGCTTCAGCTCGCGGCCGCCTATTTGAATGTGAAGAATCCGGCCGTTGCTGTGGACGGCTACACGAATTCGGCGACGTTCACGAACGTCATCTACGGCAATTACCTCGCCCAGGCATCGAGCCAACGGGTGGCGGCGCTAGCCGGCTCATATGCGTTCGGCAATTTGAAAGCGCTGCTCAATCTCTCGCACACCGTCTTCGCCTCAGGCGACGCAGGCCAGAACGTGTCGTTCAATAACGTCGAAGCCGGTGCGAGCTATCAGTTTTCACCCGCGTGCTTTTTGTCGGGCTCCTATGATTTTCTGACCGGCAAGGACGATGCGAACGGCGCTCGACCGAAGTACCACCAGTTCAATCTGATTGCCGACTACTTCCTCTCGAAGCGCACCGATACCTACGTGATGGCTGTTTATCAGCACGCCGCTGGCGACGCGATGCAAGCCCAAATCACGGGATTCAATGCTTCGAGCGGGCCCAATCAGTTGGGTATTCGGGCCGGCTTGCGTCATACGTTCTAAGCGCGTCGACCTCGATCCACGTAAGACATGGAGGCTCGGATGTCATCCCTACTGTCCTTCGACAATGTGACGAAGCGCTTCGGCGGCACGCTTGCCGTCGACGGCGTCAGTCTCGATATCGATGAAGGCTCCGTGGTCGCGCTGCTCGGCGAGAACGGCGCGGGCAAGTCGACGCTCATCAAGCTGCTTGCCGGGGTTTACCCGATCGATTCGGGTTCGATCACGTTTCGCGGCGCCCCGCTTTCACGCGAGCGCTTGCGCGATGCGATCGCGTTCATTCACCAGGACCTGGGCCTTATCGATTGGATGAGCGCCGCTGAGAACGTCGCATTCGGCTGCGGGTTTGCGCGGCGGGCCGGACTCATCGACTGGCGGTCCGTCCGCCGTCGGGCCGTCGAGGCGCTGGCGTCGGTCGACGCCGACATCGATCCCGACGCCCCGGTCAGCGAACTCACGCGCACGGAAAAGTCGCTCTTGGCGATTGCGCGCTCGCTCGCCACCGACGCACGGCTGATCGTGCTGGACGAGCCGACCGCTAGCCTGCCGCAGGACGACGTCGAGCGTTTGTTCGCGGTGCTGTCCTCGCTGCGAGCGCGTGGTGTGGGGATGATCTACGTCTCGCATCGCCTCGACGAAATTTTCCGAATCGCTGATCGCGTGGCTGTGATGCGCGACGGCCGGCTGGTCGGGCAAAAGCGCATCGAAGAGACGAATCCCGAGGATCTCGTCGCCATGATCGTCGGGCGCAAGCCGCAGTCCATCTGCGTGCCTCCGGCGCGCGCCCGCAAGGACGTCGTGCTCGAGTTGCGCGAAGCGGTGTTCGGCGATGTGGGCCCCGTCTCGTTCGAACTGGCCGCCGGCGAAATGGTAGCGCTCGCGGGGCTGCGCGGTGCCGGACAAGACACGGTGGGGCGCGCATTGTTCGGACAGACCGACCTGGATGCGGGTGAAATCCGGCTCGGCGGCGCGGCGCTCGACGTTCACAGCGCTCGACAGGCGATCGAGCAAGGCATCGGGTTCGTAGCGGGAGATCGGACGGGCGAATCGCTTGCGATGCCGCTTTCGGTTCGCGAAAACATGTTTCTCAACCCGCTTGCGTCGGGGCGCGGCTTCTTCGACTTGATGAGCGCTCGTCGGGAACATCGGCAAGCCTACGCTTTGACGACGCAGTTCGGCGTTCGCCCGAACGACCCAGCCAAGGCCATCGAAAACCTGAGCGGCGGCAATCAGCAGAAGGTGGTCATGGCGCGCTGGCTTCAGATCGCCACGAAGCTGCTCATCCTCGAGGAGCCGACCGCCGGTGTCGACGTGGGCGCGCGGGCAGACATCTATGCGCTCGTGAACCGCGCGCTCGAACGCGGCCTGGCCGTGTTGCTCGTTTCGACCGATTTCGAGGAGGTCGCGAACATCGCGCACCGCGCCTTGATTTTCAATCGCGGCGGCGTGATCGACAGCATTCCGCGCGCGGCGCTGACGATCGAAACGCTGCTGCAACGCGCATCCGCCAGCGAATGCGCGGCCGCATGATCGATACGTATTTTGAAAGGACACATCATGAGTTCCCTGGCCCAAACCAACGAAAGGACGTCGCCCCGAGCGCTCTCGCAGGGCCTTTCGGCGATTCTGCCCGTGTACGGCTTGCCGATTTTGATGGTGGCGCTGACCGTGCTGTTTTCGATCGTGCTGCCCGACACCTTCCCGACGCGAATGAACCTGAATTCGATACTGTCGGACAAAGCGATCATCGCTATGCTGGCGTTGGCCGCGATGATTCCGATGCTGACGAACAAGATCGATTTGACGGTCGGATACGGCATCGTGCTCTGGCACATCCTGGCCATCACGCTGCAAACGCGGTTTGGTCTTCCTTGGGAGGCGGCGGTCGCGATCGTGCTGCTACTGGGCCTCGGGTTCGGTTTGCTCAACGGGTTGCTCGTGGAAATGGCGAAGATCGATTCGTTCATCGCGACGCTCGGCAGCGGCACGATCGTCTATGCGATCGCGCTTTGGCATACGGGCGGCCGCCAGGTGGTCGGCACGCTGCCGGATGCCTTCTATCGGATCAACAGCGCCACGCTGCTGGGCCTGCCGATCTCGACCTGGTACGTCGTCGCGATCGCGCTGCTGCTCTGGGTCGCCACCGAGTATCTGCCCGTCGGTCGCTTCTTGTACGCGATCGGCGCCAACCCTCGCGCGGCGCAGCTCAACGGCATTCCTGTGCGGCGCTACGTCATCGGCGCGTTCATGTCGTCGGGCTTGCTGACCGCGTTCGCCGGGGTCGTGCTCGCGTCCAAGCTCGGCATCGGACAGGCGAGCGTGGGCCTGGAATATCTGCTGCCGGCGCTCGTCGGCGCGTTCCTCGGTTCGACGACGATCCGGCCGGGCCGCGTGAACGTATGGGGCACGCTCGTCGGCGTGGGCGTGCTCGCCGTGGGGATCTCGGGCATTCAACAATTGGGCGGCGCGTTTTTCGTCGAACCGCTGTTCAACGGCGTGACCTTGCTGATCGCCATCGGCATTGCCGGTTATGGAAGCCGCCGGCGTTCCCGCGCCCCGAAGCGTACCGCCTCGAACGCGACCTCGAGTACGAACGCGAAACCCGCCGCGACCGCGAAACGGTAGTCGCCGATTTTCACCGCGTAGCGCATTGGCACGAACATCGAATAGTCATGGAGACAGGACAATGAAGCACACGCAGTTGATTCGCCGTCGGTTCAATGTGATCGCGGCGGCCCTTGCCGCAGCCACGTTGACGACGTTTTCGACCCAAGCCGCCGCGGCCGACGATTATCTTGCCACGGCGCGAAAGGTGGTCGCGGCCGCCATTCAACCGTCGCCGCCCTGGGACGGACCGACGACGGGGCCGAAGGCGCAGCCGGGCAAGACCATCGTCTACGTGGCCTCCGATTTGCGTAACGGTGGGGTGCTCGGCGTGAGCGACGGCGTCGCCCAGGCGGTTCACGTAATTGGCTGGAAGGTGCGTATTCTCGACGGGCAGGGCACCGTCTCGGGCCGTACGGCGGCGATGAACCAGGCGATGGCGCTGAACCCGGCGGGCATCATCCTCGGCGGTTTCGATCCTGCCGAGCAGGCGGTTGTCATTCGGAAGGCGCATAGCCTGAAGATTCCCGTCGTGGGCTGGCATGCCGGATCGAAGGCCGGCCCCGATCCGTCGACCGGGCTCTTCACGAACGTGAGCACGGACCCGATCGCCGTGGCGAGGGTGGCTGCCGACTATGCCGTCGTGAAATCCAACGGCACGGCCGGCGTCGTCGTGTTTACCGATTCCCTCTACAAAGTGGCCGTGGCGAAGTCGAACGCAATGGCTGACGTCATCAAGCAATGCAAGGGCTGTGCGCTGCTGGCGGTCGAGGATACGCCGCTGTCGGAGACCTCGACGAGAATTCCGCAACTGTCCACGGCGCTACTGCAGCGCTACGGCGGCAAGTGGAATTACTCGCTCGGGATCAACGATCTGTACTTCGATTTCATGGGCCCTTCGCTTGCGAGCGCGGGGGAAAAGCCGGCCGGCCCCCCTTTCAACGTATCGGCGGGGGATGGCAGTCAATCGGCGTACGAGCGCATTCGCGGCAACCGCTATCAGGTGGGCACGATTCCCGAGCCGCTCATGCTGCACGGCTGGCAGCTCGTCGACGAACTGAATCGTGCGTTCGCGGGCGCGCCGGCGAGCGGGTACAGCACACCGGTGCATCTCGTGACGCCGGAAAACATCGCATCCGACGTCGGCGCGAACAATATCTATGACCCGGCCAATCATTATCGCGAGGCCTACCGGCATATTTGGGGAAAATAAACCGGTCAACGCACGTTGAACGACGTTAGAGGCGAAGGAGCAAGATGCTGATCGACATGGATACCGTGGAAACACAAATCACCGTCTACCACCCGCGGGCAAATGCGTTGTTCCCTGCCGACGCGGCGCTCGAGCGGCTGTGCACGGGCGCGCAATGGGGCGAGGGTCCCGTGTGGATCGACGAAGCACAGTCGCTGCTGTGGAGCGATATTCCCAACAACCGGATGCTGCGCTGGTCGGAAAGCGACGGCCTGACGGTTTGGCGTGACCGCGTGGAATTCACGAACGGCCATGCGCGCGAGCGTGACGGATCGATTCTTCACTGTTCGCATGGGCGGCGCGCGATCGTTCGAACGCGATTGCGCGACGGGCTGGGCTCGACGCAGGACGAGATCGTCGTGGACCGTTTCGAGGGCAAGCGTCTTAACTCCCCCAACGACATCGTCGTGAAAAGCGACGACACGATCTGGTTCACCGATCCGCCTTACGGGATCGTGTCGGATCGTGAGGGCCATGCGGCCGAATCGGAACTGGGGGACAACTACGTGTTCCGCTACGATCCGCGCACGCGCACGCTGGCTGTCGTGTCGGATTTCGTGGAAGAGCCGAACGGTCTCGCGTTTTCACCGGACGAATCGGTGCTTTACGTGTCCGATACGTCGGCCGCGCTGCGATCCGACGGCGGGGGCAATCACCATATCGTAGCGTTTGACGTCGTTGCCGGTTGCGAGTTGGCGAATCCCCGCATTTTTGCGGTCGTCGATCCGGGCTTGGCCGATGGATTTCGCGTCGATCGCCAGGGTTGGGTCTTCACGAGCAGCGCGGACAGCGTGCAGATTTACGATCCGGACGGAACACGGGTGTCGCGTATCGGCGTGCCGGAGAAGATCGGCAACCTCACGTTTGGCGGGCCGCACGGGGATGAACTCTATATCTGCGCGTCGACCTCGCTCTATCGCATCCGGCTCAATACGCGGGGCGCGATATGACCGACCTGGGCACCTTGCTGCTTGTGGAGAAATGCAGTCATTGCATCAGCTGGTACGAGATCGCGTCGGGAAAACGCGTTCACAGTGTCGCGTTGCCGTCGTATCCGCATGAATTCGTGACCGATGACGCGAATGCCCATGCTTGGATTGGGCATTACGGTGTCGAGACATCCGGCCATGCGGGCGAGGGTGGTCACTCGCTGCTGCAGATTGATATCGCCGCGGGCACGTTGACGAGAACCATCGATCTCGCACCGTTCAACCGGATTCATGGACTGCAAATGGATGCGTGCGACCGCCTTTACGCGCTCAGCGAGGGGAGGGACACCCTGCTCGTCCTCGACCACCCGGTCAGCGATGAGGCGCCCATGCGCGCAGTGCCATCCGGTGGCATCAAGAGTCACCTGTTTGCGCTGACGCGTGACGGCGAGACGGCCTACTGCATGAACCTGCTGTCCCATACGGTGACGAAGGTCAAGCCATGGGATCCGCTCGCGGTGCCGGTAGCCTGTCACCCGGGCGACAAGCCGGAAGGGTACTGCTTGAGCGGTGACGAACGCACGCTTTTCGTGAGCAATCGCTGGAGCCAGACCTTGGCCGCTATCGATACCGGGACGATGGAAGTCCGGCAGCGAGCCACATCGCGCGACGATCCGACACGAATCTATCGCTGGAGCGACGACATGCTCTTCGTGACCAACTATGGGGAGCGCAGCCTGTCGCTCGTCGATCCGGATACGCTCGCCGAGATCGACCATATCCCGATGCAGGCGCGGGCCATTGCGCTTTCGTTCGATCGGGGGCGAGGCGTCGCGTTCGTGTCACAGGACAACGACCGCGTCGGCATTTTCGATATCGGCACACGCAGGTTCGAAAGCTACCTCGACACGCAGCGTGAGCCGGATGTCTCGAAAGTCATCGGGCCGCGCATATGACCGCCGGGTTCACAACATGGCTGCTTACGCCGCTCTCGGGGAGTATGCATCATGAACTTCCCCAATGGACAGCGTGGCACGGCAGAACAATGGTCATGGCGTGGGGCATCCTGCTGCCGCTAGGTGTGCTGGTGGCGCGCTATTTCAAGGTCATGCCGGGGCAGGCATGGCCCGAGGAACTGGACAACAAGACCTGGTGGCACGGACACCGCGTCCTGCAGATCGCGGGCGTGCTGCTCATGACAGTGGGCTGCGGGCTCGCCGTTGGACATGTTCACGGCGCGGGTCCGCTGGCGCGGTGTCATCGCTGGTTCGGGTGGATCGTCGTTACGAGCGGCTGGATACAGATATTCAGCGGCTTCTGGCGAGGCAGCAAAGGTGGCGGTTCGACGCCGTGGCGCGCTGACAGCAGCGCAGACGAACTGCGCGGTGACCACTATGACATGAGCGATCGCAGACGGCTGTTCGAGTATGTCCACAAGATTGTGGGAACAGCCGCTATTCTTGCCGCCGTTGTGACGATCGCTATGGGACTCATTGTCGCTGACGCGCCCCGATGGATGTCCGTGATGCTCGTTCTCTGGTGGCTCGCGCTCGCGTCGCTGGCGATGTACTGGCAACGCGAAGGGCGCTGCATCGATACCTATCAGGCGATCTGGGGCCCAGATCTTATTCACCCGGGTAACCGGATTCCTGCTATCGGGTGGGGCATACGCCGCCACTCGCGAGAATCCTGGAAGCAGTGCACAGAACGAAAGTCTCGGATGCGTTCTATATAACATTCACCGGGACAGGAGACATTCATGACAACGCAGGTTGAATCCGGACTATTGACGTCGGAGGGAGTAACACGCGGCGTTCGCGCCCACTGGAGTTCGTGGGCGATGCTATCGGTTACCACACTGGCCGTCCTCATGATTTCGATTGATGGCCAGATCCTGCCGGCGGTATTGCCCTCGATAAAGTCCGCGTACGGACTCTCGAATGTGCAGGCGGGATTGATCAATACGGTTTTTGCGTTCGCTTCCATGATCGGCGCCATCGGGTTCGGTGTGGTATCTGATCTGGTGGGCAGCGGTTACCGGCGTGGCTATACGTGGATCGTCGCCTACGCGCTTGCGGTTATTGGAGGTCTGCTGACCGCATTGATGTCTGGAAGCCTCGCGTGGTTCCAGTTGCTGCGTATTCCAATGGGCTTGAGCCGCGGAGGCGCCGAGCCAGTCAACGTGGCGCTCGTCAGCGACTGGTGGCAGAAGGAGAATCGCGGCTTCGCGGTGGGCGTGCACCACACGGGCTTTCCAGTTGGCCAGTTCCTTTCTGGCGTGCTGATTGCTGTCGTGCTGCACTATGGACAGTGGACCGACGCCTTCGCACTGATTCCCCTGATCGGCGTATTGGTCATTGTGGCGCAACTGGTTGTCGGCACGCGGAGAAATCAGGAAAGCGCGTTCGAGTGGATGCGTGCGAACGAACTCACGACACCGACTCGCACTGTAGGCGAGCGCGGAGATTTCCAGCATCCCATGGGCGCAATCAAGGCAGCCTTTGCTCAGCGCAATACGGTCCTTGCCATTGCATCGATTTTTCTCTTTCTCGTTGCGGAGTTGGGGATTGTTCTCTTCATGACGTCGTACCTGACGGAGGTCGCGCATCTGACGGTTTCGACAGCGGCGCTCGTATCAGGTGTCTCGGGTCTGACGGGCTGGATCGGCCAGGTCGTGTGGGGTACCGTGTCAGACACGCTCGGGAGAAAGCGCACGCTGATCGTCTTGGCGATCTGCTGCGCGATTTCGACGCTCATGTTGCTGCGTATCGATTCCGCCGCGAGCGCATGGACCATTCTCCTCATATGGGGGCTGTTTCGCAATGCGCCGTTTCCGGTCGCCTATGCGATGGTGATCGACTCGGCGGAGCAGGCAGCAGGATCGGGTATGGGCTTGATGATCGGCATTGCGTTCGGAGTCGCGGGCATGCTCGTCTCACCCGCCTCCGGCTACATCATTGGCCATGGGGGCTGGACCATGCACTACGGTAGCCTCGCGCTGATGTGTCTGCTCGCAATCATTCCCCTGCTGTTCGTGCGACGCGGCGCAACCCACGCGCACAGTCCGGCGCAGCCTCCCTGCAACGGGTCAACGTTCGCTGTCGACAACCACGTTTGCTCGCGGTATCAGGCTGCCGAAGCCGTGCGCTCGCCGAAGCGGCTCGTCAACTAGCGCGGTTCGCAGGTTGAAGATAGTTGTTTACGCTTGTAATGCAACGTTATAACATTACGTAAGCTGCGGCACCGGGCAGTGTGCCTGCTGCGCTCGCATAATGCAACGATATATTGTTGCTTTGACTGCGCGGATGATACGCAGACGACACATTCGAAAAAACGTGAAAAAAGACCTCAAACGCCTATCGCAACGGGCCCTGCGCCTTTCTCCGCTGTCTTTGGCTTGCTTCGCTGTTATCGCGCAGGCGCAGCAGGACGCGCCTGCCGGCGCCGCTTCCTTTCCCGGCGGCACGCTCGCACCGGTCTTTGTCACCGCCAATCCCCTCGGCGAAACGGACCTCATTGCGCCGGCCACGGCGCTGTATGGCGACCCGTTGACGCGCAGGCAGACCAACTCGCTGGGCGAGACGCTCAATGGCCTGCCCGGTGTGTCGACCACGACCTATGGCCCGATGGTCGGCCGTCCGATCATTCGCGGCATGGATGGGGACCGCATCCGCCTGCTGCAGAACGGTGTGGCGGCGTGGGACGCCTCCTCGCTCTCGTATGATCACGCCGTGCCGCAAGAGCCGCTGACCATCGAGCGAGTCGAGATCGTGCGCGGGCCCGCAGCACTGCTGTACGGCGGGAACGCCATCGGCGGCGTGGTCAATACGATCGACAACCGCATTCCGCGCGAGCCGCTCAAGGGAGTGGACGGCGCGGTCGACGCGAGTTACGGCGGCGCCAACGACGCGCGCGCCGGCGCGGCCATGGTCGAAGGCGGTAACGGGCGATTCGCTTTTCACGCCGACGTCTTCGACCGGGAGACCAGCAAGGAGCGCATCCCCGGCTTCGCGCATTCGGACCGCCAGCGCGCGCTCGACGGCCCGGACGCCGACGAGGCCTACGGCAGCCTCCCGAACAGCGACGGCCGCTGGCACGGGGGAGCTGTCGGCACCTCGTACACATGGGCCGACGGCTATGCGGGGCTGTCGTACAACGGCTATGAAGCGAACTATGGTTCCGTCGCGGAAGACGAGGTGCGTCTGCGCATGCATCAGGATCATGTCGCGTTGGCGTCCGAAGTGCGTAATCTGCAAGGGCCGTTCTCGCAACTGAAATTCGATTTCGGCTACACCGACTACGAGCACAGGGAAATCGACAACGGCCAGACGAGCACGACCTTCCGCAATCACGGTTATGAAGCGCGGCTGGAGGCGCGGCACCGCAAAATCGGGCCGCTGGAAGGCGCCATTGGCGTGCAGGTCAGTCAGAACACGTTCTCCGCGCTCGGCGATGAGACGCTCGTGCCGACCACGACGACGACTAACGTCGCTCTGTTCGGCTTGGAGGAGTGGAGCGTCACCGATGCGCTCAAGTTGAGCGCCGGTGCCCGCTACGAGCACGTCAAACAGGAGCCCACCGCGGCCGGTAACGGCAAGTTCGCGGGCGCTGCCGATCGCGACTTCAACCCGCTCAGCGCTTCACTCGGCGCGCTGTACAAATTAACGCCCGCGTGGTCGGTGGCGGGCAATGTGGCGTATACGGAGCGCGCACCCGCGCTGTACGAACTCTTCGCCAACGGACCGCACGACGCGACGGGGCAGTACCTCATCGGCAATCCGGATGCGCAGAAGGAGCAGGCCGTGTCGGCCGATCTGTCGCTGCGTTTCGCGAGCGGGCCGAACAAGGGCAGCATCGGCGTGTTCTACAGCCGCTTCAGGAACTACCTGACCGAGTTCAACACGGGACGCCTGGTCGACGAGGACGATGAAGTCGTGCCGCCCGGCACGGACGGAGCGCTGAACGAAGCGGTCTATCGCGGCGTGCGAGCGGAGTTCTACGGCATCGAGCTCGATGGCAAGTGGCGTGTCTACGAACACGGCGCACACAAGGTCGACGTCTCGCTGGTTAGCGACTACACGCGTGCCCGCGACATGGACACCGGTCAACCGCTGCCGCGTATCTCGCCGCTGCGTGCGACGCTCGCCGTCGACTACGGCTACGGGCCGTTCGGCGCCCGAGCGGAAATGGAGCACGCGTGGGCACAGCATCGCGTGCCCGAAGACGATCTGCCGACCGCGAGCTATACGCGGCTCGGTGTGATGCTCACCTACAAGTTCCACGTCGGCTCGACGAATTGGCTCGCATACGTGCGAGGGGACAACCTGACCAACCAGGACATCCGCTATGCGAGTTCGGTCGTGCGCGATATCGCGCCCGAGGGCGGCCGCAGCGTGATGGTCGGCGTGCGCACGACGTTCTAGCGTAAATCGTTCACCGGCGCATGGTTCGGCGCCCGCACGCGCTGACAGACAAGGGGCAACGCATGGACTCAAGACTGCCGGTCACCGTTCTTTCCGGCTTCCTCGGCGCCGGCAAGACCACGCTGCTCAATCACATCCTCAACAACCGCGAAGGGCGGCGCGTGGCGGTGATCGTCAATGACATGAGCGAGGTCAACATCGACGCCGCGCTCGTGCGCGACGGCGGCGCGCAGCTCTCCCGCACCGACGAGAAGCTCGTCGAAATGAGCAATGGGTGTATCTGCTGCACGTTGCGCGAAGATCTGCTGCTCGAGGTGAACCGGCTCGCGAAAGAACGGCGTTTCGACCAGCTCGTCATCGAATCGACGGGCATTTCCGAGCCGCTGCCGGTGGCCGAGACCTTCACCTTCGCCGATGAAGGCGGCCAAAGCCTCTCGGAGGTCGCGCGTCTGGACACGATGGTCACGGTCGTCGATGCCCTCAATTTCCTGCGCGACTACAGCGCTCAGGAAAGCCTGCAATCGCGCGGGGAATCGCTCGGGGAGGAAGACCATCGCACGGTGGTCGATCTGCTGATCGAGCAGGTCGAGTTCTGCGATGTCATCGTGCTCAACAAGATCGACCTCGTCGACGACGCGGAGCGCGAGCGTCTGATGGCGATTCTGCGCGGGCTCAATCCGCGCGCCCGCATCGAAGCGTCGGAGTTCGGGCGCGTGCCGCTCGATCGGGTGTTGGATACGAAACTGTTCGATTTCGAGGAAGCAGCGGAAGCACCCGGATGGCTCAAAGAGATGCGAGGCGAACACAATCCGGAAACCGAGGAATACGGCATCGGCAGCTTTGCGTGGCGCGCGCGGCGGCCAATGCATCCGCAGCGATTTTGGGAATTGATCAACAGCGAATGGCCCGGCGTTTTGCGTTCCAAGGGGTTCTTTTGGCTTGCGAGCCGGCCGACGCATGTAGGATCGTGGTCGCAAGCGGGCGCGGTGTGCCGTCACGGTGCGGCTGGTCTATGGTGGGCGGCCGTTCCGAAGGAGCATTGGCCGAATGATCCTGAAGCACGCCAGGCCATCGAGAAGGAATGGCATCCGAGCGTCGGCGATGCACGGCAGGAAATCGTGCTGATCGGCATCGACATGAACGAGGCCGATTTGCGTCTGCGCCTGAATGCCTGCTTGTTGACGGATGCCGAAATGGCCAAAGGCCCCGCAGCCTGGCTGAGCTTCGCGGACCCGTTCCCGGCATGGGGCGGTGTGCCTGCTGAAGGTTGACGCACGCAAGGTTAACGCACGCAAGATCGCCGGGCATATCGCAAGGCGACGCGAGTCGAGAGTTCATCGAGATCTATGGCCCGCGCTGCGAGGCCATGCAAGGCGAGCGTCAGCGCCGTCTTGATGTCGTCGACCACGTCGACGGGCGTGATGCGCGCGCTGCGAGCGCTAGCGCGTCATGACCGCACCGAGCGCCTCGCACACCAGGCCCACGTTGCCGCGGTTGAGCCCCGCGATGCACATGCGCCCGCTGCGTACCAGGTAGATCGCGTGGTCCTGCAGCAGCCGGTCGACCTGCTTCTCGGTCAGGCCGGTGTACGTGAACATGCCTCGCTGCGTGACGTAGCGGTCCAGCGTGCCGGTGCCGACACGGCCCGACAACCCGTCGTGCACGGCCGATCGCATCGCCTTGATGCGATCGCGCATCTGCGAGAGTTCCTGCTGCCAGGAGGCCCGCAACTCGGGCGTGGCCAGCACGCGCGCGATGACCGCCGCGCCATGCGTCGGAGGATTGCTGTAGTTGCCGCGCACGCAAGCCATCAGTTGGCCCGTGACTCGGTCGGCCTCATCAGGCGAAGCGCACACCACGCTCAGGCCGCCGCAACGCTCTCCATACAGCGAGAAATTCTTCGAGAACGAGTTGGCGACGAGGCACGGGATCCCGCCCTCGGCCAGCGTGCGCACGGCCAGGGCGTCGTCGTCGAGGCCATCGCCGAAGCCCTGGTAGGCCATGTCCACGAAGGCGATGAGACTGCGATCGCGCATGACATCGGCGATCTCTTGCCACTGGACCCGGGACAGGTCGACCCCGGTCGGGTTGTGGCAGCAGGCATGCAGCAGGACGATGCTCTTGGCGGGCAACGACTGCAGCGCGCGCTTCATCTCGAGGAATCGCAGCCCACCCGTCTCGGGGTCGTAGTAGGGGTAGGTATTGACGCGATGACCTGCGGCCTCGAACACGAAGCGATGGTTCTCCCAACTCGGGTCGCTGATCCAGATCTGTGACTCGGGAAAGTAGCGCTTCAGGAAGTCGGCACCGACCTTGAGCGCGCCGGAACCACCGAGTGACTGGATGGTTGCCACGCGGCCTTCGCTGAGCAAGGCGCTGTCGGCGCCGAAGACCAGTTCCTGGACCGCACGACGGTAGGCGGCCATGCCCGACATCGGCAGGTAGGGCCGGGCCGAAGTGGTGGACGACGCTTGCGATTCGGCGTGCGCGACGGCCCGCATCAGCGGCAGCCGGCCCTCCTCGTCGAAGTAGATGCCGATGCTCAAGTTGACCTTATGGGGCCGTGGGTCCCGCTGGAACGCCTCGTTGAGACTAAGGATCGGATCGCCGGGGTAAGCGTTGACGTGTTCAAACATGACTACTCCAAGTGCGCGTGGTCGAAGATCGTCCTGATCAATGCGTGGTGTGCCCTCGGACGGAAGGCTGCGAGTGCTTTTGCCCGGGAGTCACGGGGCGGTCGCATCGACTGGCAGGTCTTGCTCGGCGGCCTCGATCAAGCGCAGGGCGATGGCCTGGTCGTTCAACTCGACCAATGCGAGCAGCGCAAAGCGCGCCAGGAAGAGCGGCGCCCCCTTCTCGCCGAGGCGTGCGAGAGTCCTGCACATCGTCGTATAGACGGCATCCAACTGGTGGTCGGTCATGTTGGGCTCCGAGGTTGTCAATGTCCGAGGGCGTGCTCTATGGCAGCCGACAGTTCCGCCGGGCGTGGCGTCTTCCATCGGCCGAGGACGTGGCCATCGGGGCGAACGAGGTAGACCACACCCGGCGAAGCGCCGTACATCTCGAACAGCCGGCCGGAGGGGTCGTGGGCGACCGCCCCCTCGGTACCGGCCTGCTGGCCGATCAACAACGCGTCGAAAGGAATGTTTCGGCTCGCGAGCTTACGCTCGAGGTGGCGCAACTGCTCCGTTTGGGAATGATCGGTGGCAAACGCAAGCGCAACGAACGCCGGGCGGCCGCGCCGGCAGAGCAGATCCGTCAGGTGTCCCGGACGCGCAACGCGGTCGATGGTGATCGTGATCGGACACTCGGGCAACACGCCCCCAGGAACGGGGCCGACGGCGAAAGTGTCATTGCCCGCGGTCGCGTTCAGGGGCGAGTCGTAGTAGGTGATGGCTGAGCTCTGCCGCGGATTGATCAAAGACCTGAGCGCGGGATGGCGTGCCGCCAGGCCGAGCACCGCGGTGCGCATCAGTTCGAAGGCGAACGAGGGCGGCGCCATGAACTCCGTGCTCTTGGTCCCGTGGCGAAGGTTCTCGTGCGCCGCGGCAACGCGCTCGGCGGAATAGCTGTCCAGGAGCGACTCGCGGGCCAAGCCCTTGATGACGTACGCCAGTTTCCAGGCGAGGTTGTCGGCGTCGTCGATGCCCGAGTTTGCGCCTCGGACACCGAAGATCGGCACCAGGTGCGCTGCGTCTCCGGCGAAGAGCACGCGTCCGTGCCGGTAGCTCGGCAGCGTCAAGGCGTTCGCCTTGTAGATGGTGATCCAGATGGGCTTCCATGCGCTCTTCTCGCCCATCATGTCCAGCAGGCTAGCCACCCGGGGCGCGACATTCTCGGGCTTGATGGCCTCGTCCGGGTCCTCGTCGCCGCGCAACTGGTAGTCGATGCGCCACACGTTCCCGGGCTGCTTGTGGACCAGCACCGTCGAGCCCGGGTTGCACGGCGGATCGAAGTAGGCCAGGCGCTCGGTCGGTCGCGAACTCTCCAGCAGGATATCGACGATTACGTAGCGGCCCTCGTAGCTCGATCCCTCGAGGGCAAGTCCCAGAGACTCGCGGATGAAGCTGCGGCCGCCGTCGGCTGCGACGATCCAATCGGCATCCAGCTCGTACTGGCCGATCGGCGTGGAGACCGTGAGCCTCACGCCATCGTCGCGGGCGTTGATCGACGTCACCTTGGATTGCCAACGGATGTCGATCAGGTCGCCGAACTCCCTGGCCCGGTTCAGCAGGATCTGCTCGATGCTGTATTGCGCCAGGTTGATCATGGGCGGCAGCTTCTGGAGCTTGTCCGCCGGCATCTGGAAGTGAAGGACCTCTGTGTCGCGGTAGAAACTGCGCCCCCCGGTCCACGGAAGCCCGACCTTCAAGAAGCCCTGGAGTGCACCGAGGCGTTCCGCGATCTCCAAGCTCCGTCGGGAGATACAGATCGCGCGGCTGCCGAGGCAGACCGAGTCGTCAGCCTCCAGGAGGACCACTGGAATGCCGTGATTCGCCAGTCCCAGCGCGGCGCAGAGGCCCACCGGCCCGGCACCCACCACCACGGCGGGACGCCGTTGGGCATCGCGCCCCTCATGCAGCGGTGGCAGGACGGCCGAGTAGCGCTCGGCGGCGAAGGGGTACTTGGCGAACTCCAGGCTCATTAGCAGGCTCCTGCGCTGTCGCGAATATGGTTGCGCACGCAACTAGTATCGCGGACCGGAGAGGGGAATGCCATACGTAGATTCACTTAGTTGTGTGCGCAACTATATTGCGTTTTGCGCCCATGAAGGTCGGAGCAACCTTCGATTGGGCCCATGGCTGGGGATGGGCGTATTTGCCGCTCGCTGCCGGTGGCCTCGTGGCGTCCCTTGCCGCGCTGGCGTTACGCAAAAACAGCCGACCGTTCGATGCCTTGATGGGGTCGCTGAATTTCTTCGCGCCGCACGAGCGGATGCATGCCGTTGCCGTTCATACGCCCGATCTGATCGGCTACGGTCGATTGAAGGACGCGCGGGAACCCTCGATTACGCTCGAAGCGCAGGCGGCCCACGTTGCCCGATAGGTGCGTGGGCACGTGGAGGCGCCCTGTGTTCTGCTCGGACACAGCGTAGGCGGCGCCGTCGCGATGCTGACGGCCCACCTCGAGCCCGAACGCGTGCGCGGCGTCATCAACGTCGAAGGCAACTTTACGCTGGCCGATGCGTTCTGGTGCGGCAAGATCGCTGCCATGTCCGATGCCGAATGGCACGCCGAACATGCACGATTGGTTGCGGATCCGGAAGGGTGGCTGGCAAAAGGCGATATCGCGATCACGCCGCAACGGCTCGCGTGGGCGCGCGCCACGTTCGCCAATCAGCCTCGGCCGTTCCCGCATTCGACGTAGCCCTCAGCGACGAAAGGGGTGTCGATGTCGTACGCCCAAGCGGATTCGGTCGAAGACTAGGGTATCCCCGAGGAACGGGGCAGGAAGTCATGCCGGTTCCCCCGTTCGGCGAGTGTGATACATGGGATCCCGCGCGCCGCAGGCCTCCTGCCGCTTCGTCCCACCGTTTCGTCCCGCCGTTTCGTCAGCCGACGCTCTCCATTTTCCGATCCCACGCCCGCAAGCGAGCCTTGTCGCGTTTTCCCTTAGATGCGCATGCTTGCAATCGGTCGTGTAAACGTTATGCTTTATAACAAATATCGCAAATAAGTATATCGACCGCGACAACAATCCAATCGGAGACATCGCACATGAACGCTCTCGTGCAGCACGACACTGCGAACGAACGCAAGACGCTGATCTTGCTTGGGCTTGGTTTCGGCCTGGTCGGCCTCGACCGCTGGATCGTCGCGCCGCTTTTCCCTCACATGATGCGCGACCTCGGGCTCAACTTTCAGCAGCTCGGCAGCCTCATCGGCGTTCTCAGCGTTGCTTGGGGCATTTGGGCGATTGCGATGGGGCCGGTGTCCGATCGCATCGGGCGCAAGAAGATGCTCGTCGTGACGATGGTTGCTTTTTCGTTGCTTTCAAGTTTGTCCGGTCTTGCGGCCAGTTTCGGCAGCTTGATGTTGATTCGCGCGGTCATGGGCGTTGCCGAAGGCGCATTCACGCCGGCGAGCGTCGCGGCGACGGGCGAGGCCTCGCTGCCTTCGCGGCGCGGATTCAACCAAGGGTTGCAGCTCAGCATGTTCTCGCTGCTCGGTCTCGGCTTCGCGCCGATCATCGCGACGCAGTTGTTGCGGATCGTACCGTCGTGGCATTGGGTGTTCATGATTTCCGCTGTGCCGGGGCTGATCGTCGCCGCGTTGATCGCCGCCATGCTGCGCGAGCATCCGAAAAGCGCGCTGCCGCACTCCGATCTCGCCCACGCGAAGGCGAAATGGTCCGAACTGTTCCGCAGCCGCAACGTGCTGCTTGCCACGCTCGCGATCTTGTGCGCAATGGCGGGCATCTTCGTCGTCAGCGCCATGGTCCCGACCTATCTCGTCGAAGTGCTTCATTTGGATACGCAAAGCATGGGTTTCGTCGTGTCGGCGCTCGGCTTCGGCGGCTTCGTCGGTTCGTTCGGTGTGGCGGGCATATCGGATTTCATTGGACGGCGCCCGGCTGCGGTCATCGCATTTGTCGGCGCCGCCGTCTTGCTCTATCTGTTTTCGCGCACGGGCGCCAATCCGCCTTTGCTGTTCGCGCTGTTGTTCGGCATTTCGGTGTTCGCCTTGGGCTTGCTCGGCCTGCTGAGCGGGCCAATCGCCACGGAAGCCGCGCCGCTCGGGCTGGTTGCGTCGTCGGTCGGATTCGTATCGGGCACGGGCGAAATATTCGGCGGCGGGTTGGCGCCCGTCATCGCCGGCTTCATCGCGCAGCACTTCGGCTTGCCCGCGACGCTCGAGTTTGCGCTGGCCGGCCTGGCAGGCGGCGCCGTCGTGGCGTTGTTCCTGACCGAGACAGCGCCGCGCAAACGTGCGGCCGTCGTAGACGAAGCGTTCTCGGCCTCGCGCGACATCGCTTGATCGGTGAGTCGATCACCGGATTCATTGATTCATTGATTCATCGATTCCACATCAAACTGCGGCGGCGACCGCGGGAAATCACCATCCCAGGCAAGGAGAATTCTTCATGAAGCGTAAAGCAGTCTTCGCGGCAGCGGGGGCGCTGTTCGCCTCGCATGCGTTCGCGCAGAGCAGCGTGGTCCTGAGCGGCTTGATCGACGGTGGCGTGTCCTACGTCAGCAATCAGGGCGGAAGCAGCGTCGTGAAGTTCGACGACGGCATCGAGGTGCCCAACCTGCTGAAGATCGATGGTAAGGAGGATCTGGGCGGCGGGCTCAAAGCGGTCTTCGACTTGACGAATCAATTTCAACTCGGCTCCGGTTCGTTCATGCCCGGACAGAGCCTGTTCGGACGCAATGCCTACGTGGGGCTCGACGATACGCGGTGGGGACGCCTGACGCTCGGCAATCAATACGACTTCATGGTCGATTCGCTGTTTTTCGGCTTGAACGACGCCGCGTTCTATGCTCAAGGCATCTACGATTTTCGCAACGGGCCGTTTGCCGGGCTGGCATTGCCGAACAACCCGACGGGCGCATTCGACTGGGACCGGATGGCCGGCGAGCGCGTGCAGAATTCGGTGAAGTACTTGAGCCCGACGATAGGGGGATTTTCAGCGGGCGTGATGTATGGTTTCGGCAATGTGGCCGGTTCGATCGGGGCCGGTAACGCACAGAGCTTCGGGCTCAATTACACCAACGGACCGTTCGGCGCGAACGCCGCGTATACGTTGACGAAGACCGATGTCGCGGGCGTGCAGGATAGCGTGCGCAATTGGGGCGTCGGCGCGCATTATCTTCTCGGCCGAACCGTCATGACGGCACTGTTCACGACGGTGCGCAACGAACTCAATGGCGCGGGCGTGTGGCAGGCCGAAGTGGGTGCGGCGTACTCGTTCGACAGCCCGTGGCTCGTCAGCGGGGTCTATTCGTACATGAAGGGCAATCAGGTCGTGAACCACAACCATGCTCATCAATTGACGGCCGAGTTGCAGTACAACTTCTCGAAGCGCACGAACGTCTATGTCGCGGCTGTCTATCAGCGAGCCAATGCGGGCGCCAATGCGCAGGTCAACGATGTGATGGTTGCGTCTAGCAGTGCATCGCAGTTCATCGGGCGTATTGGGCTGCAGACGCGGTTCTGATACAAGCGTGATGAGCGTCGACTTGCCGCCGCGCGCCGCGATGGCGCGAGCGCGCGGTAGCCGTCGCATCCTTGGCCGGCGCCGCGACTTCTTTGGGGCTTGCTGAGCGCCAGCGTGCGCCGCGGCGCATTCACTCCACGAAAATCTTGCGAAGCAGCGTCTTTAGCTGTTCGCGCTCGGCATCGCTCAGGTGCTCGAGCGCGCCCGCGTCGGCGGCGGCCGCCGCTTTCAGCGCCCGGCCATAGAGCCGCACCCCTTGCGTCGTCAACTCGACGTGCTGCACCCGTTTATCTTCGGTGCTGCGTTGGCGCGCCAGCAACCCGCGCGCTTCCAGGCGATCCAGCAACGTTGCAAGGTTAGGGGGGGCGACTGCCAGCGCCTCGGCGAGCGCTCGTTGGTTGATGCCGGGGTTTTCTCTGACGACGGACAGCACGGAAAACTCGGCTTGCCGCAGGTCGTGCTTTTCCATCTCCCGATCGAACAACGCTTGAATGACGAGGTAGGCACGCCGTATGTTGTAGCCAACCAGATCGAGCAACGCGGATTGGTCCGCCTGCTCGCTCGCGTCGTGGCCGGAAGAGGGCAGAATCAAAGACATAAGCGTTGGGGGAAAGTGATCGAGGAGCGCAGCAAGAAGCGGATCGATCATAACATGCCCTCGCAGGCGAACGTTGCGCGCGCAACGCCCGACGGAGTTCGTTTGCTACGTCTTCTAGTTATGTGATATAACTATTTCCATCGCTAACGAATAACTGCTTGGTGGTAGACATGACGCAACAGTCGTACACATTCCTGAAGGTCGAGCACGCCGACTCTCTGGCATTCGTCTGCTTGAACCGGCCTTCGAAACGCAACGCGATCAGCGATCCGCTCGTCGCGGAGCTGCGCCGGGCTTTCGAAACGATGCCGGATACCGTTCGCGCCATCGTCCTGCACGCGGAGGGCGAACATTTTTGCGCGGGGCTCGACCTCTCGGAAATGCGCGAGCGCGGCACCGTCGAAGCGATGCATCATTCGCGCATGTGGCACGCCGCGTTCGAGCAGATCCAGTTTGGGCGCGCACCTGTCGTCGCGGTCTTGAAAGGTGCGACGATCGGCGGCGGTCTCGAACTCGCTTCCGCCTGTCACGTCCGCGTGGCCGAAGCGTCGGCGTTTTTCGCGCTTCCCGAGGGCAGCCGCGGGCTGTTCGTCGGCGGCGGCGCGTCGGTGCGCGTGCCGCGGCTCATCGGCGTCGCGCGCATGACCGACATGATGCTGACAGGGCGCGTCTATGATGCGCGCGAGGGCTACGATGCGGGAATTGCCCAATACCTCGTCGGCCATGGCGAAGGCTTCGCCAAGGCGCGCGAGCTCGCAGAGCGGATTGCCCAGAATTCGCCGACGACCAACTACGCCGTCACGCAGGTCCTGCCGCGCATTGCCGATCAATCGATTCAAGATGGTCTGCTGACCGAGTCGCTGATGGCATCGGTCGCGCTGAGCGACCCTCAAACTCAAGACCGTCTCGCCGCGTTTCTGGAGCACCGCGCCACAAAGGTATGGCCGAAATAGCTTGATCGCTGTCCGTGCGCGTGCGTCACCCGATGCACGGCGGCGCGACCCACAGGTGAACGCACTCGACGTGACGATCGACAAGAATCGCTGTCGGGAGCGGGATGGAAGGAGACATTCGATGACAGCCCACCCCTATCGGCGCGTGCAGTTCGGCGTCGGTCCTCTCGAAGTGACGGAATGCCGTGACGGCATCTTGCGCGTGCGGTCGACGACTGCGCTCGCCGCGTATCCCGAACGCGTGATCGATCGATTGTTCGAGCACGCGGCCGCGGCGCCCGAGCGCACGTTCATTGCACGCCGCGATGCCGACGGACAATGGCGGCACCTGACCTATGCTCAGGCCGCCGCCGCTGCGCGCAGCATCGGCCAGGCCTTGCTTGCGCGCGGGCTCGATGCCGAGCGTCCGGTGGCGATTCTGTCGGGAAACTCGATCGAACATGCGCTCGTCGCGCTCGGCTGTCTCTGCGCCGGCGTCCCGTATGCGCCGATCTCGCCCGCCTATTCGCTGCTCGACAAAAGTTTCGGCAAACTGCGTCACATCGTTTCGCTGATTACGCCGGGACTCGTCTTCGCCGATCACGGTGCGCGTTTCGCCGCAGCCATTGCCGAAGCGGTGCCCGCCGGCATCGAAGTGGCGGTGGCCGAGGCGCCGCCGGCCGGGCGCGAATGCACGACGCTCGCGTCGCTGCTCGCGGTGCGTCCGACGCAGGCCATCGATGAAGCGCGAGCCGCCACGAACGGCGACACGCTCGTCAAACTGCTCTTCACGTCCGGCTCGACGAAAATGCCGAAGGGCGTGATCAATACGAATCGAATGTGGTCGAGCAACCTCGCGATGGAGACGGCGGTGTGGCCGTTTCTCGCAGAAGCGCCGCCCGTCTTTCTTGATTGGCTTCCCTGGCACCACACGTTCGGCGGCAATCAGAACTTCGGGCTCACGCTGTTTCATGGCGGGACGCTTTACATCGACGACGGCAAGCCCACCGCCGACGGCATGGCGACGACGCTGGCCAATTTGCGCGAGGTGTCCCCGACCGTCTACTTCAACGTGCCGAAGGGGTGGGAGGAGATCGCGCGTGCGCTAGAAGCAGACGCCGCCCTGCGGGAGCGCTTCTATGCACGGCTGCGTATGCAATTCTATGCGGGCGCGGCGCTCGAACAGCCCGTCTGGGATCGTCTGCATGCGAGTGCGATGGCGCACTGCGGTGAGCGGATCGTGATGAACACCGGGCTCGGGATGACGGAGACGGCGCCCTCTGCGCTGATGATCGCCGAGACAGAGGTTAGCGCAGGCCAGATCGGCGTGCCGCTGCCGGGTATCGAATTGAAGCTCGTGCCGATCGGAGAGGGGGCGAGCCGAAAGCTCGAGGTGCGCTACCGGGGGCCGAACGTCACGCCAGGATACTGGCGTGCGCCGGAACAAACGCAGGAGGCCTTCGACGACGAAGGGTTCTTTCGCTCCGGCGATGCGGTGCGCTGGCTCGACCCGTCGAATCCGAACCGGGGGTTCGTCTTCGACGGCCGCGTAGCCGAAGACTTCAAACTCAGCACCGGTACGTGGGTCAGCGTCGGTCCGTTACGGCAACGTGTCATCGCCGCGGGTAGTCCTTATGTCGCGGACGTCGTCGTCACGGGGCACGACCGCGACGAGGTGGGGGTACTGCTCGTGCCGAGCTTGACGGCCTGCCGGGCGCTCGCACAGTTGCCGGATGCCGACGCCGCGCAACTCTTCGGCGAGGCGCGCGTGGTCGAGGCGTTCCAGCGGATGCTCGACAAGCTCTATGCCGAAGGTACGGGTAGCGCAAATCGTGTCGCCCGTGCAGCGCTGCTCGATCCGCCGCCGTCGCTTGCGAGCGGCGAGGTCACGGATAAGGGTTCGATCAACCAGCGCGCCGTGCTCATGCAGCGCGCGGCCGTCGTGGATGCGCTGTATCGCGGCGACACGTCGATGCGTATTTGGTTGCCGCGACGCTAGGAATGCATGGCGATAAGGGGCGGCGATATCATCGGTGCATTTAGGAATCCTAACGAGAGTGAAAGTATGGACATCGACAATTTGATTGCGATCGATACGCACGTGCATGCGGAAGTGTCGTGCTGTCAGCCGCCGGACTTGTTCGGCAAGGAATTCGACGATGCCGCCGACAAGTACTTCGGCACGGTACTGCGTCAAGGGCGGCGCCCGACGATTCCCGAGACGATCGAGTACTACCGCGAACGCAAGATCGGCTTCGTCATGTTTACGGTCGATGCGGAAAGCCAGATGGGGCGGCGCCGGATTCCGAACGAAGAGATTGCGCAGTTCGCCGCCGACAATCGCGACATCATGATCGCCTTCGCAAGCATCGATCCTCATAAGGGAAAGATGGGGGTGCGCGAAGCGAGGCGTCTGATCGAAGAGTGCGGCGTGCGCGGCTTCAAGTTTCATCCGACCGTGCAAGGCTTCTATGCCAATGACCGCATGGCCTATCCCCTGTACGAAGTGATTGCCGAATATGGGTTGCCCGCCGTGTTTCATAGCGGACATTCGGGCATCGGCAGCGGGATGCCGGGCGGCGGCGGATTGCGCCTGAAGTATTCGGAGCCGATCTATCTGGACGATGTGGCGGCCGATTTTCCCGAGATGAAGGTCGTCATCGCTCATCCGTCGTGGCCGTGGCAGGACGAGGCCCTCTCGATTTGCCTACATAAGCCGAACGTTTATATCGACTTGTCGGGATGGTCGCCGAAATACTTTCCTCCGCAGCTCGTCCAGTATGCCAATACGCTTCTGAAAGAACGCATGCTGTTCGCTTCGGATTTCCCGCTGATTCGCCCCGACCGCTGGTTGGAAGATTTTCAGAAGGCGGGATTCAAGCCCGAAGTGCATCCTCTGCTGATGAAGGACAACGCCGTGAAGCTGCTAGGGCTGGGCGGCGCATTGTCCGCGCCGGCTGCTTGATTCACCGGGCAACTCAAGCCTCGAAAGGACACATCGATGGAAGCAAAAGGTCAAGCGGCGATCGTCACGGGCGCCGCATCGGGACTGGGCGCGCAGACGGCACGCGCATTGGCGGCCGCGGGCGCGCGTATCACGTTGCTGGACGTCAACGAGTCCGCGCTTCAGGCGCTCGTGGAAGAACTCGGGCGTGACGTGGCGCAGGCGGCACGCTGCGACATCACGGATGCCGGCTCGGTGGAAGCGGCGCTCGATGCTGGCGAACGCGCGCATGGGATTGCACGCGTGCTCGTCAACTGCGCCGGCATCGGCGGGGCAAAGCGCCTCGTTGGCCGCGACGGTAACGCGATGCCGCAAGAGGACTTCGCGCGCATCGTCAACGTGAATCTGCTCGGCACGTTCAACGTCATCCGGCTGGCGGCGGCGCGCATGACGCGCGCGGAGCCGTTGAATGACGGGGAGCGCGGCGTCATCGTTTGCACGGCGTCCGTGGCGGCGTTCGACGGCCAGATCGGGCAGGCCGCCTATGCGGCGTCGAAGGGCGGGTTGGTTTCGTTGACGTTGCCGCTCGCCCGCGATCTTGCGCAATACGGCGTGCGGGTCGTGACGATCGCGCCGGGACTATTTCTGACGCCTTTGCTGTACGCGTTGCCGGAGGAAACCCAGCAGTCGCTGGCGCAATCGATCCCGTTTCCCAAGCGCCTGGGCAAGCCCGAGGAGTTCGCGGATCTCGCGCTGCACGTCGTCGGCAACGTCGCACTCAACGGTGAAGTCATCCGGCTCGACGGCGCGTTGAGAATGGCGCCGCGTTGAAGGAGGCGAACAAGGCGAGCGTAATTCCTATGGGTGTGTCGCCTCGTTCACCGACGAAGTGGGGCATGCCACGACGATTACCTCCGTGAACGGGCGCTGTGAGCCTCTGTCGTCGACGGATCCGAACGGCATCGTGACGAACTACGCGTACGATAGTCGCGGCCGGATCACCGCGATCACGATAAACCCCGGCGCTAATCAATCGCAGACGGGTTTTACTTACGATCAGGTGGGAAACCTGACGGTCGTTACCTTCCCCGATAGCTCGACGTTGACGTATGCCTATGACGACGCGCACAGGCTGACTTCGGTGACGAATAACCTGGAAGAAAGCACCACGTATACGCTGGATGCCCTGGGTAATCGAACGGCGACCGTGGTCAAGTCCGCATCGGCGGTCGTTACGAAGCAACAATCGGCCACGTTCGATGAACTGGGCCGCGTGATGGCCAATATCGGTGCCGCGTCGCAAACCACCAGCCATGCCTACGACCCGAACAGCAACGAGATCGCCACCACCGATCCCCGGGGCAAAGTTTATGGGCATACGTTCGATGCGTTGAACCGCTTATATCAGGAAACCGATCCGAATTCCTATCACACAACGATCGCCTATAACGGCAAGGACGAAGTGACCGGCGTAACGGATGCACGCTCGCTCGCGACGACTTACGTGCGCGACGGCTTCGGCGATGTCATCCAGAGAACGAGCCCGGATACCGGTACTGACGTCTTCTGGTACGACGCCAACGGCAACGTGATCAAAAAAGTGGACGCACGCGGCGTCGAAACGGACTTCACTTACGACGCAGCCAGTCGGGTTCTCACCAAGACCTTTCCCACGGCGTCCGCGGAAAATGTCATCTTCGGCTATGACGCGACGGCAGGCGGCAACAATGGCGTTGGCCGCCTCACGTCGGTCACCGATCAAAGCGGATCGACGGCCTTTGTCTTCGACGCGCTCGGGCGCGTCGCATCCGATACGCGGGTGGTCTCCGGCCAGTCATACGCCACGGCCTATACGTATGACGCTGCAGGCCACATCCTCACCGAGACTTACCCCTCGGGCCGTATTGTTACCTACACGCGCGACGCCTTGGGCCGCGTCGCCACTATCACCACTCAGCCTAACTCGAGCGCTGCTGCGACGTCAATCGCCGCAAGCGCGAGCTACGAACCGTTTGGCCCGCTTTCGGGCTTTACGTTCGGCAACGGTCTGATTGCCCGGTCACGATGGTGGACGAAACCGGCTCAAGCCCTGCAATCTATTACATTCACACCGATCAGTTGGGTACGCCACGGAAGATGGCCGATAGCTCGGCTAACATCGTCTGGGACAACCTCTCGGAACCGTTTGGGAAATCGATTGCGACGCAGGGGACGAACTGGGGCGCCGCAAACTGGGGCAGTTTCAACTGGGCCGTGACGATGCTCTCGCTGAGCAATCTTCGGTTCCCAGGTCAGTATTTTGATGGTGAAACGGGGCTGCATCAAAACTGGAATCGCGATTACGATCCAACCATCGGGCGGTACGTGCAAAGCGATCCGATCGGGTTGATGGGTGGTATTGATACTTTTACCTGTGCGAATAGCGATCCGATCGCCAAAACCGACCCCGGCGGACTGCAAGCGTTCCCGGTGCCTCTGCCCATTCCCGCGCCGGGGACGGTCGGCGGACCGGATGGCTTCGGCTTGAATGGGCTGGAGGGCCAAAGCGCAAGCTCGACTGGCAGCAGGGAGCTCGACGATGCCATTCGCGGAAGTCGCCCTAGCGTCTCTATTGCATCCTTGGCGGGTCGGCAGTCGGCCTTGGATCGATGCGAGGCGAAGTGCGACGACGACTACGAAAAAGATCAGAAGCTGTGTGAGACTTGGTGGAAGACGACGGGGCGGAATGCTGCTGTCTACCGAAGCTGCATGGAACGGGCCAGCGCAAAGTACGTTAAGTGCTATCAGGACTGTAAGAAGGACTGTGGCGAATAAGAGGATATGATGACGATTGACGCCGTAACGCGCGAACTAATCACTGATTGCTTGAACCGGATTTCAGCAGGTGATGCAAGCGCTGCCTTTGACCTTGCACTTGCCTTTATGTCTCATGCAGATGCGAAGGACGTTGAGCTGAATTTGGCAGTCATCGAAGCGCTGGCCACACTCGGAAAGTTGCAGGGGTGTGCTGAAGCCGCCAATTTTCTCGACCGACAGTGGGTGGATATGAAAGCCATTCTTGGTAAGCGGTGGCGGCGTGCAGGATTCACATGACTGTAAGCGTCCAACTGTGGTGAGTGTCCGGTAGTGCCGGGTCACCTACGCGCTGCCTCTCATCATCGCGTCGGCAGTGTTTGCGGGCGGTGGTGTTGAGGTTCGCAAATTCTGCTAGCCGTGGTCACGAAACCTGCTAGCGGTATGCACGAAATGCGCTAGCGTCGGCGATGGCGCCGATGCAGTTGCGCGGCAGGCCGGTGAGCTTCCCATTCGAACAGGGTTGTCCGGTGCTCGCTGATATACGAGAGCAGCCTATCCATGTTGCGCGCCTTGGCGAGCGCGGCGGGCGGCAGCCATTCGCGAGCGACGCGATGGATTGGGCTGCCGCGCGTCAATCAGGATGAGAATGCTGGCGCATCGTCAGTGCCCACCGCCACGATGCTGAGGCGTAGATCGTTGGCGAGGTCCTTCAATAGGTTCAGTGACGCGCGATGTTCACGGTAGCTGCCGGCGAGCAGATGATGCACCTCGTCGACGACGAGCATACGCGGGGCCAAGCGTCGCAGGAGATCCCCGCAAGTTGCTCGAGTGCCGCCCAGCGTTGTGAGGGCGGCCTGCGGTACGCCTAGCTCGAACAACAATGCGCGATAGAAGCGCGCCTGATCAGGCGTGGGTGGCATTTGCAAGGCGATGATCTGGCGCCGCTCTATGCCGTGCAGCTCATCGAAGACCGGCGGGTGCTCGCGAAGGAACTTCGCAATGATCGATGTTGGAGGGACCATGCAGCATCATGCATGGCATGCGATGCCGCTCAGGCGTGTGCAGCAGACGTGCGTCCGCGGCGCGCTTGACGTGCAGCGCGTTGCACGATCTCGCGCTGTTGCTCGATGGCCTTGAACAGCAGTACTTCGGACAGGCGGGGATGGTCTTGCTCACGCAGCCAGCGTACGGCGGCACGCTGTTCCCACAGCGTGATCGATGGACGACACAACTCAGCATAGCGAGCCTCGATGTAGTGCTTTCCGTCCGCCGAAACATACACGCGCGACAAGTCCTCGGGGTGGTAGCGAACGCGAACTGACCGCCGATCGGCGCGCCAGACGGTGAACACTGGATGCCAGTAGCGAATATGAAAAATGGTCAGCCCGTCTTGCTGGATCGAGCGCCGAGCGACAGGCGTGAAATTGATCAACAGCCGCAGCGCGGCGTCGGGACCGGGCTCGATCAGGCGCAGTGGGGCATCGGATCGCATCCGCTTCGCAGGGGGTCTCCGGCAACGCTTACGTCGTGGGCTATACGTATGACGGTGCCGGCCACATCCTCACCGAAACTATCCCTCGGGCCGTATCGTGACCTACACGCGCGACGCCGTGGGCCGCATTGCCGGTATCACGACACAGCAAACCTCGGGCGCCTCGGTAGTATCGATCGCCGCAAGCGCGAGCTACGAACCGTTTGGCCCGCTTTCGGGCTTTACGTTCGGCAACGGTCTGATTGCCTCATTCACGTTCGATCAGGACTATCAACTGACGACTATCCAGGCCGCGAACGGCACGGCGACAGTCCAAAACCTGACCAACGTGTACGACCCGTCCGGCAATATCACGTCGATTACGGATCATGTGACTTCTTCCCGAAGCCAGAGCTTGACTTACGACGATCTGAATCGCGTGGCGACGGCCAGCGGCGCCTATGGCGCGCAAAGCTACAGCTATGACGGCGTAGGCAACCGACTCTCGCGCAGCGCAAACGGGTTAACGGATACCTACGACTATTCATCCACCTCCAACCGCCTGAATTCGGTCACGAGCGCGAGCGGCAACGTGCGCAGTTTCACTTATGCTGCAAGCGGACAGGTGTCGCAGGATTTGCGCGACGCCAGCGACACCTATACCTTCACCGTGAACGCCAATGGGCGCAATGCCGGCGCGTCGCTAAACGGCGCGACGGTGGGCAGCTATCTGTACAACGCCTTCGGACAACGGGTGCAGAAAGTCGCGGGGGGCATCACCACGCAGTTGGTCTACGATCGCTTCGGCCATCTGCTGGAGGAAGCAGATGCTTCGGGCACGGCGCTGCGCGATTACATCTGGCTCGATGATCTGCCGGTGACGATGGTGGACGATACCGGCTCAAGCCCCGTGATCTATTACATTCATACGGATCAGTTAGGTACGCCGAAGAAGATGACCGACGGATCGGCGAACATCGTATGGGACAACACGTCGGATCCGTTTGGCGATGCGGTGGCGACGCAGGGCACGGGCTGGGGCGCGGCAAACTGGGGCAGCTTTAACTGGGCCGTGACGATGCTGTCGCTGAGTAACCTTCGGTTTCCGGGGCAGTATTTTGATGGTGAGACAGGGCTGCACCAGAACTGGCATCGCGACTATGATCCGACTGTGGGACGGTACGTGCAGAGCGATCTGATCGGCTTGATGGGGGGGATTAATACCTATGCCTATGTCGGCGGAAATCCGATTTCTCTCGCGGACCCTACCGGGGGAAATCCGGCGTTGGGTGCGCAGTTGGGAGCGGAAGGCGGATTCGCGATTGGAGGGCCGCCTGGAGCAGTGGTTGGGGCGCTCCTCGGCGGTATGGCTGGCTATGTTATAGCCGACCGACTTAGTGATGTGATGTTCAATCGCCCCAAGAATCCGCCTGACATGGGACCACCGGGCGGCTGGATCCAAGGGCCAAGGCGTGGGCGCAATACTGTCCCGACGGCACACCGCAATTTGACATCGACAAACCTCACCAAGGCAACGAGCAGGACCACGTACATGAGTGGCCTGAAGGTGTGCGAGAGGAGCCCGGAAGACCTGTATCCCCGTGGCCACCGACGGCGCCGGGTGCCGGTGAGTGAAGCCTGCAATGGGAGCAAAAAATGGAGTTCATGGAAAGCCGGCTGCTGGGTATCCAGATTGATGAGGCGGGACGTGAAGTGGTGCTGTCGATCTGCGATACCAACGGCAAAAAGTTCATCTTGGAGTTGCACGGTGTTGAGAGACTGCTCGTAAACGAGCTACGTCAGCAGAATGTCATCGAGCAGATGACGCATTGGACGCGTGGCGAGCCTACCGTTGAACTTCGAGAAGCGGCATTCGCCTTGATGACCGGCGTCTCTGAGGCGGACTGCGGAGCGCAACTAGCCGCAGTGGCAGTCAGCGTCGTCGATAGGATCAGTCGCGGTGAACTCGAAATGATTGAGATTACAGCAGTGTTCGGCGCACAGATTCTTGCCTCCTTTGCTTCGATCGGAGTTGGTCCAGCGACTTGATGGTCTGCCTTGGAGGATTCCGCAAGGCATATGCAGTAAGCCTTTGCGGCTCTGACCTGGAATTTGGCTGTGATACTAACGCTCCCGACACCAGATCAGTTCGAAACCCGCCGCAAGTTCATGCATTGTGCGGCGGGTACGTTGTTCCTTTTTCCTAGCCCATCCTCACGATCGGCTTGATCGTCTTTCCTTCGAGCGAATCGGCGATGGCTTCGTTGATTTGATCGAGCGCGTAGAACTTGACCATACGATCGAACGGGAACATCCCCTGCTGATATAGGCGGATCAGCGTCGGAATGAAAGTATCGGGCGTCGATTCGCCTTCCACGATACCTACCAAGCGCCGGCCCCCGCTCATGAAGTGGACCGCGTCCAGCGTAATCTCGGTGCCGCTCGCCGATGCGCCGAGCACGCCGCAAGTGCCGTGCGGAGCGAGGCTGTCGGCGGCTTGGCGTATGACTTTCGCGTTGCCCGTCGTATCGAGCGTGTAATCGACGCCATAGCCGGTCAAGGCGGTTAAGGCCGCCACTACGTCATCGCGCGCGGGATTCAGCGTATGCGTTGCACCGACGCTGCGCGCGAAATCGAGCCGCGCGTCGTGCAAGTCGATCGCGACGATCGTCGTTGCACCGGCTACGCGCGCGGCCATGATCGCCGACAGCCCGACCGAACCGCTGCCGAACACGGCAAACGAAGCGCCTGCGGGCACGCGCAGCGCGTTCATGACGGCGCCTGCGCCCGTCTGCACGCCGCAGGCGAGCGGGCCGAGCAACTCGAGCGGGGCGTCGGAAGGCACCTTGACGATGTTGCGTTCATGGCAAAGCGCATGCGTGGCGAACGAGGACTGGCCAAAAAAGTTGCCGTGAATTCGCTCGCCGTCTTTCGAGAGCGCGCTCGTGCCATCGGTACGCGTCGCGAAGAAGTTGCGCGGGAAAAATGCATGGCAATAGCTCTGGGCGTGCGCCGCGCAGGCGGGGCATCCGCCGCATGAATCGTAGGTCATGACGACGGCGTCGCCGGCTGCTACCTTTCGGACGTTGCGTCCCACTCGCTCGACGATGCCGGCGCCTTCGTGTCCGAGCACGACCGGATGCGGCGTCGGCAGCAATCCGTCGCGCACGACCACATCGGTATGGCAGACTCCGGTGGCCACGACGCGCACGAGGATTTCCTCATCGCGCGGGTCCTCGAGTTCGAGCGTCTCTATCGAAAGCGGACCACCCGTTTCGCGTGCCACTGCCGCTTTTATCTTCATTGTTTCGTCTCCATTCCCACTCAATCCTTAAACGTGTCGAAGGCGCATCGGTGCGTCGGCAGCGCCTCTCGTCCACCTCGACGCGCCGCTCGCATCGAACCGCTTAGAACGGCGTGCGCTCCGCCGCGCCCTTGACCGTTACCCATTGCCATTGCGTGTATTCGTCGACGTCGGCCGGTCCGCCCATGCTTCCGCCGTTGCCGGAGTCGCCGCGTCCGCCGAACGGATTCACGCATTCATCGGCAACCGTCTGGCCGTTGATGTGCAAAAGACCGCATTGGAGTCGATCGCCGATTGCAGTCGCTCGGGACAGGGACGTACCGATCACGGCACAAGACAAGCCGTACTCGGTACGGTTGGCAAGCTCGACGGCCTCGTCGTCGCTGTCGAACGGCGTAATCGCGGCAACGGGGCCGAAGATTTCCTCGTCGAATGCACGCATGCCGGGCCGCACGTTCGACAGCACGGTCGGTTTGTAGAAGAGGCGCTCGTAACTGCCGCCGGCTTCGAGTACCGCCCCGGCTTCGACCGATGCGCGCACGATCGAATCGACGTTTTTCAACTGCCGCGCGTTGATGAGCGGCCCGATAGCGACCCTGCCGCTGGCCGGATCGCCGACGGGCAACGTAGTCGCTTTCTCGACGAGGCGTCGCGTCAGTTCTGCCGCGATCTTGCGATGCGCGAGAATGCGGCCTGTCGCCATGCAAATCTGTCCTTGGTGAAAGAATGCACCGAATGCGGCGTTGCTGGCGGCCAGGTCGAGGTCGGCATCGTCGAGCACGACCAGCGTGTTCTTGCCGCCGAGTTCGAGCGAAACCTTCTTCAGCAAGCGTCCGGCGAGTTCGCCCACCTTGCGGCCGGCGGCGGTCGAGCCCGTGAATGCGATCATCCGCACCTCGGGCGCCTCGACCACGGCCGCACCGGCATCGGCGTCGCCTGGGACGACTTGAAGCACGCCGGGCGGCAGGCCGGCTTCCTCGAATGCGCGTGCAATCAAAAAGCCGCCGCTCACGGGCGTCTGCGGATCGGGCTTGAGAACGACTGCATTGCCCAGCGCAAGAGCCGGTGCGACTGAGCGCATCGATAGGATCAGCGGGAAGTTGAAAGGCGAAATCACGCCGACGACGCCATGCGGCACGCGCCGCGCGTAGCTCGTGCGACCCGCGACGGACGGCAGCACGAGGCCCTGCGGTTGCAGCGGCAGACCTGCCGCGATATGCAACTGCGTGGCCGCCTCTGCGACTTCGAGCTGCGCCTTGGCCAGGATGCCGCCGGTCTCCCGGGCGATATAGCGCGCGGCATGCTCGAGATTGCGTTCGAGCGCGGCGGCGGCGCGGCGCATGATCGCGGCCCGATCGCGGGGGGGAAGGGCGGCCCAAGCCGGTTGCGCGGCAGCGGCGGCTTTCGCGGCGTGCGCTACATCGGCCGCGCGGGCCACTCCGATGGTCGTCAGGCGTTCGCCCGTCGCGGGCTCCGTCACGTCTCGCGTCTCGGTCGCTGCATACCAATTCCCGTCAGTCCCGCCAAACAAGCGACCGATCCAGACGTCGCGGTCGATGAGCGGGTTGGGAGGGGTGTCTGTCATGTCCGATGTCTCCGTGTTTGAAATGGTTTTGGGTTGCTGCTTCGGTAGGACCGGTGTTCAGCCCGCGAGCCTCCGCTGCATCACACATGCAGCGAATGGACTGAAAAGTGGGGCGCCGCTAAAAGTTATAGCACATAACAAATATGTCCACTATCGATTTCGATGCGAGCGATGCCAGCGTGTCGGGCACATGCAACCGAAGCGGCTCGGCACCTAGTCGTTTACCCGGGTATGCCCCGGCTTGAGCTAGCAATCTTCGCCTCGTTGTATACAATCGAGCGCGTCAGAGATGGAAGTACTGGCGCTGCGTGGCCGAGAGCCATTATGAATTGGCTATGAAACGAGGGGTAGATCGATTATGGGTCAATCCTCTGTCGCTGGCTTGCGAGCCCTTCAAGGGAATGGATGTATACAAAAATGGAGTCGACGGATGTTCATGAAGAACGCGTGGTATGTCGCTTGCACCCCGGACGAGATCACTGAAAAGCCGCTCGGTCGGCGCATCTGCGACGAACGCATGGTCTTCTTTCGTGGGCCCGACGGGGCCGTCTCTGCATTAGAAGATTTTTGCCCGCACCGTGGCGCGCCGCTCTCGCTTGGTTTCGTCCGCGACGGTCACCTGGTATGCGGCTATCACGGCCTCACGGTCGCCGCCGACGGCAAGTGCGCATCGATGCCGTGCCAGCGCGTAGGCGGGTTCCCTCAGACGCGCCGGTTTCCCGCCGTAGAACGTTACGGCTTCGTCTGGGTCTGGCCCGGCGATGCCGCGCTCGCCGATCCCGAAGCGATCCATCGGCTCGAATGGGCAAACAATCCCGAATGGGCGTACGGCGGTGGGCTGTATCACATCGCATGCGACTACCGGCTCATGATCGACAACCTGATGGATCTCACGCACGAGACCTATGTCCATGCGTCGAGCATCGGGCAGGCGGAGATCGAAGAGTCCGCCCCGCAGACGAAAGTCGAAGGCGACTCTGTCGTGACCAGCCGTTTCATGGAGAACATCATGCCGCCGCCGTTTTGGGCCGCGGCGCTGCGCGGCAACGGCTTGGCGCACGACGTGCCCTGCGATCGTTGGCAGATTTGCCGCTTTACGCCGCCGAGCCACGTGATGATCGAGGTTGGCGTCGCTCACGCGGGCCATGGCGGATATCATGCCGATGCGCAGCATAAGGTGTCGAGCGTCGTCGTCGATTTCATTACCCCCGAGACCGAGACGTCGATCTGGTATTTCTGGGGGATGGCGCGCAATTTTCGTCCCGACGATGCCGAGCTCACGGAGAAGATCCGCGAGGGACAGGGGAAGATCTTTTCCGAAGACCTTGCGATGCTCGAGGCCCAGCAGCGCAATCTGCTCGACTATCCGGAACGCAATCTCCTGAAGCTGAACATCGATGCCGGCGGCGTGCAGTCGCGCCGCGTGCTCGAGCGTCTGCTGGCCCAGCAGCAACCGGCCCTTGGCGCCGTTTCGTGAGGTTGGCCATGCAAGTCAAACTCGCCCGAAAATTTGCCGTAGCGACCGATATCTTCGCGTTCGAACTCGTGCGGCCCGATGGTGCTGCGCTGCCGTCGTTCTCGGCCGGCTCG
Organism: Trinickia sp.; assembly: GCA_036384755.1. Lineage (GTDB taxonomy): Bacteria > Pseudomonadota > Gammaproteobacteria > Burkholderiales > Burkholderiaceae > Trinickia. Next base: position 87,193 of record DASVLS010000086.1, on the reverse strand, counting down.
CATATCGACGTCGTGCTCCGCGATGGGCTCGTCAGGCAGTATTCGCTTTGCAACGATCCGCGCGAATCGCATCGCTACCTGATCGCCGTGCTGCGCGACGCGAATTCGCGAGGCGGATCGATCGCCATGCACGAGTTGGAGCAGGGTTGCTTGCTCGAAGTCAGCGAGCCGAAAAATCACTTTCCGCTGGATACGCGGGCGCGCCATTCGCTGCTGCTCGCGGGCGGCATCGGCGTGACGCCGATCCTATCGATGGCCGAGTCGCTCGATCATGCTGGCGCCTCCTTCGAGATGCACTATTGCACGCGCAGTGCGTCACGTACGGCGTTTCGCGATCGACTCGCACAGTCGCGGTTTGCCGAACGCGTTCATCTATACTTCGACGACGTCGAAGATGGGCAACGATTGCGGTTCGACGCGTTGCTTGCGCAAGCGCGTTCCGATACGCATCTTTATGTGTGCGGGCCGTCGGGATTTATCGCCGCTGCGTTGGAGGCGGCCAAGACCGCGGGTTGGGACGACGCGAACGTGCATCGCGAGTTCTTCGCCGCAGCGCCTGTGCAAGAGGCGGGCGGTGCGTTCCAGGTGAAACTCGCAAGCTCGGGCAGGGTGATCGCCGTTGCGGCGGGCATGACGGTGGTCGAGGCGCTTGCGCAGGCAGGGGTGGAGGTGCCGACTTCGTGCGAGCAGGGCGTATGCGGCACGTGCCTGACACGCGTGTTGTCGGGCGAGCCGGATCACCGCGATGTCTACTTGATGGATGAAGAGAAGGCCGCGAACGACCAGTTCTTGCCATGTTGCTCGCGGTCGAAATCGCCGATGCTCGTGCTGGATCTTTGAAGGCGCACGGCACGGGCACGTACGGAATCGAAGGCGGGAAAGGGATTCGAATGGAGTCATTCGACGGAACATCGGGCGATGCGGCCGCGGCGTCCGGTGCGTCGCAAACGGTCAAGGCGCAATTGGGGCTGCGCGAGCTGATTCTCGCCGGCGAGCTCGCGCCCGGTGCACGCATTACCGAACTATGGGCGGTGGACCGCCTCGGCATGTCGCGCACGCCCGTGCGTGCCGCGCTCATGCGTCTGCAAGACGAGGGCTTGCTCGATGCCGTGCCGTCGGGCGGCTATGCGGTACGTTCGTTCAGCCGTGCGGAGATCTATGACGCGATCGAATTGCGCGGCACGCTGGAAGGCATGGCGGCGCGCCTCGCCGCCGAACGGGGCGTGGCGCGATCGTTGATGACCGAGCTGTACGAATGCGTGGATGCAATCGATGCACTGCTTGCCTCGCCGAAAATGGGGGAGGTGAAGTTCTCGCGCTACGTCGAGTTGAACGAGCGGTTTCATCGCTTGCTCGGCTCGGCCTGCAACAGCAGTGTCGTCGAGCGTCAACTCGCCAAGGCGATGGCGTTGCCTTTCGCTTCGCCGAGCGGTTTCGTCGAGGTACAGGCGGTCGCGCGCGACGCCTATCAGGTGCTCGTCGTGGCGCAGGCCCAGCATCGCGCGGTGCTCGATGCGATCGAGCGTCGCGAGGGGGCGCGCGCCGAGGCGTTGATGCGCGAACACGCGCGGATCGCGCAACGCAACCTCGAGAACGCATTGAAGAATCAAGCGGCGCGCTCGCGCCTATTCGGCGCAAAGCTCATTCGCGAGGACGCGGCGGCGGAGTGAGGCTTCGGAGACGCACCAACGCAAGCCGCAGGACAAGACCAAGACCGACGAGCGGCGCCGGGCGTGTTGGTGACAAAGCAACGGATTTTTGACCTCCCTGCCGGACGCGGTAGAATCCGCGTGCAAAAAAAGCCTGCCCAGCCGCACGACGGCCGCGGCACGGCTATGCGGCGCGTCGTTCAATAGACGGGAAGCGGCGCGTCTACACGTTGACAAATACCGACGTTTGGAGGAGTACCAATGAAAAGAACAGCAGTGATCAAGACACTGTCCTGCACCGTGTTGGCTGGAGCGATGTCCTATGCTCACGCACAAAGCTCGGTCACGCTATACGGGATCGTGGACACGAGCGTGCGCTATTTGACCAATGCGAATGCGACGAACGACAGCCAAGTCTCCATGGGCGTAGGCCCGATCACCGGTAGCCGCTGGGGCCTCAAAGGAAGCGAAGATCTGGGCGCCGGCCTGAAGACTGTTTTCCGCCTAGAGAACGGATTCAACCTTTGGAACGGCCAGATGGCCAGCAGCAATACCCTGTTCAATCGGATGGCCTATGTCGGGCTTTCGAGCGATCGGTATGGCGCGGTCACGCTGGGTCGACAAAACACGCCGCTTTTCGATCAGCTCGGCAACGTGTACGACCCGCTCACGGTGGGCAACTTCGATCAGGACGGCTGGCTTCCGGGTGCGCTCGGTTATGGCCTGCGTACCAACAATTCGATCAAATACAACGGGCAATTCGGCGGTTTGAACGTCGAGGCCATGTACGGCGTGGGTGGCGTGCCTGGCAGCCTCGGCGCCGGCAGCATGTACGGCTTCACGGCTGCCTATTCGATCAATGGCTTGTCCGTCGACGTTGGGTATCAGCAAAACAGCGACAACTCGAACAACAAGTTCCGCGTATTCAACGTGGGCGCGGTGTACGCATTCACCCCGGCGGTCAAGGCGTACGCGGGCTGGCTGCACGCGCAAGACAATACCGGAATCGTCGACCTCTACATGGCGGCGGCTGGCTCGCCGGCCTCCACCTGGTCGCCCAAGACGAAGACGAATCGAATCGACGACGGCTTCTATGTCGGCACCACCTGGCAGGTGACGTCGCCGTTGCTGATCTCGGCCGCGGGCTACTATGACCGCTCGCGCAATGGCTTGAACAGCGACGACGTGACCCAAGGGCGCGGCACGCGATACTCCGCGACGTTGCTGGCGGAATACTCGCTGTCCAAGCGCACGGAAGTGTACGGTACGGTGGACTACATCCACGGCACCGGCTCGGCGACCGCCGACTTCCCCGGTCGCAATAACCAGACCGGCGTTGCCATCGGCCTTCGGAACATCTTCTAATCGCTACGCCAGCCTGATGTAAAACGCCTGCTTCAGCCCTGCTGGAGCAGGCATTTCAAGCGCTTTCCCGAACCACGAGCTCGAACCCGAGATCGATCATCGGCGAGGGCACGCTCTCCTGACGCATGCGCGACAACAGCAGGTGGGCGGCCGTGCGCCCCATCTCCGCGCGCGGCGTACGCACTGTCGTCAGCCTGGGCACGCAATCCGCGGCGCCCGCCAAATCGTTGAAACCGACGATCGCAACGTCCTCCGGCACCCGCACGTTCATGCGGCGCGCCTCGAACAGCGCCCCCTGCGCAAGGTCGTCGTTGCCGAGAAAAATGCCGTCGACGTCCGGGCGGCGCGTCACGATCTGCCGAAACAACTCGCAGCCGAGCCCGATGGAAGAAGGCGCGGGCGTGAGGATCTCGAGATCGGGATCGTGTATGCCAGCGCGCTGCAGTGTGCGCCGGAAGCCTTCGCCCCGTTGCAGCATTCGAGGATCGAGCTGGGCGGCGATGAACGCATTGCGGCGGCAGCCGCGCGCGATGAGATGCTTGGCGACGGCCTCGCCTGCGTCATGTTGCGAGAAGCCGACGCAATAGACGTTTTCGGCCTGGGCCAACTCCATCATGTATACGCATGGCACGCCGCTCGCCTCGATGAGGCGCCGCGCGGCCTCCGTTCGGTCGAAGCCGGTCACGATCATGCCCATCGGCGGCGAGGCGAGGTAATGGCGAACGAGGTCTTCCTCCTCGTCGCGCAAGTAATGCGAGTTGCCGATCAGAATCTCGATGCCGTGCGGGCGAAGCACGGTATGAATCGCCTCCACCGCATCCGTGAACACGTTGTTCGTCAGCGATGGGACGAGCACCGCCACGGTGTCGCTCTGGGCGCGAGCCAGCGCGCGCGCCGCCGAGTTGGCCACATAGTTCAGTTCTCGCGCCGCCTGCCGAACCCGGTCGACGTACTCCGCACCTACCGAAGTCAACCCGCGCAGCGCCCGCGATGCCGTGATCGTGCTCACCCCGGCGCGTTGGGCGACTTCTTCGAGAGTCGGGCGGCCGGTGCCGCGGGTTTTCCTGGGTGTCGGGTTCGTCATGGTTCAACTAGGATAGCGCTGTCTCAACCGTCGCTCAAACGTTCGTTATTGTATGCGAACGCGTGCGAATGGGGACGGATGAGCGGATGAGGCGGACGCGAGCCGCCTTTCTCTGGGTTGAACGAGATAGCGCTATCTCAAGGAAAGGACTGAATCGATGGACCAGACAGCACTTCCTATCGTGGTCATGGGCGTCGCCGGCTGCGGCAAGTCGAGCGTCGGGCATGCCGTCGCCTCGCGCCTAGGCGGACGCTTCATCGAGGGCGATGCGTTTCACAGCGCCAGCAGCGTCGACAAAATGCGGCGCGGGATCGGGCTCGTCGACGCCGACCGTTGGGGCTGGCTCGACCGCCTGGCGGCCGAACTCAAGGCCGCGTACGAGCGCGGCGAGCGGGTCGTGCTGGCCTGCTCGGCGCTCAAGCGCCGCTACCGCGACCGTTTGCGGCTTGGCAATCCGTCCGCGGGGTTCGTCTTTCTCGATCTGCCGCCGAACGAGGCGGCGAAACGCGTGAGCAGTCGCAACGGCCACTTCATGCCCGATTCGCTCGTCGCGAGCCAGTTTGCCGATCTGGAGTCGCCCGTTGCCGAAGGCCGGACGCTGAGAGTCGATGCGACTCGGCCGCTCGAAGCCATCGTCGATCAGGCGCTCAGTTGGTATGCCAGCGGGTATGCCAGCGCTTCGCTCGGCGGCGGATGTCCGTCGGCGGTTAGAGATAGCGCTGTCTTGTAGGCGGGCATGTCCCAACGCATTTTTCAGTTCATCAATATCCGAATTCTCGAGGAGACGACGATGTCATCGACGGCAGGCAACCGGGTCGCGAAGCGGCGCTGGGTCATAGGCGTGTTGCTGGGGGTAGGGGTGCTCATCAACTACTTCGACCGCATCAACTTGTCTGTGGCGGCGCCACAGCTCAAGGCGGTGTTCAATCTTTCTCCCGCCGAGATGGGGCTGCTGTTCAGCGCCTTCTTTTGGCCGTATGCGCTTTTGCAAATACCGGCGGGCATCTTGCTCGACCGCTTCGGCGTGACTCGCCTTGGCCGCTGGGGCTCGTTTCTCTGGGCTGCCGCGTCGGCGCTCACGGCTTTTGCGAGCGGTTTCGGCGGCATTTTTGCTGCGCGCGCGATGCTCGGCATTGCGGAGGCGCCGGGCTTCCCCGTGAGTTCGAAGGCAACGGGCTATTGGTTTCCGCGCAAGGAGCGCGCACTGGCGACGGCGATCTTCGACGCCGCTGCGAAGTTCTCGAATGTGATCGGCGTGCCGCTCGTCGCAGTCGTGGTGGTGGGGTTGGGCTGGCGCTGGGGCTTCGGCGTGACGGCTGCCCTGAGCTTGGCGTACTTCCTCGCGTTCTTCTTCATCTATCGCGATCCGAGCCAGGATACGAAGCTCTCCGAAGCCGAGCGCCGTTACATCGTGGACGGCGGCGCGACGCCCGAGGGCGCGGCGAGCGCGAGCGCCGTCTCGATGCTCGGCTATTTGTTGAAGAAGTCGAAGGTGTGGGGGCTGACGATCGGCTTTGCCGCATACGGGTATTCGTTCTATCTCTTCCTCACGTGGCTGCCGGGCTACCTCGTGCAGACGATGCACATGAGTATTCTGAAGTCGGCCGGCTTCGCCGCGATTCCATGGGCCGTGGCGACGGTTGCCGATTTGGTCGTGGGCGGATGGCTGATCGATCATCTGATTGCGCGCGGCCGCGATGAAACGCGCGTGCGCAAGGCGGTGCTCGTCTGCGGCATGGTGCTGGGGCTCGCGGTGTTCGGCGCGACGCTGACGACGAACCCGACGTGGGCGATCGTCTGGATTTCGATCGCGCTGGGCGGGTTGGCTTCTGCCGCGCCCGTAGGCTGGTCGCTGCCGTCGCTCATCGCGCCCAAGGGCGGTGTTGGAACGATCGGCGGCATCATGAATTTCGTCAACAACCTGATGGGCGTGGCTGCTCCCGTCGTCACGGGCTTCATCGTCGGGGCGACGAACTCCTTCACCAACGCATTTCTGATTGCGGGTGTCATCCTGCTGGTCGGCATTGTCTCGTTCGTGTTCGTAATGGGTCGCATCGAACCGATTGCGGAACCGCAGGAGCGTGTGAAAGAAGGACGGACCTCGATCGCCTGATACTCGAAGTCTGACGCAGCGGTTGAGGCGGGCGCCGCCACGGCGGAGCCCGGCAGCCCCGCGACGAGATAGCCGATGAAACCGGCCGTGATGACGACGGGCCTGGCGTCATCATTGCCACGGCGACGGTGTCGACGAACGGCTTGTCACCCACCCGTGTTTCATGAATGCCCTAAGGGTTTGGCGGATCTGCTAGTACACTCCCTGCGCTGCGGCATCCGCCTCCACACCCGCGATGCCCGTCGCTTGTCGATTGAACCGCTGGGCCAATCCGGTGGCCGCTTGCACGAGCAGCGTCGTATCGACCCCGACCGCTACGAACATCGCCCCGGCGTCGAGATAGCCTTGCGCGACGTCACGATCGGTCATCAGCACGCCCGCCGCTTTCCCTGCGGATCGCACGGTGCGAATACCGTCGAGAATCGCGCTTTGCACCTCCGGATGATTGGCTTGCCCGCGATAGCCCATCGATGCGGATAGATCGGCCGGCCCGAAAAAGACGCCGTCCACGCCGTCTACTTCGGCAATGGCCTTGAGGTTTTGCAACGCGACGGTCGTTTCCGCCTGCACGAGCAAACACATTTCGTCGTCGGCTCGATTCACGTAGTCGTCGACCTTGCTCCAACGCGACGCGCGAGCGAGCGCCGCACCCATGCCTCGAACGCCGTCCGGCGCGTAGCGCATCGCGCGCACGAGTTGTTCGGCCTGCGCCGGCGTATCGATCATCGGCACGAGCAGGGTCTGCGCGCCGATGTCCAGATACTGCTTGATCAGCGCAGTCTCGCCGTGAACAGGGCGCACCACCGGATGCACTGGGTAGGGCGCGACGGCGCGCAACTGCGCCAGTACCGAACGCACGTCGTTGGGGGCGTGCTCTCCGTCGAAGAGCAGCCAGTCGAAGCCGCATAGCGCCAGCATTTCGGCCGCGTTGGCATCGGCGAGGCCGACCCACAGCCCGATTTGCTGTCGGCCTGCCCGCAGAGCCTGGCGGAAGGTATTCGTTGGAATCTGCATGTCGGTAAGCCTTCAAACGAAGCGGAACGCGACCGAGCCCAGCGGGCCGTAGTCGACATGAAACGCGTCGCCCGCCGTGGCGGGCGTCGGCCGTGTGAACGAGCCGGCGAGCACGATGTCGCCGGCGTTCAGCGCCTCGTCGTACGGGGCGATCTTATTTGCGAGCCAAGCCACGCCCGTGGCGGGATGATTGAGCACGGCCGCCGCCAGGCCCGTTTCCTCTATCACGCCGTTCTTGTGCAGCATGGCGCCCACCCAACGCAGATCGACATCCATCGGTTTCACCGGCCGGCCGCCGAGCACCACGCCCGCATTCGCCGCAAAATCGCTGATCGTGTCGAACACCTTGCGCATTTCGCGCGTGTCTCGATCGAACTGCTCGATGCGGGCGTCGATGATCTCGATGGCAGGCACGACATAGCCTGTCGCCGACAGCACGTCGAACAGCGTCGCGCCAGGCCCCTCGAGCGGCTTATCGAGGACGAACGCGAGCTCGACTTCGACGCGCGGCGCAATGAAGCGGCTAGCCGGGATATCGCTTCCGGCGTCGAAGAACATGTCGTCCATCAGCGGCGCATAGTCGGGCTCCGTGATCCGGCTCGCCTGCTGCATCGCGCGCGACGTGAGGCCGATCTTGCGCCCTTTGATCGTTCGGCCGTCGGCCAATTCCAGTTTCACCCATTCGCGTTGAATCGCGTAGCCGTCCTCGATCGTCATGTCGGGAAACTGCTTGGAAAAATGGCGCAAGGGGGTGCGCGTCTTACGCGCGTCGTACAGCTGACGGGCCAGCGACGAGACGGTATCCATCGGCAGCATGGTTCAGCCTCGATTGAATAGTGGATGCAGCGAACTGGTCCGCGCGTTGAAAACTTCATCGCCCTCGTCGATCTGCAGCGTGATGCCGATATGGCGCGTGGCGAGCAGCGGCGCGAAATGCCGTTTGACGCAGGCGTCGAGCGCTTGGCCCGCCGCCTCATGAACCGCTGCACTGCGGCCGCGGGCAAGACGCAGGTTCAGATAAACGAATGCATAGTCACCGGTCCCGCCCGCGGCTCGTCCGGCTGTTCCGCCGTCGGCAATCGCATAATGAGCCGCCGGATAGGCGAGCACCCGTATGCCGCCCGTCGGAAATACGGGCGCCCCGGCTTCGTCGCATTGCGCGACGAGCACTTGCGCGAGCGCTTCGCAAAGTGCCTGCATATCGGTGCCGCCTTCGTCTGCTGCACGGTCGAGGTTCGGCGTGTAAAGGATCGTCAGGTGTGGCATGGCAGGGTCCTATCGGGAAACTCGGGCAAGTTACAGCCGCGGAAACGAACGATAGTCGTTTTCGGCGGAGGCCCGCGGCGCCGGAATCGCCGCTCCGCTTTGCGGCGTGACCGGAAACACGGCGTTGATTTGACCCGTGCCCGACGCGCCGAAATACGGCGTCAGCACTTGCGCCCGACCATCGTAGTCGGACCATCCGAGCGCCCCGAGCATCATCGCCGTATCGTGCATGAAGCCTTCTCCATGTCCCTTCGATGCATACTCCGGCAGCATTTCGCAGAACGGCTTCCAGTCGGCGCGCTCCCACATCGCGACGACCTGCCGGTCCAGCATTTCGAGAAAAGGGCTCCAGATTCGATGCGCGTATTCGGGCGCGAGACCGTTCTGCGCAAAGCGATGGCTCAAACTGCCGCTGGCTAGGAACGCGACCTTGCCGTCGTATCGTTCCTCGACTGCTCGGCGCATCGCCCATCCAAGCCGCGCGCTGTCGTCGAGGTAATGCGCCATGCAAAGGGCCGACACGGATACCACCTTGAAATGCTGATCGGCGTTCATATAGCGCAACGGTACGAGCGTGCCGTACTCCGGGGCGAGCGTGGTCGCATCGTGTGCGAGCGTTTCGACGCCTTGTTCCGTGCAGGCTTGCGCGAGCAGCCTCCCGAGCGCGGGATTGCCGGGCGATTCGTACGGCAAGTTGCTGATGAAGTGCGGCAGCTCGTTGCTCGTATAAAGCCCGCGGAAATGCGGCGCACAGTTGACGTGGTAGTTGGCGTTGACGAGCCAGTGCGTGTCGAACACGACGAGCGTATCGACGCCGAGCTCGCGGCAGCGCCGCGAAATCTCCCGGTGGCCGTCGATCGCATCTTGCCGCGTGCCCTTGCGCGGCCCGTCGAATTCCGACAAGTACATCGACGGGACGTGCGTGATTTTCCCGACGAGAGCGAGTTCACCCATGGTTTTCTCCTGAGCGCAGGCGCTTGCGAACGGTCGGCGCCGTTACGCGCGTCCCCATCGAGGGATGGGATGCGAGCCGAGCGAGACGCAGACGTTCTTCGGCTCTAGAAATACGTCGTAGCTCCATGTGCCGCCTTCTCGGCCCACACCGGAGGCTTTTGTGCCGCCGAACGGTTGGCGCAAGTCTCGAACGTTCTGGCTGTTGACGAAGCACATGCCCGCTTCGATCGAAGCTGCGACGCGATGCGCGCGGCCGGTGCTCTCGGTCCAGACATAGCTCGACAGGCCGTAAGCGATGTCGTTCGCGATTCGAATCGCGTCGGCCTCGTCGTCGAACGGGATCAGGCACGCGACGGGGCCGAAGATCTCTTCCTGCGCGATCCGCATCCGGTTGTCGACGTCGACGAACACCGTCGGCGCGACGTAGTTGCCTTGCCGTAACGAAGCGGGCAGATCGAGCGCGTCGAGACCGCCGCATGCGAGCGTCGCGCCTTCCTTCGGGCCGAGTTCGATGTAGCTGCGCACCTTAGAAAGATGGCTGGCGCTGATCATCGGGCCGACGATCGTCTCGTCCGCGAGCGGGTCGCCCACCTTGATTCGCTTCGTGCGCTCGATGAAGCGGTCGGCAAAGCGCGCATAAATAGACCTTTGAACGAGGATGCGCGAGCCCGCGGTGCAGCGCTCGCCGTTGTTCGAGAAGATCATGAATACCGCCGCGTCGAGCGCGCGCTCGAAATCGGCATCGTCGAAAATGACGAACGGCGATTTGCCGCCCAGTTCCATCGAGAATTTCTTCAGACCGGCTGCTTGTACGATCCGGTTGCCCGTCGCCGTCGAGCCGGTGAACGATACGGCGCGAACGTCTCGGTGCGCGACGAGCGGCTCGCCGGTTTCGTTCCCAAAGCCGTGGACGACGTTCAAGACGCCGGCCGGAATGCCCGCTTCCAGCGCGAGCTCGCCAAGGCGGGCGGCGGTCAGCGGCGACAACTCGCTCATTTTGAGCACCGCGGTATTGCCGAACGCGAGGCAGGGCGCGACCTTCCAAGTGGCCGTCATGAACGGCACGTTCCACGGCGAAATGAGCGCACAGACGCCGACGGGATGAAACAGCGTGTAATTGAGGTGCGTGTCGGTCGGATAAGTGTGGCCGTCGACGCGCGTGCAGACTTCGGCGAAATAGTGGAAGTTGTCGGCCGCGCGCGGCACGAGTTGCTTACGCGTTTGCGAGATCGTCTGGCCGGTGTCGTTCGTTTCGGTTTCCGAAAGATCCGGCACGTGCTTCGTGATGAGCTCGCCCAGATTGCCGATCAGTTTCGCGCGCTCCTTCGGCGCTTTCGCCGCCCATGCCGGGAAGGCCTGCTTGGCGGCGGCGACGGCGGCATCGACGTCCCCGGCGTTCCCGCGCGCGACTTCGGCCAGCACTTGCTGGTTGGCCGGGTTCACGGTTTCGAAATAGTCGTCGGCAGCGCGTGGCTTGCCGTCGATCAGATGCTCGATGCGCATGGCATGTCCTCTTCTTTGAGGGCTTTCGCTTAGTCGCGTCCGAACTCGGCGTCCGACGCGATGACGTTGACGAGCCGACCCAGCCCGTCGATTTCACAGACTACCTCGTCGCCGGCATCGACGTTGACGACGCCCTCGGGCGTGCCGGTCAGGATCACGTCGCCGGGGGCGAGCGTCAGGAAGCCGCTCAAGTATTCGATGAGCGCCGGGATATCGGAGACGAGGTCGCGGGTATTGCCGTGTTGTCGCAAGGCGCCGTTGACGTACGTGCGTAGTTCGAGATTCGACGCGTCGGGCACATCCGCCGCATCGACGAACCATGGGCCGAGGACCGTGCCGCCGTCGCGATTCTTCACACGAAGGTTCGGGCGGTAATAGTTCTCTAGGTAGTCTCGAATGGCGTAGTCGTTCGCGATCATGTAACCGGCGACGTGCGCCATCGCGGTTTCGCGCGAGACGTTTCGCGCCGTGCGGCCGATCACGACGGCCAATTCGCACTCGTAGTGCATGAACTTGACGTCCGAAGGCCGGCGGGTGACGCCGCGATGCCCGAGCACCGTACCCGGTCCCTTCAAGAAGACGAGCGGCTCTTCTTGCTTCGAGAACTGCAATTCCTTCGCATGATCGGCGTAGTTCAGGCCGAGTGCGAAGATCGTGCCGATTTCGATCGGCGCGAGCCATACCACTTCGTCCTCACGGCGAATGCGGCCGTCGGCGAGCCGCACGCGGTCGCCTTCTGGATAGGCTTCGTGGATTGCGCCCGCATAGGCGACGCGGCCGCGTATCATCGTTTCGCTCCTTCCGGCTCGGCCGGTTCGGCCGCGTCGACCGCTTCGATAAAAGATAGATGAAGCGGCTCGAATGCGCCGATGGCGATGATGGCTTCGTCGCCCGCACGCGCGACAGGCGCGCCGTGCGGGACGCCGAGCGTGACGACGTCGCCCGCGGATAGCGTCATGAAATCGGTCACGTCCGCGATCAAGCGTGCTACGCCGCGTACGGACGTGGCCGTGTTCGCCTCGAATACGTTTCGCCCGTCGATCGCTACGGCGATGGGAAGCCGATCGGGGTCTGCGACATGACGTTTCGCCACCAGCGCAGGGCCGATCGCACAGAAGCCGTCGCGCGCCCGAAAGCGCACGGACGGCCGGTACACGCTGGTATGCGGAATACTGAGGTCGGCGACGATCGCATACCCGGCCACGTAATCCAACGCGTGCTCGGCCGATACGTGCGTGGCGGTTCGCCCGATCACGAGGCCGAGCGATGCGCCTACCTCGATGCCGGAAGCCTCCTTCGGCACGGCGATACGCGCACGATGACCGGCAAGCGTATTGCGCGGCTTCAGATAGAGGACCGGTGCTTGCGGGGGCGCCTTATAAGGCGCTTCATGCATGGCCGCGCCGAGCGCATCGAGCGCCGCGCGGTCGTTGAGCAGGGTGCCGTAGACCGCGCCCATCACCGGCGCGCGACACGCCCGGCCGCGCAACAGCGTGTCGCGGACGGTTTGCGCATCGACATCGCGCGCGAACGGCTCGCCTTCGACGTGGAGGAGGTGATCGGATAGTGCGAACATGAGTTGCCGATGCGTCGCCAAAAACACTAATATGTTAGTGATAATGCGCCTGATAAGATTCGGCGTCAATAGATTGCTGCCGCCTGTGCGGGTTTGCCCGAGCGTGCGGTGCTCGTTTCGCCCGCCTTCCGCCATGTCCGAATTCACATCCGACCGTTTCCGCCACCGAAATCTGCCGATGCTGCTGTTGCGAGCGCGGGAAAAGATGATGGAGCGATTTCGCCCGCATTTGACGGCGCGCGGGTTGACCGAGCAGCAGTGGAGGGTGATTCGAGCGCTCGACGAGGAGGGGCCGCTCGAGCCGCGGCAGATTTCCGATCTGTGCACGATCTCGAGTCCGAGCATGGCGGGGGTGCTCGCGCGGATGGAGGCAATGGGCCTCGTGACGAGGGAGCGGTTCGAATCGGATCAGCGTCGCGTGCGGGTATCGCTGACGAAGCAGAGCCTCGAGTTGGTACGGTCCTTGTCGAAGGCGCTCGAAGCCGAGTACGCGGCGCTAGAGAAGGACGTCGGCTTCGATGTCGTCGAGCAGGTTTATCAAGCGGTCGACGCATTGCTGGCCGGTCTCGTAAAAGGGTCGTAACGTTCGCAGGCGGTTTCGAGCCGTGTTTTGCCGTGCGGAAACGATGTGCCATGGGCGGCGTCGTATCGAGTCCTAAGTCTTATATAAGACATAAGACATTTGACGTGACAGAGCGTTGCCACTAGAATCCCGGTCGAAAGCAGCGTCAGGAACAGCCTCGGCGTGCCTGGCCTTCCCCTGAACCGCAATACCCGCAGGTGGTCCCCCATGCTTGAAAACTTTCGTGCTCACGCAGCCGCACGCGCCGCGCTTGGCATTCCTCCCTTGCCGCTGACGGCTCAGCAGACCGCCGAACTGGTGGAACTGCTGACGAATCCGCCCGCCGGCGAAGAGCAGACGCTGCTCGATCTGATCACCAACCGTGTGCCCGCCGGCGTGGACGAAGCCGCCCGCGTGAAGGCCGGCTTTCTGGCTGCCGTCGCCAAGGGCGAAACCGCGTGCGCGCTGATCTCGCGCTCGCGCGCCACCGAACTGCTCGGCACGATGCTGGGCGGCTACAACATCCAGCCGCTGATCGAACTGCTGCCGGACGCCGAAGTGGGCGCGACGGCCGCCGACGCGCTGAAGAAAACGCTGTTGATGTTCGACCAATTCCACGACGTCGAGGAATTGGCCGACAAGGGCAACGTCAACGCCAAGGCCGTGATGCAAAGCTGGGCCGACGCCGAATGGTTCACGAGCCGTCCGGAAGTGCCGCAGAGCCTGACCATCACCGTCTTCAAGGTGCCCGGCGAAACCAACACCGACGATCTTTCGCCGGCCCCCGACGCCACGACTCGCCCCGACATCCCGCTGCATGCCCTGGCGATGCTCAAGAACGCGCGTCCCGGCATCACGCCGGAAGAGGACGGCAAGCGCGGCCCGGTCAAGTTCATCGAGTCGCTGAAAGAAAAGGGCCATCTGGTCGCGTATGTGGGCGACGTGGTCGGCACGGGTTCGTCGCGCAAGTCGGCCACGAACTCGGTGTTGTGGTTCACGGGCGAAGACATCCCCTTCATCCCGAACAAGCGTTTCGGCGGCGTGTGCCTGGGCGGCAAGATTGCGCCGATCTTCTACAACACGATGGAAGACGCCGGCGCGCTGCCGATCGAGCTCGACGTGTCGAAGATGGAAATGGGCGACGTGGTCGAGCTGCGTCCCTACGAGGGCAAGGCCCTGAAGAACGGCGAAGTGATCGCCGAGTTCCAAGTCAAGTCCGATGTGCTCTTCGATGAAGTGCGCGCCGGCGGCCGTATTCCCCTCATCATCGGCCGCGGGCTGACCGCCAAGGCGCGCGAAGCGCTGGGGCTGCCGCCTTCCACGCTGTTCCGCCTGCCGCAGCAGCCTGCCGACAGCGGCAAGGGTTTCTCGCTGGCTCAGAAGATGGTCGGCCGCGCCTGCGGCCTGCCGGAAGGCCAGGGCGTGCGTCCGGGCACGTACTGCGAACCGAAGATGACGTCGGTCGGCTCGCAGGACACCACCGGCCCGATGACCCGCGACGAATTGAAGGACTTGGCTTGCCTGGGCTTCTCTGCGGACCTCGTCATGCAGTCGTTCTGCCATACCGCCGCTTATCCGAAGCCGGTCGACGTGAAGACGCACCGCACGCTGCCGGACTTCATCAGCACGCGTGGCGGCATTGCGCTGCGCCCGGGCGACGGCGTGATCCACTCGTGGCTGAACCGCATGCTGCTGCCCGACACGGTGGGCACCGGCGGCGATTCGCATACGCGTTTCCCGATCGGCATCAGCTTCCCGGCGGGTTCGGGCCTGGTCGCCTTTGCCGCGGCCACCGGCACGATGCCGCTCGATATGCCGGAATCGGTGCTGGTCCGTTTCAAGGGCAAGATGCAGCCGGGCGTGACGTTGCGTGACCTCGTGAATGCGATTCCGCTGTACGCGATCAAGCAGGGCATGCTCACGGTGGCCAAGCAAGGCAAGAAGAACATCTTCTCGGGCCGCATTCTCGAAATCGAAGGCCTGCCCGATCTGAAGGTCGAGCAAGCGTTCGAATTGTCCGATGCGTCCGCCGAGCGCTCGGCCGCCGGCTGCACGGTTCATCTGAACAAGGAGCCGATCATCGAATACCTCAACAGCAACGTCACGCTGTTGAAGTGGATGATCGCCGAGGGCTATCAAGACCCGCGCAGCCTGCAGCGCCGCATCAAGGCGATGGAGCAGTGGCTGGCCGATCCGCAACTGCTCGCGCCGGATGCGGACGCGCAGTACGCTGCCGTCATCGAGATCGATCTCGCCGACATCCACGAGCCGATCGTCGCCTGCCCGAACGACCCGGACGACGTGAAGACGCTGTCGGACGTGGCCGGCAACAAGATCGACGAAGTGTTCATCGGCTCGTGCATGACCAACATCGGTCACTTCCGCGCGGCGTCGAAGCTGCTCGAAGGCAAGCGCGACATTCCGGTCAAGCTCTGGGTGGCCCCGCCGACGAAGATGGATCAGAAGCAACTGACCGAGGAGGGCCACTACGGCGTCTTCGGCACGGCCGGCGCACGGACGGAAATGCCGGGCTGCTCGCTGTGCATGGGCAACCAGGCACAGGTGCGCGAAGGGGCCACGGTCATGTCGACGTCGACGCGCAACTTCCCGAACCGCCTGGGCAAGAACACGAACGTGTACCTCGGCTCGGCCGAACTGGCGGCGATCTGCTCGCGCCTGGGCCGGATTCCGACCAAGGAAGAGTACATGGCCGACATGGGCGTACTCACCGCGAACGGCGACAAGATCTACCAGTACATGAACTTCGACCAGATCGAAGACTTCAAGGAAGTCGCTAACACCGTGACGATGTAAGCCTCTATCGGGATCGGGCTACGGCGTGTTCGTTGCGTCGTAGCGCCAGCCCCCCAACGGCGCCGCAAGCTGAAAGGCTGCGGTGCCGTTTTGTTTGAGGGGACGCTGAACCGGGCTCAGCCGACGTCGTGCTTTTACGGAAACGTTAGGCAGTGCCGATGTGTATCGAAAGGGCTGCCTAAGGGCCCAATCAATCGACGGAATCCGTCTCTCCCGTCCGCCCGAACGCATCCGTCTCGTTGGCAAAGTCCCTCGCCAATTCCTGCACGAACATGCGCACGCGCGGCGACAGATAGCGGTCGTCGCGGTATGCGGCGTAAGCGACGCGCGTTTCCGAGCTCCACCCCGGCAGCAGCGGTTGCAATTGTCCCGCCGCCGTCGCTTCGCGCGCGACGTAGCGCGGGAGATACGCAATCCCGATACCTTCGATCGCCGCATTGAGCAGCGCGACGCTGTTGTTCGACCGCAGCACGCAGCGCACGCGCGTTTCCAATTGCCGCTTGCCATGCCGCAATTGCAGCGAGGCCGTGTGCGCCGGGCCGCCGAATAGCAAAAACCCGTGGCGGCTCAAATCCTCGGGGCGCTGCACCGGCGGATTGGACGCGATGTACGCCGGCGATGCATAGATGCCCCAATGAATTTCGGTGAGCCGCTGCACCGTCGCCTGTTCGGGCTTGTCGCGGCTGATCACGATCGCGACGTCGACGTTCCGCTCGCTGAGATCGACGACGCGGTCGGTCAGTTCCAAGTCGACCTGCACGTGGATGTTCTTGGCGATGAAGCGGCACAGCGCGGGCACCACCGCGCGGTTGCCGAACGTCATCGGCGCGACCACGCGCAAATTGCCGATCGGCTCTTCGTGGTACTGGCGCACGAACGCATCGGCCCCGCGCACTTCGGCCAACAGCCGCGAGCAGTACTCGTAGTAGGTGCGGCCGATTTCCGTCACTTCGATCTTGCGCGTGGTGCGCTTGAGCAGCGTCACGCCAAGCCCAGTCTCGAGCCGGTTGATTTCCTTGCTGACCGCCGATTTCGACAACCCGAGCAGTTTTGCCGCCTCGGTATAGCTCATGGTGTCGACGATTTTCGCGAAGATCGCCATCGAGGCAAGTTGGTCGAGTGGCTTCATTTCGTTTCCCTATAGAAACAAACGGGCTGAATATAAACGATTTGTTCTGATTTGTGGGGGGCGATGTTACTTTCGCCCAATGGGTCCACACGCCGTAAAAGTGGATGCCCGTTTTCAAGACAACGCCCTCAGACAACGAAGGAGCAAAACGAATGGGACAAACGTTGAGCCAGAAGGTATTGGCGAAAGCCAGCGGACGCAGCCGCGTGACGCCCGGCGAGGTGATCTGGGCGAAAGTGGACGTGCTGATGTCTCACGATCCTTGCTCGCCGGGCGTGATCAGCCTCTTCAAGAAGGAGTTCGGCGCCGATGCGCGCGTGTGGGACCCCACGCGCTTCGTGATGATCCCCGATCACTTCATCTACACCGCCGACGTGCTTGCCAACCAGAACGTACGCGTGATGCGCGAATTCGCGCGCGAGCAGCAGATCAAGTACTTCTACGACGTGGGAACGCCGCGCTACAAGGGCGTCTGCCATATCGGCCTGGCCGAGGGCGGCCACAACCGGCCGGGCGAGGTGCTGCTCGGCACCGATTCGCACACGGTGACCTCGGGGGCATTCGGCACGTTCTCGGTCGGCCTCGGCATTACCGACGCGGCGTTCGCGCTCGGCACGGGCGAGATTCCGCTCAAGGTGCCCTCGACCATTCGCGTGAACTTCCACGGCGAATTGCCGCCGCACGTGCTGGCCAAGGATCTCATCCTTGCCGTGCTCGGCGAATTGACGATCGACGGCGCAACCTACCAGGCGATCGAATTCGGCGGCGCGGTCGTCGATGCGCTCTCGGTCGAGGAGCGCATGACGTTGTGCAACATGGTGGTCGAATGCGGCGCCAAGAACGGCATCATGGCGCCGAATCAAGCGACCATCGACTATCTCGCCGCACGCACCGACATCCCCTACGAGGTGATGACGCCGGATGCCGGCGCCGAATACGTGCGGGTGCTCGACATCGACGTGTCCAAGATGCAGCCGCTCGTCGCCAAGCCGCATTCGCCCGATAACGTCGACGGCGTGGATCGCGTCGCCGACACGCGCATCGAGCGGGCCTATATCGGTTCGTGCACGGGCGGCAAGCTCGAAGACTTCGTCGCCGCGGCGAAGATCCTCAAGGGCCGCAAGGTGACGGTGCCGACGTTCGCTGTTCCGGCCACCAAGGAAGTCTTCCACGGGATCGTCACAACGGAGGTCGACGGCGCGTCGGTCTATTCGATCTTCACCGATGCGGGCGTCGCGCTTTCGTCGGAGCCGAGCTGCGCCGCGTGCTGCGGCGGCCCGGCCGATACGTTCGGGCGCGTCGACGAGCCGATCTCGGTGGCCTCGACGACCAACCGCAACTTCGTCGGCCGCATGGGCAACAAGCGCGCCAACATCTATCTGGGCTCGCCTTATACCGTCGCGGCCGCCGCGGTCGCCGGCCGTCTCGTCAATCCCAACGTCTACTTGTGAGCCGATCCATGAGCGCAAAGACCATTCGCGGCGTCGCCTATGTGTTGGGCGACAACATCGATACCGATCAGATCCTGACGGCCGAATACCTGAAGATCAATCCGTCCAGCCCTGAGGGCTACGCGCAGCTCGCGACGCTCGCGATGTGCGGCCTGCCGGAGGGATCGCTGCCTTTCATCGATCCCGAGCTCGGCAAGTCGCCGTACACCATCGTCATTGCCGGGCAGAACTTCGGTTGCGGCTCGTCGCGCGAGCACGCCGTCGCGACGCTCGGCGCAGCCGGCGTGCGCGCGGTGATCGCGCAGTCGTATGCGCGCATCTTCTTTCGTAACTGCGTGTCGACGGGACAGTTGCTGCCGGTCGTGTCGAACGTGCGTCTCTGCGATCGAGTCAAGACCGGCGACATCGTGGAAGTCGCCGTCGACGAGCAGGTCGTGCGTTGCGAAAACGGCGCGCCGGATGCGGCGATCGAGCCGGTCGGCGAGTTGGCGAGCATCGTCGAGGCCGGAGGGCTGTTCGCGTACGCGCGCGCGGTAGGAAAGATTGCGGCGCGAGAAACCGCGGAGGCTTGAGCGATCGTCGATCGTCGCGGTGAGCGGCGGGCCGCTTCTGCGGCCCGCGCCGGAAAGGGAGGTGGACATGGAAAAATACCTGGATGCGAACAAACTCGAAGCGGAAATCGCCAAGCGGATCGCCGAGACCCTCGAGTTGAGGCAGGAATCACGCTGGATGCCGTTGGTATGGACTGCCGGCCTGTTCGCCACGGCTACGGCGGTCGTGAAACTTTTCAGCTAGCGTATTGCCGCTCGCGTCGAACTAGGCTGTCACAAGGTCCGTATAAAACGCTCGGGCAGAAGCGGTAAATCGAGACCGACGGCCGCCACGTTGCGTTGTCAACGCCCCTGCGTTTCCAAACAGCCGCGGCGCACCGATAGCGCCGTCTTCCGATCGGCGCTGCGTTGTGCGGCACACGCGATCGCCCACACGCCGAGACCTGCGGCGGCAAGCAACGCCCCTACCCACCCCGGCGACGTCCAACCGAACCCGCCTGCGATCGCGAGCCCGCCGAGGAATGGCCCGAGTGCATTGGCCGCATTGAACGCCGAATGATTGAGGGCAGCCGCGAGGCCCTGAGCGTCTTCGGCGACATCCATCAAGCGTGTCTGCAATACGGTGCCGAGTGCGCCGCCGATGCCGATCAGGAAAACGTCGACCGCAAGCGTCCAAACGTTCGTGGCGGCGAGCGGAAAGGCAAGCAGCGTCACGGCGCTCCAGACGAGCAGAAGCCCGGCGGTGCGCATGACGGCCCGATCGGCGAACATCGGCACGACGAGGTTGCCCGCCGTCATGCCGATCCCAAAGACGCTCAGCACGAGCGATGCAACGCCCACCGACGCGTGCGTGACCGAAGCGAGCACGTTGGCCAAATAGGTGTAGACCGCGAACAAGCCGCCGAAACCGATGGCGCCGATGCCGAGGGTGTACCAGACCTGCGTGCGCTTGAGCGCGTTCAATTCGCGCAGCGGGCTGGCGCCGGTCGCGGCCGGAGTCGACGGCGCCCACAAGCGCACGCACGTCATCGTCAGGGCGCCCATCGACGCGGCGAAGCCGAAGCTCCAGCGCCAGCCGATGGCATGCCCGAGCCAATTCGCGAACGGCACGCCGACGATCGTGGCGACCGTGAGCCCCAAGAACATGCGGCCGACTGCAACGGTGCGGCGATTTTCGGGCACGAGGGAGGTGGCGACGAGTGCTGCGACGCCGAAATAGGCGCCGTGCGGCAATCCGCTGATGAAGCGGAAGACGAGCATCCAGCGGTAGCTCGGCGCGAGCGCGCTCAATGTATTGCCCACGGCGAACAACGCCATGAGGACGATGAGCAGATCGCGGCGATCGAGGCGTGCGCCGAGCACGGCGAGCGCGGGCGCGCCGACCACCACGCCCAGTGCGTAGGCGCTGATGACGTGACCGGCCACGGGCGCGGTGATCCCGAGCCCTTGCGCGAAGAGCGGCAAGACGCTCATCGTGGCGAATTCGGTCGTGCCGATCGCGAAACCGCCTACCGCGAGCGCCAAGAGGACCCAGCCCGTTTTGTTCTTTGCTGCTTCAATGTGGTGCATTGCCGATCGCCGTGTTCAAGCGGTGTTTACCCGCAAAGCAGCGATTTTAGAGGGGTGGCGAAAAGTTCGCTCGGGCGCGAGCGGCTAGTTTTCGGCATCCGTAGGTAGGATAAGCCTCGATGTGCAACGCGCATCCGGGATGTCCATTGCAACATCGAGGCGTTCGTCGGACGAGGCAGGTGACGTTCGCAACGAGTCAAACCTGTTCACTGCTGCTGTCCGCCCGGATTGGCGCCGGACGGCAGCGTTTCCGGCGTGTCGGGCGTCGGGGTCGGCGACGATCCCGCGCCTGCAGGCGGGAAGCCGCCGTTTTCGCGGGGAGCCACCGTCACCGGAGCGCCGGATGTCGGCGGTAGCAGGGTGGGCGCAAGCGCCGGTGCCGTCGGTCCCGTCGGACCTGAAGCCGCGGCGCCCGCCGCCGCCCCCGACGCCCCGCTCGCCGGCACGCCGATCAGCGGCGGCTCCGATGCGGGCAAAGGCGCCGAAGCCGGCGACGGCACGCTCGACGCAGCCGACGCCGGAGATGGCTCTTGCGCAGGCTTCGCTGCCGGCGGCGCATGATGCACGGGCGCAGGGGGCGCGCTCGCCTTCGGCTTGGCGCCGCTCAGCCATGCGATCCAAGCCCGCAGCTTCTCGCGGAATACGTCGAACCCGCTGGGCTGCACCTCGGTGTCGAAGCGCACGCGCGAATCGATCAGCCGCGCACGCAACGCCCTTTGAAAGAAATCCCCGACGATCGGCAGCGCGCTATGCGCGCCCTCGCCCCAGTAGTTGCCGCCGAGCGTCACGCGCCCATCGTCGAAGCCAACCCACGCACCGGCCACGAGTTGCGGATGCATAAGGATGAACCAGCCGTCGGTATTGTCCTGCGTCGTACCGGTCTTGCCCGCCACGTCGGCGCGGATGCCGAAGCGCGAGCGAATGCCCGCACCGGTGCCGCGATTGACGACGTCGCGCATGACGTCGATCAGCGTGCGGTCCGCGGCGACCGGCAACGCCTGCTCCGGCGCGGCCGGCTCGAACTGAGCGAGCACATTGCCGCTGTGATCCTCGATGCTCGTCACCATGCGCGGCTCGAGATACGCGCCGTCGTTCGCGATCGTTGCATACGCGGACACCATCTCTTTGACCGTCACCGGGCTCGTGCCGAGGGCAAGCGACGGCACGGCGTCGAGTTTGCTGTCGCGTACGCCCATCGCTCTCGCCAGATTCGCGACGCGTTCGGCGCCGACCTGTTCGATCAACTGCGCCGTGATGCGATTGCGCGAGTACGCTAGGGCGTCGCGTAACGTCATCGGCTTGCCGCTTGGCGGCACGTCGTCGTTCGGGCGCCAGATCTCGCCGCCTTTCAACGGAATCTCGACAGGCTGATCGACGAATGTATCCGTCGGCTTGGCGCCGTTGGCGAATGCCGCGCCGTATACGAACGGCTTGAACGTCGAGCCGGGCTGTCGGCGCGACTGCTGCACATGATCGAACGGCTCCTCGGCGAAGTCGCGGCTGCCGACCCACGCCTTGATCTGTCCGCCGCGAGGATCGATGGCTAGAAAACCCGCCTGCACTTCGGTCTTGTCGTGGCATAGATTGCGCACGAAGCCGCGGTCGGCGGCGAGTTGCTTCAGCGCATCGGCGTCGGTCCGGCCGTCGGCGCGGGCGCTGCGATACTCCGCCGATTCGCGCATGAACGTCTTGAACAGATCGTTTGCCGGCGAGCAGCCCGCGCGGCCGTTCCATTGCCCGTTTGCAATCGACTGCAACTGCCTGCCCTGGAGCGCCACGGCGGCAGTCGCCATGGCCTGCAGACGCGAATCGATCGTCGTGTGGACGATCAGCCCGTCCGAATAGATGTTGTAGTCGTTGGCATCGGCCCAGCCGATCAGCCATTTGCGCAACTGCTGGGCAAAGTGAGGCGCGGGCCCGGGCGGCTCCACCTGACGCTCGAAATCGACGGAAAGCGGCTTAGCCTTGAGCTTCTCGTATGCGGCGGGCGAGAGCCGCCCGAACTTGACCATCTGGCCGAGCACCGTATTGCGCCGCTGCAGCGCGCGCTCAGGATTGATGACCGGGTTGTAGTAGCTGTTGCCTTTCAGCATCCCCGTGAGCGTGGCCGCTTGGAGGATGTCGAGCGCATCGGCCGATTTGCCGAAGTAGGTGCGCGCCGCCATCTCGACGCCGTAGGCGTTGTACAGGAACGGCACCGTGTTCAGGTAAGTTTCGAGAATCTGGTCCTTGCTGTAGGCCATCTCGATCTTTTCCGCGGTGATCGCTTCCTTGATCTTGCGCGTGAGCGTCGGCGCTCGGCCCACTTCGTCGGGGTATAGATTGCGCGCGAGCTGCTGGGTGATCGTAGAGCCGCCCTGACGATCGCCGCTGAACGTATGCAGCGCCGCCGATGCGGTGCGCTTCCAATCGATGCCGTGATGCTCGTAGAAACGGTGGTCTTCCGTCGAGATCAACGCATCGACCATGTGCGGCGAAATCTCTTTCAGGGTCACCCATTCGCGGTTGGACGGCTTGAACTCGGCGAGCAGCTTGCCGTCCGCCGAGAGGATCTGCGCGGGCCGATCGACGCGCGCCTTGCGGATATCGCTGATGCTCGGGGTAAACGGAATCAGAACGAGCACGTAGAGCACGATGAGCGCGGGCGGCGTGGCAAGCGCGAGCAGCACGCCGCGGCGGGTGGGGTGCCGTACGTGGCGCCATGCGGCGGCGAAGGCGGGCTTCGCCAGTTGCACGGCCAAGGCCATCAGCGCCGCTCCGAGATGGAAGCATGCCGCCGCCACTCGGGCCGTGCGGCGGGCGCATCGGATGCAAAAATCGCGTACGGTCGTCATGAATCGGTGCGTCACGCTGCTGTCAGCCTGTTTGGAAACGCTGCATGGTACCAAACGGCCGGCTATGGACCGGCCGGCAACGATCGGACGATCGCTTGGCTTCGTGCGACCGCTAGCGCGTTTTGCGTCGCACGCTTTTTTTTGCGGCGGTCGAGCGCGGCGCATCGGCGGCCGGCGGGGCTGCCGCTCCGGCGACCGGCCCGGCAAGCTGCTCCATCCACGACAGCGCTTCGACGTACGCCAAGAAGTGCTGCAAATAACCGGGCGACGCCTCCCGCATCAGCGAGAGCGACCGATGCACGAGGCTATTCGAATTGAGCGGCCCCGCATTGTCCGGCACCTGTTCGAGCGACCGACGCAGCTGCTTTTCGGTACTGACTTTCGACCAGGTCTCGCGGAAATAATCGAGCATGGGCAGGTCGGGCGATCGTTCGTGTCGATGCGGATGGAATCCCTTCGGTGCTGCCGATCCATCGGGGTTCGTCGGCGCCGCTGCGCGCCGCGACAACACATCGGCCAGTTCGCCCAGCGCGCCGCGACGCGGTGCGCTTTGCACCGGCGAGCTTGCCGTCGTGGCGATGGACTTGCCGTCGCTTGCCCTCGTACCGGCGGCTTCGGCTTCGACGCGTTCGATCTCGCGCGAATAGTCGGCTACCCATACCGCGAGCCGTTCGTCGAGCAGTTGTCTCACGTCGCCGTCGTGGCCGGCCGCACGCCGCTCCAACGCATCGATGAAGCGAAAGCGCGCCGGGCTCACTCGGTCCGCGCCGCACGCGCGCCACGCTTCGAGCGTCGCGCGGACCCCGGTGTTGCGGCGGACGTCGCCGTGATCGTAGTCGCCGCCGTCAACCATGCCGCTCCGCCGCCTGGCCCGAGCGTTTCGGCACGGGCGCGATTTCGACGCGCCGGTTTTTCGCGCGCCCGTTCTCATCGGCATTCGAACTCACCGGCTGTTGCGAGCCGAATGCCGCCGCGAATACCGCTCGAGCTGGGATACCCGCATCGATGAGTGCGCGCGTGACCGTCAGCGCGCGCTGCGCGGACAACTCCCAGTTATCGGCAAAATGCCGGCTGCCGGCGCGCACCTGCTGATCGTCGGTGAAGCCGCTCACCATCAAGATTTCTTCGTGCGAGCGCAGATAAACGCCGAGCGGGCCCGCGAGCGATTTCAGCAGGTCGCGGCCTTGCGGCTGCAATTGATCGGAGTTCAGTGCGAACAGCAGGCTGCCGCTGATCCCGATGCGGCCGTTCTCGAGCGTCACGCGCCCTGCGGCGAGCGGGCCGGCGAGCGCTTGC
This sequence comes from Trinickia sp., assembly GCA_036384755.1. GTDB lineage: Bacteria > Pseudomonadota > Gammaproteobacteria > Burkholderiales > Burkholderiaceae > Trinickia. Next base: position 62,463 of record DASVLS010000086.1, on the reverse strand, counting down.
TCGAGCGTCTTGCGCCGCTGCGCCTCGAGTTGCCGCTGCTTCACCTGGTCTTCGAGTCGGGCGGACAGTTCGAGCTGCAAGCCGATGACGCCCACCAGAATCAGCACGAACGCCCCCACGAGCACCGACATCAAATCGGCGAATGCGGGCCAGACGGGCGCGGCGGGCTCTGCGCCGCCGTCGATCTCCTCGTTCATGCCGCTTCGGCTCCGCTCGATGCCTGCTGCGCGGCAAGGTTCTGCAAGTCTTCGACGATTTGCTTTTGCGAGAGCATGCTGAGGTCGATGACTTCGCGCGCCTGCGCGACGTAATACGCCAGTTGTTCGTCGCTGCGCGTGAGCGAGCGATCGAGCGCGGCTTCGATTCGCTGCAGATGCGCGACGAGGCGCTCGTTCGATGCGCCGAAGTCTTGAACGGCGGCGCCGAACGCGTCGCCAAGGCTCGCCACTTCGACCGCGCTGCCGGCGATTCGCGCGGCGATGCCGTCCAATTTGCGCGCCTCGCTTTCGACGGTGCCTTCGAATTGCGCGCCGACGCGTGCGAGCAGATCCGCCGATGTGGAAACGAGGGCGTCGACGGCGCCGCGCTGCTCCGTGGACGCATGGTTGACGGCGTCGAGCAGCGTGCCGAGCGTGTCGAGCAGCTTGGCGCGTTCGTCGAGCATCGCCGCGTCGCGGACCATGCTGTCCGAGAGTTTCTGACGCAACTCGGCAACCACTTCCGCGGCGGCGCGCGGCGCCTCCGATGCCGCCTGCACGAGCCGCGAGATTTCAGCGATCGTGCGAGCGGCATGTTCTTCCGTCCGAGCGGAAATATCGCTCGCGGTCTGTGCAAGCGTGTCGCAGATCGCCTGCTGGCTGACGGCGGTGTGCTCGCCGGTTTGCCGCCATTGTTCGGCGAGCGACTTCGCGATCGTATCGAGGGCGAGCGTCCAAGTCTGCAGCCGCGCCTCGTCGCGCGCGGCCAGTTGCTGCTGCAAGTGCCCATGCGATTCGCCGAGCGTGCCGAGCAGCGATTCGGCTTGCTGCCCGAACGCCGCCACCGAGGCGGCCAACGCTTGCTCATGATGCGCCGCCTGCGTTGCGCTCGCGTGCGCTTGGTGCGACAGCGCGGCCTCCCATGCGGCCGATACGCTGCCGATGCCGGCCTCTACGCGTGCCGCCATGCCGTCGAGCAGCGCCGACGAGCGTTGCTCGAACGTAGCGGTGAAGCGTTCCAGCGCTGCGTGCAACTGTTCGGCGAGTGCGTCGCCGGCGCGCCGCTGCTGCTCGAGCGCGTCGGTCCAGAGCGCGGTCACGGCCGCCGTGCTCGCTTCGAAGCCGCTGGATAGGCTGTCGAGCTGCTGCTGCACGGCGTTCGAGACGGTCGTGCCGAGCGCCGTCATCTCGCGAGACAGCCCCGTCATCGTCGCTTGCACGACAGGCTCGATCGCGGCGCTCGCGCCTCGTGCGCTTTCTGCCGCACTGTCCCGCAACGAGCGGCCCACCGACGAGGCCAGCGCTGTATACGCGCGCTCGATATTCGCGTGCAACGCTTGCTGATTCGCGATCTGTTGCTCCTGCAAAGCGATGCTTTGCCGCTCGATCGTGCTCATCATCGTTTGCAGGCGGTCCACGAGAACGGGCATGGCGTCGGCTTGGCGCTGCATCAGTCTGAAGCGCTCCTCGCGGCGCCATGCCAAAGAGTATGTCCGCAACGACGTGGCGATGCACTCGTCGAGCCGGCGCGCCGCCTCCAGCCGCTCATGCCGGCACAATGCCGACAGCAGCCCGAGCATCGCGGAGGTGGCGACGCCCGCGATCGACGTTCCGAACGCGAAGCTCAAGCCCCTGATCGGCGCGGCCAGCGAAGCGCGAATCGCAGCGAGATCGGTCGCGCTGTCGAGCGCCGCACCCGTGCCGCGCAGCGTGGTCACCATGCCGAGCAGCGTGCCGAGCATCCCGAGCAGCACCAGCAGGCCGACGAGATACGGCGTCAATGAGGGCCCGGGCAATGCTGCGCGTTCGCCCTCGACGCGCAGCCGCACCGTGCCGCGCAGCGCCGGATGAATGCGCTCGAGCCACGCGTCGAGGCTCGCGGGCGGCGCCGAGCAGTCGGCGACGGCTCGTGCGAGGCTCGTCGTGCGTCGACGATAGCGATGGAGTTCGAGCGCCCCTGCGACATAGCATGCGCCGATGAGCAGCGTGACGGCGAGCGCGAGCGGATTCGAGCCGGCATAGCCGGCGCCGATCCAGCAGAGGACGGCGAACCCGGCAAGGAAGACGACAAGATCTAGACGATATCTGGACATACGGTCGCGGTTAGCAGGTGCGAAGGGCTGCGCGCAGCCCTTCGACCGGTTGAAAACGAATTTCTAGTTCGGCGAACAGCACGCTCTGCATGTCTTTGCGGAACACGTCGAGCCACGGGCCGTCCTTCACCGTCGGCGAGTCGGCCGAGTGCATGGCCGCGCGTGCCGGATTGGCTTCCGGCGCGGCGTTCTGCCTCGCGTCTTCGGCGGTTTCGGTGCGTGCGTTGCTTTCCTCGTTTCCGCTCGAGGCCAGTTGCGCATTGCGCAGGCGCTCGAAATGAGACGCGAGCAGCCCCGGGACGGCGGCGAGCGCATTGTGCTCGCGCACGCCGAGCACCCGCTCCATGACGGCGTCCACCGAGGCGAGCCGCGACAGGGCAGGCTCGCGCCCCGCGAGCCTGCCTCGCAGCAACGTTCGCAGATTGCCGATCGCGCTTTCCATCGTTTCTTGCAACGACAGATAGCACTGGCGAAAGGCCGCGTACTCCGGCGCCGTGTCGCTCGACGCAAGGTCGAGCCGATTGCGCGCATGCGTGCGTTGCCGGTGAGGCATCAGCGTGGCGTCGCGCGCGATGGCGTTCGACAGCGACGTGCGCACGCGTTGGCACAGCGCATCCTCGGCGTGCTCGGGCGCGAGTTCGCGCGGCGCCCCGGCGCAGGGGCTGCCGCCCAGCGCCGAGGACAATGCGATCGCATCGGTCCAGACGAGCCATTGGCCCAGCCGGTCGGCGAGCGATTGCTCCGAGGCCGGGAAGTCGGCGTCGGTCAGACGAGCCAGTAAGCGGATGAGCGCGGGGCCGCTGAAGGCCTTGCGCCCGGGAACGTGCACCATTGCCGAAAAGCAAAAAGGCTGCAGTTTACACGCCCCGGGAGAGCGAGACAGCGCCCCATTAAAACGGGCGGACTGCGCGAAGGAAGGCAATGCTGCGTGCACCCACAAAAAAACGCCTGCAATCGGTGATGACGACGATTGCAACCTCCTTTTCGGGCGACAACACTCGGAGATAATCCGATGTAGCAGATATGAGTCTGGTATATCGGACAATCGATTCGAGGCCCCCGGCCGATGTCTCGAGCCTATCGATAGGCGCTTAGGCCGATTTTGCCCGTCCCTGACTCTTCTTCTGTAAGGACTGAAACCGTGACACTCGCCAAACGGGGCACCATGGCTGCCTATTCGTTCGTTCTCGCCGGGCTGCTTGCGATGGCAGGCTGCACGAAGGTCTCGACGCCGGACCAAGCCGCGGCATCGTCTTCCTCCTCGACGCTTCAAGCGGTCCTGCAGCGCGGCACGTTGCGCGTCGGCGATTGCCTGACGTTCGCGCCATTCGGCTTTTATGACAAAAATGGCCAGCCGGACGGCTACGACGTCGACTTAGCCAAAGAACTGGCCAAGGAGATGGGGGTGAAGCTCGAGGTCGTGAACACGACCAGCGCGAACCGCATTCCGAATCTGCAGACGAGTAAGGTCGATGTCGTGTTCTGCAATTTCACGCGCAACTTGGAGCGCGCGAAGGTGATCGATTTCACGACGCCCTATGTCGTGGCCAGCGAGGCGCTGCTCGTCAAAAAAAGTAGCGGCATTCAATCGGTCAAGGACATGGCCAACCGCACGATCGCGACCGTGAAAGGGTCGACCAACGGCGACGAAGTCCGCTCGCTCGGCTTCCCCATCAAGATTCAAGAGTACGACAGCTCGCAGGCCGCGATTCTTGCCGTGAAGCAAGGGCAGGCGGACGCGATGATCGAAGACAACAACTTCCTCGCCTATCAAGCGAAGCTCGACCCCGAACTCGTCGTCACGAACGAAGCGTTGGTGCCGCTCGAGTACAACGCATTCGGTGTCAAGGCGGGCGATCAGCAATGGCTCAGCTACCTGAATCTCTTCCTGTTCAACATCAATGCGTCGAAGCTCAACGCGCAGCTCTACAAGAAATGGTTCGGCGCGGATCCGCGCTATCCGTTGAACCCGCAGTTCTGAGGATAGCGCGAGGGATGCCGGCGCCGCCGGCAGCACGGACGATGTGGAGGATGAGATGAGCTACCAATGGCTGACGTTGTGGGGCTATGTTCCCGACTTCTTGCAGGCCGGTTGGCTGACGCTGCAGGTGACCGTGCTTTCGTTCGTCCTTGCGATCGTGCTGGGTCTCGCGACGGCGCTCGCCGGCGCCTCGCCTTCGAGCTTGCTCAGGTTCACGGCCCGCGGCTATGTCGAAATCATCCGCAATACGCCCGTGCTGCTGCAGATCTTCATCGTGTTCTTCGGTTTGCCGTCGGCCGGCGTTTCGCTGAACGCCTATTGGGCCGGCGTCATCGCGTTGGGCTTGAATGTCGGCGCCTATTTGTCGGAAGTCTTTCGGGCAGGCATCGCGTCGGTGCCGCGCGGTCAGATCGAAGCCGCCGGCATTCTCGGTCTCGACCCTGCGCAGATCTTCATGAACGTCGTTCTGCCGCAGGCGGCTCGTGCGGTCTACCCGGCGATCGTCAACTATCTGATTCAGTTGCTGCTGGGCACGTCGCTGCTGTCCGCCATCGCGTTGCCGGAGCTGACCGGCACGGCGACCGTCATCAATTCGCGCACGCTTCTATATATCCAAACCTTTGCGGTCACGCTGCTCGCGTATCTCGTGCTCAGCAACCTGCTGTCGTGGCTTGCCGACCAACTCGGCGCGCGGATCTTCCGCCCGCCGTTGGCGACGCGGCGGCGCGCCCGTTTCGGAGGCTTCGCGATGCGGCGGGCCAACAGAGTGTGATGGGCGATGTGCGCTAGGGAGTCGAGTCATGTCTGTCGAATTGCTGAGAAGTAGTTTATCGATCCTGCTTCAGGGCTTGGTGACGACCGTGCTGCTCTCGGTAGCGGCCATCGCGGGCGGCACGTTGATCGGCCTGTTCGCCGCGGTCCTGCGCGCGTTCGGTCCGTGGGGCACGTCGCGCGTCGCCAGGCTTTATACGGAATTGTTTCGCGGCACGCCGGTGCTGATCACGCTGATGTTCATTTACTTCGGCGTGTCCTACTTCGGTTATGCGATCGATGTCTTCGCAGCCGGGGCCATCGGCTTGAGCGTCTATCAAGGCGCCTACATCGCCGAGATCTTTCGATCCGGGATCGAGGCCGTGCCCAAAGGCCAGTGGGAGGTCTCGCAGATTCTCGGCATGACGCGAACGCAGACCTTCGCGTTCGTCGTATTGCCTCAAACGGGGAAGATCGTGTTGCCGCCGCTCGTCGGTCAGTATTTGTCGCTGATCAAGGACACATCGATCGTCAGCATGATCGGCATGTCCGAACTGATGCATGGCGGGCAAGCCATCGTGGATCGGATCGGCAGGCCGGTCGAGATCTACGGCCTCGTCGCACTCATTTACTTCGTCGTGTGCTTCCCGATTTCGCAATGGGTACGCCACCATGATCGCAGGAGACTGTCGTGACCGATGAACGTCAAGTCAAGCCCATCATTTCGCTGTCGGGCGTCAGCAAATCGTTCGGCACGACGCATGTGCTCACGGAGATCAACCTCGATGTGAGACCCGGCGAAGTCGTGGTGCTCATCGGCGCGTCCGGATCGGGCAAGAGCACGGTCTTGCGCATCATGGCCGGGCTCGAGACGACGGATTCCGGACAAGTTTGGGTCAACGAGGTGCCGCTGCATGAAGCGCGGCGCGCGAAGGAAATTCGCGGCCATGTCGGCATGGTGTTTCAGCAATTCAATCTGTTTCCGCACAAGACGGCGCTCGGCAATGTTTCGCTCGCGCTGATCAAGGCGCGCCGCATGGATCCGGCCGAGGCGCGCAAACGCGCGATGCAGGCTCTGGACCGCGTGGGTCTGGCCGACCGCGCGCAGCACTATCCGAGCCAATTGTCGGGCGGCCAACAGCAGCGGGTGGCGATTGCGAGAGCGCTCGCCGTCGAGCCGGGCATCATGTTCTTCGACGAAGCGACGTCGGCGCTCGACCCCGAACTGGTGGGCGAAGTCACGCAGGTGATGCGTTCGCTGGCGCGCGACGGCATGACGATGGTGGTGGTGACGCACGAAATGGGCTTCGCGCGTCAAACGGCGGACCGCGTCGTGTTCATGGACAAAGGCGTGATCGCCGAGCAAGGCGATCCTGAACAACTCTTCGTCGATCCCGCGAACGAGCGCACGCGGCAATTCTTGCATCGTGTGCTCGATCATTGAACGCAGCGGCACGACGCATAGGCGGGTTGGGCCATTGCACAGTACACTTCGACCGCTTGGAAAAAACTGACCGGATGACGGCATAGACGGAGCGGATGAATGACTGCAGCAGAATCGTCGCGGGCGAGAGGCGTGGACCGCGTCATCGCGATTTTCCGCCAATTGCACATCGCACAACGCCCGATGAGCATGCGCGAATTGATCGAGGCGACGGGCGCGCCGCGCTCGAGCATCTACGAATTGGTTGGGATTCTTTCGGAGGCCGGTCTGCTGGAGGCGACGGCGGACGGGAGCGTTTTCTTCGGGCGCGAAATGCATTACTACGGCTCGGACTACTCGACGCACAACGATCTCATCAGCCGCGCCCATCAAGCCATTCTGGCGCTCGTGAGAAAGTACGACGAGACCACGCAACTGTGCATGCTCGAGGGCAATAAATACACGGTCGTGCTGTCGGAGAACAGCGCGCGGCCGTTCAACATCACTTCCGACATCGGCGTGCGCGTGCCGATTCCGTGGACGGCCACGGGGCGTCTGTTGCTCGGCCATCTCGGCGCGGACGAGATCCGCGCGCTCATTCCGGAAGAGGATTTCGTGCTGGACAACGGAACGAAAATCGCGTTCGACGATTTCATGCGAGACGTGCGCCTCGCAAAGGAGCACGGCTATTGTTGCACGGAAGGCCTGTCGAACGCGTTCCGGCTTTGCATGGCCGCCCCTATTCGCGATCGCGCGGGCTTTCCGACGGCAGCATTGTGTTTCATGACAGCCCGCGACACCGACCCGGAGCGGCGCAGCGCCATGCTCGAGGATCTGTTGCAGTCGGCGAAGGCGTTGTCGGACCGGTGACGTCGCGAGACAAACCGCTATTTAAAGGAGCGAATCGATGAAGCGTTATGGTGTGGAGGGCGGGAAGGGCACGGGTGGTCAGCACATGCCGTTTGCCCGCGCGGTGGAGGCGGACGGGTGGTTGTACGTGTCGGGTCAGACGCCGATGGAAAACGGCGAGGTCATTGCCGGGGGCATCGTCGAGCAGTCGCGCAAGACGCTTCAAAATCTGTTCGCCATTCTCGAAGAAGCCGGATATGCGGCCGAGGATGTCGTGCGCTGCGGCGTGTGGCTCGACGATCCGCGCGACTTCGCATCGTTCAATAAGGTCTTCCGCGAGTACTTCGGAGAGCACCCGCCCGCCCGCGCGTGCGTCGTCTCGAGCATGGTCATCGACTGCAAGGTCGAGGTCGATTGCGTCGCTTACAAGAAGCCTCAGCGGTAAGAGCGCCGAGCGCTCGCCGGTAGCGAATGGGATCTTCGGCCCGGTGCGGAGGAAAGCAAGATGCTCGGACGCGGCCGCCGACACGCGTTCACGCCGCATCCGTTTCCGTCGCCGCGGGGAGCGCCGTCTTGGCCGGGGTATTTTGCACGGAACGGCGTCCCGGCTTGAGCCGAAGCGTGTCGGCCGGCGCCTCGATGCGCCCATTTTTTGGGATCCCCCAATCAAGAATGGCCGGCGCCGCTAGACCGTTCGGTATATGAATGAGCATGTTCTGGAATACGCATGTTTTAATCTGAAATTTATGCTTATTTTTCGATTCGTGTCGGGCGGCAAAATCGCAAATAGTGGCAAGGCCGTATGCGGTTTTGGTGAACTATGCATCGACCCTAAAAAATAACCCTCAATTTCTACTTTGTAAGACAAAGGCCGCGCGCCTTTTCGTAAAAACGACCGAATGCGTCGATTTTCTGTTGCATTCCAAAACTTCGGAAGTACAATGGCTCGGCATTCGCTGTGATGCGTCTCCGATACTTGAAATGGATTACATCCATGAACCCACTTGTGATCGTGAGTCGGGGGCGCATTCACGCGCCTCAATCAAATCTTATTGCTGCACTCGCTGCACTCGTTGTTTTCGGCCCGGTTCTTTGACGTCACGGGTCGGCCGTTAGCGCATGACGGCATCCAACCGCGAAGATGAGCGCGCGTCGGCGGCGTTCGTCCTTCTGCGATTCGCTTCACCTCATTGGCAATCTATCGAAAACCGCTGCCAACCCCGGGAAGGGCATATGGACGCGTTGTTCGTCAATCCGGATTCTTCGGCGAAGGCTTACCAAGGTTTGGCCAAGATCTTCTCGGCCATCGAACCGCCCACGTGGGCGCTGCTGCTGGCGCAATCTTGCCGGGCCAAGGGCTTCGGCGTGGGCATACTCGATTGCGACGCAGAGCGTCTGACGCTCGAGGAATCGGTGCGGCGCATACAGGACGCTCGTCCGCGTCTCGCGGTGTTCGTTCTGTACGGCCAGAACCCGAATTCCGGCACCACCAGCATGATCGGTGCGCTGGCGCTTGCCCGCGCGCTCAAGGAAGCCGTTCCGGCCCAGCGGATTTGCTTCGTCGGCTCGCACGCCAGCGCGTTGCCGATGGAGGTGCTCTCGCAGGCATGTGTCGATGTCGTCTTGCTCAATGAAGGCGTCTATGCACTTCACAACCTGCTCAAGAGCAACCTCGAAAGCGACCTCGCGCATATCAAGGGCATCGGATACAAGCAGCGTGGGCCGGGAGGGGTGCCGATCCCCACGCTCAATGCGCCGCAGTGCGTCGTGCCGCAGGAACGCATGGACGAGGACCTCCCGGGCTACGCCTGGGATCTGCTGCCGTACAAGGAAAAGCCGCTCGATCTCTATCGCGCGCATTTCTGGCATGCGGGGTTCGATCACGCCCAGCGCACGCCGTTCGCCGCCATCTACACCTCGCTCGGCTGCCAGTTCGCATGCGACTTCTGCATGATCAACATCGTGAACCGCGCCGATAACGGAACCGACGTCACGGCCGCCGAGTCGCGCGGCATGCGCTTTTGGAGCCCGCAATGGGTGGCGCGCGAAATGCGCAAGCTGGCCGATCTCGGCGTCAAAACGCTGCGCATCAGCGACGAGATGTTCTTCCTCAATCGCCGGTACTACGTCCCCGTGCTGCAGCAGGCCGTCGACCATGCGTTCGGATTCAACATGTGGACCTACTCTCGCGTCGATACGGTTCGCAAGGACGCGCTCGAACTCTTCAAGCGGGCCGGTGTGAACTGGCTTGCGCTCGGGGTCGAGGCGGGCAATCAAACCGTTCGGCAGGAAGTCTCGAAGGGGTCGTTCAAGGAGGTCAACATCCGCGACGTCTGCGAGACCATCCGCGACGCCGACATCAACGTCATCAGCAACTACATATTCGGGTTTCCGGACGACACGCTCGAGACGATGCAGCAGACGCTCGACTTGGCGCTCGAACTCAATACGGAAATGGCGAACATGTACCCGTGCCAGGCGCTGCCCGGCAGCCCGATTTTTCGGACGGCGAAGCAAAACGGCTGGGCATTGCCCGACTCGTACGAAGGCTATGCGTTCCTATCGTACGAGAGCCAACCTTTGCCGACCAAGCATCTGAGTTCGGCCGCCGTGCTCCGATTTCGCGACGAGGCTTGGCAGACCTATTTCACGCGGCCGGCCTACCTGAGTCTCGTCGAGCGCAAGTTCGGCGCGCAAGAGCGGCAAAACGTCGAAGCGATGGCCAGCATTCCCCTCAAACGGAAACTACTCGGCGATTGAGGAGTCCCCATGATCATCACGCGTACGCCTTTCCGAATCTCGTTCCTCGGCGGCGGGACCGACTATCCCGCCTGGTTTCGGCAACATGGCGGCGCAGTGCTCGCGACCACGATCAACAAGTACTGCTATATCAGCTGTCGTCGTCTGCCGCCGTTTTTCGAGCATAAGCATCGCGTGGTCTATTCGAGGATCGAGAACGTCGTGCGCAACGACGACATCGAGCACCCTTCCGTGCGCGCGGTGCTCAATTGGGCGCACGTCGAGGATGGACTCGAAATTCATCACGACGGCGATCTGCCCGCCCGCTCCGGGCTCGGCTCGAGTTCTTCTTTTACCGTCGGCCTCGTGCACGCGTTGTACGGACTCGGCGGACGCATGGCGAACAAGGACGAGCTGGCCAACGCCGCCATTCATATCGAGCAGAACGTCATAGGGGAGCACGTCGGGTCCCAGGATCAAATATCGGCGGCGTTCGGCGGCTTCAATCGCATCGAATTTCATCGGAAAGGGTCGTTCGACGTCGTTCCCATGATGATGCCGGCCGAGCGCCGGGAAGCGCTGCGCAGTCATTTGATGCTGTGTTTCACGGGCTTTTCTCGGTTTGCCTCGGACATCGCCAAGTCGAAGATCGAGAACTTGAACAATCGCGAGAAGGAATTGAAGTGCATGCGCGAGATGGTCGACGAAGGCGTCGGCATTTTGCAGAACCCCCAGCGCTCGCTCGACGACTTCGGCAGCCTGCTCGATGCAAGCTGGCAGTACAAACGGCGGCTTTCCGATCGCGTTTCGACGCCCGAGATCGATCGTATCTACGATGCGGCGATCACCGCGGGCGCCATCGGCGGCAAGATCCTAGGCGCCGGCGGAGGCGGATTCTTGCTGCTTTACGCCAAACCCGAGCGTCAAGCCGCGATTCGCGAGCGGCTCAAGCAGCTCGTGCACGTGCCGTTCGACTTCGAGGATACGGGAAGCCGCGTCGTCGTCTACCAACCCAATGGCCTTTGACTCATGGAAAGAACGGCGCGCATCTATGTGGCCGGCCATATGGGCATGATCGGCTCGGCGATGGTCCGCAAACTTCGGGCGGCGGGCTTCGAGCATCTGCTGCTTGCCGGCCACGCGGACCTCGACCTCACCGATGCGGTTGCGGTCGAGCGCTTTTTCGATCGGACAGCGCCGCAATACGTGGTGCTGGCGGCGGGCCGCGTCGGGGGCATCGTCGAAAACATGTCGTATCCGGCCGATTTCTTGACCACGAATTTGGCGATTGCGCTGAACGTGTTGCGTGCGGCGCACCGTTCGGGCGTGACCAAGCTGATTCTATTCGCGTCGTCATGCATGTATCCGCGCGAGTGCGCGCAACCGATGGCGGAAACGGCGCTGTTCTCGGGGCCGCCCGAGCCCACGAGCCTCGCCTATGCGGTTTCCAAGCTCGCCGGCTTGCAGCTCTGCCTGGCCTACAACCAACAGTATGGGCAGGCACGGTTTATCCCGGTGATTCCGAACAGCACCTACGGGCCTAACGACAACTTCGATCCCAGCTCGGGGCACGTGCTCTCCGCGCTGATCCGGCGGTTTCACGAAGCCAAGGTCGCGGGAGCGCCCTGCGTGACGCTGTGGGGAAGCGGTACGCCGCGCCGCGAATTCGTTCACTGCGACGATGTCGCCGATGCTTGCCTGAAGCTGCTCGCCGACGATGTCTCGAACATGCCACTGCCGTTGAACATCGGCTCGGGCAGCGACATTTCGATTCGGGAGCTGGCGCACAAAGTCGCCCGTGTCGTCGGCTACGGCGGCGATATCGCCTGGGACATCCGCAAGAGCGACGGCGCGCCGCGCAAGCTGCTCGACAGCGCGCGCATCCGGGCCTTCGGCTGGCAGCCGAGCATCGAGCTCGACGAGGGATTGGCAAGCACTTATCGCTGGTACTCCGAACATGCGAACACTTGAACGAACCGAGGGCGCGGCGAAGGACGATTGCCTCCGCGATCCGCAGGCTTTGCGGGATTTGCGGGAGCGCGCGCAATGGGTATGGCGCGAAACACTTGCCGTGCATCGGCGCGCGCCGGAAACGCGGCTTGCGTCGTCGCTATCGGCCGTCGAGATATTCGTCGCGTTGTACTACGGCAACGTGTTGCGCTTCGACGCGTCCCAGCCCCGCTGGGACGGCCGCGATCGATGCATCGTCAGCAAGGGCCACGGATCGATCTGCCTTTATCCGATTCTGGCCGACCTCGGTTTTTTCCCGATGGAGGCACTCGCGCATGTTTGCGAAGCGGGCAGTTTCCTAGGCGGGATTCCCGACCCGGTGATCCCGGGCTACGAGACCGTCAACGGCTCGCTGGGCCACGGCCTGGGTGTGGCGGCCGGGATTGCGCTCGCGCTCAAACGCAAACGCAGCGACCGCAGTGTCTTCGTCGTCTGCGGCGACGGCGAGCTGCATGAGGGCGCCAACTGGGAAGCGATCATGTTCGGCACGCAGCACGGCCTCGACAACTTGCATCTTGTCGTCGACGACAACGGCGTCAGTATGCTCGGCTATACCGACGACATCGTCACGCATGACGGCTTCGCCGGCCGCCTGTCGGCGTTCGGGTGGGATTGCGAGACGGTCGACGGGCACGACGTCCTCGCGGTGCAAAGCGCGCTGTTGCGCCAGAAGGCCTCGGCGGCAGGCAAGCCGAAGGCGCTCATCGCGCGGACGTTGAAGGGCCGCGGCGTGCCGGGGCTCGAGAATGCGCCGCTCTCGCACATCATCAATCCGAAGCCGGAGATCATCGACACCCTGCTGCAGGAGGGCCGCCGCGATGAGTGAGACGGTCAAGCCCATCGCGATGCGCGACGCGCTGTTGCAGCGCATTTGGGCGGCGATGTCCGACGACGAGACGCTGTTCTTTACGTGCGCCGATTTCGGCTCGCCGGTCCTCGACAAAATCCGCGCCGATTTTCCCGAGCGTTTCGTCAACGTCGGCATCGCCGAGCAGAACCTGATCAACGTATCGGCCGGGCTCGCCCTCGAAGGCTTCAAGGTTTTCGCCTACGCCATTGCCCCGTTCATCACGATGCGATGCTACGAGCAGGTGCGCGTCAGTCTCGCGTTGCTCTCGGAAGTTCGGCCGCTCAACGTGAACTTGATCGGCGTGGGCGCAGGCTACAGCTACGTCGTGTCCGGGCCGACGCATCAATGCTACGAAGACATCACGCTGATGCGCGCGATGCCGAATTTTCGCGTGCTCTCTCCCGCCGATCACGTCAGCGCGGCCGCGCTGTTCGACGGCTGTGTGAATACGATGGGCCCGAAGTATCTACGCTTGGACGCCCAGGTGCTCCCGGTGCTTTACGAAGCGCCGCCCGACACCCACCGCGGCTTTCACATCCACAAACGCGGACGCCGGATTTGTCTCGTCGCGACCGGCTTCATGATGCATACGGCGCTGAAGGCCGCAGCGCAATTGGCCGAGCAAGGCTGCGACGTCGGTTTGATCGATTTGTTCGACCTCGCGCGGTTCTCTGCCGAGCAGTTGCACGATGCGCTGGCGCCGTATGCCGGCATCGTCACGCTCGAGGAGGGGTTCCGCGGACGCGGCGGCATGGATGCGATGTTGTTCGAATTCGCCGCGCGTCGGGCGCTGCCCGCGACGATCTTGAATCTTGGGGCGGAAGGCGGGTATCGCTTCGAGCTCGGCACCCGCGCCGATCTGCACGAGAAGGCGGGTATCGGCTTGCACGCGGTGACGAGCCGCGTGCGTGAATTCGCCGAGCGTCTATGAACGGAACGCACGTTCGCGAGCGGCACAACCGATGACTGGAGAGTTCATGAGATTTCCGTTGATGCGTAACAACATTCTGCGCGAAGACCTCGATACCGTGATCGAACACCTGGAACAGGACGACCCGAAGTTGACGCATGGCGCCCAGGTTCGCGCGTTCGAGCGGGAGTGGTCGGAGTGGCTGGGGGTCAAGTACAGCGTCTTCGTGAACTCCGGCGCCTCGGCGAACCTGCTGACGATGGCCATGCTGAAAATCCGGCACCCGGAAGGCGGCAAGGTCATCGTGCCTCCGCTGACATGGGTATCCGATATCGCCTCGGTGTTGCAAAACGGCTTCGAACCGGTATTCGTCGATATCGACCCGCACACGCTGGCGATGGATTCCGATGAGGTCATCGCGAAGCTGTCGGACGACACGCGCGCGGTGTTCCTGACGCATGTGCAGGGTTTCGACGGTTTGACCGATGCATTGCTCGACGCGCTGACGCGCAGGGGCATCCCGCTGATCGAAGACGTGTGCGAGTCGCATGGCGCGACGCATAACGGACGCAAGCTCGGGAGCTTCGGCCTCGTGTCGAATTTCTCGTTCTACTACGCACACCATATGAGCACGATCGAGGGCGGCATGGTGTGCACCGACGATCCCGAGGTGTATCAACAGGCGCGCATGCTGCGCTCCCACGGAATGGTGCGCGAGGCCGACGATCCGGCCGTGCGCAGCGCTTGGAAGCAGGCGAACCCGGCACTGAACCCGGATTTCATCTTCGCATTGCCGGGGTACAACATGCGCAATACGGAGATCGGCGGCATCTTGGGCCGCAGCCAACTCAAGCGGCTCGATGCCACCGTGCGGCGCCGCACGGAAAACCTGCGCCGCTTCTTGAGCAGGATCGACTCGAGAAAATACCGCACCGATTTCAAGCTCGAAGGGTCGAGCAACTACGCGTTCAATCTCGTCCTGAAGCGGGCGGACGACGGATTGGCGCAGCGCTTGATGTCGACGATGCACGAATCGGGCATCGAATTTCGGCGCGGCAGCGCGGGCGGGGGCAATCAGCTGCGCCAGCCGTATTTGAAGGGTGTCGTGCCCGAGGGGCACTACAAGCAATTTCCGCATACGGACCACATCCACTTCTACGGCTTCTATATCGGCAACTTTCCCGACCTGCGCGACGAAGAGGTGGATTGGCTTTGCTCGACGTTGAATGCGGTCGAGTGACGGCGATGATCACCGCCATCGTTCTCGCCGGAGGACTAGGAACCCGTTTGAGGCATGTCGTGCCGGACCTGCCGAAGCCGATGGCGCCCGTGCGCGGCAGGCCGTTTCTCGAGCACCAGATGGATTACTGGATCGAGCAAGGCGTGGAGCGGTTCATTCTCTCGGTCGGGTATCGACGCGAAGCGATCATGGCGCATTTCGGCCCACGCTATCGCGATGCGCGGGTCGACTATGCGATCGAGGATGCGCCGCTCGGCACCGGAGGCGGTCTCTTGAAGGCCGTGCAAAGCGGCGAGCTCGATGCGCCGTTCCTCGTGCTCAATGGCGACACCTTCATCGAAGTCGAGCTTTCCGCACTGTGCCGATTTCACTCGGACAACCGCGCGGTTTGGACGATGGCGCTGTTTCGCGCAAACGAGGCTGGCCGCTACATGGGCATGCAGGTCGAGCCCGACGGGCGGATTCGCTCGTTGAAGTCGGCAAGCGGGCGGCCGGGCGGGCTCGCCAATGGGGGCGCGTATTGGATCGACCCCAATGCGCTGCGCGGCCTCGAGTTTTCGAATGATCGGCCCCTTTCGCTCGAAGACGACATTCTGCCGGAGCTTGCCGCATCGGGCATCGCGTTGTACGGCATGGAATGCGCGGGACGATTCGTCGATATCGGCGTGCCGGACGACTACTTTCTCGCGGCGAACATATTGCCGCCTGACCTTTCATAAATAAGGAGAACACGCGTGTCCTACTCCATCCTGGTGACGGGCGGCGCCGGCTATTTGGGTTCGACCATGGTGCCCGATTTGCTCGCGGCGGGGCACCGAGTCACGGTGCTCGACAATTTTCTGTTCAAGCAGAGCAGCCTCAATCACGTCTGCTATCACCCGAATTTCTCCGTCGTCAAAGGCGACGTTCGCGTGAAAAGCATCGTCGCGCCGCTGCTCAAAGAGGCTGACGTCGTTATCCCGCTCGCCGCGCTCGTCGGCGCGCCGTTGTGCTCGCAAGATCCCGTGGGCGCCACGACCACCAACCACGACGCCATCGCCATGATGCTGGCGTTGCTCTCGAAGGAGCAGCGCGTGCTGATGCCGACGACGAACAGCGCCTACGGCACCGGCGACGAGAATCATTTCTGCACCGAGGACTCGCCGCTTCGGCCCATATCGCAATATGCGATCGAGAAAGTGGCCGTGGAGACGATGTTGATGGACCATCCGAATGCGATCAGCTTCCGTTTAGCGACGGTCTTCGGCATGTCGCCGCGCATGCGCATCGACCTGCTCGTCAACGACTTCACTTACCGCGCCGTGTACGACCGGTTCGTCGTTTTGTTCGAAAGCCATTTCAAGCGCAACTACATCCACGTTCGGGACGTCTCGCGCGTCTTTCAGCATGCGCTCGACCGATACGACGCGATGAAGGGGCAGATTTACAACGTCGGCTTGTCCGATGCGAACGTGTCGAAAAAGGAACTATGCGAGCACATCGAAGCGCAGTGTCCTCAGTTCGTTTTTGTCGAGGCGCCGGTAGGCAAGGACCCCGATCAGCGCGATTACATCGTGTCGAACGCGAAAATCGAGGGGACCGGATTCCGGCCGGAGTTTTCGCTCGATCGAGGCATCCGTGAATTGATCAAGGGGTTCACGATGCTCAGAAACGCCAAGTACGGAAACGTTTGACTCGCGTGCGCACGCACGCGTGGTAATCCTAGGGTGATCGCCATGAGGTTGTCGCTTTCGCTGTTGGCGCCGGTGGACATTCCGCTTCAAATGATGCGCCACCGCGCCGTGATTCTCGCCCTTGCTTGGCGCGATCTGCAAAGCCGTTATGCCGGCACGCTCGGCGGTACGCTATGGGCGTTCGCCCATCCCGCGGCGATCGTGATGGTGTTCTACTTCGTCTTTGCGGTCGGCTTCAAATCGCAAGGACCGAGCGATACGCCGTTCATCCTGTGGTTCGTCTGCGGGCTCGTGCCGTGGTTCTATTTCAACGACACGTTGCTCGCGATCACGAACTCGATCACCGGCAACGCTCATCTCGTCAAGAAAACGGTCTTTCCGACCGAGGTGCTTCCCGCGGTGCACGTCGTTTCGGGACTCTTCTCGCACATCGTCTTCTTGCTGATCCTGAGCGTGATGCTCATGTCGTTTCACGTGCCGTTCCGGCCGGAGCGGCTTTTGATCGTCTATTACCTCGGATGTTCGATCGTCCTGTTGCTCGGGCTCGGATGGCTGTTTTCGTCGCTTCAGGTGTTCTTTCGCGATGTGGGGCAGGGTTTGACGATCGCGCTGAATCTGTGGTTTTGGGGCACGCCGATCGTCTGGGCGCAGACGATCATGCCGCAGAAGTATCAATGGGTGTTCTTCTACAACCCTGTCTACTACATCGTGGAAGGGTACCGCGGGCTGTTGATCTATCGTTCGCTGCAATGGCCCGGGATACACCAGACGCTCTATTTCTGGTGCATCAATTTGCTGATCGTCGCGGCCGGCACTTATACGTTCCGCCGCCTGAAGCCGGAGTTCGCCGATGTCATGTGATGAGTCCGCTGCCGGGACGGACGTCGCGATTGCCGTGCGCGGCGTGTCCAAGAAGTTCCGCCTGTTCAACTCGCCGCACGAGCGATTGGCGGAGGCCCTGCATCCGCTTCGAAAACGGTATCACCGGGCGTTCTGGTCGCTGAGCGATGTGTCGTTCGACGTTTACCGCGGCGAGATCGTTGGAATCTTGGGGCGCAACGGGTCGGGAAAATCCACGCTACTGCAGATCATTTGCTCCGTCATGCGGCAGACCGAGGGGAGCGTGGAGGTGAGCGGACGCGTTTCGGCCCTGTTGGAACTCGGCGCCGGATTCAACCCGGAGTTCACGGGGCGCGACAACGTTTTGCTCAATAGTTCTATCATGGGACTGAGCCGGCAGGAAATGCTGGCGAGAATGCCCGATGTCGAGGCGTTTGCCGACGTCGGCGAGTTTTTCGATCAGCCCGTCAAGACATATTCGTCGGGCATGTTCGTGCGTGTAGCGTTCGCGGCGGCGATTCATGTCGATCCCGACATCCTCATCGTCGACGAAGCACTCAGCGTCGGCGATTCGAAATTCCAGCACCGCTGTTTTCAACGCATTCGCGAGTTCATGCACCAGGGCAAGACCATCGTGGTGGTCTCCCACAGCGCGGATACGTTGCTGCGGATTTGCCACCGCGGGATCGTGCTCGACCAAGGCAGGCTGCGTCACATCGGACCGATCGCCAGCGCGGTGACGTATTACCAGAACTTGCTGTTCGGTGGCCGCAACACAAACAACGCGAGCAAGTCCGTCGACAACGAAGAAGATGCGCTTCGAACGGCGCCGAAGCAGCTCGTGCCGGCCTTGTCGTCCGACATGCTGTCGGCCGATGCGCGCGACAAAGTTTTCGAGCACCCGTTCTACAACAAGCACGAAACGCGGCTGGGCAACGGTACAGCGAAGATCGTCGACTTCGATCTCGTGGCAGGCAATAGAGCGAATCCGCCGGAACTGCCCGCGCGCGCCGCCGTGGAACTCATCGTCAAGCTGTCGTTCAATCAGGCGCTCGACAACGTTTCGGTCGGGTTCGCCTTGGTCACGGTGGACGGGACCTACGTTTTCGGCACTAACCTGGCGATGATGGACGAGCCTTTGCTCGATGGGGAGGCCGGTCGATGCCTCGTCGTCAAATTTTGCTTCACGTCGCACTTGGCGGGCGGCGAATATTTCCTGAACGTCGGCTGCAACCGGCTCGGCGATGGAGAGGATACCTTTATCGACGTTCGGCGTTCGGTGGCCCGCATCAAGGTGGCCGATACGCCGGGCATCGTCGGCTTTGTCGACCTCGACGTACGTTGCGAAGTCGTCGAGGCCCGAACCTTCATGGCGGGGGCGGCATGAGTGTTTCACCCCCTTTGGTGGTCGGATACCCGCGTACAGGCTTTACGCTGCTGCTCAGCGTCATTGCACAAGTCGGGCACTATGCGCCGGCGAGCGCAGGGGTGCAACGGCAGGTGTTGACGAGGTTCTGCGATACGGTAGGAATGCGGATCGCTGCGCGCATCGACGCCGTTTTCGAGCGCCGTGGGCTCGCGGACGATCTGCTCTATAACGGCAACTTCCGCCAGATGGTGGGCGGGCCGAAGTGGCTCAAATCCGACGACGAGGACGTGGCCTGCTTCAGAAAGTACATCGGCATTCGCGGCAAAGGGGATTTCACGCTGATTACGTCGCACCCGCGCGAGGTGCTCGACTACTACCATATCGTCCATTCTCACGTGGCCCCGGAGCGATGGAGCGCCCATCCTGGCTACGCGAGCCACCGGCGCGTGGCTTCGATGCGGCATCCGGCCGGCGCGCTTGCCTCGGCGTGCTTTTCGATCAATGCGCTGGCGAGCGAATACATTCAACGCTTCCTGCCGCCCGAGCAAGACGACGACCTGATGCGCCAACGCCTCGCATCGTACAAGCTGTCCGATCTGAACTTCTTCGAGGCGTTGCTGGGCCCGTTCGCCGCCTATCTCGAGGCGTTCTCCGGTTGTGCCGAGCGCTATCGCGTCATGCGTTGGGAGGACCTCATTTCCTCTCCCGTCGCGACGATCGTCGATGTGGCCGAGGCGGTCGGAGTCAAACTGCAGCAAGAGCAAGCGGCGCAGATCTGGCGCCGCCTCGATCATGTGAATTTGACCGGGGCGCATCGGCACAACTATCGGCGCGGACACGGGATCGTGGGCGGCTGGCGTCGGTGGCTGACCAACACGCATCTGGACATGATGCGCGATTACGGCCTCGACACGTTGGCGCAGCGGTTCGGCTACGGCCCGATCGGTTCGCTGGACGAAACGGCTTACACACCGTTTCAGAAGAAATTGGCGAACGCCATCGCACAAGGCATCGTGCTTCATGAAACCGAGGACGACGACCTGTTCGGCTATGCGTTCAACAAGTCGAACCTCGACTGGAGCCGTTTCGAGTTCAAACGGTATGGTTGGAGACAGCATACGCAGATCGAGCGTTCTTCCTGCGCCGACGAGGCGCTGGTCATGGCCGTCTGGGACGCGGCGGAAGAGGCTTGCGCGACCGTAAATCGAGCCCTGGACGTGTGGCTCTCCGAGGGACGATACGGCTCGGTTGCCGATCAGCGGGATGCCATCGCGGCCATGGCGTCGATCGTGCGGCCGCTGTTCGACGATGCGCAGGCGCTCGATGCGTGGCACCGGGCGACGCTCGATACCGTCGCGCGCGCGTGCAGCGAACTGCGAGAACGGGGCGAGCAGCCCGCGGCGCCAAGCGCGGAAAGCGCCTTGCACGGGGCGCGAGCGCCGGAGCCGGTGTTGCTGCGAAGTATCGGCACCACGAACATCGTCGAATTCGATTCGCGCTATTACGCGTTGCCGCAAGCGTTGGGGCCGGTGGACTTTCACCTGCAAGATGCCGCGGCATTGCCGGGAGTCCTCGTCGCTTCGAGCTTATCCGATGTCTTGACGAAGGTGGCGCCACAATGAACGCGATGCGGCAATTGCACTTTTTCCCGCACGACGTTCAGGCCTTCAGCGAAGGCTTGCGCACCATGTGGGAAGGCGGGATTCGGTCGATCCATGCCGTCGGCGAGCCGGAATGGACGGCGGCCTTGGCGGCGGCGGCCGCGGAACGCGGGATCACGCTGCATCGTCGCGACGACCTGAGCGGCGCGGCCGGCGCACCCGGTCCGAAGGCCGTCGTGTTCGGCGAAACGGACGGCGAGAAGCTCGGCGATCGACTCGTGTCGTGCGTCGGCCTCGACGACGTCGCCGTGCTCGCACCTATCACGGATTGGCATTTCACGCGCAAGCCGTTGTTCCTCGTGTCCATTCCCAAGGCCGGCACGCATCTGCTCTATGAATTGGCGCACGCGCTCGGCTACGATGCGGGCGTGGAGTGCCCGGCGTTTCCGCAAGGCAAGACTTGGTACTGCGTCGAGTACAGCAACTCGCACACGGTGGCGCGCGATTTCTTCGTCGATACCGTCAGGCATGCGCCTTTCGGCAATCGGCATCATCGGTTCATGCGGTCGCCGGCGCTGTTCATGTATCGCCACCCGCTCGACATTCTCGTGTCGGAAGCGCACTACTACCATCGGGACGGAAAGACGGCCTTCGCCGGCTGGCTGAGCCGCTATACGTTCGAGGAACGGATCGAGCGGCTGTGCAACGACAATTGGCTGATGGGCTCGCTGCGCGAGCGTATCGGCGGGTTCTTGCCTTGGATGGACTTTCCCAACGTCATCCCGCTTTCGTTCGAAGAGCTGATCGGCGCGGCCGGCGGCGGCAGCGCTCAGGACCAGTGCGATTTGATCTGGTCCATTCAACTGAAGCTCCAGGCGCCGGGCGACGCGGCCGCGATTGCGGCGGCCGTGTTCAATCCTCGCTCGGCAACGTTCCGCGCCGGACAAATCGGCGCGTATCGCGATCAACTGCCGGCGCAGACGATCGAGACGTGGTCCACGCGCAATGCCGATCTGCTTTCCCAACTGGGCTATTGCGCGGATGGCTCGATCGGATTGCCGGCGGACCGCGCGCAGCGCCGGCGACGCCCGGTTCGCTATTCGAAGGTAGACGACGATCGGCTGCCGGTCACGATCGAGGCCGATTTTCTCGGCTGCAATCTGGTCCGGTACGACAACCGCATTTATGCGGTGCCGAGAGCCGCCGGCGCGATTGCCTTGGACAAAGCGCCGGGGGCCAAACTCGCAGCGCTGCCGTCGGCCGAGTCGATCGGCGAGATCAAATCGCTGTTGCTCGTCGGCAAATCGAGCCTGAACGACCGGGCTCACGCATTGGCCGAGCTCGCCCGCTTTCTGCGGGACGAGCAAGAGGTCGTTCATCGCTACTGGGAAGCGCGCGGCGAACCTGTCGTGATCGGAGCTTATAACGGGTTCAACTTGGTCGGCTATGACGGCGTGTTCTTCGGTCTGCGCCAGACGCTCGGCGAAGTCGATTTTTCGATCGATCCTCGCGAGTTCGTTGGCCGCTATCCGCCCGACGATGTCGCCGTGTGCGCATCATTGACCGAACTGCGCATGGAGATCGACGGACTGTCCACCGCCCAGCGCGTGCGAAAAGACTCGGCGCTCGTTCATGAGCGGCTGCTCGGATTGACCGGCGCGCTGGAAACGCTCGTGGGTAAGCTCGACGAAAGGGTAACCGCGCAAGCCGACGGCCTTGCATCGATCGAGGACCGGATCGCGCGCTTGGAGGCGTCGACGGCCGAGATCGGGCCACGGATGGCGCAGTACACGTCAATGGAAACGCTGTGCGCGCAACTCAGGGAGGCGGCCACGGTAACGGCCGCTCAGTTGGAACAGCGGCAGTCGGCGCTCGAGTTGCGGTGCAGCGAACTGGCGCAGACCTGCGCGGCGGCAGTCGACCGGTTGGAGGCGAGGCAGTCCGAACTCGCACAGCGCTGCGCCGAACGGGACGCGAGAATCGAAGAGATCGAGTCGAGCTGGCCGGCGCGTTTGACGCGGCTGGTGACACGCGCAATACGGGGGAAATCATGAGAACGGAATCGATGCGCGTGGCTGTTCCATGGAGCTTGAGCCATTACATTCCGCTCAACGGCTTTCATCCGCTTTATCGCGCGTTGGTCGACCATGCGCCCCGGAACGTATCGCTGCACGCCTGGGACAACGTCGAACTCTTCGAACGGCTCGGGGCGGACGCCGCCGTTCGCGACGCGTTGATCGAAGCGGCCGACCGCCGGCGCGAGACAATGCGTGCGCATGCCGAAGGCACGCTCGCCAGGGCGTACGAGGAACACTTCGGGGCGCCGAACCGAGCCCTCACGACGGAACTGACGGGGGATATCGAGTTTCACCATACCGCGCCGTTCCCGTCGCTCGAGCGGCCGTTCGTCTTTCATTGCGAATCGTTTGCCCCCGTGTTTTTGCCGTTCGCCGAGCAGGGCGGGGAAGCGTTGGCGAGGGTGGACGAGTTGCGCGCGCACTATCTGCGCATTCTGGGCCATCCGCTGTGCCTTGGCATCTTTTCGCACATTCCCGAGACGCTGGACAACCTCAGCCGTTTTTTCTCCGATGCCGAGATCGATCGACGGCTGCATCGCTCGCGGATCGGGTTGAGCGCGAACATGGGAAGCGAGGCGGCCACGCGCGATCCCGCCTCGCTTGCCCGTCCGACGTTTCTCTTCATCAACTCGGCGCACCAGGACGTGCGCAATTTCTTCCTGCGCGGCGGACATGTGGTGCTCCGTTTCTGGCAGGCATTCAGACAGAGCGGACGCGAGGGTGTCCTCTTCATGCGTTGCGCGAAGCCGGACGCCGCCGCGTTGAAGGCGCACGGCGTCGACCTCGAATTCCTGACGGCCGAAACGGGACGCAGCGTGCGGTGGATTCAAGACTACCTCGCAAGCCACGAACTCGATGCGTTGCTGGCCGAGGCGCATTTCTTTTTGCTCCCGAGTCTGTCTTTGCATTCGGTGTCGATCATGCAAGCGATGACGACGGGCGCCGTGCCGGTCGTGACCGATACGATCGGCACGGCATCCTACGTGACGGATGTCAAAACCGGCGTGGTGCTGCAGGGCGTGCGGCAAGCGATCATGCGCCCCGATCCCACGACGGGCATTCTCGTCGACTCGTATCGCGATGCGATCGATCTTGCCCAGCCGCTTGCGGCACAGCTCATGCAGCGCATCGTCGAACTGCTCGATGCCCCGCATGCTTATTGGCAACTTCGCGAGCGCTGCCTCGCTCATGCGAGACAGCAGTTTTCCGGCGAGGCGTTCGCCGAGCAGTTCTGGGGGGCAGTCGGCGAGCGATATGAGCGGTACCTTGGCGAGCAGCGCAATGCGCAGGCCGCGGCGCGCTCCGCGGTCCAGGTTCATGCTCGGGCGTTGACCGATTGCACGCTGCAGGGCGAACGATGGGCGGCCGTATTCGAGACCGCGACCCGGCCGATGCGGCGGATCTATACGGGGCACAGTTCGGTGTTCGAGTATGGCGGCGCGTTCGTGCACGTCTACGGCAATCCACGCATGGCGATGAGCGATTGGTCGCCGCTCTCGCAATACTGCGACCCCGACGCGCAACCGACCACGTTCGCGCGGAGTTTGTCCGATCTGCGCGGGATCTATTTGGCCAGTGGAGATATGGCGCAAGCGGGCGTGGGCCGTCACTGGTTCGTCGAACTGGCGTCGCGCGCGCTGATGCCCGTCCCGGGACTTCATAGTTTGGCGGCAGGAATCTTGCGCTTCGTCCGTCAGCGCCGCCGAAGGCCGCCGTCGAGCGCCGGCGCGCGGGACGCCGGCGAGGACATCGAATTAATGCGGCAAGGAGTGCACGGATTCAACGTCATCCGGTATGCGCGGCGGTATTACGCGATTCCGCAAGGCGAGGGGGCTTTCGAGCCGGCGAAGGTCGAATCGAAGGGATATTCGTCGTGTTTCAGCGGCGGTTCCGTCGAAGAGGTCCTGCGGCAGGTGCGCGCGAAGGCCGTGAAACCGCGTGCTCCCGCGCCGCCCGGGCAAACGCGCGAGGCGCCGGTCGAACTCGTCGTCGAAGGTTGGCATGGCTTCAACATCGTGAAGGTGGACGCGACGTTCTACGCCATCTTGCAACGAGACGGCGCATTTCGGATCGACAAAGCGGTAGCCAACGGATACCGATGCTTGTTGTCCGGGAAATCCGCACAAGAAGTGCAGGACCTCGTGCTTTCTTTCGTGGCTTCCAATCCGCCGAAACAGTGGGGATGGCGTCGAAAATATGTCAAGCAAACCCTCAATTCATCTTTGGATATATAACCATCCGTTTTACGGCATCAGCGACCAGGTGGAGTTTTTTGTCGCTGCCTTGACGCAGAACGGCTATACGGTGACGGTCGGGCGCAAGCCGAATGCGTCCGTCTTGAACGTCGTCATCGAAAACTTCTCGCCGGAAACGCGCGATACGTTGATCGAATTTTGCCGCTCCACGAAAAAGAGAGTGGCCGTCATCATGACGGAACATTTGGATTTCGAGGAGGGCGAGATCTTTATCCATGGCAGCCCGCTGTGGAGCGACAACGACTACATGCATCCGACGGTGCAAGTCAGGCGAATCGTGAGCCTGCTCGATTGCCTGCCTTACATTCGATGCATGCTCGTGCTCGGCGACTTGCCCGAGTTGAAGAACGTATCGGCGATGCTGCCGGGCGTCGATGTCCGTGCGATTCCTTTTCCGCGTTTGGAGCGTGTCGGCGACGCGCAATTGGCGGCCGCGCCCGCGGACGATTTGCTGTTTACCGGCATCATGACCGACCATCGCGCGGAGCTCTTTACGCAATTGAAGCGAAGCAATCTTTCCATCGCTTTCCCTAAGAAGTTCGTGTCCCGCAAAGCGCGCGACGCGCTGAACCGTTCCGCGAAAATCGTATTGAACATGCCTCAGCGGCGCGATTGGCGCTGGTTGTCGCTGATGCGCATCGTGGCCGCGTTGCGGTGCGGGCGCGCGACCGTTTCGCTGGGGACGGGCGACGATTCGAAGATCGCGGCATGCACGTATCAACTCGATCTATCGGAAGAGGCGTGGATGGCTTCGCTGACCGATCACGTCGGCCACTGGGCCGATCGCTACCGAACGGCGTACGCGAACTATATGGGCATGGCCGAGGCGTTCGAACGAGCTCGGCCCTTCCCGCACGATCTTTTCGACTATTGGTCGATTACGGACCGCATCGGCCGGCGGCCGGCTGTATTGCAAGGTGACACGACATGTGGAGCTTCGATATGAGCGGCGCCAAGTTGCGATTTCGACGAGGGCAAAGCGGTGCGAAACGGCGAGGCCGTGTATGAGTGCGCCGCTCGTCTCTTTGTTGCTGCCGACGCGCGGGCGCCCCGAGCAGGCGAAGCGGTTGTTCGAAAGCATCGCCAAGACGGTGTCGCGGCCCGACCGGGTCGAAGTGGTGCTGTATGTCGACGATGACGACATACAGAGTCATGACCTCGATAGCGACGACATTGCGGTCAAACGGATCATTGGCCCGCCCCAATCGATGGGCCGCTACAACAGCGCATGCCTCGCAGCCTCCGTCGGCAGGATCGTCGCGCTGGCCAACGACGACATGATCGTCAGGACGCCCGGCTGGGACCAACGGCTGCTTGCGGTGGACGCGGAGTTTCCCGACGGCATTTACCTCGCCTACGGCAACGACTTGAACAAGAAGCGTGGGCTGAGCACGTTTCCCATTCTCTCGCGCCGCACCTGCGATTTGCTGGTCGAACCGTACCCCGCGGAATATCGCGGCGCGTTCATCGACGTCCATATTTTCGACATCTTCCAGCGGTTGCATCATGCAGGGTATGACCGCACGCGCTATCTCGAGGACGTCGTCTTCGAGCACATGCATTTTCGCATCGGCAAATCCGCGCCCGACGCGACTTACCTGAAGCGCGGCCGGTTCGACGACGATGCGACATTCGTTGCGCTGGCGCCGAGGCGTCGCGATGCGGCGAAGCGGCTCGTCGACGCGCTGCGCGAGCGGCGGCCCGATCAGTTCGTGCGCCGGCAGTATCGTGAGATCGTGCCGGCCAACAGCGTCGCGGCGAGCGTGTATTTTGCGCGGCAATTCCTGCTCGACAGCGAATTGCCGCTGCGCAGGCGTTTGTATCTCTGGTACTGGTTCTTGGGCCGCTATGCGGCGGCGCATGGCGCCTTGCGGCACGTATTGCGTCAAGCGTGACGCCGGGCAACGCGTGCGCGCGGCCGCGCAGTCGGCGCAAGTCGGATGGCAGCGCGTGCGATAGGCCGAGCGCGTCGAGCAACCGCGCTTGTCGCTCGTCGCCCCGATCACACAAGGTGGTGAATTCGCTCGCTTTGCAGGGTTCGCGGTGCCACTTTCGGGCTCGGGAACGGAGACGCAGGGTGTGGCGCTTGTGAATATGGTTCGCATGCTCGATCTGGAAGGGTGCGGCGCACGCAAGATCGAGCGCGCGCCCGTTGAACTGGTCGAGGACGCACTGGCCCGGCTTCAAACGATTATCGAGCGACGAACCCAATGGCGCAGAAGCGCCTTGCGCTCGGCCTGTCGCCGGGAAAACAAGCGGGGAAGGGCCGGGATGAAAGAGGCTGGCCTTCAGGCTCGAGGCGAAGAGCATCGCCAGGCGCAGGGCATGCACGTCCCGCGGCCACGCCGACGCGTGCAGCCCCTTATCGATGAAGATCGTCCCGTACCGGCTACAATAGCAGTTTCGCACGTCCTTTTCGTCCCGCCTAGGCGGCGCGGTGCGGGCTCCAGACGGCCGGTTTTGCTCGATTCAACCTCTATCCTCGATTGAACGGTTTTCCTCATGAGTACTATTCTTGAAAGCCTCCCGACTGGCCAGAAGGTCGGCATCGCCTTCTCCGGCGGCCTCGACACGAGCGCCGCGCTGCATTGGATGAAGCTCAAGGGCGCCGTCCCTTACGCCTATACGGCCAATTTGGGCCAGCCCGACGAAGACGACTACGATTCGATCCCGCGCCGCGCACTCGAATACGGGGCGGCTGGCGCACGGTTGATCGACTGCCGCGCTCAACTCGTCGCCGAAGGCATCGCGGCGCTTCAGTGCGGAGCGTTTCATGTTTCCACGGCGGGCCTCACCTACTTCAACACGACGCCGATCGGCCGCGCCGTCACCGGCACGATGCTCGTGGCCGCGATGAAGGAAGACGGCGTCAATATCTGGGGCGACGGCAGCACGTACAAGGGCAACGACATCGAGCGCTTCTACCGCTACGGCTTGCTCGTCAATCCGAACTTGAAGATCTACAAACCGTGGCTCGATCAGCAGTTCATCGACGAGCTCGGCGGCCGCGCGGAAATGTCGGAGTTCATGCGCCAATCGGGCTTCGCCTACAAGATGTCGGCCGAAAAAGCCTACTCGACCGACTCGAACCTGCTCGGCGCGACGCACGAGGCCAAGGATCTCGAAAGCCTCGAGTCCGGCATCAAGATCGTCAATCCGATCATGGGTGTCGCGTTCTGGCGCGACGACGTGCAGATCGCCAAGGAAGAGATCACGGTCCGCTTCGAAGAAGGGCGTCCGGTTGCGCTGAACGGCGTCGAGTATGCGGATGCCGTCGAACTGATGCTCGAAGCGAATCGCATCGGCGGCCGTCATGGCCTCGGCATGAGCGATCAAATCGAAAACCGTATCATCGAAGCGAAGAGCCGCGGCATCTATGAAGCGCCGGGACTCGCGCTGCTGTTCATCGCCTACGAGCGTCTCGTCACGGGCATCCACAACGAAGACACGATCGAGCAGTACCGAGACAACGGTCGTCGCCTCGGCCGCCTGCTTTATCAAGGCCGCTGGTTCGATCCGCAGGCGATCATGCTGCGCGAGACGGCGCAACGCTGGGTGGCGCGCGCGGTCACGGGCGAAGTGACGATCGAACTGCGCCGCGGCAACGACTATTCGATCCTCAGCACGAAGTCGCCGAACCTTACTTACCAGCCCGAGCGCCTGTCGATGGAAAAGGTGCAGTCGACGTTCTCGCCGCGCGATCGCATCGGCCAACTCACGATGCGCAACCTCGACATTACCGACACGCGCGAGAAGCTGCGCATCTACGCGCAAGTCGGTCTGCTCACGCCGGGCGAGGCCTCGGCACTGCCGCAGATCAAGGGCGACGACAAGTAAGCCGCTCGATCGAGCAGCCGAACGTCAGGGCGTGCGGTCATCGGCCGCACGCGGCCATTTCCGTCGCTTCGGCGCCGCGGCTGCTCGCAGCGGCACCGCCAGTGCCATAATCGTGCCTTCGAACAAGCCCCCGGAGAAACGGTTATGCGTAGCATCGACAATCCTTCCCACGATCAAGAAGTCGGCGTTGCGGACGCGACGCAAGATACGACGCGTATCGACGACGTTCGCATCGGGGCGGTGCGTCCGCTGATCTCTCCCGCGCTGTTGCAAGACGAGCTGCCGGTGCCGCCGACCGTACAGTCGCTCGTCGAGCGCACGCGCGCGGACATCGGCGAAATCCTGCATGGCCGCGACGATCGCCTCGTGGCCGTGGTCGGCCCCTGTTCGATACACGATCACGATCAAGCGCTCGAGTATGCACGCCGATTGAAAGCGGTGGCCGACGAGCTGCGCAACGAATTGTTGATCGTCATGCGCGTGTACTTCGAGAAGCCGCGCACGACGGTCGGCTGGAAAGGCTATATCAACGATCCGCGGCTCGACGGCAGCTTCCGCATCAACGAGGGGTTGCGCGCCGCGCGCCGGTTGCTGCTGGAAGTCAACGGTATGGGCTTGCCGGCGGGCACGGAGTTTCTCGATCTGCTCGGTCCGCAGTACATTGCCGATTTGATTGCCTGGGGGGCGATCGGTGCACGGACGACGGAAAGTCAGAGCCATCGCCAGCTTGCATCCGGTTTGAGCTGCCCGATCGGGTTCAAGAACGGCACCGACGGCGGCGTGCAGATCGCGGCCGATGCGATCGTCGCCGCGCGCGCGAGTCACGCATTCATGGGCATGACGAAAATGGGCATGGCCGCGATCTTCGAAACGCGCGGCAATCACGACGCGCATGTGATTTTGCGCGGCGGCAAGAAGGGGCCGAACTACGATCGCGCGAGCGTCGAGGCATGTTGTGAAGCCCTGCGTGCAGCGGGGCTGCGTGAGCAGGTCATGATCGATTGCTCGCACGCCAATTCGGGAAAGGCGCACGACAAGCAAATCGACGTCGCGAAGGATATCGGCGAGCAGCTCGCGAACGGCGAACAGCGTATCGTCGGCGTCATGATCGAAAGCCATCTGGAAGCGGGGCGTCAAGACTTGAAGGCCGGTGTGCCGCTGCGCTACGGGGTGTCGATCACCGATGCCTGCTTGAGTTGGGCACAGACCGAGCCTGTGCTCGAAACGCTGGCGCAAGCCGTTCGTCGCCGTCGTTCCCGCTGACCGGGCCGACGGGAACGCGCTCCGGGACGCTCGGGCGGACAAAGGGAATGGGGAAAGGGGGAAATACGTGGTTGCCCGCCCCGGATGCGCGCGTTTCGCGCGCGCGGACTACGAAAAACGAGTCTAATTTGGCGCAAACGTGCGTGATAGCCTTCCACGATTACGGTGACAAGCGAAGGTGCCATCATGTCCCTTGCCCCGGTGGGCGGTTCGTCTGCCAGCCATGAACTGACCGAAGCCGAGATCCTCGCGCAATTTCGTAAGCTGCACGACGCCAAAGCCGTTTATGCGAAAGCACGGCAATTGGCGGAGCAAGCCAAGAACTCGCCGAAGGAAGAGAAGGCGATCGACGATGCGTTCAACGCGCGCATCGTGAAGCCGGCGGCCGACGACATTGCGCATGCATACAAGACTGGCGGCGCGGTGGCCGCGGCCACGAGCCTGCATAACGCGCTGAAGGGGGCGCCGCCCGAGGTGGCGGAGTCGATCTTCAAGGCAGCGAAGCCGACAGTCGACGCCGTTTCCAAAGAGCTGGGCAAAGTCACTGCAAGCAATTCCAAGGACACGCTGCCGGCTGCGGCCGGCTCCTATCTCACGGAACTTCGTCGGCGCAAGCGCGACGGGATTGCCCAGTCTTATCCGCCGAACTTGTGGGCGATTTCGTCGCAAGCGGAATATCAATCGGTCTATGGCGACCTATCGGCATCCGTCGAATTGGCGAGCCGTGGTCCAAACGCGGCGGCGGCCGCCAAGCAGGTGGCCGACGGCATCGTCGGCGCCATGCCGACCAAGCCCACGCTGCATGCATTTCTGCCGACCCCGCTCGATCCCCACCCCGACGATCTCATGACCGATGCGGTGACGCACGCCGTCTCGCAGGGCGACGGCGCGGCGCTCTCGCTCGCCCTTGCGAAGCGTGCGGGCGAGACGCCGAAGCCGGCGGCCAAATCATCGAAGCAGACCGCGGACGATCCATCCGGAATGTTCGGCCCGCCGGCGAAACTGCAGTCGAACAAGCTGTTCGAGGCGATCGCGGCGGGCGTCAAGACGCTGCAGACGCGCAACGACAAGGCGCTGAAGGACTTCACGACGCCGACGCCCGAGATGGCGCAGCTCGTCATGCGCTGGGGCGGCTTGGCCGGCGACGGGCCCGCGGGGCTGGAAAAGGTGCAGGCCGCGCTGGCCAAGACGATCGACAAGACGCCTTCGATGAAGAAGCCGCTCGAGAAAAAGGCCGCGACCGTCGACGAAACCGCCGGCGACGTCACCGAAATTCTGCTCGATTTGCGGGCAGCCGGGCCGAGCATCGAGCACGTGGACGGCTTCGGCAAGCTCAGCGGGGTCGCGACGAGTCTACAGAAGGATAAGGAAACGGCGGCCTCGATTTCGGTCAGCGCAACGGCTCAATCGGCGATTACCGACGCGCAAGTGCGCCTCGTGGCCGAACAAGATCCGAGCTTCAAGGCGCATACGGCGGCGCCGAATCTGCTGTGGGCATCGCGTATCGCACGCGGGCTCGGCGCCGAGTTGGCGGGTATGAAGATTTCGGCCCAGCCGGGCGCGAAGCTCGACGCGGCGCTCGCGAACATCTCGCGCATGTCCGCCTCGGATCGCAAGCAGCTCTTCGGCGAGTCGGACATGGGCAAGCTCGAAAAGCTGCTGCGCGGAAAAGATCTGACCGGGCAAGCCGCCGAGATCGAAAAGGCCGAGCAGGCCATGGTCGACAACGGCCTGAAGCCGATCAAGGCGCGTGGCGGCTTCTCGCCCGTCACGGGCCAGGGCAAAGTGATGACGGGCCTCGGCAGCGCGCTGTACGCCGTGGGCGCGTGGGATCTGTTGAAGACACCGATCGTGAAGGGGCAAAACCCGGTGCCCGCGATCCTGAACCGGACCTTCGGCGCGTATATCCTTTGGGGCGCGGCCAACAACGGCTATCTGCACGCGTCCAGCTGGGCGCAACAGCTGCTCGTCGGCGAAAACTCGAAGCTGTTCACGAACAAGATGCCGGTAGGCGGCTGGCTCGATCGGCTCACGCGTCCCGCGGTCGGAAAGGGCACGGTGTTCGATTACTCGGGCGAGTTCTTCGAGGGCGGCGCATCGCTGCTGCTCGCCGGTATTGCCGGCTACGAGTTTACGCACAAACAGTATGTCTTGGGCGGCGCGTATCTGACGGCTTCGGTCGCGGGCGCCTATCCCCTCGCGGTAAAGTACGGCCCGAAGGTCGCCGATTGGGCGGCCGGGGGGACGAACGCAGCCGCCGGCACCGACGGCGCGGCCAGCGCCGAAGCCCTGGCGGGGGGCGACCTATTGGCCGAAAGCCTCGAGGGCGGGGCGGCGGCCGGCGGACTGAGCGAATGGGCCGGGCCGCTTTCGGCGGGCGTCGTGCTGGCGACGACGGTGGGGATCTACGGTTACAAGCTCTACGAACGCGTGAAGCAGTCGAACAAGATGGAGCCGCTGAACCGCACGTTCCTGAACGAACTCGGCTATTCCCGGGCGCAGGCGAAAGCGCTGGCCAATGACGATTCGCACGGCAATAGCGTGGGGCCGACGCTGCAAGCCGTCGCCAAGCGGCTCGGCATTTCGCCGGCTCGGATGGGGCAGTATTTGATGTCGTTCAAGGACACCTCCAAGCTGAGCGAACTCGTCGTCGCTGCGCAGGGCGTGAAGACGGATTCGAAGGGCCGGTTTCACCTCACGCTGCTCGACCACGGCGACGCCATTCCGGATGCGCCGGCAGGCGCTTCGCCGCAGGCGCTGAAGGCGTTTTACAAGAAGCATTCGGATTTGCTGGACGAGTCGCCCTACATCGTTCAAAACAAGGCGTACCTGCCTCAAGGCGGAACGTCGGCCGGGGCCGGCGACCCGCCCGCCGATGCCGACGACAGTTACTATCGCGCGCTGGCCGCGCAAAGCGAGCGGCCGCATAGCATCGACGGCTTGATTCAGTTTGCCAAGGACAGCGGCTACGCCTTTCCGACCGCATCGGCCAGCAACGACACGCCGCCGGCGAAACCGGCGTCGCCGAGCCAGCCCGCTCGGCCCAAAGCACCGGCCAAGCCCAAGGCGCCGACCGACCGTGTCGTCACGGTGCACGAAGGCGACACGATGAGCGGCATCGCGCGCGACGACGACGCGACGCTGCCCGAACTGGCTCCGCTCAATCCTGCGTTCGATTGGGCGCTGCTTGGAATCGATGCGCCGGTACAGGGCTCGCGCAGTCCGAACCTGCTCGTCCCGGGCGACTTGATTCACGTGCCGGTCAAGCCGTGACGCGGGACGCCGCGGGTAACGTGCCGCGGCGCAGCCCAGCCCCAGCCGGTTGGCGTCGCTCGTCGCCGGTTACAGGTTACAGGATCAGCCTTGAGATCTTCGTGCCTTCGAGCGATACGCCGGCCATGAGCCCTGCGTTGGTGAGCACGAAGGCCTCCACCGGGCTCGTCGCGGTGGAGGTGTCGACGTTGCCGTTCGCGCCGACGCGCAGCACGGCGACGGTGGCGTCGACACCCGCGGCCCAGCCTTGGCTGCTCGTGAATTTATCGAGCGCTTCTTGCGTCATGAACAGCATGACGATCGCCTTGGATTGAGCGCCGATCTGCGGACCGAACGAGGCGGCCGCCACACTGTAGTACCCGCTCGTGCGGCCCCCGATCCGCAACGCGCCTTGGCCGTATTGCCCGCCGATCCAAAAGCCGGCCGAAATGACCGAGGGAAACACGAGCACGCCGCGCGCGTTGCCCACCAGCTCGCGCGAACCGCGCACGGCGCCGTAAAGCCGTGTCAGCGTAGCGTCGACGTCTGCGTCGATCGTGGCGCGGCGACTGGCGCTGGCCTCGGCCGTGCTCGACGACGACGGCGGCGTGGTCGTGCACCCCGCGAGCGAGAGCCCGCCCGATGCGAGTGAGGCTCCCGTCAATGCGATGAATCGGCGACGTTGCATGAATTCTCCTGACAAGCGGATGAAGGATTAGCGGGGCGCCGCCACGGAAGTGGCATGCGCCCGCCGCCCGCAAGTAGGCAGACAACGTTAACGGGGTCGGAGTTCCAGCGGTTTGCGCCCTAGTGCGGCACATCCACCGTGCCATGACTCACGGCGATGGCGTTACCGCCGGGATTCACGGCGATCGCGGGCAAATTGGCCGTGGTCAAGGCCGGCGCGGCGCCTGGCGTGCCGCCGCGCGGCACGGCGCGAACGACTTGCGAGGGCGGCAGCGGCGCGCCGTCACGCAGGTGACGCCACATCAGGTCGAGCGCTTGCAGGTAGTAGTAATGCACGGGGATGAACCGCGTATCGAAGCCGGGCACGCCGAGAAACGCGTCGAAGTGCTGGCCGTTCATGACCTCGTAGAGCGACACTTGGCTGCGCCGTCCTTCCCTCGCGCTGTTTGCCGCGAGGTACGCCCGCGAAGCATGGTTGATCGGCACGAGCGCGTCGCTGCGCCCTTGCACCAGGATGGCGGGCTTGCCGTGAAGGTTCGCCTCGACGCTGACGGCGCGAACGCTGGCCTGCATGCGCGGGTCGCGCTGCGTCCACAGGCGGCGCATGCATACGGCGCCGGCGAAGCTCGCATCGGGGGTGGCGAACCGGTGATCCGCGGCGCCCGATGGCGCATCGTTATAGACGAGGTTGATGCCGTTGGTCGGAGGAATGCCGTTGCCTAGACCGAACACGGTCGGCATCGGCGAAACGGCAGGCGGCACGCCCGCGGCGCCCGTCGTTGCATTCGTCGTGCCGAAGCTGAAACCGCAAAGATTGTCGAGCACGCTCGAACGCGTATAGGCGTTCGCATAAGTGACGGCGACGGCCGGCTCCGCCTGCGAATCCCACATGGGCGCTTGCAGCAGATCGGAATCGGCCTCGTAGCCCGCGGCGTGCAGCCTTGCGAGCGCGTCTTCGGCTTGAGACTGCAAGTCGGCGCCGCTCACATAACCTGCAGCCGCGAGCGAGGCGCAGCGCGCTTGCCGGATGGCCGTCGTTTGCGCCAAGGGGAGCGCGGTGAGATAGGGCGAGCCCGTTGCGGCTTGGGCGAGCGCGGCGCATGGCTGCAGCAAGTTGGCGAGCGTGACGTAATCGGCGAGCGGCTTGCCGGCCTGAGCGATGGGCTGCCCGCCTTCGAGCACGTGCGCGCGGCGCGGCATGTCCACGTTCACCTGCGGTTCGCCGACGACGACCGCCGTGATCCAACCGCGCTTGTCTTGCTCGGCCGCGGCGAGCGAGGCGCCGCCGCCGTTGCTGACCGATGCGGCGATCGTCATGATGCTGCCGGGCGAGTATCGGATGCGATGATGCGGGCCGGCGAGGGTGGGGCCGAACTGGTGGTTCAGCGCCCAGTAAGCGAACCGGATGGCGTCGAGCGTGTCTTTGCCCCAGTCCTGCTCCGGGTTCTGCTGCGAGTGCGCGTGCTTGAACGCATAGCGATTCGGAAAACCCGCGTTGTACCGGCCGATGGCGCCGGCGTGCGCCTCGACGGTGAAAAGGCTGCGGCGTCCCGCGCTGGCCGCGTCCGCGACCAGACCGTCGATGAGCGTGACATGCCCCGTCATCAACTCTTGCGCGCCGTTGCCCGAGCCTTTATCCGTGTACGCCACCGCACACCCGCGCTTCAAGCCCCATTCGCCGGCTGCGGACACGGCGCCATAAACGCCGCGCGAGCCGGACGATGTGGCCGTGACGATGCAGGGCTTGGCCGGATCGAAATGCGCCGGCACTTGCACCATGAGCGTTACGTTTTGCCTGCCGGAGCCGTTGTCGGCGTAGGCCACGTACTCGGTGCCGGCCACTTTGCCTTCGCCTAGCGTATCGTTGCCGTCCGCATCGATATTGGGCCCCCAGAAGCGGCCGTATCCGCCGTTCGCGGTCATATCGACGAGCGCCCGATAGTTCGCCCAAATGGCAAGCCTACGCAGCTCGGCTGCGCTCGGGCTGGCGGGATTCGCGATGGCGGGGGCGGGGCCGGCCAGCCCGGTCTTGCCGAGGCCGCCGGTCAGCAAGTCGTCGCTGACGTCGTCGTAGCTTGTGATTCTGACGCTGTCCGCGACGATGAACGACGGCAGGCGATCGATGCCGTGCTGTGCGTCGCTGCGATCGTCGGCATGCGCGATGGACAGCAGCGATGCGCCGGCGATTGCCGCGCCCGCCAGTCGTGCGGAATGTCTAACTGCAAGAGGAATGGCTTTCATCGGCGTCTCCATTTTTGCTTTGCTTGCGCGCGCTGCGTGGATTCGATGCGAAGACCTTGCGTGACACTGCCATGACATCGACGGACGGAGCGCAACGCGTGCATGAACGCGTTGCCGTCAGTCGATCACGCGATTGTGGGCAAACTTCCCGCGGGCAGCAACTTACGTTTTCCCTGCGGTGCGGTCGATGGCGAGTTCCGATGACGACCGATGACGGCGGCACGACCGACGTGGTCTTACTGCCCCTGTCGATGGGTGGGCGCAGGCCCGGCGCGGCACAATTATGCAGCCCACCTGGGAGTGCAGTGCACGGCCGCTCGCCCGGTTGCGTTCACGCTTTGCCGATGACTTGGATACGCAGCGCGGGCGCGCCCGAAACGATCTCGAGGAGGCGGTCGACGTTCGGGTGGGCGCCCGGCCGGGCGCGGGCGTCGGCCGTGTGTTCGGCGAAAACGGCGAGGCCATGTTCCGCCGCTGCCGCG
Source organism: Trinickia sp. (assembly GCA_036384755.1). GTDB lineage: Bacteria > Pseudomonadota > Gammaproteobacteria > Burkholderiales > Burkholderiaceae > Trinickia. The sequence goes on along the minus strand of DASVLS010000086.1, from coordinate 25,843 downwards.
TCGAGCTTGCCGAAGGCTTGTTGGAGATAGTGGTAGACGGCGAGCGAGCCTTGCTTGCCGGGCTTGTTTTCGATAGTGGCTGCAACGGCGCCTTGACCGTCCACGAGATCGATTCGCTCGACGGCGTCGATGGCGGGCAGCAGGGCGAGGTTGTCCTTGAATACGTTAGTCGGTTCGATCACGGAACGCTCCGGTTTGGGATTGGCTTAGATTGGCTTAGCGGGCCGTCATGTTAGCCGATCGCCGCGCCTCATCGCGCAAATCGGGGACGGGCGATGCGTCTCGATATTACGGATGCAATTGCAACTCGACATCCGGCGGGCTCACCAGCGCACCGAGAAGATCCGGACGAAGGTCGAGCAGCTTCAGTAGATTGACGACGGCCGCCATGGGCGTGGTTTCACCGCTCTCGTAGCGAGAGAAGGCATTGTGTCCGCCTCCGGTTAGACGCGCCGCTTGCGCTTGACTTAGATGCAGCTTCTTGCGAATGCGGCGGATTTCGCGTTGCATATGTTCGCGCGCTTTCAGCACCAATTCGTCGCTGGCCTGAGCGTATTGCAACGCGCTTTGCGGGTCGAACTCGATTTCCTCGCACGCCTTGCACCGAAAGCCGGACAGGCCATGAACTTTAGCGGTATAGCCCTCGTGCCGGATCGTAAAGGTTTCGTTTTCGAACCGGGCCATACCATTGCGGGTGCCACAGTTCACGCAGTTGCGATGTTTCATATCACTTCTCCTTGAACTGGATGACCGGCGCACCGTTGCTTCGCTCGGTAATTTTGATGTAGGCCACTTTGCCATTCGGTGTGTCGGCGTGGTACACGTCCTGCCAGATCGTGTGATCCGCGTGGGTGGTCATGGATTTTGAAAAGTTGCCGCCGCGCCTGATCGATGCAGAACTCAAGCTGGCTACGACGGTGAGCAAGTCCGCGCTAGTGAGGCCCATCGATCGCCCTCCATCGAGGGCGGTTTTGGTAAAGGCGGCTGCTCCGAGTCGAGCGACGGTGGCTTGAATCGGAGCCAGCTTATAGTGCGGGGTGCTTTTCTCCATCCACAGATTTTACCCTTTAAGGGTAAAATCTGCAAACCGGACTGCCACGCCCCGTCACTGCCCGATACGCTCCAAGTCCGTGCAGGTCGCCGTGCTTTCTTCGCCATTCGGCGTCAAATAGCGTGGCAGCAAAACGACCTGATGCTTGAGCAGCGGCTTGCTGTATAGAAAGCCTTGCGCCACTTCGCAACCATGAACATGAAGAAAGGTGGCCTGTTCCATCGTTTCGACGCCTTCGGCAACGACGCGATGCCCAAGGCAGCGCGAAATCGACAGGATCGCTTTGACGAGTTCGGCATGGCGAGGATCGGTGGCCACCTTTTGCACGAAGGACTTGTCGATCTTCAGCGTATCGATCGGAAAGCGAGCGAGATAGCTAAGCGCGGAGTATCCGGTGCCGAAATCGTCGATCGCGAGCGATATCCCCATGCTCTTGAACGCGGAAAGCGTGCGTGTGACGGCGTCGTCTTCCGCCAGCAGCAGGCTTTCCGTGATCTCGAACTCGAGCCATTCCGGCCGGCAACCCGTTTCGCCTAGCGTTCTTTCGACGAGTTGCACCAAGCCGCGCGCCTGAAACTGCCGCGGCGACAAATTGATCGCCACCGTATGACGCACGCCGCCGGTGTTCCATTCCGCTGCGGAACGGCACGCCTCTTGAAGCACCCACTTTCCGATATCGACGATGAGTCCCGATTCCTCGGCGATCGGCACGAATTGATCCGGCGGAACATACCCGGCGCCGGGACGGTTCCATCTGAGCAGCGCTTCCGTGCCGATCAGCCGAGCATCGCGGAACGCGACTTGAGGTTGATAACGCAGCTCGAGGTCGCCCTGATTGATGGCGCGCCGAAGGTCCGACTCCAGTTGAAGCGTCGCGGCCGCCTCGACGGTCAACTCGTTCGTGTAGAAGCGAAAACCGCGACGCCCCGAGCGCTTAGCCAAGTACATGGCCGAGTCCGCATATTTGAGCAGGTCGCCGGCATCGGTACTGTCGATCGGATACAGTGCAATCCCGAGGCTGCACGAGACGAACACCTCTTTTCCGTTCAGGTCGAAGCGCTCGGAGAGGCGGTCCAAGATCGTCGTCGAGATCTGCTCGAGCGTACGACGGTTCAGCGCGTCCGGCAGGAGCACCGCGAATTCGTCTCCGCCGAAGCGCGCGACGGTATCGCCCGGCCGCACGCATTCGCGCAGGCGCGCCGCCGCTTCCCGCAACAGATCGTCGCCTACCGCATGCCCCATCGTGTCGTTCACGCACTTGAACCGGTCCATGTCGATCATCATGATGGCCGTCAATCGATCGTTCGTACCGGCGCAGGTCATGCAACGCAGCGTCTCGTTGAACGTCGTGCGGTTCGGCAGGCCTGTGAGCGCATCGAAATACGCCATGCGATGAATTTCTTCGCGCGACGAGTGAAGCTCGCTGATGTCCCGTCCCACGGCAAGCACCGTTTCCACAGTCCCGTCAGGCGCGAGCTCCGGCGTCAGCCGGATCAGATGACATAACGTCTTGCCGGCGACGGGCTCCCATTTCAGCTCGAATTGGCGATCCATCGCCGTGGCGAACACCGCTTCGATTTCGCGTTCGTACAACAGGGCGTGCTCGCCGCCCGGATACTCGGAAGGCTTCTTGCCGAGCACCGATGCCAAGCCGCCCGGGGAAAATGCGGCGAATGTAGGGTTGACGTACAGGCGGCGACTGTCTCTGTCGTAGCGAGCCACCGTATCGGGGGAGTGCTCCACGAGCGTGCGGAACTCTCTTTCCCGTTTCGACAGTTCGCGCGCGTTGTTCTCCAGGCTTTGATTGAGCTGCAGGATCTTTTCGTATTGCGCCCGCAATGCGCTTTCGGCTTGCTTGCGCTCGGTAATGTCCATGATCGCGCCGATCAATCCCGCTTGACGGCCTTCGGCGTCGTAAAACACCGCCTTGGTGAACTCGACCTCGCGATCCTCTTTTTTTGCATTGCGCGCTTGGAATTCGTATCGTTGAATGCGGCCCGTCGCAAACAACGCTTCGTCCTTTTCGAAGTAGGTCTGGGCCAATTCGGGCGGGTTGATTTCGAATACGGACTTCCCGACGAATTGCTCTTTGGGTATGCCGAGAAAATCCTCGAAAGCCCGATTTAACTGGAGATATCTTCCTTGCCGGTCCTTCGAGAAGACGGGAATGGGAATCGTGTCGAGCAGCGATTCGAGAAAGGATTCGCGTTCGCGCAGCTTGGCTTCGGCGCGCTTGCGCGCCGTGATGTTGAAGCAGATGGCGAGCACCCCGGGTGGGCCGTCTTGCACGGGGTCGGCGGCCAACTGAACGAGGTAATGCTGGCGATGCGCCGCCGGCAGGCCGTCGAACTCCAATTCCATCTCCCGCGCGGCCCCGTCGCCTGCCACGGCGGCGATCGCTGCCAGATAGCGTTCGAGCGTCGGGGGCGACAGCAGTTGCGCTTCGGTCAGCACGGTCCGCGCGTCGTCGCGGACGACGCTCATCATCGCCGTCGCCGTTCGATTCATGTAGCGTCGCCTGCCCGACGCGTCGTACCGAATGACGGCCGTATGCAAATTGCCCACCGGCACGCGGTACTCGTCTTCGCTTTCTATCCCAGGGTTTTTCATGCCGTCTAGGAGGCCGTTCGTTCTCGCATTGCCGCCCAGCACCCATCCTCACGCACTTGGCAACTTCGTTTGCACGCGCCGAGGCGTGCTATCAACCTCTATATCGGCCGATCGCGGCGGATCTGAAGCATGGGGTCGAACCGGATGGCGCGATGCGCCGGTTTCGAGCAAGAGAGGGCGCCGAGAAAGCGCACCCCCATGGGCCGCAGTCACGGACGGATACTCGAAGGTTCGCGTAGCGCCGGGCTATTGCGGCGGCTTCGCGCGCTTGGATTTCGCTTTGGCGCTCGACGAAGCGTTGAGCGCGACGGCCTCGCGAATCAACGCGATGAACGCGTCGGCATCGATGGCTTCGCCTTCGCGGATATCGATTGCGCGTCTCGCATTGCCGTCGAGGCTCGAATTGAACAGTTTCGCGGGATCCTGCAACGACGCCCCCTTGAGAAACGTCAGCTTCACGACCGCTTTATACGATTCTCCGGTACAGATGATGCCGTTGTGCGACCACACGGGGGTGCCCATCCACTTCCACTCTTCCACGACTTCCGGTTCGGCTTCCTTGATGAGCCGACGCATTCTGGCTAGCGTTTCGCCGCGCCAGTCGCGAAGCGACGCGATTCTTTCGTCGATCAATGCCGATGCCGGTCGAGGATCGGGCGAACTCGATTTTGCGTTCATCGTCTTGTTGGAACCTTAGAGGGTTTTTTGCGCGTGTTCTGCCCACCTGTGCCGCCGTTGGCGCCGAACGCCGGCGCCAGAGCGTATCTATACGGAAAAACGTCGTTACGCGTCAAGTCATGCAGACCGCGGAGAAACAGACGCCCCCCTGTGACTGCCGGCCGTCGTCGGCGTTGCGGCGCTTGCGGTTTGCGCGGCCTGCACGAGTCGCGACACGAAGTCGAGCACTTCGGGCCGCATTTCGCGTTTTGCCGTCAGCACGTGGTAGGCGACGGGAGAAGGCGCCTCGAACTGCCCGACCCGCACCAAGCTGCTCCTTGCGAGCCACGCATCCGAGAACGGTTCGCGAGCGAGCGCGATGCCGAGCCCAGCCTGGGCCGCCGCCAGCACCGATCCGTAATCCTCGAACCGCTTGTCCTGCTGTCGCGGCTTCAGCGCGACGCCTTGCGGCGCGAACCATGCGCGCCATCCCGTGAGATCGGAATCGTGCAGAAGCGGCCAATCGAGCAACTCGGCGCATTGGCGCGTGCGCAGCTTGGCAGCGATCGCAGGGGCCGCGACGGGATAGAGCATTTCGGGAAGCAGCGGTTGCGCATCGAGGCGCGGCCAGTAGCCTCGGCCACATCGCACGGCGACGTCGGCTTCGCCCGCGGCGATGTCCGCATTGCGCTGCGAGATGTCGAGTTGAACCGCGAGCGGACACGCGGGGTCGCGTTCGATCGCGGCTAGGCGGTCGAATAGCCAAAGCTGAGCGAATGCGGGCGTGACGCTGACCTTGACGATACGCGGCGCGCGAGCAGGGCGCCATTGATCCGCGGCCCCGTCGATGATCGAAAACGCGTGCTCGATACGGCCGACGAGCCGCTGTCCGTCCGGTGTGAGGCTCACGCCGCGTCCGTGGCGTTCGAACAGCGGGTAGCCGAGCCAGTTTTCTACCGCGCCGATGCGGCGGCTGATCGCGCCGTGCGTGACGCCGCATGCTTGCGCGGCCGCGCTGAACGAGCCTTCTCGCGCCACCACGCAGACGGCTTCGAGACTGGCGAGCGGCGGACGAGGCGTTTCCATGCTGTGCTCCATATTCACATCTCAATGTCGATTTGTGCTGTAGCTTAACAGCTGGAAAATGTCGAAGATGGCGCTCATGAATACTTCCGCCTCTTCCACGCGCCCGTCGTCGTCCTCTGCCCCCGCGCTGGCGGTAGCGGCGGTGGCCGTGACGATCGTCTCCTGGGCCAGCGCCTTCCCGTTCATCCGCATCGGCCTGCAAGGCCTTTCGCCCTTGCACTTGGCGGCGGGGCGGTTCGCCACCGCGGCATTGCTGGCCGCGGCGTGGCTCGTTTACCGCCGGCCAAGGCCGCCATCGCCCCGTGATGCGTTGCGATTCGCGGCGTGCGGGTTTTTCGGCATCGGCATCTACAACGCGTTGCTGAACACGGGAGAAATGACCGTCGCCGCAGGCGCGGCCAGCTTCATCGTCAATACGCTGCCCTTATTCACTGCGTTGTTGGCAACCTTTTTCCTGGGCGAACGGTTCAACCGCCGGGGATGGCTGGGGTCGATCTTCAGTTTCGCGGGTATCGGCGTGATTGCAAGCGGCCAACCCGGCGGGCTCGTGCCGGGCGCAGGGGCGAGCCTCATTTTGTCTGCGGCGCTCTGTTCGGCCGTCTTCTTCGTCATACAGCGGCGGCTGATCCCGGTCTATGGTCCTCTGGCCTGCGCGGCTTACACGTTGTTGGCCGGGGCGCTCTGGTTGGCGCCATGGCTGCCGGGGGCGCTCGGCGAACTGTCGAATGCGTCGGCCGGCACCATGCGTGCGGTCGTCATACTCGGCGTGTTCCCGGCAGCGATCGGGTACGCGACCTGGGCTTATGCGCTCGGCTATTTCGGGGCGGCCCGCGCGGCGAATTTCCTCTATTTGACGCCCGCCGTCGCCACGGCCATGTCGATTGTGCTGACGGGCGAGCAGCTTCGCTTGTCGACGGTGATCGGCGGACTCATGGTCATCGCCGGTGTGGCGTACGTGGCTTGGCGCGGACGCCGGTAACCGGCCCGGTAGCAGCAAATGACGACAGTTTCATGTAAATCATGGCAATTAGTCAGACGTTTATTTGGTAAGCACGGATCGAACGAGTCGGCACTACTCATTAACCCTTCCTGCAGAATTGCCGCCGCGCGCCGTTAATCACTGAGGAATCGTTCAGTGTCGACGCGATCTTGCAGGCCGCTCCAGGCCTGCTCGGATTATCTTGCGGGAGGTGTGGGTCGAATGACGCTCGGAAAAAAGTTGGGATTGGCTTTGCTGGTGATGTGGCTCGGCTTGTTGTTCTTTGGCGGATTCGCGGCATGGCAAACGCGCGCGACGATGTTGGCCGGCCGCCAGGTGGCCGTCCGAAACATCGTGGAGGCGGGCGTTGGCGTAATCGCGCAGTATCGGCAAATGGCCGAACGCCACGAAATCTCGGAGGATGAGGCCAAGCATCGCGCGATGGCTCGCGTGGCTGCCATGCGCTATCCGGGTAAGGGCTATCTGTTCATCACGGATGCGAGACCGGTCGTCATCATGCACCCTGTCTTGCCTCAGTTGGTGAATAAGGACCAGAGCAATTACAAGGACGTCAACGGCAAGCGCTTTTTCGTCGAGATGGTGAAGGTCGCGCAGGCGAACGGTTCGGGCTTCGTCGATTACATGGCGCGGCTGCCGGGCAAGTCCACGCAAGTGCCCAAGATCTCCTACGTCAAGCGTTTCGAACCGTGGGATTGGTACATTGCTTCGGGCGTTTATATCGACGACATCGAGGCGGCCTTCCGTGTGCGCCTCGCCGGCTACTTGCTGACGGCGTTGGTCATCGGCAGCATCAGCTCGCTCGCGTTGTTCTTGATCGTTCGCAACGTCCAGCGCAGCCTCGGCGGCGAGCCGGCCTACGCGGCATCAGTGGCGGAATCGATCGCGGAAGGAGACTTGACGCAGGACGTCGACGTACGTCAAGGCGATCGCAGCAGCATGGTGTTCGCGATCCAGCGCATGCAGCATCGCTTGGCCGAAGCGATGCACCGCATTCGCGGCGGCGCCGAAACGATCAAGGATGCCGCGCAGCAAATCGCCGCGGGCAATCTCGACTTGTCGTCGCGAACCGAGGAGCAGGCGTCGTCGCTCGGCGAAACCGCCGCGAGCATGGAGCAGTTGACGGCGACGGTGAAGCAAAACGCCGACAACGCGCGCCAGGCCAATCAGATGGCGGCCGACACCTCGCGCATCGCGGGCGAAGGCGGCGAGGCGGTCCAGCAAGTCGTCGCCACGATGCAACACATCGCGGCCAGTTCGTCGCGCGTCGTCGACATCATTTCCGTCATCGAAGGGATCGCGTTTCAAACCAACATCCTGGCGCTGAACGCGGCCGTCGAGGCTGCGCGCGCGGGCGAGCAAGGCCGAGGCTTTGCCGTCGTGGCCGGCGAAGTGCGCAATCTCGCGCGCCGAAGCTCCGAGGCGGCGAAGGAAATCAAGACTCTGATCGAGGAATCGGTCGGCAGCGTCGAGGACGGCAAGACGCTCGTCGAAAGCGCGGGCAACAAGATGCAGTCGCTCGTGCATTCGGTCAAACGCGTGACGGATATCATCAGCGAGATCTCTGCCGCATCGGAAGAGCAAAGCCGCGGCATCGAGCAGGTCAATATCGCCATCGCTCAGATGGATCAGACGACGCAGCAGAACGCGGCGATGGTCGAGCAAGCGGCGGGCGCCGCCCAGTCGATGCAAGAGCAGGCGCGTTTGCTCGCGGAGGTCGTCGGTACGTTCCGTGTGAGCTAACCGGCGCACCGACCGGCGCGGGTGCGGGCGAGGGGAGGCCGTGAGCCGTCCTCACGCTCGCCGGCACGCGTTTTACGCGCTGCGCTCGGGCCGAATATCCAACCGCTCGAGCAGCGAGCGCGCTTGTGCGTCGATGTCGGCGTCGTTGGGATGCAACTCGAAGCGCGTCGCGCGCGGCAACTCGACGAAATGGCCCGCGCTGCTGCGTGAATAGGCCGGGTCGTAGTGCAGCTCGATCAACTCGCGGAACAACTCGGCTCGCGCGTCTTCGTCGATGAATCGGCACCACTGCGTCACGCGCTCGCGGCTATGCAGGCCGATCAATTTCGTCAGCGTCGCTTTGAACGCTTCGGGCGCGTCGAATAAATGCGCATAGTCCTCGAGCAGGAATGCGATGCGTTCGTCGCGGGGCGCCTGAACCAACACACAGCGCGAGCGATGCATCTCGCCAAGCAACGCATCGGGCAGCATGATGCGGCCGATCGTGCGGCTCTCCGCTTCGACGAACACGGGCCGGTCGGGCGTAAAGCCATGCAACGCATCGACGAGCGCGGTGTCGAACGCCTTTTGCGAGGGCTGCGGCTCGCCTCGGATCGCGCCCAGCAGCGAGCCGCGATGCGCGGCCAACCGTTCGAGGTCGAGCGCTTGCGCGCCCGCTTCCCCGAGTGCGCGCAGTAGCCGCGTTTTACCGCTGCCCGTCGATCCTGCCAGCACGATGTACGTGAATTGGCGCGGCAACGTTGCCAACGCGTCGAGCACGGAACGGCGATACGTCTTGTAGCCGCCGTCGAGCCGACGCGCTTGCCAGCCCATGAGATTGAGCCAGACGGCCAGCGATTCGGAGCGCTTGCCGCCTCGCCAGCAATAGACGAGCGGCCGCCAGCCGCGCGGGCGATCGGCGAAAGTCGTCTCCAAATGCTGCGCGATGTTGCGTGCGACCATGGCCGCGCCGACGCGCGTCGCTTCGAACGCCGACGTTTGCACGTAGAGCGTGCCGACGACGACGCGCTCCTCGTTGGTCAGCACGGGTGCGTTGGTCGCACCGGGGATATGGTCTTCGGCGAACTCGAGCGGCGTGCGCACGTCGACGACTTCGTCGAAATCGGACAATCGCTCGAGCCCGACGCTTAGATCTTTCAAGGCGGGAAAAGAGAGAACGGATGTGCGGGGATTATGACACGGGGCGGCCGCGCTCCGCGGTGCACGGGCCGCGGCAAGGCCGCGAGTATGGCCTATGCTAGGGCCTAGTGATTCTCGTGCGGGAGGCTCGCTGCTTGGCGATCCCGCCACGGTATTCGGGAGGAAGGATAATGCACCAATCGCTCGAACATTTACGGGTCGACGTGCGCGGCCGCGGCCTCGTCGAGATCACTGACCGAGTGCGCGAGCGCATTGCGCGCCAATCGATCGAGACGGGGTTGCTGACGCTGTTTTGTCGACATACGTCGGCGTCTTTGCTGATTCAGGAGAATGCCGATCCATCGGTGCGGCGCGATTTGGAGCGATACTTTGCCGACATCGCGCCCGAGGATGCGCAGCGCTACGAACACGATACGGAGGGAATCGACGACATGCCCGCGCACTTGCGCACCGCGCTCACGCAAGTGCAGTTGTCGATTCCCATCGAGGGCGGTGCGCTCGTGCTGGGCACGTGGCAAGGCATCTATCTGTTCGAGCATCGCCGGCAGCCGCACACGCGCGACGTCGTGCTGCACGTGATAGGCGAGTAGCGCCGCTCGCGAGACGAAAAACCGTTCCGCGCTGCGCTCGAACTACCCCAGGTCGAGCGCGCCCGTCAGATCGCCCGGCGGGGTTTCGCCTCTAGCGGCGAATGCGCGGTTGCGTGCGGCAACGCCGTCGAGCGGCGCGAGACCATGGACGCGATCGATGAAGCGCAGGATCGAGTTCGTGTCGTAGAACGTGTGGTCGACGTAGCCCTTCTTCGCGAACGGGGCAATGACGAGCGCGGGAATGCGCGAGCCCGGCCCCCAACGATCGCCCTTCGGCGGGGCGACCGGGTCCCACCATCCGCCGTTCTCGTCGTGCGTCATGATGATCGCCGTCTCGGCCCATTGCGGGCCGTTGCGAATGCGGTCGATGACGTGCGCGATGTGCCGGTCGCCCGATTCGATGTCGGCGTAACCGGCATGCATGTTCAAATCGCCCTGTGGCTTGTAGAACGTGACGGCGGGCAGGCGGCCTGCGTCGATATCGGCGATGAAGCGGTTCGTCGATGCGTCGTTGCCCATGCCTGCATCGCGCAAGTGCCGTGCGCGGGCCGGCGTACCCGGCGCGTAGTTCGCGAAATAGTTGAACGGTTGATGATGATACTGAAAGTCGGGCGACATGCCGGTATTGCGATGCTCGAGCGCATATTGCCAAGCGCCGCTGTACCAGGCCCAGTCGATGCCTTTTGCGGAAAGCCGGTCGCCGATCGTCGCATAGGCTTGCGGCGGCATGACGCGAGGGTTCGACGGATCGGCAAGGCGCGGGTCGCCGCCCGGCGCCGGTGCGACATAGCTCGGCTGATAGGGCGGGGCCATCGTATTGACGGCATAGCCGTCGGGCGTGAACAGGCCGTCGCGCACGAATTTCGGCGGCGCGTCGAGCGCCGACGGCTTGCTGTCCGGTGCGAGCTTGAGCCGCGTGCCGAGCGGATCGTCGCCTTCGAGCACGGACACGAGTTCCTTGGCCGGGCTATTCGCGATGTTCGGATAGAACGGCGCCTGTGCGGAAATCAAGAAGATGTGATTGAGCCAAGACCCGCCGAATGCCGCCATGAAAAAGTTGTCGCACAGCGTGTACTGCCGGGCAAGGTTCCATAGGCGCAAGGTCTGCGCCGAATTGCGGTAATGCCCCATCGCCAACGCGCCCGAATCGGCCCACGCGACGAATTGGTCGTTCCGCCCGCCGTTGATCTGCATCTGGTTCTGATAGAAGCGATGCCAGAGATCGCGCGTGATGACGCCATTGGGCAACGGCCGCCCTTGCGCATCGGAAACGATGAACGGCCGGTTCGGCAGCTTGGCGATGTCGTTTTCGCCGATCAGATACCGTGTCATGCCCACTTGCTGCGCCTGGGGCACGAGACCGCCCCAGATTTTTGGCAGGTAGGGCAGCACGGTCTTGCCGTCGCGGTCCACTTGCGAAGGCGCCGCGGCGGCGGCCGCTTCGATCGGATGCTGCACGCCGGGGAAATGGCCGTAGAGGTTCGCGAAGCTACGGTTTTCCGCATAAATGACAACGATGTGCCGCACGCGCGCCCGCAAGGCGCCATCGAGCGCCTCGCCGGCGGCCGTTCGTGCCGGGGCGTAGCCGTTCGACGAAGCGGTGTTCGTCGCGGTCGTGCAAGCGGGTAGCGCGAGCCCCATCCCGACGGCGGCTAGACCGCCCAGCACGCGGCGCCGCTCGGGGCTGCGTGGTTGATCGGCGTCGCCGGTTGGGGGCGTTTCGTTCTGCGGGAGATGCGTCGCTTCTTTTTTCATCGGCTCGTCTCCGTGGTGGCTTGCGATTTGGCGCAAGCGCGCATGCGTGCCCGTGGACAGTTGGCGGATGCGCGCGGGTGGCTGCCGCGCAGGTGCGCGGCGTCATGAATACGGGCGACATGGTAACGCGGGGTACGGAGAAAAAAACGTATCGTCCAGTCGATGCCGGCGCGACGCATAAGGTTGTCTTAAGCAACGACGCAGATAATGCGACGCATTCTCACTCATCGCATTCGACACTTATGAAGGAGGGCAAAGCATGACGGTGCGCACCTCGATGACCGCCCTGCAGGAGCAGGACCAAGACGCATGGCTCAGTAAAGTGCCGCAAGCCACGGCTGTGTTCTGGCTCGTCAAGATTTTGGCGACGACAGTCGGCGAGACGGGCGGCGATGCCCTTTCCATGACGCTGAAACTCGGCTATGCCGTCGCGACGCTGGTTTTTCTCGTGTTTTTCGTCGCGACCCTCGCATTGCAAGTGCGCGCGCGCAGCTATCACCCCGCCATCTACTGGGCGGTCGTGATCGCCACGACGACGGTCGGCACCACGACGTCGGATTTTCTCGATCGGACAGCCGGCCTCGGGTACGTCTTGTCGTCGGCGCTGCTGTTGCTCGCCGTGCTGATCGTGCTGGCGACGTGGCGCGCCGTCGCCGGCCGCATCGAATACGACCGCATCGTGCGGCCGCGCGACGAAGTGTTCTATTGGGTCACGATTTTGGTGTCGAACACGCTTGGCACGGCGCTTGGCGACTTCGCGGCCGACAACGCCGGTTTGGGCTTCGAGCGCGGTGCGCTCGTATTCGCGGCCCTGTTGCTGGGCGTGGCGGTGGTGTGGCGGATGGCACGCCGCATGCCTGTCGGGGTGTTGTTTTGGGCGGCTTACGTGCTGACGCGGCCGCTCGGCGCCACGCTGGGCGATACGCTGACCAAGCCCATCGAGGAAGGCGGCTTCGACCTCAATCGTATTTCCGCATCGCTGGCGATTCTCGCCGCCATGGCGGCGGTGGTGATCGCTCAGCATGTGGCGACGCGTGGCGCGCGACGGATGGCGGTAGCGCCGTCGCGGCAATAGCCGACCGTTAGCGCTTCTTGGCGCTGCGACGTGCGGGCTTCTCAGGCGTCGCGGCCTCTGCCGGCTTGGCCGTTTCCTTCCGCGCAGCGGATTTGTCCTTCACCGTGGCGCGCGTTGCACGAGGTTTGGCCGTCGACGGCGAAGCCGATGCGGCCTTGCCGTGCTTGGCCGCCGTCGCGCGGGCCTTCGAGGTTTTCGCGAGCGGCTCGTATTCCGATCGATCGTCGTCGAACAGCGGCAGCGTGCCGACGACGATCAATTCGGCCGGCCCGGGCCCGGTGTTGACGACCCGGTGCCGCTCTTGCGCGTTGAAGTGAAGCGAATCGCCGGCCGCCAGCACGTAGTCCTTCTTGCGCAGCGTGTAGCGCACTTGGCCCGATAGGACATAGACGAATTCATCGCCGCCGTGGGCGACCCATTCGGAACTGTAGCCTTCGAGCATCAAGACTTTGACGGCATTGAGCAAACTGCCGTCGAACGTTGTCGACAGCCGTTCGTAGCGCTGCCGCATCGGTCCGACGCGATACGATTCGCGCCGGCCTTCGTGGGAATCGGGTTGCGCCTGGCGTGGGTGTTCGAGCAACGCGCCAAGCGGCACGCTCAACGCTTTGGCGACGTTGACGAGCGATGAAATGGAAATGCCGGTGAGATTGCGCTCGACCTGAGACAAGAAGCCGACCGACAAGCTCGACGCCGTCGCGACTTCGAGCAGCGTCATCTTCGATTCTCGGCGCAGCCGGCGTATGCGCTGGCCGATGTGATTGATATCCGAATCCATGAATCCTCTTGGAGGCGATCGCCGCGGCGATCGAGGGCCGATGCCTCGCGCCAACGAGATCGATGCGCGCAAAAAGCCGCCCGGCTGCAGGCAGCGCGCATTGTACCGCGCTCGTTTCCCGTCGTCGCTCATGCGGCCGCCCGGAAGGCGCTCGAACCGCTCTCGCGTGCCGGTGCGCTCGGCGATTTTTTAGTGTGACTAAAATTTTGGCTTGACGTAAATTTGCCTCGACGGTAGCTTTTGCCAAGAACATGACGCGAAGACCGCGTGCATCGCCAGAACATCAAGAACGAGCGCATCCGATGATCGACCGACTTCGATACAACTTTTCCGACCTGCCGCCCTACGAACCTTCGGTGGCCGATACGCATGCGCGCCTGAGCGCATTGCTCGCGCGTACGCGACTCGATGCGCTTGTCGTGACTTCGCAGGACGCATTCATCAGCGAGTACGTTCCGCGGCGCAATAGCCCACGTTTCGCGCTGTCCGGATTCGATGGATCGGCGGGGTCCGGCATCTTCCTCGGCGAGGCCGCCGCCGCGCGTATCGGCGTGCCGCGTTTCGTGCTGTTCGTCGACGGGCGGTACCATTTGCAGGCGCAAGCGCAGTGCGACGAGTCGCACGTGCAACTCGAAAAGCTCGGGCTCGGCGTACCGATTTGGTCCGCGCTCGTCGCGTGGCTGTCGGCCCATGCCGATGCGTTGCGTGCGGTCGGATACGATGCGCAGCGAGTGAGCGTCGCGCAGCGCGACGCGCTGGTCGAGGGAACGCGCGAGCATGCATTGCGCTGGACGGGACTGACGGCGCGCGAGGTCGATCGCGCCATCGCGTTGCCCGGCTGGCAGGTCGAGCGGCCCATCTTCGAGCTTCCGGAGACGTTGACCGGTACGACGGCTGCGAGCAATATCGGCGCGTTGGGGGACCGTTTGCGCGCGCATTTGCGTTTGCCGGCCGAGCGCGTGTGCTGGTTCACCTGTGCGGCCGACGACATCGGCTATTTGCTGAACTGCCGCGGCTACCACTTGCCGAACGCGTCGTCGCCGTTGGGTTGCTTGTTCGTCATCGGCGATCAAGTGGCGCTTTACCTGCCCGAAGGCTGCGAGCGATGCCCGGTTGAACTCGGCGCTTACCCGAATCTGCAGGTGTTCCGAAACGATTTGGCCGCGCTGGGCCGTTTTCTCGCGCTGTTCGACGTGGATCACGTTTGCTACGGTGCCGATGCGGTGAATTGTGCGATGCTCGACTTACTGCGCCGAACTTGGCCTGTCGCGCGTTATACGAGCTTTAGCCCCGTCGAAGCGATGCGCGCGTCGAAGACGCCGCAAGTGCTCGACCAGTTTCGCGATGCGTTCGCACGCAGCAGCGCGGCGATCGCGCAGACCATGCGATGGGCGAAGTACGGCGAGCCTGGGCGCAAGCATTCGGAATACGATCTCGCCCGCAAGATCAACGATGCCTATGCGGCGCGCGGTGCGGTGGGTTTGACGTTCACGACGATCGCCGCGCATGGCGCCCATAGCGCGCTCGCGCATTACGCCGCGGCAAGCCCGGACGTCGAGCTCGAGGACGGCGAGCTCGTGCTCCTCGATAGCGGCGCCTACTACGAAGGCGGAGTGGCGACCGATTGCACGCGCGTCGTTCTGCGCAAGAGCGACCCCTCGGCCGTTGCTCAGCCGTGGCAGCGCGAGATTTACACGATTGCGCTCAAGGCGTGCATCAAGGGCCTCGTCACGCGGTTTCCCGCCGATTTCACGGGGCATCAAGTCGATGACGCGGTGAGGAGCGTTTGCCGCTCGAGCGGCTATGACTTCAACCACGGCACCGGCCACGGCATCGGCATTCACGTGCATGAAGGCGGTGTGCGCTTTGCGCCGGGCTCGACCTACGGCCTCGTTCCCAACGCCGTCATTTCGGTCGAGCCGGGCATCTACGTCGGCGGCAAAGGCGGCGTGCGCATCGAGAACGTCGTCATCATCCATCCGAGTGCGAACGAGCGAGGGAAGGTCGAATTCGAAAACCTCGTCGCGGTCGGATACGACTGGGACCTCATCGATGTCGATCTGCTCGACGAGGCCGAGCGGACATACCTGCGCGAGTACGAGCAGCGGTGCGCGGAACTCGGCAACGGCGTAACGCCTTGCCCGCTGCTCTAGCTCTAGCTCTGACTCTAGCTGCAGCGATGAGAGAGGGGCGAGCGCTCCGCGGCAGTGCGTGTTGCACCACGCCGGTAAGCATCGTGCGCGTTTCGCGTAAGGCGTGGTGCGGTTCTCGACGGCATCGCCTCAAAATGATCTGACATTTCGCGCCATGCCTCGGCATGGCGCATGGCATAGCTATTGCGTCAGTTGGCGGGCGAATCCGCGCGGAGTCTCCGTGCGTATCGGATCGCCATGCCGCGGCGCAAGCGAGGGACCGACGCGGCGTGCTCATCGTTCACGTTACGGCGGTCGAGCCGTCGACCGCCTCTTGCCATGATCAAATTGCCGCCCGACCGCACACGACGTGCACACAACGACAACCGAAGCGAACTCGAACCCGAACCCGTTTCCGCCGAGACCATAGGAGAACTCATCAATCTGGCGGGCCGTCAGCGGATGCTGTCGCAGCGCCTCGTGCTGCACGTGTTGCTGGCCGCGCAAGGAGACGCCCCCGCGCTGGAAATCGCCAGGGATTGCTTGACGACGTTCGCGGCCGCGCACGCGGACCTCGTCAACGGCAATGACCGTTTGCCCGGCGTGTTTGGCGGCGCGTTGCGCGACCTCTACTTCGGCGTGCATCGTGCCGACGAGCGGATCCGGTCGTTCATCGACGATGCCGGGCGTGCGGTTTTGCTGATGTCGGCCGGCGCGCGAGCCGATCAGGACCCCCATCGCGCATCCGAAGCCGCCGAGGCGCTCGTTTTCCAGGCGTCGCCGTTGCTCGACCTGCTGCAGAAAATCACGCTTGCGTACCAGAACGAAATGCGCAACGTCGAACGCGCGGCGTCCCAACGCGACGAGCAGCTCGCCGAACAGCTCGGACGCATATCGATGCAGGCGAACATCGTCGCAATCAATGCGCGGATCTCGGCTGGACGGGCCGGTCCCTACGGACGCGAGTTCGCCGTCGTCACCTCTTTGCTGGCGGACATCGTCAAGGAAATGGAGCACATGATTCACGGCGTCGTAGCAGCTCGCGGGATGTCGCCGCGCTTACGCTGAGTCCCGCCTCCGCTCCCGGGCGTTTGGCCCGGTAACCTGCAGCGCAGTTGGCCGGCGAGCCGCCGTCGATCGGCGTAGAATGCGCGTCGTCGCCTTTCGCGGATCTAGCGATCACGGTCGGTCATCGAGCAGATTGCGATCGATCGTTGCCGGCATCGCTGCAGGAGTCGCTTCACATCATGACCGAGTCGTCCGCTTCGATTCGATTGCCCGATCCGTCTTCGGCCGAGGCCGGGGCGGCGCGCGCGGTCGATTCGCTCGATGCGCTGACCGAATTCGTCGAGCGGCACGAGCGGCTGTTCGTGCTGACGGGCGCCGGTGTCAGCGTGGCGTCGGGCATCCCGGGTTACCGCGATCTCAAGGGCGATTGGATGCGCGCGCAACCGATTCAATGGCAGGCCTTTCGCGATTCCGACCACGCAAGGCGCCGCTATTGGGCGCGCAGCATGGTCGGGTGGCCGATGGTTGCCGCGGCCCGGCCCAACGCCGCGCATCATGCGCTGGCGCAGCTCGGCGCGGCGGGCCGCATCGAGCGCCTGGTGACGCAAAACGTCGATGGGCTGCATCAGCGAGCCGGCAGTGCCGACGTCGTAGAACTGCACGGCAGTATCGGCGACGTCGTGTGCCTCGATTGCGGTAGCCGCCACGCACGCGGCGCGATACAAGTGCAATTGCTGAGCGAGAATCCCGGCCTCGCCGATATGACGGCGGCCGTGTCCGCCGACGGCGACGCGCATCTCGAGTGGGACGCGCTCGACCTTTTTCGCGTGCCGACGTGTCCGTCTTGCGGCGGCATGCTCAAGCCCGACGTCGTATTCTTCGGAGAAAACGTACCGCGCGAGCGCGTCGCCGCCGCGTCGCACGCGCTGCAAGGGGCGGACGCGATGCTCGTCATCGGCTCGTCGCTGATGGTTTATTCGGGCTATCGGTTTTGCCAGTGGGCGGCGAGCGCTGGCACGCCGATTGCCGCGGTCAATATCGGGCTCACGCGGGCTGACGCGCTGCTTTCGCTGAAGGTCGAGGCGCCATGCGGGGATGCATTGGCGGCGTTGGCGGCGCGCATTGCCCCTCCCGGTTCTTATCGATGACGGTCGCCCACGAGGCTGTCCGTCGTGACGCACGCGGCGGGCCATATCGCCGCGTCGGTATTTTGGAGAATTTCAACCTATGAGCAAACCCGCCATCGGCGTGATCGGTCTTGCGGTGATGGGCCGCAACCTCGCCCTCAATATCGAAAGCCGCGGCTACACCGTCGCCGTGTATAACCGCAGCCGCGAAAGGACAGACGAGCTCGTCGCGCAGTGTCCCGATCGCAAGCTCGTGCCGGCGCATTCGCTCGAGCAATTCGTCGATTCGCTGGAAAAGCCCCGCCGTATCTTGCTGATGGTGAAGGCCGGCGCCGCGACCGATGCGACGATCGCGGCGCTCGAGCCGCTGCTCGACAAGGGCGACGTCCTGATCGACGGCGGCAACACGCATTTCACCGATACGATCCGCCGTAATCAAGCGCTTGCGCAGGCGGGCCTGCATTTCATCGGCACAGGCGTGTCGGGCGGCGAGGAGGGTGCGCTCAACGGGCCGGCGATCATGCCGGGCGGCCCGCGCGACGCTTATGATCTCGTGGCCCCGATCCTCACGCAGATCGCCGCTAAAGCGCCGGACGGCGAGCCGTGTGTGGCCTACATCGGCCCGGACGGCGCAGGCCACTTCGTCAAGATGGTGCACAACGGCATCGAATACGGCGACATGCAGCTGATCGCCGAAAGTTATGCGGTGCTCAAGGAGGTCGCGGGGCTGACGAACGCCGAACTCGCCAAGGTTTATGCGCAGTGGAACGAGGGCGAACTCGACAGCTACCTCATCGACATCACGGCGAAGATTTTCGTCAAGCGCGATGAGGAAACGGGCCGGGATCTCGTCGACATGATTCTCGATCGGGCGGCGCAAAAGGGGACGGGCAAGTGGACGAGCCAGAATGCGCTCGATCTTGGCGTGCCGCTGCCGCTCATCACCGAGTCGGTGTTCGCGCGCGTGCTGTCGTCGCTCAAGTCGCAGCGTGTCGCCGCGAGCAAGCTGCTGACGGGGCCCGAGCGCAAGCCGCGTTCGGGCGATCGCGCGGCACTCGTCGAGGCGGTGCGCCGTGCGCTGTACCTCAGCAAGGTCATTTCGTACGCCCAAGGCTTCGCGCAGTTACGCGCGGCGTCCGAGGAATACGATTGGAAGCTCGACTTCGGCGGCATTGCCAAGATCTTTCGCGCCGGCTGCATCATCCGCGCTCGCTTCCTGCAAAAGATCACCGACGCCTACACGAACGACCCGGCGCTGGCGAATCTGCTGCTGGATCCGTACTTCCGCGAGATTTCGGAAAACTATCAAGCCGCGCTGCGCGAGGTCGTCGTGGCGGCCGTGACGGCGGGCGTGCCGGTGCCGGCCTTTGCTTCGGCGGTCGCCTATTTCGACGCCTACCGGTCGGAGCGCTTGCCGGCGAACCTCGTGCAAGCCCAGCGGGATTTCTTCGGCGCCCACACGTTCGAACGCATCGACCGCGAAGGGAGTTTCCACGCGAACTGGGCGTGAGCGTGCGAAGGGCGTGAGGGCGCCGCCGCGATGGCGACTACGACTACGATAACGACTACGACTTGAGGCAGGCGCAACCGCGAGATGATTATGACGGTTGCCGGGTTGAAATCTTGCGTAACGAACGGCGATTGTTGCTTCTTAAGAAATTCAATTTCGTCGAATTAGTGGTTTCCCCTAGGTGAACCCGTGACTAGACTGTGATCAATCGCCGCAGCACACCGCATGTGGCGAATCACAAATCTTGGAGGTTCATCATGAAATCACGCGTGTATGCCCTGGTTGCCGCTTCCGTCTTGTCGATCCCGCTGGCCGCATTCGCTCAGACGTCCGACAACGGCCCCGTCACGCGCGCTCAGGTGCGGCAGGACCTGATTCGAGTCGAGCAGGCGGGATACAACCCTGCCAACGCGAACGACCCGTACTATCCGAGCGACATTCAGGCCGCCGAGGCCCGGGTTCATCAGCAAGAAGGCGCCGCTGCCGATCAGACGAGCGGCTATGGCGGCGTAGCTGCCGGCTCGGCTGAAGCAGGCGCGTCCATGCAAATGCACCCCGCCAACAGCTCGCAGTCGCTGTTCTCCGGCCACTAAAGCCGCCAACAAGCCGCATTAGCGGAACACGGTCGCCTGCCCTTTGTCAGATAGTGGCGATCGGTTAGGCGAAGCGACCGGCTCGCGATTCCCGCACGGGACGCGAGCCGGTTTCGTTTTGCCTTTTCGCACCTGAATGTGCGATGCTCGGCGGATACGATTCGTGATCGACGAATGGCGTACGGATCCGTACGAAAGCGGCCGACCTTAGCGTCGTCCGGGCGATCCCGCCGCGAACCGCTTGCCGGGCCGTGCGCCGGGTCGATATTGGCAATGCAGTATCTCATCGATCGAGGGCCGAGAGTGAAGGCGAGTATTCATCAACAAGAACGAGAACGACATCAACATCGACAAGGACAGCGCCCGTTCCCGTGGGTGCGCGCGGCGCTCGCGGTGACCGCCGCGGCGTCGCTGGCAGGCTGTGCGACCGACGATTGGTTCGGCCAATCGCCCTTCCCGCCGCAAACTCAAGCGCCGCAGCGCGCGGGCGTGCCTGCCGGTTACTACCGCGTCAATCCGGGCGATACGTTGCCGGGCGTCGCCAATGCATTCGGTCAACGGGTGGACGATCTCGCGGCTTGGAACAACCTGCCGCGCACGGCCATGCTCGCGCCGGGGCAAGTGCTGCGCGTCGCGCCGCTGCCCGGCGCCCGCGCCGCAGGGAGCGACGCGCTCGTCGTGCGCCCGGCCTGGCCTGCCTACGGGCAAGTGGTGCGGGTGACCGATGCGGGCAACGTGAAAGGCATCGTCATCACCGGTAAGCCCGACGAAGCCGTCAAAGCCTCGGCCGACGGCAACGTGATTTACGTCGGCGCGGGCGTGGATCAATACAAGTCGCTCGTCGTCGTCAAGCACGGCGGCGATGTCGTCTCGGGCTACGCCGTCAACGGCGATGTCCTCGTCAAAGAAGGCGACGTCGTCAAGAAGGGCCAGCCCCTCGCTGCGATGGGCGTCGACACCTCGGGGCGCGGCACGATGGAGTTCGAAATCCGCAAGGCGGGCAAGCCCGTCGATCCGCTCGCCTATTTGCCGCACTGAGGCGTGTTCGGGCGCCGGCCGTCGCGCGCCCGGTGTATGAGCCGGGCGCGCGTTGTGCGCTCAACTTGGCTCGCGCCGCTGCGCTTACGCTACGGATGCGAGCAAAATCGCCAGCCGTTTCACGTTAGCCCGGAACGACTCGAGCGTGTCCCGCTCGGAGGCCGTGCTCGGCTGTGGCTGCGATGCGAGCTCGGCGTGAGCTTTCAATTCGTCGGCGATCGCGCCGCGAGTCTCGGGCGGCAGGCAACGGATGACGGAGAGCGTCAAGAGCTCCTGCGCATGCAGCATGCCGATGACCGAATGAACGTTCGTTTGCGTTGTCATATCGGGACCTCCGAAGGACGCCGACGGTCTTTCCATACTAGGCGGCGATTGCGCGTGCGCCAACGTTTTGCGCGGGCGCCGGGCGCCGCGCACCGACGCGGAACGCGACGTGCTTGCACGCGACATACCGATATCTCCGCATCGCATCCGCTCGAAAAAAGCGTAACCTGCATGTACCCGCGGTAGGCGCTTGGCGCCGCTCGACAGCAAAGCGCATGCCGCCCGTCGCACGAGGAGGAGCTCGATGACAGCCGTCGATCTGGATTTCGACCAGCTCAACAGTACCGTCGATGCGCTACGGCGCTCTATCTCCAACCGGTTGATGTACGGCGTGGGCAAGGACGCCGTCGCCGCCAGACCGCAAGATTGGCTCAACGCCGCGGCGCTCGCCGTGCGCGACCGGCTCGTCGCCCGCTGGATGAAAACCACGCGGCAGCAGTACGAGCAAGACGTGAAGCGGGTCTATTACTTGTCGATGGAGTTTCTCATCGGCCGCACGTTCACCAATGCGTTGCTCGCGCTCGGCATTTACGACCAGATGAAGGAAGCGCTGGCGAGCCTCGGGGTGGACATGTCGGCCATCACCGACCTCGAGCCCGATGCCGCGCTCGGCAATGGCGGCCTAGGCCGGCTGGCTGCGTGCTTCTTGGATTCGATGGCTACGCTCGCCATCCCCGGCTTCGGCTACGGAATCCGATACGACTACGGCATGTTCCGGCAGCAAATCGTCGACGGAGAACAGGTCGAGACTCCCGACTATTGGCTGCGCGCCGGCAACCCTTGGGAGTTTCCGAGGCCAGAAGTGCAGTACGTCGTCCACTTCGGCGGGCGCACGATCGCGCGAGACGGGCGCTCCGAGTGGGTCGAGACGGAGCATGTGAACGCCATGGCGTTCGACACGGTCATCCCCGGCTTCGGCACGAGCGCGACCAACACGTTGCGCCTGTGGTCCGCCCGCGCCACCGAGGAGCTCGATCTTTCCGCATTCAATCAGGGCGACTACCGCCGCGCCGTCGAGGCGAAGGAACATTCGGAGAACGTATCGCGCTTGCTGTATCCCGACGATTCCACGCCGGCGGGCCGCGAGTTGCGTTTGCGCCAAGAGTACTTCTTCATATCGGCGACCATGCAGGACTTGATTCGCCGTTACCAGCGCACACACAGCACGTTCGGCCGTTTTGCGGAGAAGGTCGCGATCCACCTGAACGACACGCATCCGGTGCTCGCGATCCCGGAGCTCATGCGGCTACTCGTCGACGTTCATCATGTGCCGTGGGACCGTGCATGGAAGATGGTGCATCAAGTGTTTTCCTATACGAATCACACGTTGATGCCCGAGGCGCTCGAGACATGGGACGTCGAAATGCTCGCGCGCCTGTTGCCGAGGCATTTGGAAATCATCTTCGATATCAACGCCGATTTCCTGAAGGAGGCGAGCGAGCATTTCGGACACGACATCGAAGTGATTCGCCGGGTGTCGCTCGTCGACGAATACGCGCAGCGGCGCGTGCGGATGGCGCACCTCGCGATCGTCGCGAGCCAGAAGGTCAACGGGGTGTCGCAGCTTCATTCGCAATTGATGGAGCGCGAGTTCTTCAGCGAATTCGCGCGGTTTTTCCCCGAGCGATTCACGAACGTCACCAACGGCATCACGCCGCGGCGCTGGCTGTCGCAAGCGAATGAGCCGTTGTCGGCGCACATCGACAAGCACATCGGCACCCGTTGGCGCACCGATTTGTTCGAGCTCGGCAAGCTGCGTGCGCTCAAGGACGATCCGGCTTTCACGTCGGAATTTCGCGCGGCCAAGCGGCGCAACAAAATCCGCCTCGCGCAACGTTTGCTGCACGATATCGGCTGCACGATCCATCCGGACGCGCTGTTCGATCTGCAGGTCAAACGCATTCACGAATACAAGCGTCAACTGCTGAACGTGCTGCACGTGATCGTTCGCTACAACCGTATTCGTGCGCGGCCCAACGAAGACTGGGTGCCGCGCGTCGTCATCTTCGCGGGCAAGGCCGCGTCGGCCTATAAGATGGCGAAGACGATCATCCGGCTGATCGGAGACGTCAGTCGGAAGGTCAATCACGACCCGCTCGTCGGCGACCGATTGAAGGTGGTCTTCGTGCCGAACTATGGCGTAAGCGTGGCGGAGCTCATGATTCCCGCGGCCGATTTGTCGGAGCAGATTTCGATGGCGGGCACCGAGGCGTCGGGCACCGGCAACATGAAGCTCGCACTGAACGGGGCGCTGACGATCGGCACGATGGACGGCGCCAACATCGAAATTTGCGAAGCCGTGGGGCGCGAGAACATGTTTATCTTTGGGCTCACGGCCGACGGCGTGAGCGACTTGCGTGCATCCGGCTATCGGCCGCGCGAACTCTACGAGCACGACCCGGAGTTGCGGCTCGCGCTCGATCAGATCCGCACGGGCCACTTCTCCGACGGCGACCCGCACCGCTTCTCCGACATCTTCCACACGCTCGTGGATTGGGGCGATCACTATATGGTGTTGGCCGATTTCGCCGCATTTGCGGCCGCACAGGATGCCGTCGACGCGCGTTTTCGCGATCCGCGCGCGTGGACCGCGAGCGCGATCGAAAACGTCGCCGGCATGGGGCGGTTCTCGTCCGATCGAACGATCGCGGAATACGCGCAGAACATTTGGCGCGTCAAACCGCTGAACGTGGATTGACGCGCGGACGAAGCGGTGTGGCGGGGCGGCGGTGCAAAGCGCACGGCACGGGCCGTGCGCTACGCCATTGCGGCGCTGCGACGTTATTGCGCGGCTGCGTGCTCGAGCGCCGCCAGCGCGCGTCGCAAGGCTTGTTCGACGCGGTTCACGAAGTCGAAGTCGGTGCTCGAAATCGCTTCTCGATCGCCGGTTTGGGTCGAGACCATGAGGCGGTGCGTGATGTCCTGCGTGGTCCATGCGAGGAAACCGACGACGATCAGCATGACGCCGATCGTCATGGCCGCCCCGGAAGTCCATATGCCGCCGGCGATTGCCACGGCGACCCCGGTCAGCGACAGCGAGAGCGGAAGAACCTTGTTCTTTTGAATCGTCTCGACGCGTGCCCCGCGAATCTCCCGCAATGAGAAAATTTGGCCGCCCGCGCTCAGCCCGTTGCGGGTGATCGCCACGCCCCGCTCGTTAAAAGTGTTATCCATCGAGAAACGCCGGATTGGAAATAGACTCGCAGCCTAGCAGAGAACAGGCCGGCGCGTCATTGGACGCGCCGGTATTGCAATATTCGAGATAGGAGGGGGTCAGCAGACTTCGCTGACGTAGAGCCGTCCTGGGACGTGAGCCGCGACGAGTCGCGCGATGTCCGTGTCGGTGTACTCGGCAGGCACGACGCAGCGGTGCGAAGGGGCATCCTTATGCATCGTCCATTCGACCAGGCGGTAGGTGCGCCCCCATGGGCGCTGAACAGGCGTCGACACGCGGCAGCTTTGAACCGGCAGCGCATGCTCGCGCTTGAGCATCGAGCGTAGATGCTTGAATACCGAATCTTCGATCATCGCCGTTTCCGTTTCCGGTGCCGCACGGGCCGTGCGGCCGCCACGTGAAGGAGAATAAAAAGACGCCGCCGATGCTCCGGCGGCTCAACAGGGGTGGTATGGGTGCATAGTCGCAGGTCAGAATTAAGCCAAACTTAAGAGGGGGGCGGGTCCGCATGTGTCGCAGTACCTCGTCGAGGCTTGGAATTGCGGGTAACCCGCTGAAAGCTAAGATCTTTCCGGTATCGCGGAGTCGCCGCGTGTAATACAGCGTCACACTTTCTTTCGGTGGGCGACGTCCTCCTACCGAGGCCATTCGTCAAGCGCATCGTTGAACAACTCGGCGACGAGCGAGCGAAGCCAAACCGTGCGGGCGTCGTTGTGAAATTTTCGGTGCCAATGCTGCCGCAGGGTGAACCGCGGCAGCGAGAGCGGTGGCTCGACCAGCACGATCGACGCGTGTTCCGCTGCATACGCATAACCGATCGCGTGCGGCACCGTCGCTATCAGATCGGTGCGACTCAAAATGAACGGCAAGCTCATGAAGTGCGGCGTCTCGAGCACCGCCCGCCGGTGAAGGCGCGCCTTCGCCAGGTACTTCTCGAGCACTTCTTGGCTGCGCCCCTCCGCGTGCACGACGGCGTGGCCACACGAGAGAAATTGCTCGAGCGTGAGCGGCTGCGCGGCGAGCGGATGGCCGCGTCGCATCAGGCAGATGAATCGATGCGTGAAGAGCCGTTGCTGGAAAAAGTTCGTCCCACCCAAGTCGGGGAAATACCCCACCGCCAGGTCGATGCTGCCGCCTTCCAGGCCACGCTCGACATCAATGTGAGGCAGCGAGACGGAGCGCAAATTCGCATTCGGCGCTCGGCGGGCGAACTCCTGTAGCAGGCGAGGGAGAAATACGATTTCACCGACATCCGACAGTGCAATGGAGAACGTGTGCGTGCTGGTTGCCGGATCGAAGTCGAGCGCCGCGGCGAGCCCGCGCTCGATCTGCGCGAGCGCGTCCCGCGCGGCGGGAATCAGCGCAAGCGCACGTGGGGTGGGCTCCATGCCGCGCGAAGTGCGCACGAAGAGCGGGTCGCCGAAATACTCGCGCAGCTTGGCGAGGGCGGCGCT
>DASVLS010000085.1:0-5112 GCA_036384755.1 Trinickia sp. | reverse complement strand
TCCGCGTAGGTATCGAGCGTTTGAGCGCGCTGCATGCGATCGACGGCGACGTTCGTGCCGTATGTTGCGAAGCCCGGCAACGCGGCGACGCAAACAATGTCGTATGCGGGGGTCAACTCGGGGTGAACCTTGTCCGCGTAGAGGACGGAAAAATTCTTGAGGTGCGCATCGCTGTTGCCGATAAGCGTGTTGACCGCTTGCCGCACGAAGAATTCACGGATGTCCCTCACGCCGCGCGGACTCAGGGCGTTGAGTAAACTCAGCAGCAGACGGAACTGCTCCTCTTTCCCATACTTGGCAGCCGGCATGCGTCCCAGCATTTGGCAAGCATCTTCTGCGTGGATGCGCTCGTTGCCCTGTCGATCGTAGCGCTCGACTGCGAGAAACGACGTTGCTGTGCCGGCAATGGCCTGAAGTCCGTCGATTTCGATGACCGAGAGATTCATTGGCTCGCACGACGCGACGTTGACGCCGGCCGCTTTGGCAAGTTGCATGGCGACATACTCGTTGAAGATTTGCGAGTCGTCGTTTTTGACGGGGAGCTTTGCGATGACATCGGAAAGCCTCCCGTGTCCCGGCATCGTGTACCGCTTGCCTTTGTTCACGGTCGAAAGCGCGAGCTTGTTCTGCACGCCGGAGATAGAGGCGGCGCCCTCGGTGGCCCCCTCCGTGACGCTCATTTCGAGATTGTCGGCGCCGCCGGTGGCGCCGAACGTTCGCGCATACTCTGGAATGCTGTGCGCGTCTGCGGGCGGCTGCACGACAACTGCGCCGGGCAGGTCTTCACCGGCGGCAGCCAGTATGCCGAAGTCATCTCGATCTTCCGGGTTGTGGCGAGTCGCTTCTAGCCGCTTGCGCAGATCGCTCTCTGGGAGGAGCCCCGCAAAGAATGGCGGTAGCTTGCCGCCCGTGTTGTAGAGCGCGGGGTGGAAAGCGTTTGAGAAGATGTCGGCCGCGATCGCGGGAGTGCCAGGGATCGCCATCGACAAGGTGAGCGTCGGCGCGCCATCGGCAGCCTTGAACGCTTCGGACGGTACGAAGCGGCAGTTTCCGGCGAGTTCGCAGAGGTAGCCACAGACCTCACCGTAAAGCCACACCTCCAGGTAGCGCGGACGGATTGCGTCGGTCATTGGCGCCCCTTCAGAAACATCTCCGCAGCGCTCAGCGCCTGGAGATCAGGTCCGGCCCCCTTACCGGCCAGCACCTGACGGACCGCTGCGAGATGCTCCTTTGGCACGAGCACCCACTGCGCGTCCAAACCTGCTGCGAGCGCATCCAGCGTGTTGCTCCGGGCGTCGTGCTTGCCCGCCAAGGTCGCGGACAAATTGGGGCGAGCGATGCCCGTCAAGGCACTCAATTCGGTGACGGACATGCCGCGGCGCGAAAGAAGCGCCCTAACTTGATCCACGAATGACATTTCATACTTTTGCGGGGAAGGTTATGAAAAATTATACGACAGCCCCCGGAAGGTTTCAACTTTGGTATGAAATACCATATTTCATAATAAAAGCGTATGACATATTATCCAGGCTCTGCCCTGCAGGGTCCTAGTATCCCTTGCGTGGGGCTGCATTCGCGTTGTGTGTCGAAGAGCAGAGGGCGTATAGAACCTGTACGCGAGCTATTTACAAGGAATCATTTGTAAATGGCAAATACAGGGAAAAATCTGTTTAGGTTGACGTGAAACCGCAGGTTTGTTCGCCGCTGCTCGGCGCTGCAACGGATTGCATGAGCGCGCAACGTCGCGCCGATCAGAAAAGACGTGCCTGGCCGGACATCACCGTTTCGAAGTCGCTGCCCATGAAGGCGAGAATCGCATCGGCGACGGGGTGCAGTTGTCGCTCGACATAGAACCCGTAATCGATGGGCGCCGCGAGCGTCTCGAGCGGCTGTGGACCGGCCACCGTCATGACGTAGCTGATCCACCCGCCGTTCTGATACTGGAGCGGCCGCCCTTTCGCACGGTTGAAGTCGTCGGCGACGCGCGCCGCACGCACATGCGGCGGCACGTTGGCGCGATAGTCGTGCAGCGGGCGTCGCAGGCGTTTGCGGTAGGCGAGCTGGTCGTCGAGTTCGCCGCGCAGCGTTCGCCGCACGTAATCGCGAATATAGTCGGCATAAGGCTCGCGCTTGAATATGCGCCGATACAGTTCGCGTTGGAATTGCTGGGCGAGCGGCGTCCAATCCGTGCGGACGGTTTCGAGCCCTTTGAACACGATGTCATCGCCACCATTCTGTGCGCGCGTGAGCCCCGCATAGCGCTTCTTGCTCCCTTCTTCCGCGCCGCGCACCGTCGGCATGAGAAAGCGCGAGTAGTGACGCTCGAATTGAAGTTCGAGCGCGCTGTCGAGCCCGTAGCGCTCGCGCAAATGCGCCGTCCACCATGCGTTGACGTGCTCGGCGAGCGTATTGCCGATCTTTACCGCGTCTTCCTCGGCGTAAGGTTGCCGGAGCCAGACGAAAGTCGAATCAGTGTCGCCGTAGATCACGTCGTAGCCTTTCGCCTCGATGAGCTCGCGCGTCTGACGCATGATTTCGTGCCCGCGCATCGTGATCGACGATGCGAGGCGAGGATCGAAGAAACGGCAACCCGATGAGCCGAGCACGCCGTAAAACGCGTTCATGATGATCTTCAGCGCCTGCGAAAGCGGTGCGTTGTGTTGACGCTTGGCGCGATCGCGGCTTTCCCAGACCTGACGCACGATCTCCGGCAGGCAGTGCTTGCGTCGCGAGAACCGCGCGCCGATAAAGCCTGGCACGGACTGCTCGTCGGATGGATTGGATAAGCCTTCGATCAACCCGACGGGGTCGATCAGAAAGGTGCGGATGATCGACGGATACAGGCTTTTGTAGTCGAGCACGAGGACCGAGTCGTAAAGGCCGGGACGCGAATCCATGACGAACCCGCCCGGGCTGTTCTCGCCCGTGACATCGCCGAGATTCGGCGCGACATAGCCGAGACGATGCATGCGAGGAAGATACAGATGCGTGAAAGCCGCTACCGACCCTCCCATCCGATCGACGGGCAGCCCGGTCACCGAAGCGCGTTCGAGCAAAAAGGCGATGAGATCCGCCTTCTCGAAGATACGCGTGACAAGTTCGCAATCCTTGAGGTTGTATCGTGCGAGCGCAGGCTTGTCCTCGTCGAACCGGCGCTGGATTTCTTCCATGCGTTGGTAGGGGTTGTCGATCGATTTGCCTTCGCCGAGCAGAGATTGTGCGACATATTCGAGGCTGAACGAAGGGAAGCTCCAGGTGGCCGCGCGCAGCGCTTCGATCCCGTCGATGATGAGACGGCCCGCGGCCGCGGCGAAATAGTGCTGCGCGCGCACCCCGTGTTCGCGCCATTCCATCTGCGCACCGCCACGCCCCAGGCGCAGCGGCACACCGCATTGCTCCGCATGCGCGCGCAGGATGCGCAAATCGAACTGAACGAGGTTCCAGCCGATGATTGCATCCGGCTCGTGCTCGGCGAACCACGCATTCAGACGCTCGATCATTTGCGTGCGGCTGCCACAGTAGTCGAGCTGGAAATCGAGGCCGCCCGCGTCGCCGTTTTCGGGCGCAAGCATGAATACCTGGCGTTGCCCGCACCCTTCGAGCGCGATCGAATAAAGCTCCCCGTGCGCGCTCGTTTCGATGTCGAGCGACGCGAGCCGGAGGGGCGGGCGATATTGCGCTCCCGGCTTCATCTCGCCGTTCAGCAGGCGGCCGTGCTCGTCGGCTTCGCCGCGAAACTGCACGGGCGCCGTGATGAATCGCTCCATCATGTAGCGATCGGGCGGCTGAATATCGGCTTCGTAGATGTCGACGCCTGCTTGCGCCATTCGTTTGCCAAGCCCTGCGAGATGGCGGTATTGCTGCGTGTAGAGCCCGAGCACCGGACGCTGTCGAAAGTCCTTGAGCGAGAGCGGGCGCAGTTCGGCTCGCGTATCGCCGTTCAATACTTGCTCGGCCGCAGCTCGCTGGTCCGCAGGGATGAACGCCACGCACGGCTGATCGCGCAAACGCAACAGTCGTGGCCCGGCTTGCGTGGACAGCCAGAATTCGACTTCGGTATGCGCGCCGGAATCGCGCCAGTGACGCGTCAAAACGTAGCCCTCTTGGAACTCTGTCGAAGCCATGACTGCCGGTCAGTGAGAAGTGTGAGGATTTTAATCTGACCGCGCGGTTGGCAGAGCGTACGGAGTTTCCGCGCCACCGTCTGCGGGGGATGATCGGATTTGCTGGGTCTTGTTCACGCAGCGGCCGGCTCGTTAAGCGCCGCTCCTCCGGCGCCCGCGGGGAAGCGTTATCCTTCCTCTTCTTCCCGCCGCTGACCGTCACGTACAGTGAAATCGCTGAGATGGTTGCCGTCGTGAAGCAGGTATTCGTCGAAGCAGCTCAAGGAGCTTCAATTGTCGTGTGCGCCCGAACCCTATCGTCGCGCGCTAGCGTCAACGCATCCACATCCGCACAGAGATCATGACCAACGAAATCATCGCCAAGTTTCACGACTGGTGGAGGCAAGCCAAGAGCGATCCATCGCTCAAGCACAAGGGCGCCATGTGTGTCTCCACGATCGACGAATTCGGATTTCCGAATGCACGATTCGTCGACCTCAAGGACGCCACGGAAGCAGGCTTCGCGTTCTGCACCTACCTCGATTCGAAAAAGGGCACTGAAATCGACCGATGCCAAAAGGTCGCACTGACCATTTGGTGGGAGTGCCTCGGCTATCAGGTTCGAGTGCAGGGCCGCGCCGCACGCATCTCTCGATCGATGGCGAGCATGTATTGGCAATCGCGCAACCGAGATGCGCAGCTGACAACGTTATGCAGCAAGCAGAGCCAGCCCCTTGCTTCGGCCAGCCAGTTGCTTGATCGGCTCTCGGCGCTACGTGTGTCGTATGGCGATGCTGACATTCCCATGCCAGAGAACTGGGGCGGCTACATCGTCGCGCCCGTGAGTGTCGAGTTCTTGACCTTCAGGGAGGATAGGCTGCACGTGCGCGAGCACTACCTCCTAATCGGAAGCGACTGGACGCGGCAACTACTGCAACCCTGATCTTTCATGGTCGCTGGTGGCAATGCGTGATCGAAGCGGCGGTATCCGGCGCGCGCCAGGTGCCAA
>DASVLS010000084.1:0-12663 GCA_036384755.1 Trinickia sp. | reverse complement strand
TGGTGCCCGGGACCGGACTCGAACCGGCAAGCCGTGAGGCGGCGGATTTTCGTCACACTGCATCTTTCGATGCCGGCGATGCACGCATTGCCGTTCGTGCGCTGGACTATGCCTTCGCCGTCGCGTCATGCACGAGCTTCGCTCGTGCGCGCCGCATTAGGCGCCCCCCGTCTAGTCTCTACACCTTCCGCGAAGCGGCCTGACGTGGCAGGCCGTGTTTTCGGGCTTGGCTCGGCGTTGCCTCGGCGCCGCTCATGCGCGCTTGCTTGCGCAAGCACATAGGCGCCAGGGGGTTCGCCGAATTTGAAGGGTTCTGCACCGACCGTTTCCGGCCGGGCACTCAATTGCTTAAGTCCGCTATGTTTACCAATTTCATCACCCGGGCAGGGCGGACGCGATTCTACCACCCCTGGCACGCTGCGCCACGTTCCGCCCGCGCATGCGTCGATGCGCGCTTCGCGGATGGCCGAATCGATCCTCGGCTAAAATGACGCCCCGCTGAAAAAAGGATCGCCGATGAACAAGCCACCGCTTTCCCTGCTCGCGCTGCTTTCGATTGCGCCGATCCTGGCCGGCGGCTGCACGCTTTACGCCAACCCCAGCGCTTGCGAAACGCAAATGCGTCGCGCGGCCAGCGAAGCGGCGCCGGCCGCAACGCTATCGATTTCTCATGTCGGTGTCGGCATCAAGGGCTCGCGTGTCGTCGTCGAAGGCACGCTCGAGACAGCCGCCGCGGCGCCCGCAGGCGCTTCGCAATCGCCTAACACGGCCGATGCGACCCGCTCCCCGGCCAAACCGGTCACCCAAGCAGCCGCGGCCGAATGCACGTTCGACGGCGACAAGTTGAGGGCGATGCGCTGGCTCGCGCCGCCCGAACTCGCCCGGCCGCCCGCGACGGCGGCTGCGGATACGGACGGTTGAATCTCGCCCGGCTCGTCGCCGCGCCCGCCCTCCGCGGCCGGTGCTAGCATGTCCGATGTGCCCGTTCCGGTGGAGGAGGCAGCCATGGATGGCTTCATACGGCATCAAATGGAGGGCGTGTCGGTCGATATTCAAATCGTGCCCGTCGCGTCCGGCGGTTTCGCGGCGCGCTTCAGAGTCTCGGGCGAGCCTGGCGACGAAGCCGATTGGCCCGTCGTACATGTCGCGCAAGGGCCGTTTCCCACCATGCAGCAAGCGGAAGAGGCCGCAAAATCAGCGGCGCTCGAGCATATTTTGGAACGCGGCGCGCCCCCGCGCTGAGCGCTATCGACGGCCGCCGGTTCCGCGTCGACACACGCTCAGCGCCTCGCTCGGCACGTGTTTTTGCACACGCCTCGCCTGGCCCGGTAAAATGCTCGGCTAATCCATTCACACCCTGGCGGCGAAAGCGCAAGGATTTCCCGAACATGACCGATTTTCGTTTTACCTCGCGGTTCGCCGCTCTGGTTTTGGCCGGCGGCTTCGTGGCCGGTTGCAGCACGCCGTCGCCCACCCAGGTCGATTACAAGAGCGATTCGAAGTCGAAGGAAGCCTCGCTCGCCGTTCCTCCGAATTTCCTCGACGAAGCCGCCGATCAACGCTCGCTGCCGCCGCAGAGCGGAGAGGCGTCCTTGTCCGGGCTCAAGCAAGTTCAAAAGGCCGCGCCGGCGGACAACGCGGTGATGCCGCCCGTGAAGGGCATGCACATTCAGCGCGATGGGACCGAAAGCTGGCTCGTTATCGATAACCGCTCGCCGGATCAAATCTGGCCGCAAATCCGCCGCTTCTGGCAGGAGCAGGGCTTCTTGCTCGTCGTCGATCAGCGCGACAAGCACGTGCTCGAAACGGATTGGAACGAAACGCGTCCGCAAATCAACGAAGGCCTGATCCGCAACACGCTGTCCAAGGCGATGGGCAACTCGTACGTCGCCGCCGAGCGCAACAAGTTCCGCACGCGTCTCGAGGCGGCGCCCAACGGCGGCACTTACGTCTTCATTAGTCAAAAAGGCCTGCGCGAAGCGCTGACGGGCGTCAACAACGACTCGTCGAAGTGGGAGCCCAAGCCGAACGATCCCGCGCTCGAGCTCGAGTACCTCAAGCGGTTGATGGCAGGCCTCGCCATGGCCGACGCGCGCGGCGGGTCCGCCAGCCTGGCCGCGGCCGACATCGCACCGCAAGGCGCAAGCTCGACGCAGTCCACGTCGGACAAGGGCAACGCTGACGCCGCGGCGATAGCGGCGCGTAACGCGGCCATATCGGCGCAAGCCCCGGCGCAGGATCGCGAGGCGGCGAACGGTCAATACACGGCGACCGAACTGACGCTCGACGAATCGTACGATCTGGCGTGGGCGCGCGTTGGGCTGGCGCTCGATCGTTCGAACTTCACCGTCGAGGATCGCGACAATACGAAGGGCCTCTATTCGATTCGTTATGTCGATCCGAAAGACAAGAGCTCCGACGAGCAGGGCTTCTGGAGTCAGGTCTTCCACGGCCGCAAGGAAAAGGTCGCGAAGCAGTATCTCGTCAACGTGAAGGCGGTGACGGAGAATCAAACGCGTGTGGCGGTCGTCGACGACAAGGGTAACGTCCAGACCTCGGAGCCTGCCAAAGAGATCATGTCGCTGATCGTCAATCAGCTGCGCTGATCGCACTCACCGTCGACGACGCTTGCTGCGAACCCGCCTTTCGGCGGGTTCGTGTTTTATGCCGCTCCTCGCGCCGTGTTCCCGCTCGGCCCCGTGTCACGTGACGTTACGGGCGTAACGTTTCGCAGACGAAACGATTCGCTTCGCCGCCTATTCTCTTTTCCATTGTGAATCAATCGCTTAGTCGCGCGATTTGGCGTGGCACACAAACTGCTTTTTAGCCCGTGTAGGGCAAAAATGCAGGGAGGACCAAGGCGGGCTGTCGCGATAACGCGCCGGTCGTCATGCGCAGGCGGCGTTTCCCGAACGACTGCGCAGGCGATCGGGCCGCTATCTCAAACGCACGCGAAGTGCCGCCTTACAGCGACATCGCTCGCGCTTTGCGCGAGCGCCGGTGGTCCCGTCGCCTATCCTCGTAGGGCGACGGTTTTACCCGCGTTCCACGGAACGCGGGAATTTTTTGGTGCGCAGGATCGAACGCAGTGCGCCGCGCGAGGAACGGCGGCAGACAGGGGCTCGTTAGGACAACTAATGATGGTCAGCGGGGCCGAGCGGCTCAGTGGCCCGCTTGCGGCACGTCCAAAATCAGGATGATCGTCCAATCCGCATCGCCGTCGTGATGGTATTGGCGCTCGACGACGATGAACGGCTGCTGTTTGCCCGAGGGCCCGAGGAACAGGACATCGCCTTCCATGGGCAGGCATTCGACGGGAGGCAGTGCCAGAAACGCTTCTTGCGAGCCGCGCGGCATCAGCTTTTCGATCTTGCGCGATGCCGCTTCGGTCCATTCGATATCCAACTGGATGTTGCTCATGCTTTCCTCTCCGCACCACGGTAAGCGCGTTCTTGTAAGACGGTGAAACGATTCGGTGCGCGACTTTAGCATACCGCCGCACACCGTCATGCCCAACAAAAAAGCCGAAGCCGGCTACACCGGCTTCGGCTCATCGTGCATGGCCGGCTTTGCGCCGCGCCTGCGATTCGCTTACTCGCTTGCGCCGCTCGCCGGCGCCGCCGCGCTCGCCGCCTTGCGCTTCGCGGCGTGCTTGCGCATGGGCTTGTGCATGGGCTTATGCATCGGCTTGTGATGACCGTGCATCGGCTTCTCATGCATCGTTTCATCCATCGGCATCTGCATCTGCTGCTGCTGCAACGCCTGAGCGCGTTGCTCGACATCGGCCGCTTTGGCGGGATCGGTGCTCATCGTGACACCGCCCTCCGTCTGCGCATACGCGACGCCGGCCAGCATCGAAAGGAATACCAAGACAGTCAGGGACGCTTTCTTCATTATTGCCTCCGTGCGAAAAGTGGATGGATGGTGGTCCAGATGCTGCCTGTCCGGCTGGACATAGCAAATTCTAGTCAGCATAAGCCCAAGTACGCGATTCGTGTGGAGCAAATGCGACGTTCCGTTACGTCTCGTTACATGTCGGGACTTCCGCGTCAAAACCAGCCCAACGCGCGATAGACGTGGAACTGCACCATACCGATCAGTTCATGCAGCGCGATGTTGGCGGCGACCAGGTTTTTCCAGCGCGGCAAGACGCCGCGCTCGGCGATTCTGCCGCCCGACGCCACGGGTTCGGGCGCGAGCGAGAATCGCCGGAAATCCATGAGCGCGCGTGGCATGTGGTACGCCGAGGTCACGAGCACCAACGAATCGTAACGTTCGTTGTGCAAGATGCGTGCGACGTTGGCCGCGTTTTCATAGGTGGTGAGGCTCGTATTCTCGAGCACGAGATCCTCGGGCGCGACATGCGCACGCAATAGATACGGCGCATAGTTATCGGCTTCGGCGGCCGCGTGTCGTTGTGGATTACCGCCGCTTACGATGACCCGGCAATGCCGCCCCTCTCGCTTGCATTGCGCATACAGCGAGGCGGTCGTCGCGATGCGCAGCCGTGCGTCGCGTTTCGGCACGAGCACGCCGTCGGCGTCGTAGGTCGTCCCAACGCCCAGCATGACGATAACCGTGCGCTCGCCGAACCGCGGCGGCGGGTAACGCGATGCGTCGTGCTGCACCCAAGCCAGCAGCGGCGCTGTCAGCCAACCCGCCGATAGCAGCCAAAACAGCGCCAGCGCGAGGGCGGCGATAGCCGGACGCGCGCCGCGCCATAGCACGAAAACTGCCAAAAAAACCACGAATAAAGTGAATATGATCAATTGAGATGCGGTAACGTATGGGTTCGGGGAAGCGTCGCGCGCAGCCGGCGACGCACTGAATGGACCACGGGCAACCGCACATTCTTTTTCGCGCGAAGGCGCCCGATTATAGGCAGTACCTACAAGTCGACGGCACCGGTACCTTCGGTCGCCGCCCCCGGATCGGTGGCTCGGCATACCTGTACCAGCCGCCGCACGGCATGCGCCGTCACGCGTCGCGACGGCTGCACTTTAAGAAAGAGTCGAGATGACCACGTATTCCAACGAAGCGGTGCTCGAAGCGCTCAGGCGAGTGCAATATCGTCAGGTTCCATGGGCCAAGCGCCCTGGGGTGTTCGAATATCTGCGAGGGCTCGGCTTGATGGAAACGGTCCGCCAGCGCACTGTGGCGCCGGGGGCAGGGTTTCATGCGCCTGTCGACATCGCCGTGCTCACCGATCGCGGGCGCGCCGAATTCAATCGGCTCGCACG
Source organism: Trinickia sp. (assembly GCA_036384755.1). Classification (GTDB taxonomy): domain Bacteria; phylum Pseudomonadota; class Gammaproteobacteria; order Burkholderiales; family Burkholderiaceae; genus Trinickia. The sequence goes on along the minus strand of DASVLS010000084.1, from coordinate 7,423 downwards.
GGAAGAGCGAGCGCTGAGTTGGACGGATGCGCGCACAAGCGAATATGTACCCTCCGAGGCAGCCGCCGCGGTCGAATTGAGGCAATAGCGCCGATCTAGTTGCCTAGGGGCAGAGTGGCGAGGCCTAATCGCAAGAGGCAGGCTAATCCCCAAAAAAACCCGTATCGCAAGGATACGGGTACCGGATATTTCTGCTGCCACGCTGTGCTCATGGCATTCACTCCGACTGGCTGAACGGTCAGTGGTTCCCTCGATTTCGATTTGACGGTGCGAATTAGCGAGGCGGGGGAGAGCGAGGGCGAGCGGGGTTGTCGTTCCAACGTGCGTTGTTTTCGATGTCGCCACGCAGGTTGCCCCGCGGAGCCGAGGCGGCAGCCGGGGCGGGGGGATTCGGAGGCGGCGCGCGCCAGTCCGCGGCCATCTCCGGCCTGCGCGCCGGCGGCCCATGAGGGGGCTGTGCATGCACGAGAGCCGTCTGTGCAAAGACGGTGCAGCATACGAGCAAGCGTGCTGCGTCAATCGCTGCCTTCATTCGATGAACTCCCGGCATGACATGCCGGCGGCGTGTCCGCATGAGGACACGATAGGCTCGCGCGCGAAAGCCCGCTGTAAATATTAGTAAATGGATGTTTCGGAATCGATTGGCGAGAAGAGACGACGCCGAACGAAGCGCGAAATCGAGATGGAAAACGCGAGATCGAAAACGCGCGAGACGGATAGAGGGAATATCCGCGCGAATAACGCGTTAGCGGGTTGGCATGCAAGCGGCCGTTTGCCGCCGTTGCGTTTTTCGAAGAAGCGCCCGCTCGAAGATTCTCGCGGGCTACGTCAGCAAGCGAAGCCCGCGAGAGCGAGAATCGTCGTATTCGAGAGCCGCCCGATCAGGCCATCTTGGCAGGGGCGCGCCAGGATTCCGGGTTGGTCCAGAACGCGCCGCGCAGTCGGTCCGGGCTACGCGGCGCCGGCGGCTTGACGGCGCTGGCGCCGATGCGCCCGCGCAGCGAGATTTGGCGGCCGCAAGTGCTAAGGCGCTTGACGATCTCGACGAGCGTGCCGTCCGCCTGCCACTCGTCGAAACGGCGCCTGCACGTCGGCGGCGACGGATAGCGGCCCGGCAGCTTCGACCAGCCTTCGCCGGTCGACAGCACCCAGAGCACGGCATTGACGACAGCGCGCGCTTCCACGCGCGGGCGTCCGCGTCGCTCGCTCCGTGCAGGCTCGGCACAGAACAGCGCTTCGACCAGCGCCCATTCGTTATCTCTCAAATCGTCGAACACCATATGTCCTCACCTCAGCGAAACTGACCCCGGTGCGCTGCCCCGCGCCGCGCACTCGTGCGACACCCTCTTGGGGTGCCGAGCAAGCCGGCCGGTGCCGCGAGCGGTGTCTATGACCCTATCGCGGCGCCAACCGGAGCGCGCCGAACGATGCATGAAGCGTGCCATGAGAACGGCGAATGCTGGAAGGCCCCGTTGTGACGGGCCTGCGGGGGCGTCAGTTAGGGGCGTATAAGACGCCAAAACGCCTGGTCCGAAAATCAGGGCAATCACCAATCTAGTGCAGTCTCGCGCACGCCCTGTGCGTTTGCGCTCCGTTATTGCGTTGCGAGAAAAACGGTGAAACCGGTGGCGTCGAAATCGCGCCGGCTCGCTTGCAGCAGGCTCATGCGCTGGATGTGGCGCACTTTGCGATTGCAGCAGGACAGTCGGATATGTCCGCCCTTGTCGCGCCCGACGGGCGATGTTCATTATTTGAGTCGGACGGTGCGCTTTACGCCACGCCGCCTGCGCTCGATTCGGTGTTTACGGCCTCGGGCTTTTTGCGTAAGATGGCGTTCAGTCACGCGGCGCCTTCTCCGGAAAACCGCTGCTTCGTCCGGCTGGGCTTGGTTTGAGAGCTGTCTCGATTCGCCACCCCCCGGTCCGTGCTCCCATCAATATGACCGATCAAAATCGGGCGAGCGCGTCTTCAGTTCCATTTCGTCTGTTTGATCCGGTTCGTTGACCACAGGGTCTGACCTAGCTGCATGAATACCCAAGAGGCGAAGATCGTCCTCGAGACTGCTTTGATTTGCGCGCAAGAACCGCTCAAGGTGGGTGACCTGCGCAAGCTCTTCGCCGACGGCGTTTCGGCGGATACAGTCCGTGCGTTACTTGAGGATTTGCGAAACGAGTGGTCCGGGCGCGGCGTCGAACTCGTCGCTCTGGCAACTGGCTGGCGATTTCAAAGCAAGCCGGCGATGCGAACCTATCTCGACCGCTTGCATCCGGAGAAGCCGCCGAAGTATTCGCGTGCGGTGCTCGAAACGCTTGCCATCATCGCGTACCGGCAGCCGGTCACGCGTGGCGATATCGAGGAAATCCGCGGCGTCACGGTCAATACGCAGGTGATCAAGCAGCTCGAGGATCGCAACTGGATCGAAGTGATCGGTCATCGCGATGTGCCCGGTCGTCCGGCGCTGTATGCGACGACGAAGCAGTTTCTCGACGATCTCGGGTTGAAGGCGCTCGATGAATTGCCGCCGCTCGAGGATCCTACGACGCAAGGCGCGGCCGATCTGCTGGCGCAGCACGCCATCGAGTTTTCCGAGGACGCGTCCGCGCCCGAAGGCCCCGCGCCCGAAGGTGACGCCACCACGGTGGCGCAAGCGTCCGCCATGGATCTGGCTGCCGCGCAGGGCGATTCGCAAGTCGAACCGCTGCAAGACACGCCGTCTCGAGACGAAGAACCGAACGCGGCGGTCGACGAACAAGAACACGACGGCGTGGGTGCGCCGCGCGACGGACAGGCAAACGCTGGCCCGTCCGTCGAGGGCGGCACGATTCATGCCGCGGATGAGGATGACAGTCGCGACGAGGGTCGCGGCTTGCGCGAAGCCGCTTCGAACGAGAACGGCATCGAGCCGCAAGAGCACGCGCCAGACGAGGGGGCAGCCGCCGTCGACGCATCCTCGGCGGATGCGATGCGCGAGGGCGTGCCTCGCGATGAATCGGCCGACGACGCGGACGCTTTCGCCGACGACGAACCCGCGTCGCGAAGTGCCTGACGCAACGAACGTACGCAGCGCCCGCAACGGGCGCGCTTGACACTTGAGGTTGTTTTGACAAATACCCACGACACCGATTTGTCCGCATCCGGGCATGCCGTTGAGGCTGCGGGCCGCGACGAGGCGCCTGCCGCACCGGCGGCGAGCGATGCCGACCGTGACGCCCATATCGCGGAACCGGGCGATCAGGATCAAGATCGTCCGCGCCGCGGCTTGCGGCGTGGTCCGCGCAGTTTGATCGCGCGCAGGCGAGCCGCGGCGAAGACCAAGGGCGAAGCCGGTCAGCAAGGCCAACCCGTAGCCGAAGGCGCCGATGCGCAAGCGCCGTCCGCTGCCGCTGCCGCCGAAGACGGCGGCGCTTCGGCGCCGACGCGCGCGCCTCGCAAGGGCGCGCAAAAGGGCGGCCGCAAGCAAGCGGGCCATCAAGCGGCGAATCGGCGTGAAGACGGCGGCGCGGCGGATAAGGAAAAGCCGGCGGCCAAGCGCGCCGAATCCGCGCCGGCGGGGCAGGACGATCTATTTGCCTATGTGACGTCGCCGGCCTTCGATGCCGACAACGGTTCGGCAGGCGGCGTTCGCGCGCCGATGCTGCGGCGCGGCCGCCCTGTGCAGCCCAAGCGCGTGCTCGCGCCGGACGACGACGCTCCGAAGCTGCACAAAGTCTTGGCCGAGGCCGGCATGGGCTCGCGCCGGGAAATGGAAGAGCTCATCGTGGCCGGTCGCGTTTCGGTGAACGGCGAGCCGGCGCATATCGGCCAGCGGATCATGCCGACCGATCAAGTGCGCATCAACGGCAAGCCCGTCAAGCGCCGGGTGCAGACCAAGCCGCCGCGCGTGCTGCTCTATCACAAGCCCACGGGCGAGATCGTGAGCCATGCGGATCCGGAAGGGCGGCCGTCGGTCTTCGACAAGCTGCCGCCGATGAAAACGGCGAAGTGGCTGGCCGTCGGCCGGCTCGACTTCAATACCGAGGGCTTGCTGATGCTGACGACCTCGGGCGATCTGGCGAATCGGTTCATGCATCCGCGCTACAGCGTCGAGCGCGAATATGCGGTTCGCGTGGTCGGCGAACTGTCGGAAAGCTCGCGGCAAAAGTTGTTGCACGGCATCGAGCTCGACGACGGGCCCGCCAACTTCCTGCGTATCCGCGACGGCGGCGGCGAAGGCACGAACCATTGGTACCACGTTGCACTGGCCGAAGGGCGCAATCGCGAAGTGCGCCGGATGTTCGAAGCGGTCGGCCTGATGGTGAGCCGGCTCATTCGGACGCGGCACGGCCCGATTTCCTTGCCACGCGGCTTGCGCCGCGGCCGTTGGGAGGAGCTCGAGGACAGCCAGGTGCGCAGCCTCATGGCGGCCGTCGGCCTGAAGGCGCCGACGGAAGAGAAGGGCGCGGGCCGTCAAGGGCAAGAACGGCGTCAGCCCGATCCGATGCAGACGTCGATGGGTTTCATCAGCCGTGAGCCCGTGCTGACCGCGCATGGGCGCTTCGAACAGCAGGGCCGTGGCCATGGCCGTCGCGGTGCGGGCGGATTCGGTGCAGGCGCAGGCGGCTTCGGCGACGGTCTCGGCGGAGGCTACGGCAACCGTGGCGGCGGCAATCGCGGCGGCGCCGGCGCCGGCGGCGGTGGGCAGAAAGGCCGGCCCCAGCGCGATGTCGACGGCAACCGCGCGCCCTCGGGCGGTGGCGGCAAACGGGCGTTCGGCGGCAGTGCGAACGGCAATCGCACGCCCGGCGGCAACCGCGGCGGGGCGGGCGGCGGAAATCGCAGCGGCGGCGGCGGTCAGCGGCCGGCTGCGCCGCGCGGCCGTTCGCGTAGTCGCGGGTAGTCTGGATGGGGTGGCAGCCTTTGCGGCTCGAGGGTCGCGGGGCTGTGCGGTTTTCGCTCGACTCGCGTACGAGCGCTGCCGATGCCGATCGCATGCCGATCGGATAAGTTTGGACTTCGGTCGTGCGAGCGCCCCGTCGCCGGGGCATTTCGCCCGCCCGCTGCGTTGCAACGCGCCGTTAAAAATGCTAAACTTACAAAGTCGCTGGGCGTGCGGCTTTTTGTGCGGCTCAGGTGCGACCACCGGTAAGAAGATGATGGGCGTGAAGCCCATTTTTTTTTGGCGGTAACGGTTCGGCATCTCGGCTAGCAGCACCTTTTCGCGCGCCGGCATAGCGCGGCGCGCGGCCCCGTGGGTGCTCGCGCGTACGCGCGAATATCTTAGAGGGCACTGTGCAACTGACGGAACTGATAGAAACCACGGTCTCGGGCATGGGCTACGAGCTCGTGGACCTCGAGCGCACCGGGCGCGGCATGCTGTGCGTCTACATCGACCAAAGCGCCGGCATTGCGATCGAGGATTGCGAAAAAGTCACGCGTCAGCTCCAGCACGTTCTGACGGTTGAGAACATCGACTACGAACGGCTCGAAGTCTCGTCGCCGGGGCTCGATCGTCCGCTCAAGAAATTGGCGGATTTCCTGCGCTTCGCGGGCAGCGAGGCCGTCGTGACATTGAAAAAGCCGTTGAATGGACGCAAGACGTACCGGGGCATTCTGCATGCGCCCAACGGCGAAACGATCGGATTGGAATTTGAAGGGAAGGAGGGCGCCGCGATGCTCGATTTCACGCTCGCGGACATGGACCGCGCACGCCTCGTCCCGCACGTTGACTTTAGGAGCCGCAAACAATGAGTCGCGAAGTACTGATGCTGGTCGATGCGCTGGCGCGCGAAAAGAACGTCGATAAAGATGTGGTGTTCGCTGCGCTTGAAGCCGCTCTTGCTTCGGCCACCAAAAAGCTCTTCGAAGAAGACGTGGACATTCGCGTGCATATCGATCGCGAATCGGGTGAGCACGAAACGTATCGCCGCTGGCGCGTCGTACCCGACGAAGCCGGCCTGCAAGAGCCGGATCAGGAAATCCTGCTGTTCGAAGCGCGCGAACAGAAGCCCGACATCGAACTCGACGAATATATCGAGGAGCCGATTCCCTCGATCGAATTCGGCCGTATCGGCGCGCAGGCGGCCAAGCAAGTCATCTTGCAGAAGGTGCGCGACGCCGAGCGCGAGCAGATCCTGAACGATTTCCTCGAGCGCGGCGAAAAGATCATGACCGGGACGGTCAAGCGGCTCGACAAAGGCAACTTCATCGTCGAATCGGGGCGTGTCGAGGCGCTGCTGCGCCGCGATCAGCTGATCCCGAAGGAAAACCTGCGCGTGGGCGACCGCGTTCGCGCCTACATCAGCAAGGTCGACCGCACGGCGCGCGGCCCGCAGATCGAGCTCTCGCGCACGGCGCCCGAGTTCCTGATGAAGCTGTTCGAAATGGAAGTGCCCGAAATCGAACAAGGCCTGCTCGAAATCAAGGCGGCCGCTCGCGATCCGGGCGTGCGCGCGAAGATCGGCGTCGTGGCTTACGACAAGCGCATCGATCCGATCGGCACGTGTGTCGGGATTCGCGGCTCGCGCGTTCAAGCCGTGCGCAACGAGCTCGGTGGCGAGAACGTCGACATCGTGCTATGGTCCGAGGATCCCGCCCAGTTCGTGATCGGCGCGCTCGCGCCGGCCGCGGTTCAGTCGATCGTCGTCGATGAAGAAAAGCATTCGATGGACGTCGTCGTGGACGAAAACGAGCTCGCGGTCGCCATCGGCCGCAGCGGCCAAAACGTGCGTCTGGCCAGCGAGCTGACCGGCTGGCAGATCAACATCATGACGCCCGACGAGTCGGCGCAAAAGCAGAACCAGGAGCGCGGCGTTCTGCGCGACCTGTTCATGGCGCGGCTCGACGTCGACGAGGAAGTCGCCGACATCCTCATCGACGAAGGCTTCACGAGCCTCGAAGAAATCGCTTACGTGCCGCTCAACGAGATGCTCGAAATCGAGGCGTTCGACGAAGACACGGTCCACGAACTGCGCAACCGCTCGCGCGACGCTTTGCTGACGATGGCGATCGCGAACGAGGAGAAGGTCGAGGGCGTGGCGCTCGATCTGAAGAGCCTCGACGGGATGGATGCCGATCTGCTCGGGAGGCTGGCCGAGCACCAAATCCAAACGCGCGACGACCTAGCGGAGCTCGCCGTCGACGAATTGGTTGAAATGACCGGAATGGAAGAGGATGCCGCGAAGGCGTTGATCATGAAAGCACGTGAACATTGGTTCCAGTGAGTGAATGACCATGGCGCACTGAATAGACCGCGATCTTGCGATCGCATGACCCGATGCTAACCGCAAGGAATCGGTCCTTGCATTAAGAGGAATGAATGGCGAGTAACAACGTAGCCCAATTTGCCGCGGAACTCAAAATGCCAGCCGGGGTGCTGCTCGAACAGCTCCAGGCGGCGGGTGTCCAGAAAGCGAGTGAGGACGATGCTTTGTCCGAATCGGACAAG
>DASVLS010000083.1:0-33030 GCA_036384755.1 Trinickia sp. | reverse complement strand
AATCAGGGGAACGTGCCTTACCGGGCGCAGTGCGGCGTCGTTCCTCGTTGCAATAGCTACGGCTATTGCGCCTCGTCACTTCTTGCCCTGCGCCCGGTAAGGCACGTTCGCAAGCCTGGAATTAGCGTGAACAGGCCCTAGACAGTCGAGTCATTCCGACCGCGCCGGAGTCTTGCCTCTACTTCGGCTTGCGCGCGGCGGCCTCTTCGAGCATCGCGTCGCCGATTTCGAATTGCCCCTTGGAGCGCAGCGCTTCGCCCGCGCCTTCGATATCCGGCACGTCCTTGTTCTGGCCCAGCTTGCGCTTCCCAACCAGCCGCGTGATATCGATCTGCAAGCCGACGATCGCCTCGAGCATGGCGTCGATATAGTCGCTCGGCGCGTCGCTCATTTTCCATGGTCGCGGCTGTGTGGCTTCATGGGTGCGCGTCAACCGGGCGACCACGCCGCGCACGTATTTCTCGTCGTCCTTGATCGTGATGCGTCCATAGGCATGGACCACGACATAGTTCCATGTCGGTACTTGCCGATGAAGCGCATGCTTGCTCGGATACCAGTTCGGCGAAATGTAGGCGTCCGCGGTGCGAAATACCACGAGCACCTCGTCGCCATCCGCGACGTCCTGCCATACCGGATTGGCCCGCGCCACGTGGGCGCGCAATACGCCCAGTTCGCCTTCATCGGAGGCTAGTTCGAACGGAAGGTGATTGGCGTCGAGTCCGCTCTTGCCGTGTGTGACCAGCATGCCGAACGGATGCTGAACGATGAGCGAGTGCAAGACTTCGGTTCGTGATTCGTTGAAAGCTGCGGGTACGTACATGGCGGTTCCACAAGCGTTTAAGGCGGTCGAATGACCGAAATCGGTCGCGAGCGCGTGGCCCGTCAACGTCTCGGTCAGGCCATTGTCGTCAAAAACTGGCTTATCCTACAGGTCCAATTTGCATCATTTTTGCGGGACCAGAATCATGGCAAGAACGGCACGCGTCGCCGACATTCCGTCGATCGGCGCATTGAATCGCACGGCCGGTCATTTGAGCCGCCAGATCGCGCAGGCGTTGCGCGAAGCCGTGCGCAAGTGCGAGATCGAGCCGGGCGATGCATTGCCCTCGACGCGGCTGCTGGCGGCATCGCTGAGCGTCTCGCGCGGGACGGTGATCGATGCTTACGAGCAGTTGGTGGCCGAAGGCTTTCTCGAATCGCGGGCCGGCGCCGGCACGCGCGTCGCGCCGGCGTTGGTCGAAGCGCATTCGACGAGCGTGACGCATGCGCCGGGGCGACGCACCGCCAAGCGGCGATTGCCCGAGCCCGCAGCGGCATTCGCGCGCATCGCGAAGGAATTCCAACCGCTGCCGCCCGTGCCGTTTGCGGTTTCCGTTCCCGTTGGCCTGACGGCGCCCGCCGACGTTTGGCGAAGGCTCGGCAACCGGGTGCGCGCGAAAGGTCCCGGTGCGCCTGCCGGATACGCCGATCCGCTCGGGGCATTGCCGCTTCGCGAAGCGATTGCCGCCTACGTACGCAAGTCGCGCTCGGTGCGATGCGAGCCGGGCCAAGTCATCGTCACGAGCGGCACGCAGCAGGGCCTCTTTCTGTCGAGCCAGGTCCTGCTCGCGTCTCACGACGAAGTATGGGTGGAAAACCCCGCTTACCGGGGCGTTACAGCCGTACTCGAGCGCACGGGGCACGGCGATGCGATGGTTCGCGTACCCGTCGACGCGGAAGGCCTCGACGTGGATGCCGGCATCCGCATGGCGCCGCATGCTCGAGCCGCCTTCGTGACGCCTTCGCATCAATACCCCCTGGGCATGCCGCTCAGCATGGCGCGTCGGACCGCCTTGCTCGCGTGGGCGCGTGCCAATCGGGCATGGATCGTCGAAGACGACTACGACAGCGAGCTCCGATATGAAGGCTATCCGTTTCCGTCGCTGCAAGGGCTGGCCCCGGATCGCGTCGTCTATCTCGGCACGTTCAGCAAGATTTTGTTCCCTTCGCTGCGATTGGGGTACGCGGTGGTTCCCGACGATCTGGTCGATGCGTTTTGTGGCGCACGCATATTGATGGACCGGCATCCGCCTAATGCGGATCAGCACGTATTGGCGGCGTTCATGGCGGACGGGCATTTGGAGCGTCATGTCCGCAAGATTCGCCACGTCTACGCGGATTACCGGGCACGGTTGCTCGACACCCTCGGCGCGTTGCTGCCCGATGAAGTGGCATGGGTGGACCCGGGCGATCAAGGGATGCATTTCGTCTTGTGGCTGGCGAAAGGGATCGACGATCGCGAGGTGGCCGACATGGCGGTGGCGGCGGGCGTATCGGTGCGTGCCGTTTCGCCGATGTATGCCCCGCGCACCGCGCGGCCCGGCCTCGTTTTAGGTTTGGGCGGATTCGATCACGCGCAAATGAAGGCGGCGGCACAGCGGCTCGCGGCGATCATCGCGGAAAGGTTCGCGCGCTCGCAGGGCTAATGTTGGAAACCCGCGCGATACGCATCGACGAGCGACGACGCGATGCCTTGCAGCCGCGAGGCTTGGATCTTCAGCGCATCGTCGATCCCTTGCCGTATGCGGCCTAGGTCGACTTCGACCGGCATGTCGGGGTGCTCCCATGTCCGCGCGAATGCGCTTTGCTTGCTTCGCGACGTCGTGCGCGTGGGATGACGCACGTTGACGCGCGGCACGGCGAACGCGGCCGCGACGATTCTTCCATGCAAACCGCTGCCGCAATAGAGGCGGCTCGTCGCGATGAGCGCGCAGATGTCCCAGATATCCGGCGAAGCCATGATATGGACCCGCGGCGAACGCATGCGTTGCCGGATGCGTTCGTAGATTCGGAGATCGTCGTGCCACGGCGCGATACCGGCGGCAAAGAGCGCGACGCCGAGGCCGTGCGACGCTGCAGCGCGATCGAGTTGCGCGGCGATTTCGTCGAGCGTTCGGTCATCGCCGAAATCGGCGCTGAACTGCATGGCGATATAGCCGTTCGGGCAATCCGCGCCGATCGCCGAGACGGGCCCGCGCGCCGCACGGTCGCGGATGACTTCGCCGAAAAGCGTAGCGACCATCACGGCGGGATCGGGCAACAGCCTGGCTGTCACGCCTGCCGCAGCGAGCGAACGGCGGGTGATCGCGTCGCGCACGGTAATGTCCTGCGCGCTTCGGAGCGCATGCAGGACTTCTGTTCGCATCGGCACTTCGCGGCTGTCGAGATCGACGCCGCCGACGGCGTTGAAGACGATGCGCCGGGCCTGCGGAAAGAGGGCTCGCGACAGGACGTAGGGAGCGCGCGCCGGCAGCCCGACGTGGGCTCGCGCCCACTCGATCGGCGCTGCGAGCCACGCGGCTTGCTCGGCGATGATCGACTTCGCGCGTTCCGCGGACGAGAGCATCACCGCGGCTTGCCAGGCGTCGCAAGTGAGCAGTTCGCCGCCGACGTGGATGATGTCGACAGCGCTGCCACTCCACGTCGACGCCAGCGTCGAAATCGATTCGACACGATGGCCGCCGTAAGCGCGCAGATCGCATTCGGCCAGGCCGGCGAAGCGCAAACGACGACCGTGCAGCATGCGCGCGACGACGTGCGCGAAGATCATGTCGCCAAAGTTGTGGCGATCGAATGCCCCGAAAAGCACGGTAACGGAATCCGATGATGCGTCTGTCACGGGCTTTCTCTCACGGAACAGGCATGCCGTAGCGCGGCATGCGACGCACAGGTATGGGTATCGTACGCGCCGGGGAGCGCACGACCAACCGGAACGGCCTAGTCGGCGTGGCTTCGCGCAGCACCTTCATTCGGTCCTAAATTCGCGCGCCGATAGCAGGAAGTCGTCGCGGTTGTACTACCGTCGGCCCTACTCGACATCGGCGGGCAAATGACGACCTACCACGGAAAGAAGATACTCGACCTCGGCTCGTTTCCGAAATGGTTGAGCGCCGCCTATCGCGCATGTCCGGCAGCCATTCCTCATGGCTTGCAGTCAGAAGTGGTTTCCGTCGAAGACGCGCACTTGAGCGTCACCGCAGAAGATGTCGTCGCTTAGACCCCATGCGGCAGCCCGCCATACCCAATTGCGCTAAACCCGATCTGTTCGAAATCTTTCCCGACACCACCCTTTCAACGGAGCCCGAAGCCATGCAACCTCAAATGAACGTCGCCGAATCGTGGCAGCGCCTGGACGCTTGGCTACCGTCAATGCCAGACGCGGCCCCGGACGGATTCAACGCGCCGGCTTGCGATGACGAGATACGAATTCTCGAAGGCGCGCTTGGCGCCAAGCTGCCCGACGATTTCATCGCGAGCCTGAAAATCCATAACGGGCAATCCGGTCGATGCATTGGATGTTTCGACGGCGACGACCTGCTCGACGTCAAGGGTGTCCTCAGGGAATGGACGTCCTGGCGCGATCTCGTGGTCGAAGGTGCGTTCGAAGGGATCGCATCCGATCCGGACGGCGGCGTCAAGGACGACTGGTTCAACCTGCGATGGATCCCGTTCGCGGCAAATGGTATGGGCGATTGCCTATGCCTCGATCTCGATCCCGCGCCCGGCGGCACGGTCGGCCAAGTGATTCGCGTGCTGAACGACGATGAGCGCCGCGAGTGCCTGGCGGCGAGTTTCGAGCAGTGGCTGGATCGAATGGTCAAAGACCTTGCCGGCATCGCACATCAGGACAAGTAGGGCGAGCAAGCAAGGCAAGCAGGGCAAGCAGGGCAAGCAGGGCAAGCAGGGCAAGCGGGAGGGGGCCACTTCGCCTCGGAAGGCCGGCCGGCTCGGCGACGCCGTCTATCCGCTCCTTCACGAGGACTGGATGCCCGTCGTGGCCGCTGGCAATTGCCGGCGCGCCGCGGGATAATCGCCGGGCACCGAGTGTCATTGAACCTGCCCATGATCGATTCCACACGCGACCCGCACGAATCCCTCGACTGGCGCTGGAAGCCCTTTCCCGCGCTGACCGCATCGGAAGTGTACGACATGCTACAGGCGCGCAACGCCGTCTTCGTCGTGGAGCAGCAGTGCGTCTATCACGACGTCGATGGACTCGACCAGGACGCATGGCACTTGTTCGCCTATTCGGCGCCGGAAGACGAGTCCGCAGAGTCGGCGGGCGGGTCGCGCGCGGGGGAGGCTAGGCCGACGCTCGCCGGCTATCTCCGTGTTTTGCTACCCGATGCGTCGGACAGCGACGTGCGCATCGGCCGCGTGCTGACGACCGCAGGTTTTCGCGGTATCGGCTTAGGTAGTGCGATGCTCGAGCAAGCGCTCAAACATATCGTCGCGCAGTGGCCCGAGGCAGCGATCAAGTTGCATGCGCAGGCGCATCTGCAAATGTTCTATGGGGCATTCGGCTTCGAACCGATTTCCGAAGTGCATGACGACGATGGTATCCCGCACGTGTGGATGCGCTCGGTCTAGCCCCACCGTTTCGCCATCGCAACGCAAACGGCCCGCTCCCCCTCGAGCGAGCGATCCCGACCCGAAGGAACCGCGCGCGGCGCATCCCGTCAAGGCGCGCGGGCGGGTTCGGGATGCTGTCCGCCCGACGAGATCTCCCGGTGTTCCTCCCGCAGCCTCTCGCGTGCCGATAGACGCATCCAATGCCGCAACGCAATGAGCGCGCCGAAGACGCTCATCATCGACCCCGGAATCCACAGCAGCAGCCCGCCGATCTGCTGATCGCGAATCGGGCTGATCCACGTGAACGCGCGGCCGCAAATCGAATAGATGGGATAGAGCTCGCGCGGCGTGAAGAAGATGAGCGCGCCGAGCACGATCTGCGGCGGGATGGCGGCGATGACCATCATGATCCGTCGGCCCGGCGCGAGCCGCGCGGGCGGCGCCGGACGCGGATCCAACACGAGCCACCAGAACAGCAGGCCATCGACGACCATGCTCCAGTTCATGATGCGGTAGAGCCGCCAGTCGAGCATCGCCTTGAAGTGGATCGGCGATAGCAGCCAAAAGTAAATGAGGCCGACGAACAGCACGACGGCGACGATCGGGTTGAACACGATGTCGAGCGCGACGCGCACGGGCGTCGTGCGCATGGCCGGCCCAACGAAACGGCGACGCCAGCTGAACGGAATTCCGGCGCGCAGCGCGGCGCCCGGATACGACCATGCGATGAAGAACGGCCCGAGATGATGAAGCACCAAATGCTGCAGCCGGTGCATGAAGAACTCGTGCTCGAAGAAGTAGTCGAGGCGAGTATGCAAGGCGATATAGAGCGCGACGAGCCCGAACCAGAACGACACCTGGCGCAACAGCGAAACGCGAGCGTGCTTCACGCCGCGTGCGAACAAGATCGCAGCGGCCAGCACGGCGACGACGACCGTCGGCGACGGCTCCCAGGGCTCCAGCCAGTAAAGCAGGTTCATCGCGACATCCGTGTTACTTCGCCGTGCCCGGCGATTTGACGGTGAAGGGCGTCTCGAGCGTCTCGCCATCCGAGAACTGCAGCTTCAGATGAACGGTGTCGCCGGGCGCGATTTTGTGGGTGGGCTTTTCGAGCATGATGTGATAGCCCACCGGTGCGATCGCCAGGCTGCCATGCGCCGGCACCGTGGCCTCGTGGACCATGACCATGTTCGTCGTGGAGCCGTTCTGCACCGTTTGATGGAGCATCGCGCTGCCGTAATCGGCGCTCGAAACGCCGGTCAGATCGATGTCCTTGTCGCTCGTGTTATCGAGCGTGACATAACCGGCCGCGGGAAGTTGATTCGGGAGCCAGCGAACCCATGCGTTCGTCGCCGTGATCGCATGAGCGCCCGCTGCGTCGGCGCGCGCTGCTACGAGCGCGCTTACGCAAAGGAGCGCTGCGAGCGTCATGGAGCGGATCGCGGTCGGTCGAGAAAAATGTGTCGGCATGATTGAGTGAACGTTGGTTGGGTGAATGGCGTAGCGTGTAAGCGCGTGAGTCAAGTGTTCAACGGGCCGCCTTCGGTCTGCCTGCGCGTCACGCGCCGTGCTCGATCACGCGCTGCAGGTCGTGCGCAATGGCGTCGGGCGTGTCGCTGCTCGTCGCCAGCAAGCGCGCATGCCCGTCGCGATCGAACACATAGACGGCCGAACTATGCGTCACTTCGTAGTTGCCGTTCGCGTCGCGCTTCTCCATTTGATACGCCACGCGGTAACGCTTCGCGAGCGATTCGACTTGCGCGTCCGTGCCCGTCAGCCCGCGGATGTGCTGCGCGTCGAACGCCGTCACGTAATCATGCAGCGCTTGCGGCGTGTCGCGCGCCGGATCGACCGAAATGAACAGGATGCGCACTTGCTTCGCGTCGGCGGCCGGCAACTTCTCGAGCACCTGCATCAAGCGCGCCATCGTTTCCGGGCAGACGTCGGGGCAATGCGTGTAGCCGAAGTAGACCAGCGTCGTCTTGCCTCGGAACGCCGATGCAGTGACCGCTTTGCCCGTGTCCTCGGTCAACGTGAACGAAAGGTCGGGCAGGTGGCCGGAGACGTTGGTCAACTGCCAAGGCCCGTCGTCATGCGAACAAGCGGCGAGCAGCGCCGCAAAGGCCACTGCAGTGAGGTTCCGCAGCGACGCCCGCCATCGGACGCGAGAAAGGCGAGCGTGAGCGGCGGGCGGCGCGGCCGCATCAGCCGATGCGACGGCGGACGATACAGGGACGAAACGGGCCGGTTCGCCGGGCGGCGAGCCGACGTTGAAAAAACGTGGCGGCATCCGTGACTCGGGTAAGGTGCTCAGGCGCCGCGGCGCTGCGCTACGGGCGGCGCCGGCAGACGGCTACGAGGCTGCGACTATAGCGCAATTGCCTTACCAACACCGTTCATGCGGCAAATGTGCGCAACCAGCGAGGCAATATGTCGCAGGAAAGGGCAAGATTCAGGGAGGAGCCGCGTCCCGCTTGCATCCGCCGGGGGCGCCGGCCCTTCCAGGCGCCGTGGCTCGAAAACGCGACGCAGGCGCGGTAAGATGCGCAAACTTCTCCGGTCCGGCGCGGCCTAACAGCCCTCGACCGTTACGCGAATCGAGCTGATGCAATCTCTACCGGCTTTCCTGTCTCTACGAGAGACAGCATTCTTCTTCGATTTCGACGGGACCCTCGTCGAACTCGCCCCCACGCCCGACGCCGTCTTCGTGCCGCCGGCCGTCATCGATTCGCTCGCGCGGCTGCGTCATTTGTCGCACGGCGCCGTGGCCGTCGTGTCGGGCCGCGGCATCGACAGCATCGACGGCTTCCTCGGCATGCCCGATCTGCCCGTCGCAGGCTTGCACGGTGCGGAGCGGCGCGATGCGAGCGGCGACACGGTGCGGCTCGGCTTCAACGACGAGCGCCTGTTGCGGATGGAGCGCGCGCTCGCCGAGCTCGTCAAGGCACACCCGGGCACGCTGCTCGAAATCAAGGGCGCCGCGCTGGCGCTGCATTATCGCAATGCCCCGCTGGCGGAGACCGCGGCGCGGGAGGCGACGCAGCGCCTCGTCGACGCGTACGCTGACGCCTATGTGCTGCAGCCGGGCAAGATGGTCTTCGAAATCAAGCCGAAGAACGTCGATAAGGGGCGGGCGCTCGCCGCGTTTCTCGACGAGCCGCCGTTCGCAGGCCGCACGCCCGTGTTCGCCGGCGACGATTTGACCGACGAAAAGGGGTTTGCCGTCGTCAACGAGCGCGGTGGCGTGTCGATCAAGGTCGGAGCGGGCGAGACCTCGGCGCGCGCGCGCGTCGATTCGGTCGATGCGTTTGTCGGCTGGCTGGCCGATATCGTCGCTGGAGCGCAACGCACCTCATGAGCCGACTCATCATCGTTTCGAACCGGGTGGCGCCCATTTCCGAAGGCGGCCCGGCGGCCGGCGGCTTGGCGGTCGGCGTGTACGACGCGTTGAAGGAAACAGGCGGCATGTGGTTCGGCTGGAGCGGCGAGGTCGTGTCCTCGGGGCAGCCTCAGTTGCAGCTCGTGGAGCAGGGGCCCGTGACGTTCGCGACGATCGGCCTCGCGCGGCGCGACTACGATCAGTACTACCGCGGATTCTCCAACGCGACGCTGTGGCCGGCCTTTCACTATCGAGCCGACCTGGTCCAATACGACCGGCACGACTTCGAAGGCTATTGGCGCGTCAACACGTGGCTCGCGCAGCAACTGGTGCCGCTTCTGCGTGCCGACGACGTCATTTGGGTGCATGACTACCACCTGATTCCGTTCGCGCAAGCGCTGCGCGCCGCGGGCGTCGCGAACCGCATCGGCTTCTTTCTGCATATCCCTTTTCCGGCGGCGCAGGTCCTGCTGGCCGTGCCGCCGCATCGGGCGCTCGTCGAAGCGCTGTGCTCGTTCGACTTGCTCGGGTTTCAGACGCAAGCCGACGTGCGCGCATTCTGCGACTACGTCGTGCACGAGGCCGGTGGGGAAGTGTCGGGCGCAGGCGCTAGCCGGAGCGCGCCGTTCGTCGCGGGCGAACCCGCGCTCGTGCGCGCGTTCGGGCGGTCGCTGCGCGCAGCCGCGTATCCGATCGGCGTGTACCCCGACGAAATCGCTCGACTCGCCAAAGCGGGCGCGCGCGGCAAGTCTGTCCGGACGATGCGCCAGACGCTGCACGAGCGAAAGCTCATCATGAGCGTCGATCGGCTCGATTACTCGAAAGGTCTCGTCGAGCGCTTCCGCGCGTTCGAGCGGCTGCTCGACCAAGTGCCGGCATGCCGCAACAACGTCTCGTTCGTGCAAATCGCGCCGCCGACGCGCGCCGACATGCATGCCTACCAAGACATTCGGCTTCGCCTCGAAAGCGAGCTCGGCCGCATCAACGGCCGCTTTGCGGAACTCGATTGGACGCCGATCCGCTACATTCATCGGCAGTATGAGCGGCCGGTCCTCGCCGCGCTGTTCCGCGAATCGCATGTGGGTTACGTCACGCCGCTGCGCGACGGCATGAATCTCGTCGCGAAGGAATATGTCTCGGCGCAGGACCCCGACGATCCGGGCGTGCTCGTGCTGTCGCGCTTCGCCGGTGCGGCGGAGGAACTGACGGGAGCCCTCATCGTCAACCCGATCGATATCGACGGAATGGCGCAAGCGCTGGCACAGGCGTTGTCGATGCCGCTGGCCGAGCGGCGCGCGCGCTACCGGGACATGATCGCGCAGCTGCGCAGCAACAATGTTTCGGTGTGGCGCGACACGTTTCTACGGGACTTGGCGCAAAGCGGCGAGCAAACGCCGGTGCAGAAAAAAGCCGTGCCCGAGAAAGGCGGGGCAGCGCGCGCCAAGCCGGCGGCCCGCAGGCGCGTAGCGGCCTAACGCCTGGGCGCGGCCGCCGCGCCTCAAGCGACGTGCTCGTCGATCTTTCGGCCGCCGCCCGGATGCAGGTGCATGGTTTTGCCGTGCTGCTTGCTGAGCAAATCGCGATAGATGCCCGGACGATTGCGCAAGGCTTCGGGCGTGCCGTCGTCGATGACTTTCCCCGAACTCATGACGATGATGCGATCGAAGTTCTGCAGCGTCGAGAGACGGTGCGCGATCGCAATGACGGTCCGCCCGACCATGAGCCGATCGAGCGCTTGCTGAATGGCTTCTTCCGAGGCGCTGTCGAGCGCAGAGGTCGCCTCGTCGAGCAGCAAGATGGGCGCATTCTTCAAAATCGCGCGGGCAATGGCGATGCGCTGGCGCTGACCGCCCGATAGCTTGACGCCGCGATCGCCCACGACCGTGTCGAATCCTTCCGGCATCGCTTCGATGAAGTCCGTGCAACGCGCTTCGCGCGCCGCGGCGTAGACTTCCTCGCGGCTTGCGTCGGGACGGCCGTATGCGATGTTCTCGTAGATCGTTCGATGAAACAGGGCGATGTCCTGCGGCACCAGGGCGATTGCGTGACGCAAGCTGTCCTGCGTGATGGCCGCGATCTCCTGCCCGTCGATCTTGACCGAGCCGCCTTGCGTTTCGTAAAAACGCTGCAAGAGGGCGAGCACCGTCGATTTGCCGGCGCCCGACTTGCCGACGAGGCCGACGCGCTGTCCCGCCTCGATATGCAAATCGAAATGGTCGAGGATGGCCCGCCGGCGTGGGTAGGCGAACGTCACCCCCTCGAAGTCCACGCGTCCGCCGCGCGGGACGAGCTCGAAGGCGTCCTCGCGGTCGGGCATCCCGTGCGGTTCGAGCAGCGTCTTGACGGCTTCGGCCAACCGCGCGATGTGCTGCGTGACGTCCACGAGTGCGACGGCCAGATCGCGCGTGCCGTGCAAGATGGTGAAGCCGAGCGAGCTGACGAGCACGATGTCGCCCGAGGTCGCGCGTCCTTGAGTCCACAGCCACAGCGCCCAGCCGAGCAAGCCGGCCGACAGCAGCGCCGTAATGACGGCATGGAGCAAACGCAGCCGCTCTAGGTACAGCAGGCTCTGCTGGCGCGCATCCATTTCCCCCTTGACCGTATCGCCGAAGCGGCGCTGCTCGCGCAGCGTCATCCCGAAAGCGCGCACGAGCCCCATGTTGCCGATGACGTCGACGAGCTCGCCGTCGACGGCCGCCGCCTTGGCCGCGAAGTTGTGATGGCGAGACGAACCGCGCCCGGCCAGCTTGAACAGCACGATCGCGAGCACGCCCGAGCACAGCATCAGGCACCCGGCCATGATCGGGTTCACCGTCGTGATCATGACGATGGCCCCGAGCACTGCGATGCAGGGCGGCAGCACGTTCCACGCCATCGTGTTCTCGGAGGTGTAGACCGCGTTCGACGTCGCAGTGATGCGGCTCGCGAGCGTGCCGGGCTGACGCTCCGCAAAGTAGGTGGGCGAGTGCCCCGTCAGGTACTGAAACAGGTCGCTCCGCAAGTCGCCCGTGACGTCGACGAATGCATGGGCGGCCACCCATCCGCCGATTCGCCAGAGCAGATTGTCCGCGGCAATGAGTCCGACGAGGATCGCGAACGCCGCCCAAAGCGGGCCCGGATGACCCCTGCCCATGCCGAGCACGTCGATCAGATGCTTGATGGCGTATTGCGACGCGAGCGCGCAGCCGACCGCCGCAAAGACGCTGGCCAGCACGATCGCGTGGGAGACGGGGTGGCGCCGGATGTAACTGAGCAAGAACGCAAGCGGCCGCTCGGCATAGCTCGAGAGCCTGGCGTTGCGAGCGTTACGCTCGGCGACGGTCAAATGTTCCAATTGTGGTTCGTGCGAGGCACGCGAAGCGAGTGTCATGAAAAGCATAGTCTGCGTGTGGCGTACCGGCAGCCAAACTCGAGCGATATCGAGATGGCGCGGCACGCCGCCATTGTAAACATCCGCGGAACTTCCCCGGGGCATCGCCACGAGCGTTGGCTACGAACAACGCCGAGTTGCGGCGCCGCATCGCACACGGCTGCGCAAGCAAGTTCGATGCGCGTTTGGAACGAAAGGTCGATTAAAGGCAACCGTAATTTTCAGCTAGAATTACCGGCTGCGTCCGATTGTGGTCAGAAAAAAGGAAAAACTGACATCAATCGGGTGGCATTTAGGGCCAGAGCGACGGTTCGCTTGTCGGTGCTGCGTGCACTTTTATGGTGCATCGGCGGTGTCTGCCGCGGCGCGCAACACGCTTCGGCCTACTGTAGGCGCGCACCGTCGAACCGTGGCGGGCGAAGTGTTTCCCGGCTGTAACAATGTAAAGAGTTTGAAATGCCTTGCGGCGCAGCATAAAACCGGTCGGATAATCGATCCGGGTTTGCCCCTAGGAATTTTTGTGAATGGCGTCAACGTTTCGGCGGGACGCGCGTTTATCGGCATGTGGCGCGTAGCCCCGAAATCGACCGAACGATGACGTCGATCGGCCTAGGGCGAATCGCACCCCTCCCATGTGGATGGGTTGCTGCGGCCTTGTAACCGGAGCGGGCGATTCGCTTCCAGACCAACAGCAACGTTTTTCCTGAATTTATTGGAGTTCATCACTATGCGGATCGCTCAAATCGCTCCTTTGCACGAAGCGGTTCCTCCGAAGCTCTACGGCGGAACGGAGCGTGTGGTGTCGTACCTGACCGAAGCGCTCGTCGAACTCGGGCATGACGTGACGCTGTTCGCCAGCGGCGATTCGCAGACGTCGGCCAAGCTCGAAGCGTTTTGGCCGCAGGCGCTGCGTCTCGATCCGTCGATCCGCGACACGATGGCTCCCCATATGCTGTTGCTCGAGGAAGTGCGCCGCCGCGCCGACGAGTTCGACGTGCTGCATTTCCACATCGATTACTACCCGTTCTCGCTGTTCTCGCGCCAGCCGGTTCCGCATCTGACGACGCTGCACGGTCGTCTCGATCTGCCCGAACTGCAGCCGATCTTCAATACGTTCAACGACGTGCCCGTCGTTTCGATTTCGGACAACCAACGCATGCCGTTGCCGCAGGCGAACTGGCTCTCCACGGTCTATCACGGCCTGCCCGAGAACCTGCTCACGCCGCGCACCGACGTCGAGCCGAGCTACCTCGCGTTCCTCGGTCGCATCTCGCCGGAGAAGCGCGTCGATACGGCCATCCGCATCGCCGAAAAAGCCGGCATGAAGATCAAGATCGCGGCCAAGCTGGACAAGGCCGACCGCGCCTACTACGAAGAGCAGATCAAGCCGCTGTTCGCGTTGCCGCACGTCGAATATATCGGCGAGATCGGCGAGGCCGAGAAGGCCGAGTTCCTCGGCGGTGCGCATGCGTTGCTGTTCCCGATCGATTGGCCGGAGCCGTTCGGCCTCGTCATGATCGAGGCGATGGCCTGCGGTACGCCCGTGATCGCGTTCAAGCGCGGCTCGGTGCCTGAAGTCATCGAAAACGGCGTGTCGGGCTTCGTCGTCGAGGACGAACTGTCGGCCGTCGCGGCGCTCAAGCGTTTGCCC
Organism: Trinickia sp.; assembly: GCA_036384755.1. Lineage (GTDB taxonomy): Bacteria > Pseudomonadota > Gammaproteobacteria > Burkholderiales > Burkholderiaceae > Trinickia. The sequence continues at coordinate 19,239 of DASVLS010000083.1, read as the reverse complement.
TCGCTGCCGCGCGCAACGGTGCGCAAGGCGTTCGAAGAGCGCTTCACGTCCAAGGTGATGGCGCAGAACTATTTGGCTTCGTACGAAAACCTGCTGCACCAAAAGCGCCGCACCGTGCTTCGCGAAGTCGCCGCCGGCTAAGTCTCGAAGCGAGCCGCGGCGCTCTGCGCCGCGTCGTGCCTTCGCGCGACACGCCCCGCCTGCCTTGCGGCACGCGGGGCGTGTCGTTTGTGCGCGTGACGGCTACGGCGGCCGCATTCGTTCGTGGTGTGGCATACGACCCGGTTCGGATCGGCGAGCCTCGACGATGCGTCGAAGATTCCGCGAATTCGCGCGAGCGAGGGACCGCCGAACGGCGCCGAATCCCTATAATGCTGCTGCCGCGAAGAGCGGGCGGCGACGACGTCTGACTTAGAGTTAGAGAAGGAGAGCGTTTTGGCGAGAGCGAACCCCACGCGAGCGGAACAGACACCGGGCGCCGGCACGATGTTCACGTTGCGCGCCATCGGTCTCGTCTTGCTGGCGCGCTGGCTCTATTCGATGGCGCAGATGGGCTATGGCGAATCGCTTTCGGCGATGGCGTCGTCTCCCTGGGCGTCGATCAACGGCGTCTTTCTCTTTTTGCTGATTGCCCTGCCTGGGGCCCGCGCCCGCGCCGAACGCCCGTTCCACCCTTTGCCGCAGTGGCTGCGGCAAGCGCTGCGGCTGTTCGCGTTCTTGTGTCTGCTCTTTGCGCTCTGGTCGATCGGCGTTTTCGTTTGGGCGGCCGGCGGCAGGCGGACAGTTTCCGCCATCGCCGAAACGAACGGCTGGTTGGTGGCCGCCCCCGCGCTTTATGCCGCGGTTCTTTGGGTGTGCAGGCCGCGCGCGCTCTGGCGCACGAACGTCGGCGCGCGCCGGTTCGCGATCGGGCGCTTCGCCATTTCGCTCGATGCCGCGACGCGCACGGCGGTGGTATGGGTGGAGAGCCGCAAGCTGGGGCAGTACGATGCTCGCGAGCTATCGGTCAAATGGCCCGCGGCGGCGGCGATCGAGCGCGAGCATCCGGTAGCGCACGTGCCCGTCGCGGCCGACGGCGCGCCCGCGGTGTCAGGGCGTGCCGGCGCGCCGGCCATCCGCGCACACGGGTGGGCACGGCGTTCGCAAGTGGAGTTGCTATGGGACTCGCCCGCGGCGGTTGGCCACAACCGGCAAACGGTTTTTCGCGCGACGCTCGCGACCGACGGGGACCGAACCGCGGCGCACGCGCTCGACGCGACGTTGCGGCAAGTCTGATCGACGCGCCCCTTTGGCGCACGGCGCATCGCGGCATAGGCGGCGCCTGACGCGCGCCCGCGCGCATTGCGGGGCGCTTGCGATAGAGGAGGGAAGGGCATGAAACAAGCTCGGATCGACATCCTCAGGGCATACGACCCGCTCGGCGCCGACAGTCGGCCGCGCTTTCTCGTCGACCGGATGTGGCCGCGCGGCGTCACGAAAGATGCGCTGGGCCTTGCGGCCTGGCTGCGCGACGTTGCGCCGAGCACGGCGCTGCGCCGCTGGTTCGGTCACGATCCGTCGCGCTGGGAAGACTTTCAGGCACGCTACCGCGCCGAATTGGACGCCAATCCTCAAGCCTGGCAGCCGCTGATCGAGGCCGCCGAGCGCGGGCCTATCGCTTTGTTGTTCGGCGCGCGCGATCGGGAACACAATCAGGCCGTCGTATTGCGCGATTACTTGATGGGCAAGCTCGCGCATCGCTAGGGCGACGCTGGCCTGCCGAACTGCCCCGAACTAGCCGGAACCGCCCCGAATTCACCGAACTCGTTGCCGAGCGTCTTACCGATGTCGTCTTCCGTTTCGTCCGCCACGCGTTTGCGGTTGCTCCTCGATGAAATTCGCGCATGCCGCGCGTGCGAAGCCCATTTGCCTCATGGCCCGCGGCCCGTGCTTCAAGTCGGGCGCGGGGCGCGCGTGCTTGTCGTCGGCCAAGCGCCGGGTGCGCGCGTGCACGCGTCCGGCGTCCCCTGGGACGACAAAAGCGGCGCACGCCTGCGCGAGTGGATGGGGATCGGCCCCGAATGCTTTTACGATCCGGATTCGGTCGCGCTCGTCCCCATGGGCTACTGCTATCCCGGGCGCGGCGCTTCGGGCGACCTGCCGCCCCGGCCCGAATGCGCCGAGCTCTGGCTGGAGCGCGTCTTGGCGCAGATGCCGCACATTCGACTCACGCTGCTCGTGGGCGCCTATGCGCAGCGGCGCTTCTTGGCCGCCAAGCGCCGCTCGACGCTCACGGAAACCGTCGCGGCTTGGCGCGACTACGGGCCCTCGCACATTCCGTTGCCGCATCCGTCGCCGCGCAACCAAGGCTGGTTCAAACAGCACGCATGGTTCGAGCGCGAGCTCGTACCGGTCCTTAGGGCCCGCGTCGCCGCGGCGTTGGTCGGGGAGCGCATCGAGACGTTCGGCTAGCCGCTAACGTCACGCGCCTTCGATAACACGCGGCGCGCTTCTTCGCGCGCGAGACATCGACGCCGTTTTCGTCAGTGGCTGTCACCAATTTACGCGGCCTGCCACGATCAATCGCGTCGCGCGCCAACGCCGACGCTCGGTTCGGCCAACAAAGCGAGCGCGACTGCCGCGGCGCTCGGCCAAGTCGGCCAACCGGGACTATCATTGCACCCCTGGCGCGTCCCTTCATCTCAAAACGAGGGTGCGCATCGTTCGATTAGCGCGTAGAAAGGACACGTCTCATGACTTCCGGCGTCATCCGCATTCGCGGGGCTCGTCAGCACAATCTCAAAAATATCGACCTCGACCTGCGTACCGGGGAAATGACGGTCGTGACGGGGCCGTCGGGCTCGGGCAAGTCGAGCCTCGTCTTCGACACGCTGTACGCCGAAGGACAGCGCCGCTACGTCGAAACGTTCAGCGCCTATGCGCGGCAGTTTCTCGACCGGATGGATCGTCCGCAGGTGGACCGGGTCGACGGCGTGCCGCCCGCGATCGCGATCGACCAGACGAATCCCGTGCGCAGCTCGCGCTCGACGGTCGGCACGATGACCGAGCTCAACGATCATTTGAAGCTGCTTTATGCGCGGGCGGCGCAGCTGTTCGACAAGGCGACGGCGGAGGCCGTGCGCCACGATACGCCGGAGACGATCTATGCCGAACTCGTGGCGCGCACGGCCGAGCGCGACGAGCGGATCGTCGTTACGTTTCCGGTGGAGTTGCCCGAGCAGACGAGCGCGGACGAAGTCGGCCAGTGGCTATCGGCAAGCGGCTATACGCGCGTGCAAGCCGAGCGCGAAGTGAAGACGTCGGCCGGGGCGCGCAAGGTGCTCGACGTGGTCGCCGATCGTTTTCGTGTCGGCAAGACCGAGAAAGTGCGCGTGGTCGAAGCGATCGAAGCATCGCTCAAGCGCGGGGCGGGGCGCGTCAACGTCTACGTGCTGCCGGAAGCCGACGCCGGGCCGGGCGGCGGCGCGGAGGAACCCGCGCCGCGGATTTGGCGCTTTTCCACGGGCTTGCATTGCCCGGAAAGCGACCTGCGCTATGCCGACCCGCAGCCCGGCCTGTTCTCGTTCAATTCGGCCTATGGCGCGTGCGACGTCTGTCGGGGCTTCGGCCGCGTGATCGGCGTCGACCTCGGTCTCGTCGTTCCGGACGTGCGAAAAACGCTGGCCGGCGGCGCCATCAAGCCGATGCAAACGCCGGCGTGGAAGGAGTGCCAGGACGATCTCATGCGGTATGGCGCACGTGCGGGCATCCGCACGACGACGCCATGGGCCGAGATGACCGACGCCGAACGCGACTGGGTCATCAACGGCTCGCCCAATTGGAAGGGCGACTGGCAGCGCGAGTGGTACGGCGTCCGGCGTTTTTTCAACTACCTGGAGTCGAAGGCGTACAAGATGCACATTCGCGTGCTCTTGTCGAAGTACCGGAGCTATACGCCTTGCGAAACGTGCGGCGGGGCGCGGTTGAAGACCGAATCGCTGCTGTGGCGCTTGGGCACCAAGGCCAACGCCGATGCCGTGCTCGCACCCGAGGCGCGCTTCATGCCGCATGGCGCGGCTTGGACGCGTGCGCAGCTCGAAGCGCTGCCGGGCTTGACGGTGCACGATCTGATGCTGATGCCGATCGCGCGTATCCGCCGATTCTTCGACGAGATCACGCTGCCGAACGCGTTGCTCGACGATGCGCTGAAACTCCTCGTCGCCGAAGTGCGTACGCGGCTGCGATATCTATGCGATGTCGGGCTCGGCTATCTCACGCTCGATCGACAAAGCCGCACGCTGTCGGGCGGCGAAGTGCAGCGGATCAATTTGACGACGGCGCTCGGCACGTCGCTCACGAAAACGCTGTTCGTGCTCGACGAGCCTAGCATCGGCCTTCATCCGCGCGATCTCGATCGCATCGTCGAGGCGATGCGGCGGTTGCGCGACGCGGGCAATACGCTCGTCGTCGTCGAGCACGATCCGTCGGTGATGCTGGCGGCCGATCGTCTCATCGATATGGGCCCCGGACCGGGCGAGCGCGGCGGCAACGTCGTCTACGACGGCACTCCGGCCGACATTCGCACTGCGCACACGTTGACGGGCGAGTACCTCGGCGCGCGCCTTCGCGTCGCCGACGCGACGCATTGGGCGAGGCGGCCCGTCGACGCGAGCACGCCGCGCCTCGTCCTCGAAGGCGCGAGCGAGCACAACCTGCGCGACGTGACAGTCGAGATTCCGCTTGCGCGGCTCGTGTGCGTAACGGGCGTGTCCGGCTCCGGCAAATCGACGCTGATTCAGGACGTGCTCTATCCGGCGCTCGCGCGCCATCTCGGCCGCCCGACGGAATCGCCTGGCGCACATCGCGGCCTCGTCGGCGCGGAACTGATCGCCGATGCCGTCTTCGTCGACCAATCGCCGATCGGCAAGACGGCGCGCTCGAACCCGGCGAGCTATGTGGGCGCGTTCGACGAGATCCGCAAGCTGTTCGCCAAGGCGCCGCTCGCCTTGCAGCGCGGGTACGCAGCCGGCACGTTCAGCTTCAACTCGGGCGACGGACGTTGCCCGACCTGCGGCGGCTCGGGCTTCGAGCACGTCGAGATGCAGTTCCTCTCCGATGTGTACCTGCGTTGTCCCGATTGCGACGGACGCCGCTATCGCGCCGAGGTGCTCGAGGTGACGATAGAGCGAGGATCGCCGGCACGTGCGTTATCGATCGCCGACGTGCTCGAATTGACCGTCAGCGAAGCGGTCGGCTTGTTCGCGCAGGACGCCGACGTGCTGCGCGTGCTGCAGCCCATCGTCGATGTCGGGCTCGAATACGTGAAGCTCGGCCAGCCCGTGCCGACGCTCTCGGGCGGTGAAGCCCAGCGCCTCAAGCTCGCCGGCTTTCTCGCGGAGACGGGCAGCAAAGCGGGAGCGGAAGCGACGCCGGGCGGGCGGCTCTTCATGTTCGACGAACCGACGACGGGTCTGCATTTCGACGATATCGCCAAGCTCATGCGCGCCTTCGGCAAGCTGCTCGCGCGCGGCCATTCGCTGATCGTCATCGAGCACAATCTCGACGTCGTTCGCGCGGCCGATTGGATCGTCGATCTCGGTCCGGAAGGCGGCGACGAAGGCGGGGCCATCGTCGCCGCCGGCACCCCGGAAGACATCGTGGCTTGCGACGCATCGCATACCGGGCGCGCGCTGAAGCAGTACGAGGTTGCGCTCGGCGCTGCCGAGGCGAGCGACGGCGCGGCGGCCGGCAAGCCGCTGCAAACGGCGTTGGCTGCCGTGCGGGCGCGCCGCGCCGTCGAAGGCGACGACGTCGTGCGCATCGTCAATGCGCGCGAGCACAACCTCAAGAGCCTGAACGTCGACATTCCGCACGGCAAGTTCAATGTCGTGACGGGCGTCTCGGGCTCGGGCAAATCGACGCTCGCCTTCGACATCCTTTTTCACGAAGGGCAGCGCCGCTACCTCGAATCGCTGAACGCTTACGCGCGTTCGATCGTGCAACCCGCGGGGCGGCCCGAAGTCGACGCCGTCTATGGCATTCCGCCGACGGTCGCCATCGAGCAGCGTTTATCGCGAGGCGGGCGCAAGAGCACGGTGGCGACGACCTCCGAAGTCTGGCACTTCCTGCGCTTGCTGTATGTGAAGCTCGGCATTCAGCACTGCATCCACGACGGCACGCCCGTCACGCCGCAAAGCGCCGAATCGATCGCGGCGCATGTCCTGCGCCACTACGCGGGCGAGCACGTGGGCTTCTTCGCTCCGCTCGTCGTCAACCGCAAAGGCGTCTATACCGATCTGGCGAAGTGGGCGAAGGCGCGCGGGCATACGCATCTGCGTGTGGACGGCGAGTTTCTGCCCGTCGATCCCTGGCCGAAGCTCGAGCGTTTCCGCGAGCATACGATCGAGCTGCCGGTCGCGGACCTCGTCGTTTCGGCCGACGACGAGGCTTCATTGCGCCGTGCGCTCGACGCCGCGCTCGAAGTCGGCAAAGGCGTCGTCCATTTGCTCGCGCCGCTCGACGGGTTGGCCGATGCGCTCGCGTCCAAACGATCGACAACCGGTATCGGCGAAATCGAAGTGCTATCGGTCAAGCGCGCTTGCCCGGTGTGCGGGACGAGTTACCCGGAGCTCGACCCGCGCATGTTTTCGTACAACAGCAAGCACGGGTGGTGCACGAGTTGCGTCGGCACCGGGCTGGCGTTGACGCGCGAGCAGCGTGCGGCGTACGACGACACCGTGCTGGGCGCCGATGACGGGCGTGGGCGCGAGCAGACGTTGCCGTCCGAGGAGCAGGAAGTGGAAGGCGTGGGCGATACGCCATGCCCCGACTGCGGCGGGACGCGTTTGAACGAGACCGCGCGCGCCGTGCGTTTCGACGACCGTTCGATCGTCGACGTCGGGCGCTGGACGGTATCGGACACGCGGCGGTGGATCGATACGATCGAGCTTGGAGGCCGTGAGGCACAGATCGCGCGCGACGTCGTCAGCGAAATCGCGAGCCGGTTGCGATTCCTCGAAGAGGTGGGGCTCGGCTATCTGAGTCTCGATCGCGCCGCGCCGAGCCTGTCGGGCGGCGAGGCGCAGCGGATTCGTCTGGCGGCGCAATTGGGCAGCAATCTGCAAGGCGTCTGCTACGTGCTCGACGAGCCGACGATTGGCCTGCACCCGCGCGACAACCGGATATTGCTCGATGCGCTGCATCGACTCGGCGACAAGGGGAACACGCTCGTCGTCGTCGAGCACGACGAGGATACGATTCGCCGTGCGGACCACATCATCGATGTGGGACCCGGCGCCGGCAAGCGCGGCGGGCGGCTCGTGGCCGAGGGCGACGTGAACGACCTCGCGGCCCATGCCGATTCGCTGACGGGCCAATTTCTGGCCCGCCCGATCGTTCATCCGCTACAGCCGCGGCGCGAAGTACGGGCCGAAGGCAAGCCGGTCGTGCCCGAGCGGTGGCTGACGGTGCACGACGCATCGCTGCACAACTTGCGTGGCGTGACGGCGCGCATTCCGCTCGCGCGGCTCGTGGCGGTGACGGGCGTGTCGGGGTCGGGCAAGTCGACGCTCGCTCGCGACGTGCTCATGACGAACTTGCTCGATGCGGTCGGGCGCTCGGTGTTGTCGTCGCCGGCCACACGCCGGGCTCGTCGCGCCGCGCAGGGCAGCGAGGGCGCGGAGACGAAAACGCGCGCCCAGCAAATTCGCCGTGCGACGGCCAGCACGACCCGCGCGCCGCTCGAGGTGACGCACCGCTGGCAAGGATGCGCGTCGGTGACGGGCTTCGAAGTGATCGATCGCGTGCTCGAAGTCGACCAAACGCCGATCGGCAAGACGCCGCGCTCATGCCCGGCGACCTACATCGGCGTCTGGGACACCATCCGCAAATTGTTTGCCGATACGTTGGAAGCGCGCGCACGCGGCTATGCGGCCTCGCGGTTTTCGTTCAACACGGGCGAAGGACGCTGCCCCGCCTGCGAGGGACAGGGGGTGCGAACGATCGGCATGAGCTTCTTGCCCGACGTGAAAGTGCCTTGCGACGTTTGCCATGGGCAGCGCTTCAACCCGGAAACGCTTGCCGTGACGTGGCGCGGCAAGAACATCGGCGACGTGCTGACGATGGAAATCGACGAAGCGGTCGACTTCTTCTCGTCGATGCCGAGTATCGGTCATCCGTTGCAGTTGATGAAAGACGTCGGGCTCGGTTACCTGACGTTGGGGCAGCCGTCGCCGACGTTGTCGGGGGGCGAGGCTCAGCGTATCAAGCTCGTGACGGAGCTTGCGAAGGTGCGCGACGACGTCGGTCGCCGCGGGCAGAAGGCGCCGCATACGCTCTACGTGCTCGACGAGCCGACGGTCGGTTTGCATATGGCCGATGTGGCCCGCCTGATCCGCGTGCTGCACCGGCTCGTCGATGCGGGCCATAGCGTCGTCGTCATCGAACACGATCTGGATGTGATTGCCGAGGCCGACTGGATCATCGACCTGGGCCCCGAAGGCGGGGCGGGCGGCGGCACGATCGTCGCGGCCGCCGACCCCGAGACGTTGTCGCGCGTTCGCGCAAGCCACACGGGACAGGCGCTTGCGCCGGTGCTCGCGCGCGGCGCGGGGGAGCGCGGCGAAGAGAAGAACGAGGGCGGGCGGCTCAGCGCCTGATCTGCCGTTCGACGCGCGCCGGCCGTTCGCCGGCGCGCGTCGAACCGACCTCAGGCCTTGCCGGCCAATTCGGGCGCGGCGCCGGCTACCGCCGGGGCGCCACTGGCGGCGCTCTGCGCGCCCGCGCCGCGCACGCGGCCTACCCAAACGAGCGCGAGCGCAGCCAATGCGACCGACACCCATCCATTGACGCCGTAGCCGACGAGATGCCCGGCCGGATCGGTGGATAGCATGAGCCCGCCGAGCCACGCGCCGCAGCCCGTGCCGAGCGATTGAACGGCGCCGTTCGCGCTGAGAAAGGCGCCTCGATGCTGCGCGTCGGGCACGGTCGTCAAGATGGCCTGCATCGGCACGATGCGGCCTGACGAGACGACCAGAAGAAGGGCAAAGCCGGGCACCATGATCGAGAACGGCACGTGCGGCAAATGCGTGATGAGCAGCACGGCCCCGAGTGCGAGCACACCGAAAATGCGAAACACGAGGCGATGCCCGATCCGGTCGGCCAGTCTGCCGATCGCGCGCGAGGTGAAGAACGTGGCCGCGCCGCCCGCCATGTAGAGCCAGGAGATCTGGCCGGGCGGTATGCCGTGATTGGCCACGAGCATCGGCGAGATGAACGGAATCACGAGCATGTGCGCGAGCATGATCGAAAACGTCAGTGCAAACGCGCGTACGTAACGCGGGTAGGTCAGCAGCCGGATGAGCGCCGGGAGCGTTTCGGCGAGAGACGGCGGCCGCGTCGCGAGATGATCGGCAAGCGGCGGCAAGATGCGCTGCGTGATGACGGCAATCGTCACCGTTAGCCCGCCCAGCAGCCAAAACGGCGCGGACCAGTGAAAATACGCGCCGAGCAGCACGCCTGCCGGCACACCGGCGATCGCCGCCATCGAAAACCCCGTCATGATGATGCCGGTCGCGGCGCCGCGGCGCTGCGCCGGCACGATATCCGCGACGATCGCCATGACCCCGGCGCCGAGCACACCGCCTGTCAGGCCGGCAAACGCGCGGCTCGCGAGGAGTAGCGGAAAGCTCGTCGCGCAGGCGCAAACGACGTTCGACACGGCGAACAGCAAATAGGCCGAGAGCAGCAGCTTGCGGCGGTCGAAGCGATCGATGTAAGTCGCCGCCAACAGGGCCGAGAGTCCCGAGCACCACGAATAGGCCGACACGGCGGCCGCGAACTTCGACGGCGAGATGTCGAACGCGGCCATGATCTGCGGACCGAGCGGCATCATCACCATGAAATCCATGATGAGCGTGAATTGCACGAGTGCGAGCAGCCATACGAGGCGCCGCTCTCGCGTTTGGGAAAGGGCATACATCGTTATTCGATTCCTTTTTGTCGTGCCGTTCTTCGAACGGCGAGGCGCACAGGCTGCCGTTGCTTGACTTGACGCTTCGCCCGCCGCGCGCGTGACGCGCTCATGGATTCGCGCTTTCCGGGGACGCGCCCGCAGCCGGTTTGCCCTCGATCTCGGCCGCGGCGCGCAGCAGGATGTCCGCCACGCGCTGCTGTTCCTTCTCGTCGGCATCGACGCGTCGCAGAAGAGCCAGCTTCAGCGCATAGCGCGCTTGGCGTAGCTTCGGGTGCCAACTATCGCCGTCGCGCCCGAAGGCGCCGCCGTCGTCTTGCTCTGCCGCGTAGGCGCGCCGGAGCGATTCCATCTTGTGCGCGACGTAGCTGAGCTTCGCGAGAATCATGTCGACCTGATCGCGGTTGGCGGCCAGATGCTCGCGGCCTGCGTCCGCGATTTCGTAGCGCTTGCGATTGCCCGCCTGTTGAACCGTGACGAAGCCGATTTCCTCGAGATAAGTCAGGGCAGGATAGACCATGCCGGGGCTCGGCGCGTAGAAACCGTTCGAACGGGTTTCGATGGCCTTGATGAGCTCATAGCCGTGACGCGCTTCTTCGGCGATCAGCGCAAGCAGCATCAACTGCAAGTCTTCGCCCGTGAATTTGCGGCCGCGCGTGAAGCCGTCGTCGTCGCCGAACCCGCGATCGCCTCGTCCACCCCAGAACGGACCGCCGCCGCCATGACGATGCCGCCCGCGCCCGATTGCGTGCCACAACGCGTGGACCATCGAACGAGCGTGGTGACGACCAGAGTGTCCTTGATGATGACCATGCAAGGCGGCGTGATCGGATGCGCCGCCCCGGGGGGCGTACCAGTGGCCGTAGTTCGGCCCCGCCTCCGCCTCGGGACGCGCGTGTTCGTGGCTCCGATGCGGGTGTGCGTGAAGGGGCTCGAAATCGAGATCGTAAAAGTCGTGCTGGCGATGCAAGGGATGAAAACGGTGACGCATGCGGGATCTCCTGACAGGCGTGAATGTGTGTATCTAAAGATATATATCTAAAGATAGTCTGTCAAGTTCGTCGACAGGGATGGAAGCGGGCGTCGAACGCTTCGGGAATGCTCGTTGCGGGCGCAACCGAGCGGCATGTCCCGTTCATTCACGATCGATAAGGAGGTTTCATGTTCGTGCACAACAAGCGGTTGCAGTACACGGTCCGCGTCGGCCGGTCCGATCCGGGGTTGGCGAATCTTTTGCTGGAGCAGTTCGGCGGACCGCAAGGCGAACTGGCCGCGGCGATGCGCTACTTCACTCAGGCCGTGACCGAAGAAGACCCTGGTCGTAAGGACATGCTCTTCGATATCGCGACGGAAGAGCTGAGCCACCTGGAGATCATCGGATCGATCGTTGCGATGCTCAACCGCGGAGCGAAGGGCGAGTTGGCCGAGGCGGTCGACGCGCAGGCCGATCTTTATCGCAAGCTGAACGGCGCCGGCAACGATAGCCATGTGACGCAGGTGCTCTACGGCGCCGGCACGCCGCTGACCAATTCGGCGGGCGTGCCTTGGAGCGCGGCGTACATCGACACGATTGGCGAGCCGACCGCCGATTTGCGCTCGAACATCGCGGCCGAGGCACGCGCGAAGATCATCTACGAGCGGCTGATCAACGTCTCGGACGAGCCGGGCGTGCGCGAGGCGCTGGGCTTCCTGATGACGCGCGAGGTCTCGCATCAGAAGTCGTTCGAGAAGGCGCTGTATGCCATCACGGCAAACTTCCCGCCGGGCAAGCTACCGCCGGTTCCCGAGTATGCCGATGCGTACTTCAAGATGTCGCACGGCGCGCCGCCCGAGCGCGGGCCGTGGAACGAGGGGCGTGGGCTGAAGCTCGTGGAGGACCCGCCGATTCCGGTGGACGGCGGGGATGGGGCGGCGGCCGTGAAGTTGAGCGAGAAGGAGCGGACGATGCTCGACGAGATGAAGCGGCGATTGACGTCGGACCGCATGCACGATCCGGAGACGGGGGCGGAGTTGGGAGAGGCGCAGCCGGGGGCGAATGGGTTGTCGGGTTAGGGCGAGTCTTCTGTCCTCAGGCCGAGTAGCGAGTAGCACCAGCAAACTTCGCAGTTGCCTCGACCGAAAATTCCGACACATCGTCCGATAACGCCGAAACATTCCGATAGCGATTCAGGTCGTCCGACCTAAGGTGCATACGTCGCGCGAGCGAATGCACGCTCATGGTGCGACATGACGAATTGAACAACCACCAAAAGATCGCTATGAACCCGAGAACCCGCCCCGCCTTTCCGGGGCGTGCAGACGCACGCCCTCGACACCGCACCCTCAACGCCGATCGATTCACGCCCCAGCGCAGGCCGCTATCGCGGTGGGTTTCGCTGACGGTGGCGCTCCTTTGCGGCGCACCGCTCGCCGCCTATGCGGGCGGCGCATTGCCTAGCGGCGGCCGCTTCATCGCGGGGAGGGGTTCGATCAGTTCGAACGGCAGGAGCGTCACCATCGGTCAAACGACGAGCCGCGGCGTGATCGACTGGACGCAGTTTTCGATCGGCAAAGGTAACCGCGTGAACTTCGAGAACGGTAGCGGCGCGACGCTGAACCGCGTAACAGGCGGTGATCCGTCGGTCATTCTCGGCGCACTGTCGGCCACGGGCAGTGTCTACCTGATCAATCCGCAAGGGATCGTCATCGGCCGAAGCGGCGCCGTTACCACCGGGGGCCGCTTCGTCGCCTCCACGCTCGATACCTGCTCTTGCGCTTTCATGAAGGGGCACCCGTCGGTTTTCCATGGCGACTCCCACGCGCTGGTCGTGAACCTCGGCCATATCGGTTCGACGGGGGGCGACGTCGCCTTGATCGCCCGCGATACGGTCGTCAACGCCGGGCGTATCGATGCACCGCATGGCACCGCCGAACTCGCGACCGGCGCCGACGTGCTGTTGCAAGATTCGGCCAACAGCCGCCAAGTGTTCGTGCGTGCAGGAAGCGGCGGAACCGTCATCAACGCGGGCGCGATCGATGCCGCGCAAGTCAGCCTGCAAGCGGCGGACGGCAATGTCTTCGCATTGGCGGGAAAACACGCCGCGATTCGAGCGAACGGCACCACCACGCGCGACGGCCATGTTTGGCTCGTCGCGGATACGGGCAACGTCGTACTCGACGGCGGCATTAGCGCCACGAATGCGAATGGCGACGGCGGCACCGTCGATACGAATGCGGGCACCTTGGAGCTCGGGACAGGCGGCGATACGCGTGTGAAGGCAGCGCAGTGGAACGTCACGACGCCCGAGTTCACGATCGAGCGCTCGGCCGCGCGCACGTTCAAGCGCAGCCTCGACGCGGGCACGTCGATCAACGTCACCACCACCGGCGGTAGCGGCGCCAGCCTCGCAAACGGTGGGAACGGCGACATCGAAGTCGCTTCGAACATTTCATGGCGCGGCCCGGCGTCGCTGACGTTGGCCGCTTATCGATCGATCAAGGTCGACGCAGGCAGCACAATCAAGAACAGCGGAGCGGGCAACGTCACGTTGCGGGCCGACGCCACCGCGATTGACAACGGCGGCAGCGTGACGAACGACGGGACGATCGACTGGTCGCACAGTAGGGGATTTGTCAGGGCGTTCTACGACATCAACGGCGCATACCACCCCGGCACGCTCAAGCGCAACGCGGCGTGGACGAGCACGCCCGACAGCGGCATCGTCACCCAGATCACGGGCTACAAGCTCGTCAACTCCGCGGATGACTTGAAGACGGTGGGCTATGACCTCGGTGGAAACTACGCCGCCGGCAAAGACTTCGACGCCACCCCGGAAAACACCGGCGTGTTCATTCCAATCGGCAACATCGACAATCCCTTCATGGGGCAATTCGACGGGCTCGGCCATAGGATCGGCGTGCCGATAGCCGACGCGTGGCACGACCATCCGCCGTCCGGCGAGGATCCGTACCGAGGCATTGGGCTCTTCGGCATGATCGGCAGCAGTGGCGTCGTGCGTGACATCGACGTGGGCGCCGGCACGGGCGGATTCGTCGCACCGCCAAGCGCCGTGGGTATCTTGGCCGGCATCAACTACGGCACGATCGTCGATGCCCATAGCCAGGGTTCGCTCGGGATGGACGACTTCGGCTACGCCGGGTCGGTGGGCGGGCTCGTCGGCCTGAACTACGGCACGATCGCGCGCTCGTCGAGCACCGCGTACTTGCAGACGTCGGGTCTGGCGGGCGGACTGGTCGGTGCCAACGAGCAAGGGGCGACGATTCGACAGTCATACGCCACCGGAGATGTCATGGGGACATGGTCCTCGCCGGGCGTTGGCGGCCTCGCGGGCGGCAACGCGGGGCTCATCAGTCAGTCGTATGCGACCGGAAATGCGACGTGGGAGCCGCATTCTTGTTATCCGTACATGGGCTGTGGGACAACGTCGCCCGGCGGGCTGGTTTCTCGCAACGATGGGACGATCACCGAATCGTTCGCGACGGGGAACGAACATTTCGACGTCGACCCGACGCAGGTGGGCGGCATCGCGGGGCAGAACAACGGGACGATCGGCGGGAATGTCTATTGGAATAAGGAGACTTCGTCCGCGCCGGCGGCGGTGGCATGGGGGGCGCAGCCGCCTTTATCTAGCGGGTTGACTCGCGCTCAGATGACCGTGCCTGCGTCGTTTGCCGGGTTTGATTTTGGGGCGGATGGGGTGTGGAAAATGCCGGCGGGGGCTACGCATCCTGTGTTGTGGTGGGAGACGGGGCGGTGAGGTGAAGGGAGGCGGTTCGTTTGATTGAAGCGGGGGGCGCCTTACGCCCCCTTCGCTTCCTCAGGGGGGGTACCCAACAGGTCGCGATGCGCTTGCAGGATATTCACGAGGACCGGCGCGAATGCGTCAAGCCGCCCCTCTGTGGGCGTCCTGATTTCATCCAGCAAGATTTCGATGAGCTCCGCGTCGTCTTCGATTAACAGCTCGTCCGGGGAAGCCCTGTAGGTTCGCCAAATCAGCACGTCAATGAGCTGCTTGCGCTTCTCGATCAACGCCTTGTTGTTGTCCTCCGTGTCGCCCAAATTCAGCACTCTACTGGAATCGGGTCTGGTATGTTCCGGCGGAAGCGGCCGGGAGCCGCGTCCACCGTGACAGCACTTGAGGCCAGCGCATAATAAGCGAGCACCCGCTGCCCGTCAGTGGCGACGAACGCCCGTGATGCGCCAGTACCTTTGGTCTTCAATGCCTGGCGCTTCAACCATTGATCTGGGCTTTCGACGCCGGAGGTGAACAACTCCAGCTCGTGATGTAGCGCAAGAGGCTCGGGAGCTCGATCCGCCGTTCAATTACTTCTTCCGACGTGATCGTTTATCCTGTTGGCCCGCGAGTCCGCGCTGGCGATCGATAGGTTAGACGGCCAAAAAAAGCCCTGCAGCGAGCGGGGCCACTGCTTTATGCACTGTTCTTTTGCCGCTTCATGACGGCGACACTTCTGGCGAGCAACGCGGCGAGGATGAGCGCGATGAAGAAGCTAACGACGAACATGGTCGTTTCTACGATCGCGCCGTCGTCCTGGATGCCGAACGCGTTGCCGATCGTGAATAGCGGGGTGAACGCTTTCCATGCATCGTGATAGAGGAAGAGTTCCTGAAGCGGCCGGAAATTAGCTAGAGCGAGGTACACGGGCAGTGTGAGCGCTAGCCCGCACACGACAAGTGCTAGTTTGCGTTTCATCGGACGATGACTTTTCCGTTGTAATGAATTTGCGTTCCCGGGATAGTGTCGGGCGAGTGGCTTGTTAGCCATTTTCGGAGTGTTTCGAATTGCGATGGGTGTAACAATGTGATGCATCCTTCGCTTTTCCTCCAATATCCGACGGGATGTAGACGAAATTTCCCGCGTCGAACGCCATTGACGATAGTGTAGTCAGTCGGTGGCGAACCGTCGTGGAATAGTGCGAACCATTCAGCTCGATGTGTTCCGTTCGCGATGTCTTCGACTCTTTCGACTAGTTCCTGATGCTTACCGCCTCTGGGGCGGTCAACGATGTAGTACGTTCCTTTGGGCTATGGGCCGTCGTTCGGCACCGCTGTTGAGTTAGGATCGTTGGCGTACCGGCCGTACCCTGAAAACGCGGTGATAGCGCCGAGGCCGGGGCAGAGTGGCCCAGATTGAAGCATTACGAGTTCCATTCCGGCACCGCCGCACGAATAAACAGAATGAGATCGGACAGCACGGCTTAGGGATCATTAAGCGGATCAACGATGGCGGTTGGCATGGCGTTACCTCATGGGCTTTGAGTCTTGCTGTCACGTAGGACGGATTTTTGATATGACGAATGAGGTAGAGTAGCGCCTTTCCCGTTGACGCCCTATCGCTATCTTCCTGGCTGGATTGACAAGTACTGGCCCGGCGGGCTCGATGAATACGCGCCGGGGAAAGGGAATGTCCGGCGCCCGGACGTGGTCATCGTGAAGGACCCGTCGCTACCGCCTACTCAGGACAACCTGCGCGCCGTCGTCGAGATGAAATTCCCAGGTGACGAGTATTCGCCGTTACACCAGATGCAGGATCGACAGATCGCTGGGCCGAACGCTTCGACGGAATTGTTGACGGTCGACAAATGCGGTTGTGATAAGAAGAAAAAAGACTCGCCGGAGACGACGAGCGAATCGGCCACGAGTTCTCGATGGAATCCGATGGACGAACTTGATCCGCTCGCCAACAAGTCACGAGGGATCTCTGACGGTCTGCCTCGGTTCGGCGCGCCGGGCGCTGTCCCGCCGCCGTCTGCCAATCCTGTACCGCTTCTTTAACTGACCATGCCCGATCAATCGTATTTGGAATGGGCGAAAGCCGCCCAAACCGACGCGCTCATTAAAGGCGCGCTGCTCGAGCCCGACTTGCCGCACGACTATGTCGGTGCCGCATTGGTCGTTCGCGCGGCGCTGTTTTTCCCAAATGCGTACCTGTCTGAAGTGCGCGCCAACGTTGCTCGATGCTTCGATGACTACTCGGCGGTGGCCGGCGAACGGCTTCGCTGGGTCACGCAGGATGGCGTTCGGCCGGTCCCGTTGAAGGGAGGAAAGCCGGACCCGAATGTCTTCATGCCGAAGCGGGAAAACGACCTACTCAGCGCGGTCATTACGTCGGGCGAAAAGCCCGCAGACGCTGGGCTATGGGAGTTCCGCGTGTTTGGCCTGATGAAGTGGCAAGAACCCTTGGCGAACAGCGGCCGCAGCGTACTGACTTTTTCTGTGCCGATTCCGTTCCTCACGGAGCGGCCCACCGAGTTCCAACGATTATTCGTCGATTTCTCTCGTCGACTCGACGTGGTCAGTGGCTATGCGGGCCTTGCCACGAACCTTAGCGTGCCGGAAGCAGAGGCGAATACGCCGACTGAATACTGGCTCTCGAAGCGCTACATCGGCATGGACGTCGGCGATCCGCTGGCCGTTGCGATGCACTTGCGCTCTGGAATAAAGACCGTCAGTTGGCTTACGGCGATCAACAAGGACTTGTTGGAGAAAGTTGGCGGCATTCACGCATTGCGTAGCGAACTGCCCCCGGACTGGTTCGCGTTCTACGATGTGAACGGAGGGGTCGTGATTCAAGCGGGACCGATGCCGGAAGCCGGTGCATTGGCGGACGAGCAAGGCGCGGGAGTCCCTGTCCCGCCCGCGAGCTACGTCGTGCTCAACAATGCTCTGAAGAGCATTCGCGTGCCGTCGGTCTGGCAGTTGCAACGAGGCTTGATGGGCGCAGCCGCACCCATTTACAAGACGACTGCCGAAAGCGATGAATGGCTTCGCCGGTTCGACGTACCCGCAGATGAACTGCTGAACTTCAAGGCGCGCCTCTTGGATCAGTCAAAGCTGACCGACGGCAGCGTGTTGCCTGATCGGCTTTAAGCGTTGCCGCATGTTGCGTTGGCCGTCGCGTCGCGAGTTAGTGGGAGCAAAAACCGGGTCGATGGTGCGAGCGATGGCCCGTGCCTTGCCGGGTTTTGCCGACAACAACGCCGGTTCAGGGAGTGAATGATCGAGGCTATTGCTTCTGCTTCGAGCGGAATGCGGATTTCCACGGCACGGCCAAGGCGTAATTCATCGGCAAGCCCGGTCCGTGGCGGAGGGCAGGGAGATGGCGGCATGTCCCGGCCCCGACAGAGGGAGGCCACCCCGACGCGCCGTAGCCTGTGTCGCGAGCGCGGTCGCTCGGCGCAGAACGGGTTCTATAGCGAGGTAATGAGGGCAAGGGGGCGGCGGGCCGATGTCGGCTACTGGCGCGCCTCGCCCGCGTCTGCGCCAATCCCCGCCGAAAAAGTCCACAGGAAGTCCACAAAGCAAAAAGGCTCGGCATGCGCCGAGCCTTTCTACCTGCAATCGCTTGCAAATCCTGGTGGGTAGTACTGGGATCGAACCAGTGACCCCTGCCGTGTGAAGGCAGTGTGCCACTGGTTGACGCGTGTGCCGTTTGTGGCGTGCACGATATTCCTACTGATACAGCGATTCCTAGAAGCAGAACTGCGGTTGCCCCGGCCGTTCTCAGGCTTCCTAGTGCTCGATCCCATACGGAGCGGCGGTCGGCGTTTAACTCCCGTTCCACCTGTGCGAGCGTTTCGAGAACCGGTAGTTCAGCCATCTCTGCAAGCAAGGCGATTTCGGTTGCGCTTGGCTTGTTGCGTCCCGCTCGCCAGTTCGAAAGGGCTGACTGACGGATGCCCAGCATTGTCGCAACTGTCCCGAACGATCCTTGCTTTCGTCGGGCAGCGTCCAGCAATTCGGCAATGTCCATACAAAACCTCTTGACCTATTTCAGCGAACGTGAAATTATTCGTTTCAGCGAACGTGAAATTCTTCACGTTTCGTAGAGCGAATGATAGCAGTATCGGCCGAAAGGTAAACCCGGCGGTCTGTGTTTCGCATGCGAAAGGTTTGATGGGTAGCTGCGCTGCTGTGCCAAGCCCTCGGATGGCGCAGCTTTTGGGTGGGCGGTTGTGATGGCCGTCCACACTTTTTAAGGATTGGGGTGAGGCGTATGGCAAGCGTTCGTGTTTTCAAGGATCAGCCGTATGTTGATCGCGAGACGGCAGCGTTCGCGTGCATGGATGGCGGTGCGCTTTCGGTCGGGGAGCGGTTCGAGGCTTCGGGTTATTGCCTCGATGCGTTGGACGTGGTTCCGGGTGGTGCTTCGTGTCGTTTCGAGTCGAGCGAGACGGGTTTTGTGTATGCGATGGACCAGACTTCTTTTCGGTGGTGACAGTGATTGCCTTGCCGTCCGATTTCGAGCCGGTGGTGTTCGAGCGTGGTGCGC
>DASVLS010000082.1:0-54319 GCA_036384755.1 Trinickia sp. | reverse complement strand
GCCGTTTGGCGTATAGCCGGGGGACTGCGCTCGAAGTATAGTCAACGGAGCGCCGCTGAAGGTCCCTGTTTGTTCCCCCTTGACAGCGGGGAACACGACCGAAAACAGGAGCGAACGTCTGCAAATGTCCGAACACGTTTTTCAGCAACTCACTGAATGAAAACAGAATCCAGCGTCGAAGCCGTGCCCGACCAGCCCCTCGCCAAGCACACGCCCTACATGCAGCAGTACCTGCGCATCAAGGCCGATCACCCCGGCACGCTGCTGTTTTTCCGCATGGGCGATTTCTACGAGCTCTTCTTCGAAGATGCCGAGAAAGCGTCACGCCTGCTCGATCTCACGCTGACTCAGCGCGGCGCTTCGGCGGGCAATCCGATCAAGATGGCGGGCGTGCCGCACCACGCCGTCGAGCAATACCTCGCCAAGCTCGTCAAGTTCGGGGAGTCGGTGGCCATCTGCGAACAGATCGGCGATCCGGCCACGTCCAAAGGCCCTGTCGAACGCAAGGTCGTACGGATCGTCACCCCCGGTACGCTCACCGACGCCGCGTTGCTGTCGGATAAGAACGATGTGTATCTGCTAGCCGCCTGCCCGGCGCACAACAAGCGCGGCGTGACGACCGCCATCGGGCTTGCATGGCTCAACCTCGCGAGCGGCGCGTTGAGGCTCGCCGAAGTCGCGCCCGCCGAAATCGGTGCGGCGCTCGAGCGCATTCGGCCCGCGGAAACACTCGTCGCGGACAGCGCAGCCGACGTTATGGCGAGCGCATCCGGCACGCTCACACGCGTGCCGGCTTGGCACTTCGACGTCACCTCGGGCGTGCAGCGATTGTGCGATCAGCTCAACGTCGCGAGCCTGGACGGCTTCGGCGCCGAAGGGCTCACTAGCGCGTGCGGCGCCGCAGGCGCCCTACTGCTCTACGCCGCGTCGACACAGGGACAGCAATTGCGTCACATACGCAGTCTCAAGGTCGAAACCGAATCGGAATACATCGGCCTGGACCCGGCCACGCGGCGCAATTTGGAGCTGACGGAAACGCTGCGCGGCGGCGATTCGCCAACGCTGTGCTCCTTGCTCGATACCTGCTGCTCGACCATGGGCAGCCGGTTGTTGCGTCATTGGATCCATCATCCGCCGCGGGCCCATACAGTCGCGCAGTCGCGCCAGCAAGCGATCGGCGCGCTGCTCGATGCGCCTACGGGCACGAGCCTCGACATGCTGCGCGGCGCGCTGCGCAAAATCGCAGACGTCGAGCGGATCACCGGCCGCCTCGCGCTCCTCTCGGCCCGTCCTCGCGATTTGTCGAGCCTGCGCGATACGTTCGCCACCCTACCCGCGCTGCGCGAACTCGTCACGGCCATGGCCGCCGGCACGCCCGCGCTCGAGCGTGTCGGCGCGGCGCTCGAGCCGCCCGATGGCTGCGTCGATCTGCTCACGCGCGCCATCGCCGAGGAACCGGCTGCCATGGTGCGTGACGGCGGCGTGATTGCTCGCGGCTACGACAGCGACCTCGACGAGCTGCGCGACATCTCCGAGAACTGCGGTCAATTCCTGATCGACCTCGAAGCGCGCGAGCGCACGCGTACGGGCATCGGCAACCTGCGCGTCGAATACAACAAGGTGCACGGGTTCTACATCGAAGTCACGCGCGGACAAACCGATAAAGTGCCCGACGACTACCGCCGCCGGCAAACGCTGAAGAACGCCGAACGTTACATCACGCCCGAGCTGAAGGCCTTCGAAGATAAAGCGCTATCGGCCCAAGAACGCGCGCTGGCGCGCGAGCGCTCGCTGTACGACGCACTGCTGCAAATGCTCCTGCCGTTCATCGAGGATTGCCAGCGCGTGGCAGCGGCGCTGGCCGAGCTCGATCTGCTCGCCGCGTTCGCCGATCGCGCGCAAGCGCTCGGGTGGGTAGCGCCCGAATTCTCCGAAGAGCCCGGCATCGATATCGAACAAGGACGCCACCCTGTCGTCGAAGCACAAGTCGAACAGTTTGTCGCCAACGATTGCCGGTTGAGCACGAACCGCAAACTGTTGCTGATCACCGGCCCGAACATGGGCGGCAAATCGACGTTCATGCGCCAAACGGCGCTGATCGCACTGATGGCGTACGTCGGCAGTTACGTGCCTGCGCACAGCGCCCGCTTCGGCCCGATCGATCGCATTTTCACGCGCATCGGTGCGGCCGACGACCTCGCGGGCGGGCGCTCGACGTTCATGGTCGAGATGACCGAAGCGGCCGCAATTCTCAACGACGCCACCGAGCACAGCCTCGTGCTGATGGATGAAATCGGCCGAGGCACGTCCACATTCGACGGGCTCGCGCTCGCGTGGGCCATCGCGCGCCATCTCTTGTCGACCAACGGCTGCTTCACGCTGTTCGCCACGCACTACTTCGAACTCACCCAGTTGCCCGCCGAATTCGCACAGGCGGCGAACGTGCACCTATCGGCCGTCGAGCACGGCCATGGGATCGTGTTTCTGCATGCCGTCGACGAAGGGCCCGCGAGTCAAAGCTACGGCCTGCAAGTCGCACAACTGGCAGGCGTACCCGCAGCCGTCATTCGTGCGGCGCGCAAGCATCTAGCGCACCTCGAACAGCAATCGGTGGCCCATGCCACCCCGCAACTCGACCTGTTCTCGGGGCCCGTCTACGCCGAGGACGCCCCCGACGAAACCATGGACGAGCGCAGCGACGCGGGCACGGCGCAGCCGCATCCCGCGCTCGAGCGGCTACGCGAAATCGATCCGAACGAGTTGCGTCCTCGCGACGCGCTCGATTTGATCTACGAGCTGCGCGAACTCGCCAACGCCTCGGCCAATCGCGAACCCACGGGCCGCGGCGCGTGACGGCAAGTGCGTCGACGACGATGACGCTGCCCATGACCTGCGGCTCGGTCGCCTCAGAGTTTGAGACGGCCGCGGGCGATCACGGAGCCCGAATCTGCCGCATCGCGATTTGCGCACTAGTCGCGGCAGCGCTGACCTGCCTCTCGCTATTCGCGGCCCCGGCTTGGGCAGCCGAGCCGCGCTACGCGTTCGCCGTGATTTCCGGCGCGATCAGCAACCCCGCGGACGAGCCGGCGGCACAACGCCTCCTCGCGGCGATCGGGCTGGACGACCGTCTCTCGTTCGTCGTCTACGACGGCAACATCAAAGGTGCCGACGAACGCTGCTCCGACACGCTCTACGAACAACGCCAGCAATGGCTGCAATCATCGACGATCCCGGTCATCGTGATCCCCGGCGAACACGACTGGGCCGACTGCGCAACGGCGGCCGGCGGCCGCTACGACGCCGTCGAACGGTTGGACTTCTTGCGGCAAACGATGTTTGCGGACACGGTTTCGCTGGGGGCGCCGACGATCTCATTGACGCGCGAAAGCGAGGCCGCAAGGTTTCGCTCGTTTCGCGAGAACGTCCGGTGGGAAGTGGGCGACACGGTGTTTGTCGGGCTGAACGTGGTCGGCGGCAACAACCACTACTCCGATGCGGGCGGCCGCAATGGCGAATTCGACGATCGCGCGATCGCCTCGGCGTTCTGGCTCGAACATGCCGCCGAATATGCCCGGCGCCGCGGCGCGAAGGCGCTTGTCGTGTTCGTCGAAGCCGATCCCGATTTCGCGCGATACGAAAAGCACCACGACCGGTTCGCTTGGCTTCGCTTCGCCCGGCATCGCAGACGCGACGGCTACCTGGAATTCAAACGCAGCCTAGTGAACGCAGCGCAGACGTTTCGGGGGCCCGTCATCGTCATCCATCGCGACGCACGGGCCTCTAACGGCGGACTCACCATCGATCAGCCGCTCTACAACGATAAGGGATCACGCATCGACAACCTGACGCGCATCGCGTTCGCCCCGCGCAATCCTTCAACGCAATGGGCCCGATTCGATGTGGCATTCAACCGGCCAGCGCCCTTTCGCGTCAGCATGCGGACGGTGCCGAAAACAGTGCCCAGATGGCCGGGCACACCGGGCATGCCCGGCATGCCGGCCATGCCGACCGCGCCACGACAGTCGCCGCCACCGGCCTTCGACGCCTCGGGTCCCGCTATCGAGCCCCTGCCTGGGATTCAAAACGTACCCCCGGCGCCGCCGCAGGCCTTGCCGGCTCCCGCTCCGGCGCTCCCTGCCTCGGAGCCGCCGCTACTGCCGCTTACCCCTCCGACGTCGCCGTCCAGCGACGCAGACGGGGGGACCGCACAGCCTCTGCAACCCATGCCACCCGCGCCCCCGGCGAGCGCCTTGCCGCGGCAAGCGCCAGTGCAGAACGGGACGCTGCGCCCAGCAGCGCCCTTCGCTCCGTTCTCGCCCGCTTCGCCCTACTCAGTGCAAGGTGGGGGATCCTGACGCACCGGGTTCATCGTCGTCATCGTCTTCGTCGACGACTTCGATGCCCTCGGCGCCATGCACATGTGCATGCTCGATTTCATCGGCCGTCGCCTCGCGCACTTCCTCGACCGTCAGCGCGAAACGCAGCGCCATGCCTGCAAGCGGATGGTTGCCGTCGAGCACGACCTTGTCTTCCGCCAGATCCGTGACCGTGTAGATCAGCGAATCGATTTCGTCGTCGCCGTCCTCGGGCGTGCCTTCGAACTGCATGCCCACTTCGAGCGGCTCGGGAAAGCGGTTGCGCGGCTCGATCTTCACGAGCTCCGGATCGTATTCGCCGAATGCGTCCTGAGGCTCGAGCTGGATCAGCGTGTGAAAGCCCGGCTCGTGCCCATCGAGCTCTTCCTCGATCTTGGGGAACGTGCCATCATAGCCGCCGTGCAGATAGACCATCGGCTCGTCGCTTTCTTCAATGAGGTTGCCCTGAGCATCCGAGAGCTTGTAAGCGACCGATACAACGGTGTTCTTTGCGATTTTCATTCGAGTCTCCAAAATACGGTTCCATTATACGATGCCCAAGCGGCCCCTCGACCATCGGGCCGGTATGGCCGCCCGTTCCGTTTCTCCGCCGGCGCCGGATGCGCCCACGCCGCTGCTCGGCGGCCTCACGCCCGCGCAGTTCATGCGCCGATATTGGCAGAAGAAGCCGCTGTTGATTCGCGGCGCCATCCCCGACGTCGTACCGCCGCTCTCGCGAGACGCACTATTCGAGCTCGCGCAAAGCGAGGACGCCGAATCGCGCCTGATTTCGCAAATGCGCGGACGTTGGCGTCTCGAGCACGGCCCGTTCGACCCCGAGGCGTTGCCGAGCCTCAAACGCCGCGACTGGACACTGCTCGTGCAGGGCGTGGATTTGCACGCCGATCGTGCGCGGGCGCTGCTCGACCGGTTTCGCTTCATACCGGACGCCCGTCTCGACGATCTCATGATCTCGTACGCGACGGACGGCGGCGGCGTCGGCCCGCACTTCGATTCCTACGATGTGTTTCTGCTGCAGGTGCACGGCAAGCGCCGCTGGCGCATTTCCGCCCAGCGCGACCTGACATTGAAAGCCGGTCTGCCCTTGAAGGTGTTGCAACATTTCGAACCCGAGCAAGAGTGGGTGCTCGAGCCCGGCGACATGCTCTATCTGCCGCCCCACATCGCTCACGACGGCATGGCGCAAGGCGAATGCATGACCTGCTCGATCGGCTTTCGGGCGCCTTCCGCGAACGAACTCATTGGTCAATTTCTCTACTATCTGGCGGAAAGAGGCGATGTCGGGCGCTCGCGAGCCGGGGAACGGCTTTACCGGGACCCCGATCAAAACGCCGTCGCGCACCCTGCCGCCCTGCCTTCCGCCCTCGTTTCGGAGCTTGGCGCGATCCTTGCGCGCGTACGCTGGACGCCGAGCGACCTCGAATCGTTTCTCGGCAGCTACTTGAGCGAGCCGAAGCCGCATGTGGTTTTCGACGCGTCCGAGCGGCCGCTCGGCGAAGCGGCATTCGTTCGGCGCGCGGGCGCGCAAGGAGTTCGCCTGGACAACCGCACCACGCTGCTGTACGGCTCGCGAACATATTTCATCAACGGTGAAGAATCGGCCCTTCCGCGCAGTCGTCGATGGCTCTTCGAACTGGCCGATGCGCGACGAATCGAGGGGAAACGCTTTGTAACACTCTCGGCCGACCCAGCGATGACAGGGCTGCTGCACGAGTGGTATCTTGCCGGCTGGGTACGAGTCGGCGCATCCCTATGACGCTTGCCGTGCCGGCCAATCGAATACGGTTAAATTCTGTATGAGAAAGGCAACGTATTGACCCTGCTTTGTCGACGGTCGGTACGAAAGTGCATATAATTTCCGCCCAAGCCGTAGGGAAGATTCACGCTCTGAAGTGCATCCCACCAGCGGCCTAGGTTGGTGTTGGAGCACATTACCGGTATTATTTCGCGCTGTTGCTTACCTTTAACCATAAAAGGACGTGATCATGAAGAAATCCCTCCTCGTAGCATCCCTGTTGGCGGCTGTTGCACTCGCTGCGTGCAACAAGAGCAGCGACCAAAACGCTGCCGCTCCGGCTAGCGACGCCGCTGCTGCTTCGGCTCCGGCTGCTGCCGCTTCCGACGCTGGCGCTGCTGCTTCGGATGCTGGCGCTGCTGCTTCGAGCGCCAGCGCTGCTGCGAGCGACGCCGCTGCTGCTTCGGACGCTGCCGCTTCGGCCGCTGCTCCGGCTTCGGGCGCAAGCCAGTAAGCTAGCTGCTGCCTGCAACGAGGCACAAAAAACCGGCCACGAGCCGGTTTTTTGTTGCCTATCTGAAACGCTTGTTACACAAGCCCCTCGCGGGCCGCGACCGTCGCCCATCACCGCCTTCCTTCGCCTATCCCGCCCTCATCCCGCGCCACACTCCAGCCAGTCGAAGCCCAACTCCTGCGACGCGACCATGACGTCTTGTGCGGATGTGCCGAGTACCCCGGCCAGCGCTGCCTGCGCAAGCTCCGGCAAGTTGTTTTGCTGACTCAAGTGCGCCGCCACGACATGCGTGAGCCGCACCCTGTCCAACGCCGCCAAAATCTCTGCGGCGGCGTCATTGCTTAGATGTCCGTGGTTGCCGCCGATGCGCGCTTTCAGCGACTGCGGATAGCGGCTCGTCGCCAACATGCGAGCGTCGTGATTGCATTCGAGCACTAGCGCGTCGCAACCGCTCAACATCGTCGTGATATGCGGTGTAGACGTCCCGACATCGGTTAGGACACCTAATCGACGGCTTCCGTCCGAAAACACGAATTGGAGCGGTTCCCGGGCATCGTGCGGCACGGTGTAAGGCAACACTTGGAGATCGCCGATAGCGGCCGTTTCATCGCCCCATAGGACGTGCAAATCGACGTCGGCGCTGTCCGCCCCGACCGCCTTCGCCGTGCCCCAGCTCATGTAGAGCGGCAGCGACCATTTTCGGGCGAGCGTCAGCGCGCTGCCGATGTGATCGCTGTGCTCGTGGGTGATGAGAACGGCGTCGAGCGCGTCGACGCTGCATTGAAGCCGCGCGAGGCGGCGCTCGAGTTCTTTTGCGGAGAAGCCGCAATCGAGCAGCACACGCGTGGTGGTGTTGCCGCTCGCCGCTTCGACGACGAGCGCATTGCCCTCGCTACCGCTACCGAGGCTGGCAAAGCGCATGACGGAGAAATTAGTTTAATTGCGCGTGCAGCAGCGAGATCAAGCGCTGCGCTTCGGCCGACGTATCGACTTGACCGTTCGCGTCCACGACGGCCACTTGCGTGCCGCTGCCTTCGGGCCGGACATTCACGAGAAATTCGCGACCGGACTTTTGCTTGGACGGAGCGCTGTAGAACAGCTTGCCGAACAAACCGTCACGCTTCAACTCCTCCGTGGAATCGGCATAACGGACGTAGTAGATGCCCTTTTCGCGATCGCGATTGTCGACCGTGAAGTTCGTGCGATCGAGCGCCAGGCCGACGCGCAGCCAAGCCACTTCGAATCCGTCGGTCAAGCCGAGCGTCGTCGCACCGGCGTTCATGTCGATTTTCGCGGGGGCGTCGGCGGGCCGCGCATTGGCGAGCAATTGCTTCGATTGCGCCTCGGTCAGGCCGAATTTCTCCATGAGCTTCGAGAGGAACACCGCTTCGAGCACCGGATTGCGGGGCCGCTCGACCCAGCGCGAGGACGTCTTGTCTTGGCCCGTCAGTACTTCTTCGAGCGCGCTATGCGTGATCGAGATATCGGTCGAGCCGTTGGCTCCGCGCTCGACGAGCGTGCGGAAGCGATCGCGCGTGCCCGAGGAGTAGGCGAAATCGATGACGCGGCCAATCGTGCGGCGGAACCAGTCGTCGGGGATGTTCGCCCGGTTCTCGGCCCAATCGGTCGTCATGATGCCGGTAGCCGGCGTGTCGACCTTCAGCGCAAAGCCGTTTTCCTTCCAGAACGCTTCGAGCTGCGGCCACAGTTGATCGGGGCTGCGCCCGTCGACCACGAGCCAGCGGCGATCGCCGTCACGCTCGATATGCATGCCGAGCGGATCGGCGGCGCTAGGCACCCCTTCGCTCGAATTGCCGGCCGCCGTAACGTTGCGTAGCGGCGCGCCACCCAGGGCCGCCGTGACAGGAGGCGCCGTGTATTGCGGCTGAGTCTTGTCGGCGGTCAGATCGCTGGGCACTTGCAGCGGTGGCGCGGAGCGCGTCGACTTATAGTCGACTCGATCCGACGAGAACCAATCGTTGAGCGTATCGCACCCCGCGAGCGTCGAGATCGCGAGCACGAGCGCCGCCGCGCGGATGGCATGGGTGGAGAAAGCGGAACGTTTCATGAGGTCCTTCGTGATGCGCAACACACGCCTGCGACGACGCCGGGCATACAAGCCCGGTTCGACGTCGATGAATGCAACAAATTCGATCTAATGAACGGGGTCGACACCGCCGGCGCTTAGGCGAGCAAGCCCGCTTCGGAGAGCGCCGCGCGCACCGCCTCGTGACACCGCGCGTCGAGCGGCGTCAGCGGCAGCCTGATGCCGCCCTTCATCCGCCCCATTCGCTCGAGCGCCCACTTCACCGGAATCGGATTCGATTCGATGAATAGGTTCTTATGCAGCGACAGGAGCTTCATGTGAATGTCCCGCGCCGTCTTGACGTCCCCCGCCAGCGCCGCTTTGCACAGTTCGCTCATCGCGCGCGGCGCGACGTTCGCCGTCACGGAAATATTCCCGTGCCCGCCGAGCAGCATCAACGCGATCGCGGTCGGATCGTCACCGCTGAAAATCGAAAAATGAGCCGGCGCTGCCTTGATCAGGTGGGCCGCGCGATCGATGTTGCCCGTGGCATCCTTGACGCCGATGATGCCGGGCACTTGCGCCAGGCGCAGCGTCGTCTCGTTGGACATGTCGGCGACCGTACGGCCCGGCACGTTGTAGAGAATGACGGGCAGGTCGACCGATTCGGCGATCTTCGCGAAGTGGCGATAGATGCCTTCTTGCGTCGGCTTGTTGTAGTACGGCACGACCTGCAGCGTGGCGTCGGCTCCGACGGCCTTCGCGTGCTTCGTCAGTTCGATCGCCTCGAGCGTCGAATTGCCGCCCGCGCCGGCGACGATCGGGATACGCCCGGCCGCATGTTCGACCGCCGTCTTGATCATGACGACGTGTTCGTCGACCGACAACGTGGCCGATTCACCGCTCGTTCCGACCACGACGAGCGCGTCGGTGCCCTCGTCGATATGCCAGTCGATCAGCTTGCGAAATGCCGGCAGATCGAGGCCGCCGTCTTCGAGCATCGGCGTGACGATCGCAGGAATGCTGCCGCGAATGCGCAAGCCGCCTTGGGTGCCGCTGGATGTGCCGTTAGCCATGAAACGCGATGAATTCGAACGTGAAAGCGCGATTGTAGCGGATTAGCCGGCCAAATCGTAACGCGGCGCGACCGCCCCCTCTTCCGCGCCCGCCGCGCCGGGCTGCGCCGGCAGGACGGCGCAAATACGTTGGACGAAAGCGGCCCGCGGCGCCGCAAGAAAACCGTCCTCGTAAGCGACGACGACGAGGCGCCCGCGCACCGCGTCGAGCAGTTCGCCCTGCGCCAGCAAGAATGCCGGATTCGAGGGTTTGCCGACCGTTTCGTTTCCGCGTGCGAACGTCTCGTAGAGCAACACGCCGCCCGGCGCCAAGAGGCGATGGAGCCGCGGCAACAGGGGCCTGTTCAGATAATTCGTCACCACGACGGCTGCAAACCGCCGGGTCTCGGGAAGCGGCCAGGGACTGCCGTCTTCGAGATCGGCCTCGAGCGTTTCGACGCCGTCGATGCCGGAGAGCGCGGCGAGCGCCGGCTCGGCTCGGTCGATCGCCAAAACGGCATGCCCGCGTGCGGCGAACCAGCGCGCGTGACGACCGCTGCCGGCCGCGATATCGAGAACATCCCCGCCCGGCTCGACGAGGTGCGACCAGCGCACGACCCAGGGAGACGGCTCGCCGCCGGGCGCGGCAGCGAGCGACGCCGCACCGTGCAGGCCGGTCATTGCCGCACGCCCTCGTTCATGCGGGTGCCGCACCGCGCGATCATGAGTACGACAGCCCCATCGCATCCCGCACGTCGCGCATGGTTTCGGTAGCGAACTTGCGCGCCTTGTCGCAACCGTCGGCGACGATCGCGCGCAGCAGCGTCGGGTCGTCCATGTACTTTTGCGCGCGCTCGAGCATCGGCTGCTGCTCGCGCAAAATGCCCTCGATGACGGGCTGCTTGCACTCGAGGCAGCCGATTCCGGCCGAGCGGCAACCCTTTTGGACCCACTCGTGCGTGGCCTGATCGGAATACACCTGATGCAACTGCCAGACCGGGCATTTGTCGGGATCGCCCGGATCGGTACGGCGCACGCGCGCCGGATCGGTGGGCATCGTGCGTACTTTTTTCGTGATGGTCTCGGCGTCTTCGCGCAGGCCGATCGTGTTGCCGTACGACTTCGACATTTTCTGCCCGTCGAGGCCCGGCATGCGCGAAGCCTTCGTCAGCAGCACCTGCGGCTCGACGAGAATGATCTTGCGCGAACCTTCGAGATAGCCGAACAAGCGCTCGCGATCGTTCATCGAAAGGCTCTGCGACTCTTGCAGCATGGCGCGCGCTTGCTCGAGCGCTTCATCGTCGCCTTCTTGCTGGTAGGCATTGCGCAATTCGTGATAGAGCTTCGAGCGTTTGCCGCCGAGCTTCTTGGCCGCCTCGAGCGCCTTTTCTTCGAAACCGGGCTCGCGGCCGTACAAGTGGTTGAAGCGGCGCGCGATTTCGCGGGTCATTTCGACGTGAGGCACCTGGTCCTCGCCGACCGGCACGAGCGACGCGCGATAAAGCAGAATGTCGGCCGCCATCAGCACGGGGTAGCCGAGAAAACCGTAGGTGGACAAGTCCTTGTCCTTGAGCTTCTCGATCTGCTCCTTGTAAGTCGGCACGCGTTCGAGCCAGCCGAGCGGCGCGCTCATGCCCAGCAGCAGCGACAGTTCGGCATGTTCGGGCACGCGGCTCTGAATGAACAGCGTCGCTTGCGCCGGGTCGATGCCCGACGCAAGCCAGTCGATCAGCACTTCCCAGACGTTCTTTTCGATGACATCGGGCGTCTCGTAATGCGTCGTCAGCGCGTGCCAATCGACGACGCAAAAGAAGCACGGGTATTCCGATTGGAGCCGGACCCAGTTCTTGAGCACGCCGTGATAGTGGCCGAGATGGAGCGACCCGGTCGGGCGCATGCCGGAAAAGATGCGGTCTGGAAACATGGTGTCAGTTGAGAAGCGATGCAAGAGGGGTCAGGACGGCCGTCACGGCATCGTAGCCGATCGACACGAGCGGGCGCAGCCAGAACTTCGTCAGAATGCCCGTCATCACGAGCGCCATGACGATGAAGAAACCATACGGCTCGAGCCGCGCGAGCGAAATGGCCTGCCGCGGCGGCAGCAGCGCCGTCAGCACGCGCCCGCCGTCGAGCGGCGGAAGCGGAAACAGATTGAGCACGCCGAGCACGAGGTTCACGCCCACCCCCGCGGCCGCCATGCGGGTGAAGAACGGCTCGTCCACGCCCATCGCGGCGAGCGCCACGCCGAACACGCCCCAAACCAGCGCCTGAACGAAGTTGCAAAGCGGCCCGGCCAACGCCACCCAAAAGGTACCCCAGCGTGGATTGCGCAAATTGTTGAATGCCACGGGCACGGGCTTGGCGTAACCGAACATGAACGCGCCGCCCGTCGCGAAGTAGAGCACCAACGGGATCGCGATCGTGCCGATCGGATCGATGTGGCGCATCGGGTTGAACGACACGCGGCCCATCATGTAGGCCGTGTTGTCGCCCAGCAGGCGAGCAGCGTAGCCGTGAGCCGCCTCATGCAGCGTAATCGCGAAGATCACGGGCAGCGCGTAGACGACGATCGTCTGGATCAAAGAGGAATTCATTGAAGTATTGTAACAAGCGGCCAGGGCCGATTTGCGCCGCGAACGTTCATATCGTGGCGAGCCCGAACGGCTCGAGCGATCCACGCCCTGCACGCACGAGCACGGGCTCGTCGCCGGTCAGATCGACGACGGTCGAGGGCTCGCGCGGGCACGCGCCGCCGTCGATGACGAGATCGACTTGTTTTTCAAGACGAGTGCGGATTTCCTCCGGATCGTTGAGCGGCTCCTGTTCGGACGGCATGATCAGCGTCGTGGCGATCAGCGGCTCGCCGAGCGCTTCGAGCAGCGCGAGCGTGATCGCGTGAGCGGGCACGCGCAGGCCGATCGTCTTGCGCGACGGGTGCGACAAGCGCCGCGGCACTTCTTTCGTTGCAAGCAGGATAAAAACGTACGGGCCCGGCGTGACGGACTTGATGAGCCGAAACTGACGATTGTCGACCATGGCGAACGTCGCCAGCTCCGACAAATCGCGTACGAGCAACGACAAATTCTGTCGCTCGTCGAGGCCGCGAATGCGGCGCAAGCGGCTGACGGCGTCCTTGTCGTCGAGCCTGCACGCGAGCGCGTAGCTCGAATCGGTCGGCAGCGCGATGACGCCGCCGTCCTTCACGATCTGAATGGCCTGCGCGATCAGGCGCGGCTGCGGATTGTCAGGGTGAATCCTAAAAAATTGGGACATGTGCGAGCGGTCGATGAGCCGGCGAAGCGAGCGATGCACCGCGCCGAGCATGACGGCGCACGCACTCGTGCGCCCCGCGCGCGGCAACGAGGGCGCCTATAGCCAGCGCTCCCAAACCGGCGTGAGATCGGACGGCAGCGGCGGCAGTTTGCCGAGTTCGGTGCGGCCCTCGTCCGGCCCGTGGAAATCCGAGCCGCGCGACGCCTCGAACCCGAAGCGGCGCGCCACCTCGGCGTATTCGCGATACTGATCGGGCGCGTGGCTGCCCGTTACCACTTCGATCGCCTTGCCGCCCAAATCGAGGAATTGACCGAATAGCGTGTCGAATTCGAGCGGCGAATACTTATAGCGGCCCGGGTGCGCAATCACGGCCACGCCGCCTGCCTCCCGAATCCAATCGACGGCGTTCTCGAGCGCGGCCCACCGGTGCGGCACGAAGCCCGGCTTGCCTTCGCCGAGATAACGATCGAAGACGTCGGCCGTCGACGCCGCGAATCCTTTCTCGACGAGGAAGCGCGCGAAATGCGTGCGCGAAATGAGATCGGGGTTCGAGACGTAGGCCAACGCACCTTCGTAGGCGCCGGCGATGCCGAGTTCCGCGAGCGCGTCGCTCATCGCCTTCGCCCGCGCCGCACGGCCGTTGCGCGTGGCATAAAGGCCCGCGACGAGCGACGGGCTGGACGGATCGATGCCCAGGCCGACGACATGCACCGTGCGAGACGCCCACGTGACGGAAATCTCCACGCCGTTGACGTAACGCATACCGAGCGCAAGGGCTTCGCTGCGCGCCTGCTCCTGGCCCGCAACCTCGTCGTGGTCGGTCAGCGCCCATAGCGTGACGCCGCCCGCGTGAGCGCGGCGCGCGACTTCACGAGGGGCGAGCAAGCCGTCGGAAACGGTCGAATGGCAATGGAGATCGGCGTTCATGCTGTCGGGATCGAGTGATCTTCCTATTTTACCCGCAACGCTCGAGAACGGCCGCAACGCCGTTCGGCCAACGCCGCGCCGCCGCCCGGCCAGCATGCGCCGCAGCGGCCGATGGCGGCATCGCCCTTACGCGCAGAACGCTTCGATCATCGCGGCGACCTGCTCCGGCTGATCGTGATGAACCATGTGCCCCGCCTCTTCGATCAGCTTTTCGCGCCAATCGGGAAACGCCTTGAAGCGCGCCTTGTATTCGTCGAGGGGGATCTCGCCCGCGAGCATCGACAATGTGGGCGACGCGACGGCTTCCACGTGCAACACCTTCGCAGTCACGTTCGACCACACCGCCATCACCTCGTCCAGACGGTACAGCAGCGGTCCGTGATGCTTGTGCGCCGGGTCGGCCAGCAGCATATAGCGGCCGTCTTCGCCCCGCTTCGCCCAATGCTGGGCCAAAAAGCGCGCGCGCTCGGAGGCAAGGCGCGGGTTCGTCTTGACGAGCCGCGCCGCGACGTCTTCCAGCGTCTCGTACGTCTTCAGCTTGGCGGGCGTTCGCATATCGTCGAGCCACGCGGCGAGTCGTCGCGGCCAATCGCCGGCCCGTGCGGGCGCGAGCCCGAAGCCCTCGAGATCGACCACGCGACGCACGCGATCGGGCCGAGCGCCCGCGTACAAGCAGACGACGTTCGCCCCCATGCTGTGGCCGACGAGGTTGACCTGCCCCGTCGGCGCATAGTGATCGAGCAGCGCTTCGAGATCGGCCAGATAATCGTGAAACCAGTAGTGGCCGCCTCCGCGCTCGGCCACCGGCCAGTCGGACAGCCCGAACCCGCGCGCATCGGGCGCGATCACCTGCCAATCGCCGCCGAGCGCATCGACGACGAATTGGAACGACGCCGATACGTCCATCCAGCCGTGCAGCATGAAAAGCGTCGGAGCGTCCGGACTGCCCCACCGCCGTACGTGCAGCTTGACGCCGCGCACGGTCAGGAAATCGGATTGCGGGTTGTTCATATAGGAAGTGATCGGCAGGCGCTGCCGCAAAAAAGAATGGTCGTTCGATTATACCTTCCGACCCGCTTCCGGGGTGGCGGCCAACGCCGCCAGTTCGTCTTCGTCGAATCCCGCGTCGCGCCGGGCGTCGAAGTTGAATGGCCCGCGCAGCCGCGGTGCGCCATACTGCCGCGCAAGCCGGGCGTACGTTTCATGGGGATCGAGCGCGCGCGCCTCGCAGAGGTATCGAAACCAGTGATTGCCGATCCGCACATGTCCGATCTCGTCGCGCAGAATCACATCGAGGATCGCCGCCGACGCCTCGTCTCCCGCCTGCAGCAAGCGCGCGCGGATCGGCGGCGAGGCATCGAGCCCGCGCGCCTCCAGCGTACGCGGCACGAGCGCCATGCGTGCGAGAACGTCGTCGCGCGTCCGCGCGCACATGTCCCACAGCCCGTCATGCGCGGGAAAATCGCCGTAGGCGTGGCCGAACGCCTGTAAGCGCGCCTGCAGCAACGCGAAGTGATGCGCCTCCTCGGCCGCCACGCGCAACCAGTCGGCGTAGTAGCGTTCCGGCATGCCCCCGAACCGCCAGACGGCGTCGAGCGCGAGGTTGATCGCATTGAATTCGATATGGGCCAGCGCATGCAGCAAGACGGCTCGCCCGGCTTGCGTCTGCATGCCGCGATGACGCAGCGAGCGCGGCTCGACCAGCGCCGGGCGGACGGGCCGCCCCGGCAAGCCGGGCGGCTCGGCGATGACCTCGTCGACGCGGCACGCCGCCTCACCGTCGGCATAGCGCCCGTACAGCTCGCGCGTCGCGGCCGCCTTCGCGGCCGGTTCCGGCTCCAGCAGAATGGCAAGCGCCGCATGGCGCACGTCGGCCGTGCGGTCTTGCGAGAAAATCGGGGCGGATCGAAGCGTATTCATCGAAGAGCGTGCGAAGCGTGGATCGGGTGAATCGGGTGGATCGGGTGGGAACCGGAACGGCCGGGCGGTCGCCGTCCGGCACGGCGCGAGTCCGGACCGTTTACAATAGGCGATTCGACATCTCGAGCGTGGCCGCGCCCCAATGCGGCGGCATTGTAACCAGCCCCGCTCGTCCAAAGGAGCCATTGTGCCGATCTACAAGCTGGGGGAACACGCCCCGACGATTCACGAAAGCGTTTTCGTCGCCGACACGGCTGCGATCGTCGGCAAGGTCACGGTGGAGGAAAACGCCAGTGTATGGTTCGGCGCCGCCATCCGCGGCGACAACGAGCCGATTACGATCGGCGCGCGCAGCAATGTACAAGAAAGCGCGGTGCTGCATACGGATCCGGGCCGCCCGCTCGCGATCGGGTGCGACGTGACGGTCGGACACCAAGCGATGCTCCACGGCTGCACGATCGGAGACGGTTCGCTCATCGGAATTCAGGCCGTGGTCTTGAATGGAGCGGTAATCGGCCGCAATTGTCTGGTTGGCGCCGGTAGCGTGGTGACGGAAAACAAGACGTTCCCCGACCGGTCGCTGATCTTGGGCGCGCCCGCGCGCGTCGCGCGCCCGTTGACGGACGAGGAGGTTGCGGCCCTCGCGCAAGCCGCCGAATCGTACGTGGAGCGCCGCGATCTGTTCAAGGCGCAACTCGTGCGGATCGGCTGACACCGCACCGCATCCAGGGTGGCCAACGCCCGCGGCATCAACGATTGAAGGAACAGTTGTGGACGACCAGTTGCAAAAATTCATGTTCGCCGCCGCCCCCGTGCGCGGAGAGATCGTTTCGCTGCGCAACACGTGGCAGGAAGTGCTCGCGCGCCGGGAATACCCGGTCGCCGTGCGCGACATTCTCGGCGAAATGATGGCTGCCTGCGCGTTGCTGTCGGCGAACCTGAAATTCGACGGCACGATGATCATGCAGATATTCGGCGACGGGCCGATCAAGATGCTCGTCGTGCAATGCAGCTCTTCGTTGACGATGCGCGCCACGGCGAAGATCTCGAGCGAGTTCGACACGACGCTGAGCGAGCGCCTTTCGTTCGTCGAATTGCTCAACGCGAGCGGGCACGGGCGCTGCGTCATCACGCTCGATCCGCAGGAAAAGCACCCCGGCCAGCAACCGTACCAAGGCATCGTGCCGCTCAACGGCCACGACGGCCCGCTGCAATCGATCGCGCAGGTGCTCGAGCATTACATGCATCACTCCGAACAGCTCGATACGCGCTTGTGGCTCGCGGCGAATACCGAGCGCGCCGTCGGCATGCTGCTGCAAAAGCTGCCCGGCGACGGCGGCATCATCCCGCACGCGGGCGAGCACGACGCCGATACGTGGGAGCGCGTCTGCGTGCTCGGCGGCACGCTTTCGCAGGACGAGCTGCTCAAAGAAGAACCGCAAACCCTGTTCAGGCGGCTGTTCTGGCAAGAGAACGTGCAGCACTTCGCCCCCACGCTCACGCGTTTCGAATGCACGTGCTCGCGCGAACGCGTCGGCTCGATGCTGAAGATGCTCGGACGCGGCGAAGTCGATAGCGTCATCGAGGAACAAGGCCAGGTGGAAATTCACTGCGAATATTGCAACCAGCGCTACGAGTTCGATCCGGTGGACGTCGTTCAGTTGTTCGCGGCGCAAGAGGTGTCGGCCGGTGTCGCACCGGCGCAATCGCAGCGTCATTGACCGCCGCGTAGCGCGCGCGCCATCACGGCCCGCGCGTGCCGACTCAGCCGCTAGCCCGGAGCCCAACCATGAACGCACCGCACCGCCCGCTTCCATCGTTCGCGGCCTTGCCGCGGCGCGTCGCGAGCGCCGCCGTTTGCGCGACGGCGCTCGCGACGCTGTCCAGCTGCGTCGTAGCCCCGCCGCCCGGCCCGATCCTGAGCCGCCTCGCGCCCGGCGAGCCGGGCGCCGCCGAAAGCGCGCGTCCGCTGACCGATGCCGAAAAGAAGCGTTACGACGAAATCGACAAGCAAGTGCTGCGCGAACAGAACGAAGCGATGTCGGCCAGGGCATGGGCGCGCTATTACACGCCGTACTACTACCCGGCGCCTGTCACGTTCGGCGGCTATTACGGCGGATGGAACAGCGGTTGGGGCGTGGGATATACGAGCCCCGGCTACTATCCGGGCTGGTGGTGGTAAGCCGCGGCGTGTAAGACGCGTCTCGGCAGGCCGCGCTACGGCCTTTTCTGCGCGGCAGCATGCTTGCCCTTCTCGACCGCATGCTTTTTGTGTTTGTTCGACTTCTCGCGTGAGACAGGGTTCGGCACGACGCTGACAGGGGCCGCCGATACTTCGCCACGCGTCGACGTGTTGCTGGGCGCCAGCGAGGCGGTCGGGCTCGAGCTCGCGCTGGGCGACACGAACTGCACGAACACTTCGCCGTTCTTGACCATTCCCATCTCGTAGCGCGCGCGCTCTTCGACGGCCGACGTGCCGTTTTGCAGATCCTGCACTTCGCCCTCGATTCGTTCGTTGCGTAGTTTCTCGTCCGTGTTCTTTTGCTGCTGCGCGGCCAGTGCGCCACGCAGTTCGTGAACGCTCAACCATCCGCCATGGCCCCACCAAAGCGGATACTGAATCAGCGCGAGCAGGACGACGAGGACGACGGTGACGAGGCGCATTCAAAGAACCGCGGATTCAAAACCGCCCCGGGCGTAGCACGGGGCGGCAGGCAAAACGATCGATGGGGATAACGCGTGCGTCAACGCAGATTGTAGAACGTCGACTTGCCCGGATAGCTGGCGATATCGCCCAGATCTTCCTCGATGCGCAGCAATTGGTTGTACTTCGAGATGCGGTCGCTGCGCGAGAGCGAGCCCGTTTTGATCTGACCGGCGTTCAGACCGACGGCGATGTCGGAGATCGTCGAATCCTCCGTCTCGCCCGAGCGGTGCGAAATGACGGCCGTGTAGCCGGCGCGCTTGGCCATTTCGATCGCCGCGAACGTTTCGGTCAGCGTGCCGATCTGGTTGATCTTGATGAGGATCGAGTTGGCGATGCCC
This sequence comes from Trinickia sp., assembly GCA_036384755.1. Lineage (GTDB taxonomy): Bacteria > Pseudomonadota > Gammaproteobacteria > Burkholderiales > Burkholderiaceae > Trinickia. Next base: position 35,448 of record DASVLS010000082.1, on the reverse strand, counting down.
TTCTCGATGCCTTCCTTCAAGATGCGCGTGTTCGTCACGAACAGATCGTCGCCGACGAGTTGGATCTTCTTGCCGAGCTTGTCCGTCAACAGCTTCCAGCCGTCCCAGTCGCTCTCGTGCATGCCGTCCTCGATCGATACGATCGGGAATTTATCGGCCAGCGTCGCCAGGTAATCGGTGAACTCGGCCGACGACAGTTGCAGGCCTTCACCGGCCAGTTGGTACTTGCCGTCGTGATAGAACTCGCTCGCCGCGCAATCGAGCGCGAGCAGCACGTCTTCGCCCGCGCGATAACCGGCCTTTTCGATGGCTTGCAGGATCGCCGACAGGCATTCGGCGTTGCTGCCGAAGTTCGGAGCGAAGCCGCCCTCGTCGCCGACAGCCGTGCTCATGCCGCGATCGGACAGGATCTTTTTCAGCGCGTGGAACACTTCCGCGCCGCAACGCAGCGCTTCGCGGAACGTCGGCTGGCTGACGGGGACGATCATGAATTCTTGGATGTCGAGGCTGTTGTTCGCGTGCGCGCCGCCGTTGACGATGTTCATCATCGGAACCGGCAGTTGCATGGCGCCCGAGCCGCCGAAGTAGCGGTACAACGGCAGGCCGGCTTCTTCGGCCGCGGCCTTCGCGACGGCCATCGAAACGGCCAGCATCGCATTCGCGCCGAGGCGCGACTTGTTATCCGTGCCGTCGAGCTCGAGCAGCGTCTTGTCGAGGAACGCCTGCTCCGACGCGTCGAGGCCCATGATCGCTTCGGAAATCTCGGTGTTGATATGCTCGACCGCTTTCAGGACGCCCTTGCCGTTGTAGCGGCCGGCTTCGCCGTCCCGCAGCTCGATGGCTTCGCGCGAGCCCGTCGACGCACCCGAGGGCACTGCAGCGCGGCCCATCGTGCCCGATTCGAGCAGCACATCGCATTCGACGGTCGGGTTGCCTCGGGAGTCCAAAATCTCACGGCCGATGATATCTACGATTGCACTCATGATTTCCTCTTAAATGACGATGAATTCTCTTTCTTGACGGCTGCGGTCAGTTGAAATCGTGCTCGATGAACGGGGCACGTTTCACGACGGAATCCAATGCGACCAGCGTCTCCAGCAAGTCGCTCATGCGCCCGAGCGGAACGGCGTTCGGGCCGTCCGACAAGGCGCACGGGGGGTTGGGATGCGTTTCCATGAACAGCCCGGCCACACCGACGGCCACGGCCGCGCGCGACAGCACGGGCACGAATTCGCGCTGGCCGCCCGAGCTCGTGCCCTGCCCGCCCGGCAATTGCACCGAGTGCGTGGCGTCGAATACGACGGGCGCACCCGTTTCGCGCATGATCGCGAGCGAGCGCATGTCGGAGACGAGGTTGTTGTAGCCGAACGAGACGCCGCGCTCGCACGCAAGGAAGCGGTCTTCCGACAGCCCCGCCTCGCGCGCCGCTTCCCGCGCCTTGTCGATGACGTTCTTCATGTCGTGCGGCGCGAGGAATTGCCCTTTCTTGATGTTGACGGGCTTGCCCGAGCGCGCGCAGGCATGGATGAAATCGGTCTGCCGGCACAGGAATGCCGGCGTTTGCAGGACATCGACGACCGCCGCGGCTTGCTCGATTTGCTCGACGTCGTGCACGTCCGTCAGCACGGGCACGCCGAGCTGACGCTTCACTTCCGACAAGATGCGCAAGCCTTCGTCCATTCCGGGCCCGCGGAACGACTTGCCGGAACTGCGGTTGGCCTTGTCGTAAGAGGACTTATAGATGAACGGAATGCCGAGCTTCGCGCAGATTTCCTTGAGCCGGCCGGCCGTATCGATCGTCATCTGCTCGGATTCGACGACGCAAGTGCCCGCGATAAGAAAAAACGGCTTATCGAGACCGACTTCGAAGTCGCACAGCTTCATGCCTTCTCCTTGCGCGCTTCGTGACAGGCGAGCGCCGCCTCGACGAACGACTTGAACAGCGGATGCCCGTCACGCGGCGTCGACGTGAATTCGGGGTGGAACTGGACGCCGACGAACCACGGGTGAAGGCTGCGCGGCAACTCCATCATTTCGGGCAGATCCTCGCTCGGCGTGCGCGCGCTGATGATCAGGCCGCCGGTTTCGAGTTGCGGCACGTAGCGGTTATTGACTTCATAACGGTGACGATGCCGTTCGTTCACGTCCTTGCCGTAGATCCGTTCGGCCAGCGTGCCGGGCTTGATCGGGCAGCGTTGCGAGCCCAGGCGCATCGTGCCGCCGAGATCCGACTCTTCCGTGCGCTTCTCGACGCGGCCTTCGCGGTCGTACCACTCGGTGATCAATGCGACGACGCGGTGCGCCGTGTTCACGTCGAACTCCGTGCTGTTCGCCCCTTCCAGCCCGACGACGTCGCGCGCGAACTCGATCACGGCCAGTTGCATGCCCAGGCAGATGCCGAGGTACGGCACCTTCGCCTCGCGCGCATAGCGGATCGCGGCGATCTTGCCCTCGGTGCCGCGACGGCCGAAGCCGCCCGGCACGAGCACGGCGTCGAGATGCTCGAGGCTTTCGACACCTTCGGCTTCGATCTGTTCCGAATCGATGTACTCGATGTTGACCTTCGTCGACGTATGCACGGACGCGTGACGCAGCGCTTCGATCAGCGACTTGTACGATTCGGTCAGATCGACGTACTTGCCGACCATGCCGATCGTGACTTCATGCTTCGGATGTTCGAGCTTGCCGACGATCTCTGCCCACATCGCCAGATCGGCCGGCTTCGGCTGCAGCCGAAGCTCTTCGCAGATGATGCTGTCGAGCCCTTGGTCGTGCAGCATTTGCGGGATCTTGTAGATGCTATCGACGTCCCACACCGAAATAACGGCGTCTTCGGGCACGTTCGAGAACATCGAAATTTTCTTGCATTCGTCGTCGGGAATGCGGCGGTCGGCCCGGCACAGCAGCACGTGCGGCGAAATGCCGATCTCGCGCAGCTTCTGCACGCTGTGCTGCGTAGGCTTGGTCTTGAGCTCGCCCGCCGTCGCGATGAACGGCACGAGCGTCAAATGAACGAAGCACGCGCTGTTGCGGCCGAGGCGCAGGCTCATTTGCCGCGCCGCTTCGAGGAACGGCAGCGATTCGATGTCGCCCACCGTGCCGCCGATTTCGACGATCGCCACGTCAGGCTCGCCGCAGGTGGCCGAAGCCGCGCCGCGCTCGATGAACGCCTGGATTTCGTTCGTGATGTGGGGAATCACCTGCACCGTCTTGCCGAGGTAATCGCCGCGGCGCTCCTTGCGGATCACCGATTCGTAGATCTGCCCCGTCGTGAAATTGTTCGCGCGGCGCATCTTGGTGCTGATGAACCGCTCGTAGTGGCCGAGGTCGAGATCCGTCTCCGCGCCGTCTTCGGTCACGAACACTTCGCCGTGTTGAAACGGGCTCATCGTGCCGGGGTCGACGTTGATGTAGGGATCGAGTTTGAGGAGGGTGACTTTGAGACCGCGCGATTCGAGGATCGCGGCGAGAGAGGCGGCGGCAATGCCCTTGCCGAGGGACGACACTACGCCGCCGGTGACGAAAACATATTTAGTCATCGCTGGATGCTCGCGGGAAAAACGGATTATACCTTAAGGCCCGCGACGCCCCAACGTCGAGCATGACTGCCCGCTACCCCGTCTCGCGCAATTTGTTCAGCATGCCGAGCAGCACGCGCGCCGTCTCGATCGGGCGCTCCATCGGGAAGAGATGGCTGCCTTCGATCCATTCGATGCGTCCTTGCGCCGCGCGCATCGTGGCTTCGAGCCCCACCTGCCGAATCTCTTTCGAATGCGTGCCCGCGACGAAGCCGACCGGTACCGGCGCGCCACGCGCCAGCCGAGCGCCGAGCGTGCGCGGCAGCGTTCGGTAGATCCGGTATTCGATGTCGCGATCGAATGCGAGCGAGCGCGTGCCGAGCGCCGAATCCGGCGGAATGCCGAACTCGATGTAGTCGGAAAGCACGCGCTCGTCCCATCGGGCGAACGCCGGCTTCGCGTGGAAATGACGCCAAGCCTCGTCGCGGCTCGCCCACTGCTTGCGCCGCTTGCGCGTGGCGGCGGCCGGCGAGAGCCGCTCGTCGAGCCCCGTCCATTGCGTAAAGCGCAGGACGCTCGCGCGCCAGCCCGCCACCACCGGAGAATCGAGCATCACCACGCCGCGTACCCAATGCGGGTGCTTCAGCGCCGCCATCAGCGAAACATACCCGCCCATCGAATGACCGACGAGCCACACGGGCCGCTCGTAGCGGCGGCCGATGTCGGCGAGCAACTCCTCCACGAGATGCGGCCAATCGCTCGTGACCGGATAGTGCGGGTCGTGGCCGATGCGCTCGATGTAGCGAAGCTCGTAATCATCGGAAAGTTCGGCGAAGAGCGTCCGGTAGATCGAGGCCGGAAACCCGTTCGCATGCGAAAAGTGGATGATTTCTTTCAAGCGCCGCAGCCTCCATGACAATTCGCTTCTTATCGATCCATTCGATCCATCCAGTACCGCGCATGCGACACGCGATAACGTTCGACCGCGAGCCGGCCTTCCGCTAACGTTACGCGTATCGCGCCGTCGCGATCCGTACGAACGAGGCTGACGTCGCGCGCTTCGAAGCGCGACCAGACGCGCGGATGGGGGTGGCGAAAGCGATTGCGATAGCCTACCTGAAATACCGCCACACGCGGATCGACGCAGTCGAGGAAAGGCTCGGTCGACGAGGTCTTGCTGCCGTGGTGTGCGACGAGTAGGACGTCGGCGCGCAACGCTTCGGGCGCTCGGGCGACAAGCGCGCGTTCGGCCGGCGCGCCGATGTCGCCTGTCAGCAACGCGCTCATCCCCCGGGCGCTGACCTTCAGCACGCACGATTGCTCGTTCGAACGCGAGGGCAACGGCCCCGGATCGGGCCAGAGCACTTCGAATTCGACGCCGTCCCACTGCCAGCGCTGTCCCGCCGCGCAGCGCAGCCGCGCCGCGCCCGATGCCTGAGCCGCATCCCAAATTCGATGCGACGCCGGCAATCCGCCCAAGACTTGCCGCACGTCCGCCGCGTCCAGCACCGCCGGCACGCCGCCCGCGTGATCGGCGTCGCCGTGGCTCACGACGAGCGTATCGAGCCGGCCGACCCCGTTCGCCAATAGATACGGCGCGACGATGCGCTCTCCGGCGTGCGTCGACTCGGGGCCTGGGCCCGCATCGAACAACAGCGCTTTGCGATGCGTTTCGATCAGAATCGATGCGCCCTGCCCCACGTCGAGCGCCGTCAACCGAAAAGCGCCCCGTTCGATCTCCGGCGCCGCCGGTACGACGAGCGGCAGCCAGGCGAGCGGCGCCGCGAAACGCAGCGGCCAACCGCGCGGCATGAGACGCCATGCGACGCCCAACACAGCGAACAGCACCGCCCAGAGCGGCGGACGCGGCGGATGACGCACCGCCCAGGCAGACTGCGCCAGCGCATCGAGCGCCCGCATCAGCGGCTCGAGCAGCGCGTGAGCGAGTTGATAGGCATGTGCGTCGAGCGGCGCGGGCAACACGATCGCGACAAGTACGACAGGCGCCACGAGCAAGCTGACCCACGGCACCGCAACCGCGTTCGCGAGCGGCCCCACGAGGGAGACTTGCGAAAACCAAAACGCGGTGAGCGGCGCGAGGCCCAGCGTCACGGCCCATTGCGCGCGCAATGCGTCCGCGCATCGCATGCGTGCACGTGCAAGCCTTCGCCGCCACGTCGACATGCTCGACACGATCCACGCTCCCCACCCCCTGCCTTCGGGCGCTTGCCGCACCGGCGCCTGCCATGCCGGATCGCTGGCACGCGTCGCATCGATCACATCGAGCGGCGTCTCGTTCTCGCTGCGCGCCCGCAAACTGCCGCGCATGGCGAAGACGATCACCGCAACGGCCCCGAACGACAGCCAAAAGCCGGCGGCCGTCACGGCCCAGGGATCGACGGCAAGCACGAGCGCCGCCGCCCACGCCAGCACGAGCGAGACGCCGACACGGCGGCCCAGCATGAACGCGGCGCTTGCTACGATCAGCATCCACAACGCCCGCTGCGCTGGAACGTTGAAGCCCGCGAGTGCGGCATAGCCCGCGGCGCACACGGCGCCGGCCACGGCGGACGCGAGCGGCGCGGGAACGACGAGCGGCCACTCGCGCCCGCCGCGTCGCGCGAGCATCGCGCCCAAGAAACACGAGCGACGCCATAGCCAACCCGCGAGCGCAGCGCAGAGCCCCGCGACGAAGCCGATGTGCAAGCCCGACACCGCCACGAGATGACTCGTTCCCGTGCGACGAAGCACGAGCCGGTCCGCCGGCGTGATCGCTTCCTGCGTGCCGATCGCGAGGGCCGTGACGATGCCGCGATGCGTCGCGCTCGCCAGCGCGCCGGCGATATGCTCACGCAGCGCAAGACGAACGCGGTCGATCGCCGTGCCGACACCGCCGTCGACGCCCGGCAATCGTTCGGCGGCGGAAGACGAGACGACCGAACCCATCGCGCGGATACCGCGCTCGAGCAATGAGACCTCCATGTCGTGGCCCGCGAAGTTGGCGTTCCCGTGCACGCGTTTGAGCCGAACGTTCAAGCGCCATCGATCGCCCGGGATCAAACGCGGCGCACCGCGCCCCCCGCGCGCGCTCCAATTCAATTGAACGACCGACGGAAAGTGCTCGATGCCCGTCGTTCGCCGAACCTCGTCGACGTCGACGGCGAACGAAAACCGCACGCGTGAACCATCGCCCACGGGCAAACCGCGCACGTGCCCCGTGAGCGCGAGTTCGCGCTGCTCCCACGACGCCGGCAGCGCTTCGGTCAATCGGATTTCGGCGCGCACGGCCGCGTAGGCATACCCCGCGACGACGGCCGCCCCCGTCAAAGCCAGATGCGCGCCGAACGGGCCGTGCAGCGCTGCCCATCCCCGCACATGGGGTGCATTCTCCACTCGCAGCCTGCGCCGCGCAGGAAAACACCGTACCCACGCAACGATGCCGAAGGCCGTAGCGAATGCCGCGACGAGCGCCATCCATTCCCACGTGCCCGGCAATGCCGCGCGCTGCTGCAGCATCGCGACGCCGAGCGCGAAGCCGATCAGCACTGCCCGCATTCGCCCTCCCAAGAATCAGTGCGCCACGACGCGCGCACGGCCGAAGGCCTCGGCGATCGCCCAGCCGCGGTGGGCTAGCCGATCATGCGGCGCGGCGCGAACGAACGTCGATTATGCGCAAGCGAGCGCGAGGCGGGGCAGCGCGGCGTGAGCGTTGGCCGTTGTGCCTACCTGCAGCTCGTCCAAGCCGATATTGCGCAGCTCGGCAATGACGCGGGCAATGCGAGGCACTTGATCGGGGCAATTGCGCTGCTTGTAAAGCCAGGAGGGAGGAATGTCGGGCGCATCGGTCTCGACGACGAGCGCCTCGAGCGGCAGCTCGGCCGCGAGCCGCCTGATTTGGCGCGACCGTTCGAACGTGACGTTGCCGCCGAAGCCGAGGCGCATTCCCTGGTCGATGAACGCATGCGCCTGCTGAAAGCTGCCGTTGAACGCGTGCGCGATGCCGCACTTCACCGCATAGCGGCGCAGCCCCTTCAGGACAAGGTCTTGCGATTTGCGCACGTGACAAATCACGGGCAAATCGAAATCGCGCGCGAGCTTCAGTTGCGCGTCGTAGAAAAAGCGCTGGCGCTCGTCGTCGAGTTCGGGAACGAAGTAGTCGAGACCGATCTCGCCGATCCCGACGAAGCGTGGATCGCGCAAGCTCGCCTCGATCTCGTCGCGCAGCGCGTCGAGGTCGCGCTCCGTCGCCCGCGGGGTAAACAACGGGTGAATGCCAAGCGCGTACACGCCGCCCTCGACGCGATGCGCGAGTTCGCGTACGGCGGCAAAGTTCGCGCGCCCGACGGCCGGAATCACGATGCGCGCCACGCCGCAGGCTCTAGCTGCCCGAGCCACGGCGTCGCGATCGTCGTCGAATTCGCCGGCATCGAGATGACAGTGGGTATCGATCCACATGGCGGCGCTCGTTCGGCGTGGGCTTGAAGCGTTAGACGGGCACGGACGGCTCTTCGTGCAGCACGCCGTCGCGCAGACGCAGGATACGGTCGCAACGGCCCGCCAATTCGACGTCGTGCGTCACGATGACGAAGCTCGTTTCGAGCGTGGCCGACAACTCGAGCATGAGCTTGAACACGTTGTCGGCCGTCGCGCCGTCGAGGTTGCCCGTGGGCTCGTCGGCCAGCACGCAAGCCGGCTTCGTCACGAGCGCCCGTGCGATCGCGACACGCTGACGCTCGCCGCCCGACAGCTCGCCCGGGCGGTGCTTCGCCCGGTGCGCGAGGCCGACGCGTTCGAGCATGGCCTGCGCCTCGTGCCGCGCTTCGTCGGGCGCAAGGCGTCGAATGCGCAGCGGCATGGCGACGTTGTCGAGTGCGCTGAATTCGGCCAGCAGATGATGAAATTGGTAGACGAAACCCAATGCGCGATTGCGCAAGTCGTTTCGCTCGCGCTCGGCCAGCTTCGTGAACGGCCGGCCGAGCAGCGACACGCTTCCCGCGCTGGGCTCGTCGAGCCCGCCCAGCACGTGCAAAAGCGTGCTCTTGCCGGAGCCCGAGGCGCCGACGATCGCGAGCTTTTCGCCCCGGCGCACGACGAGGTCGGCGCCGTTCAGCACCGGCACGTTCAATCCGCCCTGGACGAACGCCTTCGAGATGCCGTGCGCCTGAAGCACGCCCGCCCCCGCACCCGGCTCGCTCGAATCGGCGCCAACGGCCGTCGGTCGTTCGATCATGAAATCACTCATAACGCAGCGCCTCCGCCGGACGCACCTTCGCGCCTCGCCAGCTCGGGTAGAGCGTCGCGAGCGCGGACAACGCAAATGCGATGACGCCGATCCTCGCGACATCGCCGGCGACGAGTTCCGACGGCAGTTCGCTGATGAAGTAGACGGACGGCGGCAGAAACTGCACGCCGAGCAAGTGTTCGATCATCGGGACCAGCCACGGAATGCTCCACGCGATCAGACAACCGAGCGCAACGCCTGCGCCCGTGCCGACGAAACCGATCGTGATGCCCTGCACGAAGAAGATCTTCATGATCGAGCCGGGCTGCGCACCCAGCGTGCGCAAGATCGCGATGTCGGCCTGCTTGTTCGTCACCGTCATGACGAGCGAGGACACGAGGTTGAACGCCGCGACCGCGATGATCAGCGTGAGGATGACGAACATCATCCGCTTTTCGATCTTGACGGCGGAGAACCAAGTCTTGTTCTGCTGCGTCCAGTCTCGAATATAGAGATCGCCCGACAGCGTCCGCGAGAGCTCGTGCGCCACGCGCGGGGCTTCCTGCATATCCTTGAGCTTGAGGCGAACGCCCGTCGGCGCCGGGATGCGGAACAGCGCCTGCGCGTCGCGAATATTGATGAGCGCGAGCGAGGCGTCGTATTCGTAATGGCCGGACTGAAAGACGCCCGAAACCGTGAATTGCTTCAGGCGCGGCATCATGCCCGCCGGCGTGATCGAGCCTTCGGGCGCGACCAGCGTGATCTTGTCGCCGGGCGACACGCCGAGATTGGCGGCCAGATCGGCGCCGAGGACGATATTGAACTGACCGGGTTCGAGATCGGTCAAGCGGCCGGCCTTCATGTCCTTGCCGATGTCCGACACCTGCGGTTCGAGCGAAGGCTCCACGCCGCGCAGCGCCACCCCGCTCACGGCGTCGCCGCGCGTGAGCAGCGCTTGCGCTTCGACGTAGGGCGCCGCACCGATCACCTCCGGATTGCGGCGTGCCTCGAAGGCCGTGCGCTGCCAGTCGGGCATGGAGCCCGATGGCGAAAAGATCTCGACATGGGCGAGGACCGACAGCATGCGGTCGCGCACTTCCTTCTGAAAACCGTTCATGACCGACAGGACGACGATCAGCGCAGCGACGCCGAGCGCGATACCCGACATCGACACAGCCGCGATGAACGAAATGAAACCGTTGCCCGTCGTGCGTTTGCCGGCGCGCGTGTAGCGCCAGCCAATTTGCCATTCGTAAGGGAGCTTCAAGCGAATCCTTCAAGTTTCAACGTCGCGCCGACCGGCCCGCAATGCGCATGCCAAGCACCGCACTCGCGCCGCGCACCGGCGCCGCGCCGATCAAGCGCGCAGTTTGCCATACAATGCGCACCATCATGCATTCCAACCGTCTTCATCTCCTGTTGCCGTTCGCGCTGCCCACGGCTGCCGATGCATCGTCCGCGCTGCACGATCTGCGCAGCCCGGCGCTCGACAAGCTGCTCGCCCGCGCGACACTCGTCGAGCGCGTGGCCGGCGAAGACTTTCAGCGCACGCTTGCGCACGAACGATGGGTCGCGCGCCGGTTCGGCGCCGTCGCCGCGAACGCCGCCGACGAAGCGCCGCTCGCGCCCTATATGCTACTCGCCGACGGCGGCACGCCCGGCGACGCTCGCTGGGCGTGCGTCGAGCCCGTGCACGTGCGCATCGCCCACGATCATCTCGTGCTGATCGACCCTTCCGCACTGGATTTGACCGATGAAGACGCGGCTAGTTTGCTCGCCACGGCCAGGCCGTTGATCGAAGAACTCGGCGTGCGCGTCGAGGCGCCGACACCGCACCGCTGGTATTTGACGGGCGACGCGCTCGGCGCCCTCGCCGGCGCCTCGCCGCTCCGCGCGAGCGGCCGCAGCATCGAAATCTGGCTGCCTCACGATGCGCAGACGGGCCAACGTTCGCGCATCTGGATGAAGCTGCAAAACGAAGTGCAGATGGGCTGGTTCGAGCATCCCGTCAACGAAGCGCGCGAAGCCCGCGGGTTGCCGGCCGTCAATTCGATTTGGCTGCATGCGCAAGGCGCGGCCCAGCCGGTGCGCAGTCCGTTCGTGCGCGTGCTTTCCGACGCCGCGGCGACACGCGGGCTCGCGCTCGCGGCTTCTGTCGAAGCGGCTGCGGCGCCGGCTTCGTTCAAGGCGATGCCGCCGCTCGAGGCCGGCGAAACGCTCGTCGAACTGGGCTCGTTTGCGGCGCCTTTCATCGCGCAGGACTGGGCGGCATGGCAGGCGGCGCTCGACGCACTCGAACGCGACTGGTTCGCACCAGCGCTCGACGCGCTCGATTCGGGCCGCCTCGGCATGCTCGCATTGACGCTGGCCGGCGACACCGGGTCTGCGACGCTCACCGCGACCCGCGGCGATTTGCGCAAGTTCTGGCGGCGGCGCGTCCTCGCTTCGCTCTTCGAATGAGCCGGTCCGCGCTCGCGCCGCGGTCCGCTGGCCTTCCGATCGCACGTCACATCCCGCGGCGCGCGCTTTCGCGCGCCCTCGCCTTCCGGTTTTTCTCATGACTCGAATCGTCAACCGTGCGTGCTCGCCCGCCGATGAAACCGCGCTGATCCGCCACGGCCTGCACCCGATCCTGGCACGCCTGTATGCCGCGCGCGGCGTGCGCCTGCCCGAAGAGATCGAGACCGCGCTCACCCGGCTCGTGCCGCCCGTCGAACTCAAAGGCGCGAACGACGCTGCCGAGCTGCTCGCCGAAGCGATTCTTGCGCGCAAACGCCTGCTGGTCGTCGCAGACTACGACTGCGACGGGGCGACCGCCTGTGCGGTGGCCGTGCGCGGCCTGCGCATGTTCGGCGCGCAGGTCGACTATCTCGTACCGAACCGCTTCGAATATGGCTACGGGCTTACGCCCGAGATCGTGGAACTCGCCGCCGCGCGCAACCCGGATCTGCTTATCACCGTCGACAACGGCATCGCGAGCGTCGAGGGCGTCGCGGCCGCCAATGCGCGCGGCATCGACGTGCTCGTCACCGACCATCACCTGCCCGGCGAAGCGCTCCCCGCCGCGCGCGCGATCGTCAACCCGAACCAGCCCGGCTGCAGCTTTCCGAGCAAGTGCATCGCGGGCGTCGGCGTCATGTTCTATGTGCTGCTCGCGCTGCGCGCCCGGCTGCGCGAGCTCGGCGCATTCGGCGAGGCCGGTGCGCTCGGCAAGGCCGGCATTCCCGAGCCTCGGCTGGACGGCCTGCTCGACCTCGTCGCGCTCGGCACCGTCGCCGACGTCGTCAAGCTCGACGGCAACAACCGCGTACTCGTCGCGCAGGGGCTCTCGCGCATTCGCCGCGGCCGCCTGCAACCGGGGATCGCCGCCCTGTTCCGCGCGGCCGGACGCGAGGCGCGCACGGCGTCGGGTTTCGATCTCGGCTTCGCCCTGGGCCCGCGCCTGAACGCAGCCGGACGGTTGTCGGACATGTCGCTTGGCATCGAATGCCTGACGACGGATGACGTCGGCCGCGCATGGGAGCTCGCGCAGCAGCTCGACGCGATGAACCGCGAGCGGCGCGAGATCGAAGCGGGCATGCAGCAGCAGGCGCTCGTCGAGATCGCCGCGCTCGATCCCGAGGGCCGCGCGACGATCACGCTCTTCAACGAAAGCTGGCACCAGGGCGTCATCGGGATCGTCGCGGGACGGCTGAAGGAAAAGTATCATCGTCCGTCGTTCACGTTCGCGCTCGCCGACGACGGAGGCGAGCGCGTCAAGGGCTCGGGCCGCTCCATTCCCGGCTTTCATCTGCGCGATGCGCTCGATCTGATCGCCAAGCGCGAACCCGATCTCATCGTCACGTTCGGCGGCCATGCGATGGCGGCGGGGCTGACGCTCGCGACGCACGACGTGCCGCGTTTTGCCGCCGCTTTCGAAGCGGTCGCCCGCGAGCAGCTCGACGACGACGCGCTCGCTCGCGTGGTCATGACCGACGGCGAGCTAGAAGACGCCTACTTCACGCCGCAAGTGGTCGAATTGATCGACGCCGCGGTATGGGGCCAGGGGTTCCCCGCCCCTACCTTCTCCGGCGAGTTCGACGTCGTGTCGCAGGCGCTCGTCAAGGACAAGCATTTGAAGCTGCAACTCGCGCGCGGCCGGCAGCGCTTTCAGGCGATCTGGTTCAACCACACGGAAACGCTGCCTGCACGGGCTCGCCTGGCGTACCGCCTCGCAGCCGACAGCTGGAACGGCGTCGTTCGCGTGCAATTGATCGTCGAGCATGCAGCGTCGGCCGACGCGCGCTGAGCAAAGCCTCGTCGAGCCGCGGCCTCGCGGTCGAGGGCCGGCGAGGCAGGCCGATCGGCTATAATTTCCCCTTTTTACGAAGCAGAAAAGATCGACATGGAAGCCGAACGTCTGAACGCGATCGAAGGCTCTCTAGCGGACTTGCGCCGACGCGCGGGCGAGCTACGGGGGTATCTTTGACTACGACGCCAAATTTGCGCGTCTAGCTGAAGTCAACAAGGAACTCGAAGATCCGAACGTCTGGAACGACTCGAAGCATGCCCAGGCCCTCGGCCGGGAGAAAAAGATGCTCGAAGGCGTCGTTCTGACCCTGTCCGCGCTCGATACCGACCTGCGCGACGCGCAGGACCTGTTCGACATGGCCCGCGAGGAAAACGACGACGACACGCTCGTCGCCTGCGAGGCCGACGCGCAAGCGATCGAAGCGCGCGTCGCCGATCTCGAATTCCGTCGAATGTTCGCCAACCCGGCCGACCCGAACAACGCGTTCATCGACATCCAGGCCGGCGCCGGCGGCACCGAGGCCTGCGACTGGGCCGCGATGCTGTTGCGCCAATACTTGCGCTATTGCGAGCGCAAGGGCTTCAAGACGGAAGTGCTCGAAGAATCCGAAGGCGACGTCGCGGGCATCAAGAACGCCACGATCAAGGTCGAAGGCGAATATGCGTACGGCTTCTTGCGCACCGAAACGGGCATTCACCGTCTCGTGCGCAAATCGCCGTTCGATTCGTCGGGCGGCCGTCATACGTCGTTCTCGTCGGTGTTCGTCTACCCCGAGATCGACGATTCGATCGAAGTCGACATCAACCCGGCCGATCTGCGGATCGACACGTATCGCGCGTCGGGCGCCGGCGGGCAGCACATCAACAAGACCGATTCGGCCGTGCGGATCACGCACTTGCCGTCGGGCATCGTCGTGCAGTGCCAGAACGACCGCTCGCAGCACCGCAATCGCGCCGAGGCCATGGCGATGCTCAAATCGCGCCTGTACGAGGCCGAGATGCGCAAGCGCCAAGCCGAGCAGGACAAGCTCGAATCGAGCAAGACCGACGTGGGCTGGGGCCACCAAATCCGTTCGTACGTGCTCGATCAGAGCCGCGTGAAAGATTTGCGCACGAACGTCGAAATGAGCAACACGAAGGCCGTGCTCGACGGCGACCTCGACGATTTCATCAGCGCGAGCCTCAAGCAAGGCGTCTAAGCGCAGCGGATACACCATGACCGAATCGACTCTCCCCACCGTCGACGCAGCCGTCGACGAGAACAAGATCATCGCCGAGCGGCGCGAAAAGCTGCGCCTGCTGCGCGAGTCGGGCATCGCCTACCCGAACGACTTCAGCCCGACGCACCACGCGGGCGATTTGCAGTCGCAATACGTCGACGCCGACAAGGACTCGCTCGAGGCCACGGCGCTGAACGTGGCCGTCGCCGGCCGCATGATGCTCAAGCGCGTCATGGGCAAGGCCAGCTTCGCGACCGTCCAAGACGGCTCGGGGCAAATCCAGTTCTTCGTGACGCCCGCGGACGTCGGCGAGCAAGCCTACGATGCATTCAAGAAGTGGGATCTCGGCGACATCATCGCCGCGCGCGGCGTGCTGTTCCGCACGAACAAGGGCGAGCTGTCGGTGCGCTGCACCGAACTGCGTTTGCTGTCGAAGGCGCTGCGTCCGCTGCCCGACAAGTTCCACGGATTGTCCGATCAGGAAACGCGCTACCGTCAACGCTACGTCGATTTGATCGTCACCCCCGAGGCGCGCAGCACGTTCGTCGCGCGGACGAAGGCGATTTCTTCGATTCGCAGGTTCATGTCGGACGCCGACTTCATGGAAGTCGAAACGCCGATGCTGCATCCGATCCCGGGCGGTGCGGCCGCAAAGCCGTTCACGACGCATCACAACGCGCTCGACATGCAGATGTTCCTGCGCATCGCGCCCGAGCTCTACTTGAAGCGGCTGATCGTGGGCGGCTTCGAGCGCGTGTTCGAGATCAACCGCAACTTCCGGAACGAAGGGGTTTCGCCGCGGCACAATCCCGAGTTCACGATGATGGAGTTCTACGCCGCGTACACGAACTACACGTGGCTCATGGATTTCACCGAACAGTTGATCCGTCAGGCCGCCATCGATGCGCTCGGTACGGCGGCCATCGTCTATCAGGGCCGCGAGCTCGATTTGTCCAAGCCGTTCCATCGCTTGACGATCACGCAGGCGATTCGCAGGTATGCGCCCGACTATACCGACGCTCAGCTCGGCGACGCCGCGTTCGTGCGCTCGGAGCTCAAGCGTCTAGGCGTCGATACCACGCAGCCGGCCTTCTTGAACGCGGGGATCGGTGCGCTGCAGCTGGCGCTGTTCGAAGAGACGGCCGAAGCGCAGCTATGGGAGCCGACCTTCATCATCGACTACCCTGTCGAAGTTTCGCCGCTCGCGCGCGCATCGGATTCGGTCGACGGCATCACCGAGCGCTTCGAATTGTTCATCACAGGCCGGGAAATCGCCAACGGCTTCTCGGAGCTCAACGATCCCGAAGATCAGGCTGCACGCTTCAAGAAGCAAGTCGAACAGAAAGATGCCGGCGACGAGGAAGCGATGTACTTCGATGCCGACTACATTCGCGCGCTCGAATACGGCATGCCTCCGACGGGAGGCTGCGGGATCGGCATCGACCGTCTGGTGATGCTGCTCACCGACAGCCCCAGCATCCGCGACGTGATCCTGTTCCCGCATCTGCGCCGCGAGGATTGATGCGCGCTAGCCACACGCTAGCCCCGGCAGTTTGTAACCATCGGTAAAAGCCGCCCGCAGCGACGCTTCGGGCGGCTTTTTTACGCGTGTTCCGACCCTTGCGAGCCGAAGAATGGCGAGCTTGCGCGCGCCGGGTCGGGTCGAAGCCCCGGCATTCGCCCCTAGCCGAACGTTACAAATTGAAACGATGCCCGTCGAGCGAACGCGGACACTATCATTGTTCCAATGAAAGCCCCTTCGTTCGACGGAGGTTACGACATGAATAATCCGACCACTTCCGCTCGCCGCTTGCATCCGCTGATCGCCGTGGCGGCGGGCACTGTCATCGTGGCGAGCCTCGCCGCTACCGCCGCGATCACGGGCGTGTTCCCCAAGGCGTCGAGCTCGAACGTCCAGAACGATCAAACGCAAACGGCGCAAGTATCGTCGCAGCCTGTCGTCGATTCGGCCGCTCCCGCCAATATGACGTCGGCGGCCGGGCAACAGCAGCCGCGAGCGCCACAACCGCAGCCCATGCAGTCTCAAGCCGCACCCGCGGGTCAAGGCGTGCCCTCTGCGCCGGGCCAAGTGCAATACGCGGGGCAGCCGGGCCAGCCCTCGTACGCGCAGCCGTACGGCCAGCAACCGTCCCAGCAACAACAGTACGCCCAGCAACGACAGCTTGCGCAGCAGCCTTACGGTGAAGCGCAGCAGCCGCGCGCACAATCCGGTCAATCGGCTTACTGCTCGACGTGCGGCACGGTCGAATCGATCGCTTCGGTGCGTCACGAAGGTCACGGCACGGGCATCGGCGCGGTCGGCGGCGCGGTGGCCGGCGGTTTGCTCGGCAACCAGTTCGGCAGCGGCAACGGACGAACGGCGATGACGGTGCTCGGCGCGGTCGGCGGCGGCTTCGCCGGCAACTCGGTCGAAAAACACCTGCGTAGCGAAACGAGCTACCAAGTGCGCGTTCGAATGCAAAACGGCCGCCTGCGCTACTTCAACTATCGCCAACCGCCGCCGTTCCAGCAGGGCGAACGCGTCCATATCGAGCATGGCGCACTCGCCGCAGGTTGAGCGATCGGCCGGCGGCGCAGCCCGGCGCAGCGGTAGAAGGCGGGAAATCGATCGGCCGGTCTCCGCTCTTCGGACACAAAAAAAGCGACCTCGTACGGGTCGCCTTTTTTCTTCGGCAAGCGCGGAGCGGTCATGCCCCTCGCTTGCATCGCACGCCTCATTCGGCCGCGTCTTCGATCCAAGCCAGTTGAATCGCTTCGAGGATTTTTTCGCTCGACCGGTTAGGGTCGTCGTCGAAGCCATCGAGTTCCATGACCCACCGATGGAGATCCGTAAACCGAATCTGCTGAGGATCGATCTCCGGGTGGTTGTCGGTGAGGGCCATTGCGATTTCTTGCACATCCGTCCACTTCATGGCTGCTCCCTCCTTCGGGTTCTCAATGATTTTCTTTAGCGTGATTGATCGAGTACCGCGGAATCTCGACGACGAGATCCCGGTCCTGCGGTACACGCGCTTGGCACGATAGGCGCGAGGTCGGCTCGAGCCCCCAGGCTTTGTCGAGCAGGTCGTCTTCGTCCTCCTCCGACGGCGCGAGCGCTTCGAAGCCTTCCCGCACGATCACATGACACGTCGTGCAAGCGCAAGACTTTTCGCACGCGTGCTCGATTTCGATGCCGTGCTCGAGCAGCGCATCGCACACGCTCTCGCCCGGCTTGGCCTCGAACACCGCCCCTTCCGGGCACAGTTCGACGTGAGGCAGGACAACGATTTGAGGCATAGGAAATTCCGTGACTTGTAATGTGCGGGGGCGGCAAGCGTCGCTCGCCTTGTCATTGTAAAACGCTCGGGCGACGCGACGCGCGATGCCCGGCGCGCCGCCATGCCGGATGTCAAATGTCCTCGAGCTTGCGGCCTTTCAACGCCTGGCGAATGCTCTTGTCCATGCGCCGCGCGGCGAACTCGTCGGTTTCTTGCGCCAAGGCCTTCGTTGCCGATTCGATGTCGTCGGTATGGCCGCCCTGCGCGGCGGCGTGCAAGCGCGCGAGCGCCGCGTCGACTTGCGCGCGCTCGTCGTCCGCCAGCAATTCGCCGTCGGCGGCAAGCGCCGCCTGCGTCGCCTCGAGCAAACGCTGCGCCTCGACCTGCGCCTCGCGCAGCGCGCGTGCGCGCATATCGACCTCGGCCGTGCGGAAGCTATCCTCGAGCATGCGCGCAACATCGTCATCGGCCAGGCCGTACGACGGCTTGACGACGACCGACGCCTCGACGCCCGAATGCTGCTCGCGCGCAAAGACCGACAGCAACCCATCCGCATCGACCTGATAGGTCACACGAATCCGCGCCGCGCCCGCGGCCATCGGCGGAATGCCGCGCAACTCGAAGCGCGCGAGCGACCGGCAATCGGAAACCAATTCGCGCTCGCCCTGAACAACGTGAATGGCCATGGCCGTCTGGCCGTCTTTGAACGTCGTGAACTCTTGCGCACGCGCGACGGGAATCGTCGAATTACGCGGAATGATCTTTTCGGCCAGTCCGCCCATCGTCTCCACGCCAAGGGACAACGGGATGACGTCGAGCAGCAGCCAATCCTCGCCGGCGCGGTTGCCCGCTAGCAGATCCGCTTGAATCGCCGCGCCGAGCGCGACGACTTGGTCGGGATCGAGGTTCGTCAGCGGCGGTTGCCCGAAGAACGCCTCGACGGCGCGACGGACGACAGGCATGCGCGTCGCCCCGCCGACGAGCACGACACCCTTGACGTCCTGCGGCGAAATCTTCGCGTCGCGCAGCGCTTTTTTCGTCGGGACGAGCGTGCGTTCGACGAGCGAGCGAACGAGTTCGGCGAATTGCGTTTCGGTTACCGGCACCGAGATCGGCGTTCCATCGGCCAGCGTCGCCTCGACCGACGCCTGCGGCGCCGAAGAGAGCGCCTCTTTCGCACTGCGCACGCGATCGAGCAACAATCGCACGTCCTCGGGCGCGAGCCCTTGCGGCGCCAAGCCGGCCTCGGCCAGCACGTGGCGGAACAGGACGTGATCGAAGTCGTCGCCGCCCAGCGCCGAATCGCCGCCCGCCGCCAGCACCTCGAATACGCCCTTGGTCAGCTTGAGCACAGACAGATCGAACGTGCCGCCGCCCAGATCGTAGACGGCGTAAAGTCCCTCGGCGCCTTGATCGAGCCCGTAGGCGATCGCGGCCGCCGTCGGCTCGTTGAGCAGGCGCAGCACGTTCAGCCCGGCGAGCCGAGCCGCATCTTTGGTCGCCTGACGCTGCGCTTCGTCGAAGTAAGCGGGCACCGTGATGACCGCGCCCACGAGCTCGTCGCCGAGCGAATCTTCGGCGCGTTGACGCAGCGTCGCCAGAATTTCGGCCGACACTTCGACGGGACTCTTCACGCCGGCCACCGTGCGAATCTGCACCATGCCGGGCGCCTCGACGAATTCGTACGGCGCGTTTTCGGCCCCCTCTACTTCCTGCTTGCCGCGGCCCATGAAGCGCTTGACCGATACGATCGTATTGCGCGGGTCGAGCACGGCTTCCTCTTTCGCCGTATGGCCGATGCGCCTGCCACCGCGTTCGAGGTAGCGCACGACCGAGGGCAGCAGAACGCGGCCCTCGTCGTCCGGCAGCGCCTCGGCAACACTGTTGCGGACGGCCGCGACGAGCGAGTTCGTCGTACCCAGATCGATGCCGACCGCCAGCCGCCGTTGATGCGGCGCGGGCGCCATGCCGGGTTCCGAAATTTGCAGTAGAGCCATTCTGTTCTTTAGGTTTCAGTGTTCGAGGCGTTCGATCTGATGGCCGATTTCAGCCGCGACGCGCTCGAGAAACATCAACTGCCGCACGGCTTCGGCGGCCGGTTGATCCGCGTCGTTGTCGAGCAGCACGGACAGGCGTTCGAAACGCAGGCGCTCCTCGTCGCGAAGCTCGCCTTGCAGCGAGATCAGCGCCCCGACGTTTCTCGCATCGGCCGCATCTTCGACCCGTTCGCGCCATTCCATCTGCTGCATGAGGAACGCCGGCTCCATCGCCGTATTTTCCGAAGCGCCCACATCGACGCCTCGCAGCGACAGCAGATACGTGGCGCGCTTGAGCGGATCGCGCAGCGTTTGGTAAGCCTCGTTCGCGCGCGTGGCCCATTGCATCGCGATGCGCTTTTGCGCCTCGCCGGCCGCCGCGAACCGGTCGGGATGAACCTGAGCCTGCACCGTGCGGTAAGCGTGCTCGAGCGCATTCAGGTCGAGCGCGAAGCGCGCCGGCAAATGGAATAACTCGAAGTGGCTGTCTTGGATCGAGGACATGAAGTCAATCGTCGATGTAACGTGAAGCGTGAAGCGCGCAACCTGAAACGGCGTGCGGATGAGCGCCTAGAAACAAAAAGGCGGCCCGCGCCGCCTTCTCGCCCGCCCAAGGCGGCCAACATCCGTCATACGCGGAACGATTCGCCGCAGCCGCATTCGTCCTTGACGTTCGGGTTGTTGAACTTGAACCCTTCGTTCAGGCCTTCGCGCGCGAAATCGAGCTCGGTGCCGTCGATATAGGCCAAGCTCTTCGGATCGACGACGACCCTCACGCCGTTGCACTCGAACACTTGGTCCTCGGGCTCGAGCTCGTCGACGTACTCGAGCTTATATGCGAGCCCCGAGCAGCCCGTCGTGCGCACGCCCAGGCGCAGCCCAAACCCCTTCCCGCGCCGGGCGAGGTACTTCTGGACGTGCTGCGCAGCTTTTTCGGTCAGTGTGATCGCCATGATCTTTCGTACGTTTACGCGGCTTGTTGCTTGGCCTCGTCGGCCGTCTCGCCGCCGTGACGTTGCTTGTAGTCGGCCACCGCCGCCTTGATCGCATCTTCCGCGAGAATCGAGCAGTGGATCTTGACCGGCGGCAAAGCGAGCTCTTCCGCGATCTGCGTGTTTTTGATCGTCAGGGCTTCGTCGAGCGTCTTGCCCTTCACCCATTCGGTGACGAGCGAGCTCGAGGCGATGGCCGAGCCGCAGCCGTACGTCTTGAACTTCGCATCTTCGATGACGCCGTCGGCGCCCACGCGAATCTGCAGCTTCATGACGTCGCCGCAGGCGGGCGCGCCCACCATGCCCGTGCCGACCGCGTCGTCGTCCTTGGCGAACGAGCCTACGTTGCGCGGGTTTTCGTAATGGTCGAGAACTTTGTTGCTGTAAGACATGATCGAACTCCTAGATTCGTTTCAATCCGAGTAATCGTTCGGCGCTCAATGCGCGGCCCACTTGATCGTCGACAGATCGATGCCGTCCTGGTGCATTTCCCACAGAGGAGACAGATCGCGCAGCTTGGCGATCTTGCTCTTCAGGAGGTTGACGACGTATTCGACGTCTTGCTCCGTCGTGAAACGGCCGACCGTAAAGCGGATCGAGCTGTGTGCGAGCTCGTCGTTGCGGCCGAGCGCACGCAGTACGTACGAGGGCTCCAACGAGGCCGACGTGCAGGCGGAGCCCGACGACACAGCCACATCCTTGATCGCCATGATCAGCGATTCGCCTTCGACGAAGTTGAAACTGATGTTCAGGTTGTGCGGCACGCGGCGTTCCATATCGCCGTTGACATAGACCTCTTCCATCTCGGTCAGGCCCCTGAGCAGACGGTCGCGCAGCATGCGAACGCGCTCGTTCTCCGTCGCCATTTCCTCGCGCGCAAGGCGGAAGGCTTCGCCCATGCCGACGATCTGATGCGTCGCCAACGTGCCCGAACGCATACCGCGCTCATGGCCGCCGCCGTGCATTTGCGCCTCGACGCGCACGCGCGGCTTGCGGCGCACGTAGAGCGCGCCGATGCCCTTCGGACCGTACGTCTTATGCGCCGAGAACGACATCAAGTCGACCTTCAGACGATTCAGATCGATTTCGATCTTGCCCGTGGCTTGAGCCGCGTCGACGTGAAACACGATGCCTTTTTCACGGCAGATCTCTCCGATCGCCTCGATATCCTGAATGACGCCGATCTCGTTGTTCACGGACATGACGGATACGAGGATCGTATCGGGGCGCAACGCGGCCTTGAACACGTCGAGATCGATGAGGCCGTCGCTCTTGACGTCGAGATACGTGACCTCGAAGCCCTCGCGCTCGAGCTCCCGGCATGTATCGAGCACAGCCTTGTGCTCGGTCTTCACCGTGATGATGTGCTTGCCCTTGCTCTTGTAGAAGTGAGCAGCGCCCTTGAGGGCCAGATTGTCGGACTCCGTTGCGCCGGACGTCCAGATGATTTCGCGCGGATCGGCGTTGACGAGCGCAGCGACTTGCTCGCGCGCCTCCTCGACCGCACGCTCCGCTTCCCAGCCGTACGAGTGGCTGCGCGAGGCAGGGTTGCCGAACTGTTCGCGCAGATACGGGATCATCTTGTCCACCACGCGCGGGTCGACCGGGGTCGTCGCGCTGTAGTCCATATAGATGGGCAGGTGGGGCATCTGGTTAGTCATCAATGGCTCCGGGGGAAATCGTTATAGCTCGTCTGGGTTCGTTCGCTCAGGCTTCGTCCGCTCTCGCGCCGGCTTCACGAACTTGCGATGTTGAATACGGAATTAGGCCCTTTGGGCGCGACGCGGGCCGCTTCGACGGCCGCGCTCTCGGTGCGCCTGTCGAGCAGGACGGCGGGCGACCCTTCGCGCGCGCGTTGCTGATCGACGAGATCCTGCAACGACACGGAATCGAGGTACTCGACCATTTTCTGGTTCAGCGTGGACCAGAGCTCGTGCGTCATGCAGTGGCCGTCGTGCTGCTTGGTGCCTTCGCACGAACCCTTGCCGCCGCACTGCGTGGCATCGAGCGGCTCGTCCACGGCGATGATGATGTCCGCCACCGTGACTTCGTGCGCCCGGCGCGCGAGGTTGTACCCGCCGCCCGGCCCGCGCACCGATTCGACGATCTCGTGGCGGCGCAACTTCCCGAACAACTGTTCGAGATAGGACAGCGAAATGCGCTGGCGCTGGCTGATGCCGGCGAGCGTCACCGGACCTTGTTCCTGGCGCAGGGCCAGGTCGATCATCGCCGTAACGGCGAAACGGCCTTTCGTGGTGAGTCTCATAGGGACGGTAAACCCATATTCTCGACGATTTTGGTCAAGTATAAATACATGAGGGTTTTAGTCAAGTATCCCCTTCGACATTTAGGTTTTTGGTGACGGATTCGCAACGCGCGGCCGATCATCGTTCATGCAGCCGTGTTTGCAAGTGCGCCAGGAGGCCGCGGCAGGCGGCTTCGCACTGATCCAGCACGGCCTCGAAACCCTCGCTGCCGCCGAAATAGGGATCGGCGACTTCACGGCTCGGGGCGCCGGGCGCAAATTCCATCAGCAAACGGACCTTCGCGCGCCGCTCGGGCGGGCATACGCGTAACAAGTTGCTGACGTTCTCGTCGTCCATCGCCAACACCAGATCGAAGCGCTCGAAGTCCGCCGCGTCGATCTGCCGCGCGCGCAGCGGCGCGAGGTCGTATCCGCGCGTGCGCCCGGCTTGCTGAGCCCGTGCGTCCGGCGCCTTGCCGAGGTGCCAATCGCCGGTGCCGGCCGAATCGATCAAGATGTGCTCGCTCAGCCCCGCCGCTTCGACTTGCGCGCGCATGACGGCCTCTGCCGTCGGCGAACGGCAGATGTTTCCCAGACAAACGAAGCAGACGGATACGGTTTTCATCGAGGAGGCAGAGGCAGACGGTGCAATGGGGACGAACGAGGCTCAGGCCGCGGCGAGAAAACACTCGCCGTTGCCTTGGCTGATGCGCCGCCGAGCGAATCGATCATTATATCGGGCCGCAACCGTTCACGACGCCTCGGGCGCCCTCGCCGCCGCGAGCCCCCGACGCACGGCCGGCGCAACGGCGTCCGAACCGGCGTCGATGAGGCCGTACGACACCGTGCGCGCCAACTCCGCCGTGACCTGTTCGGCCGGCAATGGCTCGTGCGTCGCCCCGCCGCCGTATGCGCGCACCGCGGCGATGAGGACCAATACGGCGGCTACCGCCAACGGCCAGTAACTGGAGATATCGCCCGATCTTGTCGTTCTCATTTTCGTGCCCCTCTCGTAGCAGACCCGCGCCGATCGCGCGCCCGCTCTTATCCATGGCACGTATTCTATAAATAATGACTATTGAGACAAAGATGCGAATAGCGAATTCAGCGTTGCGGCTGGATAAACAATAGCGGCCGACAATCGTGATCGCGCAACCGGACGAGATGCCGGTTGCGCACGTTACCCCTGATGACTGCGCTGCGCCGCGTAGAGCTCGCGGAACGTTCTGCCGACCGGCGCCGGCATTTCCCGCGTGGCCGTCCAACCTTGGCCGAACGGCAACCGGCCGATGGAGCGTCGGCTTCCGCCCGCGCGCTCCAGGATGCGCACCGCGAGCTTCGTGACGAGCGCATAGAGCGCGGGCCGCATGGCGACGAAGCCCCACACGGCCAACGCCGCTCGCTCCCGCATCGGCCGCAAGCCGCGCTCGACCTGCTTCTCGCGCAATGTGCGCAAGAGATCGGACAACGGGATGCCGACCGGGCAAACCGAATTGCACTCGCCGCATAGCGTGGCGGCCTGCGGCAGATCGAGCGCCTTGTCGAGCCCGACGTAGCTTGGCGTCAGCACCGAACCCATCGGCCCCGGATAGACCCAGCCGTACGCATGGCCGCCGACCTTCTGATAGACGGGGCAATGGTTCATGCAGGCGCCGCAGCGAATGCAGCGCAACATCTCCTGAAATGCCCCGCCGATCAAGCCCGTGCGGCCGCCGTCGACGAGCACGACATACATGTGCTCGGGACCATCGAGGTCGCCCGCACCGCGCGGCCCGGTCAACAGCGAAAAGTAGTTCGACGTGACCTGCCCCGTCGCGCTGCGCGGCAGCAGCCGCATCGCCAGCGCCAAATCCTCGAGCGTCGGGAGCACCTTCTCGATGCCGGTGACCGCCACGTGCACGCGCGGCATCACCGTGCACATGCCTTCGTTGCCTTCGTTCGTCACGATCGCGACGGAGCCCGTCTCGGCCACGAGGAAATTGCCGCCCGTCACGCCCATGTCGGCCGACAAGAAATGCGGGCGCAGCACCTCGCGCGCCTCGCGCGTCATGTCGGGGATCTCGGTCAGCTTCGGGCGGCCGTGCGTGGCCGCGAACAGATCGGCGATGGCCTCTTTATCCTTATGGACCACAGGCGCGATGATGTGGCTCGGCGGCTCGTTGTCGTTGATCTGCAGGATATATTCGCCGAGGTCGGTCTCGATCGACTGCACGCCCATTTCGCCGAGCACCGCGTTCAGCCGCATTTCCTCCGACACCATCGATTTCGTCTTGATGACCTTCTTGACGTCATGCTTGCGCGCGATGTCGGCGACGAGCCGGGCAGCGTCCTGCGTCGTTTCCGCATAGAGAACGGTCGTGCCGCGCCGCGCGGCTTCGCGCTCGAACGTTTCGAGCCAGACATCGAGGTTTTCGAGCGCCCGGTTGCGGCGTGCCTTCAATTCCGCGCGCGTTGCCGGAAAATCGATCGCCTGCATCGCCGCGGCGCGCGCCGAAACGAATTTCGTCGATAGTTTCTTCAGGTTCTGCTGCAGGCGCACGTCGGCAAGACCTTCCTTTGCGCGCGCCTTGAAGTGCATCGATTGAACTTGCATGAGGAGTCGATGTGTCCGTTCGTTGAACGCGGGGGCCGCACGTCAATGGTCGGCGTCGCCGGCCAGCACTTGGGCGATATGCAGCACGCGCGTCGTCGTGTCGCCCGTGCGTCGCAAGCGCCCTTCGATGTTCAGCATGCAACCCAAATCGCCGAGCACGACGCACCCGGCCCCACTCGCTTGGACGTTGGCGCATTTCTCGTCGGCAATGGCCGTCGAGATGTTGCCGTATTTCACGGCGAAGGTGCCGCCGAAGCCGCAGCAGTGCTCGCAGTCCTTCATCTCGGTCACCGCGACGCCGCGCTGCGCGAGCAATGCACGCGGCTGCTGCTTGACGCCGAGCTCGCGCAACCCGGAGCAAGAATCATGGTAGGCGACCGGCCCGGCGAACGTCCCGGGCACGAGCTGAACTTTTGCGACATTGACGAGAAAATCCGTCAATTCATACACTTTCGCACGCAGTCGCTCGAAGCGCCCCATCAACTCGGGATCGTCGCGGAACAAATCGCCGTAGTGCACGGCGATCATGCCCCCGCACGAGCCCGAGGGAACCACCACGTAGTCGAACTGCTCGAATTCGCGCAACATTTTTTCCGCGAGATCGCGCGCGACGCGGCGCTCGCCGGAGTTGTAGGCCGGCTGGCCGCAGCACGTTTGCGCCGGCGGCACGATGACGTCGAAGCCGGCTTGCTCGAGCAGCTTGATGACGGAAAACCCGATCTCGGGGCGCATCAGGTCAATGAGGCAGGTAACGAAAAGTCCGACTCGCATGGCAGCCACAAGTGAACGAAAGGACCCGATTATCCGTCGTTTATGGCGGGCGGCGACGAAATGAGCGGAAAAAAGCGCCGGCCGGGCATCCGAGGGCGCCTTCAAACGGCGTTCGCTTTTTTCACGATACGAGATACAATGGCCCCCAACTGTTAATTGCCGAGTCAATCGATTTCCAATGAGCGAGACGAATCCGGACTCCAAAACGTCGATCCAAGTGATCGAACGCATGATGCGCCTGCTCGACGCCCTTGCCGCCCATACCGATCCGGTCAGCCTCAAGGAACTCGCGCTGCGCACCGAACTGCATCCGTCGACAGCGCACCGCATCCTGAACGACATGGTGACGTGCCGCCTCGTGGACCGCTCCGATCCGGGTACTTATCGGCTCGGCATGCGGCTGCTCGAGCTCGGCAATCTCGTCAAGGCGCGGTTGTCGGTGCGCGACGCGGCGCTGGCGCCGATGCGCGAGCTCCACCGAATGACGGGACAAACGGTCAATCTGTCGGTCCGCCAGGGCGACGAAATCGTCTATATAGAGCGAGCGTACTCCGAACGTTCGGGCATGCAGGTCGTGCGCGCGATCGGCGGCCGGGCGCCGCTACACCTGACTTCCGTGGGCAAGCTGTTTCTGGCGGCCGACGAAGCATCGCGCGTGCGCGCCTACGCGATGCGCACGGGGCTGTCGGGCCATACGCAAAACAGCATCACCGACATCTCCCGGCTCGAGCGGGAGTTGACACAGGTTCGGCAACAGGCGTGCGCACGCGATAACGAAGAGCTGGAACTCGGGGTGCGGTGCATCGCCGCGGGCATTTACGACGATACGGGCAAGCTCGTCGCGGGCCTCTCGCTCTCGGCCCCCGCGGACCGCCTGCAAGACGCCTGGATCGGCCAGTTGAACCATACGGCGCTCGTTATTTCGGAGTCGCTCGGCTATCACCCCGAAGCCGCGGCTCCCGAGGCGCACGTCAAGTCGGGCGCGCACTAACGGCGCCACAGCCGTCCTTGCTACTAACGGCGCCAGCCGTCCTCGCCACGCAGCACCGCACATAGCAAAAGCCCCGCTTTCAGAGCGGGGCTTTTGCTGTTCGGCCTACGCATCTCGGCGACGCACGCTCGGTCCGACTCGGCCAAATCGTGCCGTCAGGTCCCGCGCCCACCGGCGTCGGCGCTCGTGATGCGCTGACCGTCTGAATCGTCGAGCCACTTGCGCAGGCGCGCGGCATCGGCAAAGCGCGAATACTTCCCGGCCGAGTCGAGCAGCACCATGACGAGCGGCCGGCCGTGAATCGTCGCCTGCATGACCAGACACTCGCCCGCTTCGTTGATGAAGCCCGTCTTTTGCAGGCCGATGTCCCACGAAGGATTGCGCACGAGCGCATTCGTGCTGTTGTAAGCGAGCACGCCGCGGCCCGGGTAGACCTCGTAGCTGCGATCGGTCGAGAACTTGCGGATCAGCGGGTATTGATAGGCCGCGTCGATCATCTTCACGAGGTCGCGCGCCGTCGAAACGTTATGGCTCGTGAGGCCCGTCGGATTCTCGAAGTGCGTTTCGGTCATCCCGAGCTCTTTGGCCTTCGCGTTCATCGCAGCGACGAACGCCGGACGGCCGCCCGGGTAATAGCGCGAGAGCGCGGCGGCGGCGCGATTCTCAGACGCCATCAGCGCGATGTGCAGCATGTCTTCACGCGAGAGCACGGACCCCACGCGCAAGCGCGAGCCCGTGTGCTTTTCGTAGTCTCTGTCTTCGTCCGTGACTTCGATCTGGTCGGTCAACGGCGATTTCGAATCGAGCACGACCATGGCCGTCATGAGCTTCGTGATCGAAGCGATCGGCACGACGGACGTCGAATTCTTGTCGAGCAGCACTTCCGACGTATTCTGATCGACGACGAACGCGACGTTCGACCGCAGCGCGACGCCTTCCGGCGTTTCCTGCAAACCGAACGCCTGGCCGGCCGTGGGCGAGCGCGGCTCGAACGCGACACGATGCACGACGCCGTGGCGGCCGTGCACGCGCTGCGTGTAGTGCACGCGCGCGTGTTTCACCGGCTCCTTCGTGCGCTCGTTAGCCGCCGCTTTGGCGACCTTCTCGCCTTTTTTCAGGTGTTTCTTGTGGACGGACTGATGAGCCGACGTGGCGGTCGCAGCGAACGCGTCGACCGGCGCCGCGACGGTCGCGACGAGGAGCGCGCCGGCGGACACGACTGTGCCGAGCGCCACGCCTCGCATCATGCTGAGCGACGAAAACAGAGCGAATTTCATTAGTATTCTGAAGCAGGAGTGGCGGACGGATGTCGGCAAGTGTAGTAAAGCTACGAAAAATTCGCAATATTAAGCACTTATGGGCCGTCCTTGATCCAATTTGTAAATTGGGGAGGCGTTGGCCGCGCACAAATCTTGCACGGCCTCGCGTCTCGCCTACTAGGGCCTTAACCGCATAACGGCCGTATTTGTCTAAACTTGAGCGAATTCGTTCCCTTGAAAGCTAAGCGGGACGCGACTTTGCACGGGCGCCCTCGCGCGGGCAGCTTGCTTAACGCACGCGGCGCGTCTTTGGTTTACAGCGTTTTCCGCCATCGATCCGCGCGCTGGCGCACATTGACGAATGCGCCGTCATCCGCACGCGCGAGCTGCCCGAGCACTGCGGCAAAAATACCCGAAAACGATTCCACCGTCACGTCCCTAAATACCCGCAACATCTTGTTTTACCGACAAATTCTCGACATGGTGCGACGCACAAAATTCTGCTTGACATTTGGACGAGCCATCCTAAAATGGGAACCGTTGTTGCGACGCACAAAAGACGTCGACCCCAAGAAGCGCATCGCAAGCATCGTAAGTTTAGCCATTCCACCATGCTCGACCTGACACCACAGGTCGATTTTCAGGAGCGAAAAAACATGACTCTGCTGACCCCTGAGCAATTCGCCGCAGCACAGAAAGCGAACCTCGAAGCCCTCTTCGGTCTGACGAACAAGGCGTTCGAAGGCATCGAGAAGCTCGTCGAACTGAATCTGCAAGTCGTCAAGTCGACGATCGCCGAAAGCCAGGAAAACGCACAACGCGCCCTTTCCGTGAAGGACGCGCAAGAGTTCGTCGCGCTGCAAGCCAGCCTCACGCAGCCGGTCGCCGAAAAGGTTCTGTCCTACGGCCGTCACCTGTACGAAATCGCCTCGGCTACGCAAGCGGAATTCGCTCGCGTCGCAGAAGCCCAGTACGAAGAGCAAAACCGTAAGGTCCAAGCGCTCGTCGAAAACGTTGCGAAGAACGCCCCGGCCGGTTCGGAAACCGCCGTCGCCGTGATGAAGTCGGCTATCACCGCCGCCAACACGACGTACGAAACGGTTCACAAGGCCACGAAGCAAGCCGTCGAAATCGCGGAAAGCAACTTCAACGCCGCCGCTACGGCTGCGCAGAAGGCTGCCCAGCAAGCCGCCTCGCAAGCCTCGCGCGCTGCCGCGACGAAGAAGTCGGCTGCCTAATTGCTCGGCCTTCGCTCCGAGCCGAAGTACAAAGCGGCGCGCTCCCGAAAGGAGCGCGCCGCTTTTTTGTTTATTTCGTTCAGCCTGCCTCGTTCAGCCACCCGGGAAGCACACGGGCGCGTTCCGCCCCGCTCCGCCCGGCATATCCGCCGCTCGGCGCAAGCCAAGCGGCGCGATTCGCATCACTTCACTTCTTACGTTGCGGCGGCAAGTCCGTGCAGACGCCCTCGTAGAGCTCGGCAGCCATCCCGATCGATTCGCCGAGCGTCGGGTGCGGGTGGATCGTCTTGCCGATGTCGGTTGCGTCCGCGCCCATCTCGATCGCCAAGCATACTTCGCTGATCAAGTCGCCCGCGTTCAAGCCGACGATCCCGCCGCCGATCACGCGATGCGTCTGTTCGTCGAAGATCAGCTTCGTGAAGCCCTCGTCGCGTCCATTGGCGATCGCACGGCCCGATGCGGCCCAGGGGAAAACCGCCTTGCCGTACTTGATGCCTTCGGCCTTGCACTGGTCTTCCGTCTTGCCGGCCCAGGCCACTTCCGGGTCCGTATAGGCCACCGAAGGAATCTGCAGCGCGTCGAAATAGGCCTTCTCGCCGTGCGCGGCCTCGGCCGCCACATGGCCTTCATGCACGGCTTTGTGGGCGAGCATCGGCTGGCCGACGACATCGCCGATCGCGAAGATATGCGGCACGTTCGTGCGCATCTGCTTGTCGACTTCGATGAAGCCGCGGTCGGTGACGGCCACGCCCGCTTTGTCCGCGCCGATCTTCTTGCCGTTGGGGCTGCGGCCTACGGCCACGAGCACGAGATCGTAACGCTGCGGCTCGGCCGGCGCCTGTTCGCCTTCGAACTTGACGTAGATGCCGTCCGACTTCGCCTCCGCCGCCGCCGTCCTCGTCTTGAGCATGACGTTGGCGAAGTGCTTGGCGCTGTACTTCTGCCAGACCTTCACGAGATCGCGGTCCGCGCCCATCATCAAGCCGTCCAGCATTTCGACGACGTCGATCTTCGCGCCGAGCGTGGCGTACACCGTCGCCATTTCGAGGCCGATGATGCCGCCGCCGATGACGAGCATGCGCTGCGGCACTTGGCGCAGTTCGAGCGCGCCCGTCGAGTCGACGACGCGCGGGTCTTCCGGCATGAACGGCAGCTTCACGGCTTGCGAGCCTGCCGCGATGATCGCCTGCTTGAACTTCACGATCTTCTTGCCGCCTTCGCCCTGCACTTCCATGTGATGCGGATCGACGAACGAACCGACGCCGGTCGCCACCTCGACTTTGCGCGCCTTCGCCATGCCGGCCAGGCCCGTCGTCAGCTTTTTGACGACGCCCGATTTGAACGCGCGCAGCTTGTCCAGGTCGATCTGCGGCTTGCCGAACGTGATGCCGTGCTCGGCCAACGCGGCGACTTCGTCGGTGATGAGCGCCGTATGCAGCAGCGCCTTCGACGGAATGCAGCCGACGTTCAGGCACACGCCGCCGAGCGTCGAGTAGCGCTCGACGAGCACCGTCTTCATGCCGAGATCGGCCGCGCGAAATGCCGCCGAATAGCCGCCGGGGCCCGCGCCGAGCACGAGCATGTCGCATTCGACGTCGGCGGCGCCCGAATAGCTGCCCGCCTGCGGCGCCGCGGACGGCGCGGCGCTTGCGGCCGGTGCGGGCGCCGCGCTTGCAGCCGGTTGCGGCGCCGGTGCGCTCTTGGCCGGCGCTTGCTGCGCGCCTTGCGCTTCGACGAGCGCGACGACCGTGCCTTGCGACACCTTGTCGCCCGCCTTGATCTTCACTTCCTTCACTGTGCCGGCGACATCGCTCGGCACTTCCATCGACGCCTTATCGGATTCGAGCGTCAGCAGCGACTGCTCCTTCTCGATGACGTCGCCGGGTTTGATGTTGACCTCGATGACGTCGACATCTTTGAAATCGCCGATATCCGGCACCTTCACTTCGACGAGACTCATTCACACGCCCCTTCTTGTTTGGATTGCGCCATGTTCGACGATTAGAGGATCACGCGCCGGAAATCGGCGAGCAGCGCACCGAGATAGGCGTTGAAGCGCGCGGCTTCGGCGCCGTCGATGACGCGGTGATCGTACGAGAGCGACAGGGGCAGCGTGAGGCGCGGCGCGAACTGCTTGCCGTCCCACACGGGCTTCATGGCGCTGCGCGACAAGCCGAGGATCGCCACTTCGGGGGCGTTGATGATCGGCGTGAAATGCGTGCCGCCAATACCGCCGAGCGAGGAAATCGAGAAGCACCCGCCTTGCATCTGATCGGGCTTGAGCTTGCCTTCGCGCGCGAGCTTCGACAGCTCGGCCATTTCCTTGGCGATATCGATGAGTCCCTTCTTATCGGCATCGCGGATGACGGGCACGACCAGCCCATTGGGCGTGTCGGCCGCGAAGCCGACATGGTAGTACTGCTTGAAGACGAGGTTATCGCCATCCAAGCTCGCATTGAACGTCGGGAATTTCTTCAGCGCCGAAACGACAGCCTTGATGACGAACGCGAGCATCGTGATCTTCACGCCCGCCTTTTCGTTTTCCTTGTTCAACTGCACGCGCAGCGCTTCGAGCTCGGTGATGTCCGCTTCGTCGTTGTTCGTGACGTGCGGAATCATCACCCAGTTGCGATGCAGATTCGCACCGGAAATCTTCTTGATGCGCGAGAGCGGCTTCGGATCGACCGGTCCGAACTTCGTAAAATCGACCTTCGGCCAGGGCAGCAGATTGAGCTCGCCGCCCGTCCCGCCCGCCGCGGCCGGAGCCGCACCGGCGCCCGAGCGCTGACCCGTCATGACGCCCTTGACGAACGCGGTGACGTCTTCTTGCGTGATGCGGCCCTTCGGCCCCGTGCCCTTCACTTGAGCGACGTCGACGCCCAGTTCGCGCGCGAACTTGCGCACGGACGGCGACGCGTGGCTCGGCAAGCGCGATCCGCCTTCGCCGGCGGGAATGATCGGCGCCTGAGCGAGCGCGGACGGCTGCGCCGGCATGCTGTGCGGCACTTCCGCACGAGGGGAATCGGCCGGCGGCTCGACCTTCTTGGCCGGAGCGGCGGCCGGAGCAGAGACGGCCCCGCCCTGCGCTTCGACGAGGACGATCAGCGTGCCTTCGGACACGTTATCGCCCACCTTGACCTTCACTTCCTTCACGACGCCGGCCACCGGGCTCGGCACGTCCATCGTCGCCTTGTCCGATTCGAGCGTGACGAGCGACTGCTCTTTTTCGATTCGATCGCCGGCCTTGACCGCCACTTCGATGACGGGCACGTCTTTATAGTCGCCGATATCGGGCACCTTCACTTCCTGCACGCCGCCCGCGGCAGGCGCCGCTGCGGCTTGAGCCGGGGCAGGCGTCGCGGCGGGCGCAGGCGCTTGAGCGCCGTTCGCCTGCGCGGGCTTGGCGGCGGCTGCGCCGCCCACGGGCTCCAGCAAGACGATGAGCGAGCCTTCCGACACGGAATCGCCCTGCTTGACCTTCACTTCCTTGACCGTGCCCGCTTGCGGGCTCGGCACGTCCATCGTCGCCTTGTCCGATTCGAGCGTGACGAGAGACTGCTCTTTTTCGACGGCGTCGCCGGCTTTCACGAGAATCTCGATGACGGGCACGTCTTTGTAATCGCCGATGTCCGGCACCTTGACTTCGATCGCTTCACTCATTGTTCGTGTCTCCAGGGGCTCACAGAGGCGCGCCCGCCGCGTGTCGAGCGGCGGGCGCGCATAGCCTCACGCGAAGGCGATGCCTTAAACGGTCATCGGGTTGGGTTTGTTGGGGTCGAGCTTGTACTTGCCGAGCGCATCGGCGACGACCTTGCGCTCGATCGTACCCTCGTCCGCCAGCGCGTTCAGCGCCGCGACGGTGACCCAGTAACGGTCGACTTCGAAGAAGTGACGAAGTTTCTCGCGCGTATCCGAGCGGCCGAAGCCGTCGGTGCCGAGCACCACGAACCGGTTCGGCACGTAGGCGCGGATCTGGTCGGCCAGCGCGCGGACGTAGTCGGTCGAGGCGATGACGGGACCCTGTGCGTCCTTGAGCAGCGTCTCGACGTGCGAGAGCTTGCGCGGCTCGGTCGGATGCAGCAGGTTCCAGCGCGCGACGTCCTGGCCTTCGCGGGCGAGTTGCGTGAAGCTCGGCACGCCCCAGATGTCGGCGTCGACGCCCCAGTCGTTCTTGAGCAAAGCGGCCGCGGCGATCACTTCGTTCATGATCGTGCCGGCGCCCATCAGCTGCACGCGCGGGTTCTTCGACGCGCCGTCGGCCTTCTTGAACGCGTACATCCCCTTGATGATGTGCTCGGCCACGTGCTCGCCCTGCGGCATCGCCGGGTGCTCGTAGTTCTCGTTCATCACCGTGATGTAATAGAACACGTCTTCCTGGTTCTGCACCATGCGGCGCAGGCCGTCTTGCATGATGACGGCGAGCTCGTAGCCGAACGTCGGGTCGTAGCTCAGGCAGTTAGGCACCGATTGCGCCCACAGCAGCGAGTGGCCGTCTTCGTGCTGAAGGCCTTCGCCGTTCAGCGTCGTGCGGCCCGCCGTGCCGCCCAGCAGGAAGCCGCGCGAGCGCATGTCGCCGGCCGCCCAGACGAGATCGCCGATGCGCTGCAAGCCGAACATCGAATAGAAGATGTAGAACGGCACCATGATCTCGCCGTGCGTCGAGTACGACGTCGCGGCCGCGATCCAGTCGCACATGCCGCCGGCTTCGTTGATGCCTTCCTGCAGGATCTGGCCGGTCTGCGATTCCTTATAGAACATCAACTGGTCGGAATCTTCCGGCACATACTTCTGGCCGTCCTGGTTCCAGATGCCGATCTGACGGAACAGGCCTTCCATGCCGAACGTGCGCGACTCATCGGTCACGATGGGCACGACGTGCTTACCGATGTTCTTGTCCTTCAGCAGGATGTTCAGAATGCGCACGAACGCCATCGTCGTGGACACTTCACGGCCTTCGCCGGTGGCCTTGAGCAATGCGTCGAACGCGGCCAGCGCCGGAATCTGCAGCGGGTCGGCCTTCTGGCGACGGGCCGGCAGGTAGCCGCCCAGGTCCATGCGCGCCTTGCGCATGTATTCGAGTTCCTTCGAGCCTTCTTCGAACTTGACGTACGGAACGTGCTCGAGCTGGTCGTCGGCAACCGGAATGTTGAAGCGATCGCGCAGTTTGCGGATGGCGTCCACCGGCATCTTCTTCTGCTGGTGGGCGATGTTCATCGCCTCGCCGGCTTCGCCCATGCCATAGCCCTTGATGGTCTTGGCGAGAATGACGGTCGGCTGGCCCTTGTGGTTGGTCGCCGACTGGAATGCCGCGTAGATCTTGTGCGGATCATGGCCGCCGCGGTTCAGCGCCCAGATGTCGTCGTCGGACCAGTCGGCCACCATGGCCTTGAGTTCCGGCGTGTTGAAGAAATGCTCGCGCACATAGGCGCCGCTCTTCGACTTGAAGGTCTGGTACTCGCCGTCGACGCATTCCATCATGCGGCTCATCAGCAGGCCCTTGGTGTCGCGGGCAAGCAACTGATCCCAACGGCTGCCCCAGATGACCTTGATGACGTTCCAGCCGGCGCCGCGGAATTCCGATTCCAGCTCCTGGATGATCTTGCCGTTGCCGCGCACCGGGCCGTCCAGGCGCTGCAGGTTGCAGTTGATCACGAAGACGAGGTTGTCCAGCTTTTCACGGCCAGCCATGCCGATCGCGCCCAGCGATTCCGGCTCGTCGGTTTCGCCATCGCCCAGGAAAGCCCAGACCTTGCGGTTTTCCCAGTTCTGGATCAGGCCGCGGCTAGCCAGGTACTT
>DASVLS010000081.1:0-23156 GCA_036384755.1 Trinickia sp. | reverse complement strand
GCGTGTCGGTTGGTGGCGGCGCATCGAGGAATATAGCGACCGTTCGATTCGGTGCAGCCGACCGGAAAGGATTTCCAGCGAGAACCGCAGCCAGTTCCGCACCCGTTCGGATCAGAACGCCTATCTGCGTGCCGGCGTATGTCTCAAGGCAACGCTCCAGCCTGGCCTTCACCGAAGTTTCAGAGAGGTCGCTTTCGAAGACGACGTTGCCGCTGGCGATGTACGTGCGCACCTTGGCAAAGCCGATGGACTCGCACATCGCCCGCAGCTCGGACATAGCGAGTTTGCCTGTGCCGCCGACGTTTACGGCTCGCAAAAGAGCAACATATTGGGTCATCGGTGCATTCTATCGCCACAACCGTCGACGTTGGATTGTCGTTTTGATACTTGTAAGTGCCGGCGGCCTGACGCTTCGCGCGATCACGCACTCAAGGTGGAGCGGTCCATATCGGAGTTTTTCATGCTCACGCCTAAAGCCAGCCTCTTGGAGCGGGAAATCGCACCTCAGTCGCCGGCGCTGGCGCGAGCGGTCAAATGCTCCACCATGCGCTGAGCCGCTGGCTGTAGGGACTCGAAGTGCTTGCAACAGACGATAAAACGACGTTGCGCCCACGTGTCTGCCAATGGTATGACTCGCACACCCAGCACTGAGCTATAGGTTGTAGATACTTCAATGGGAACGACACTTATCCCGAGCCCCGCCGCGACTACTCGGAACGTCGCGTCGAAACTCGACACGATCACACGATATGAAATGGTCCGGCCCGCCGCAGCCGCTGCGCGTTTCAGCATCGTATGAACAGCGGTGGCGGGCGGCAGTCCGACGTGCTCGTAGTCGAGGGTCCGATCAAAGCTCACACGCTCGAACTTGGCTAGCGGATGATCGGGATGGACAGCCAGGCCCAGTTGATCGTTTCGATATAAGCGCGTCTCTAGCCCTTGCAGATCGATGTTGTCCCAACAGACGCCGACCATCGCCGCGCCTTCTCGTAGTTGCCGGACAAGGTCAGCGGACAGGCGCTCTTCGACGTCCACGTTGATGTTCGCGTTTGCCGGTTCACGCATGAACGACGCGATATCGTCCAATAGCGCCTCCGCAATGGCCGAAGCCGACGCATAAATGCTGACCCGCCCTTTTAGGCCGGCGCCAAATGATGTCACGTCGTTTGCGATGCGTTCCATCGTGAACAGGACGTTCCGAGCGTGTTCGAGAAGGGCGATCCCAGCCGGCGTCGGCTCGACGCCCCGACGAGAACGCGAAAGCACTGGAACACCAAGATCAGACTCCAGCTGCGCGATTCGTTTGCTGATGGCGGACGGCTCAATGTGCGCCTCTTCCGCAGCTCGCGCGATATTCCGCTGATCGCAAACGGCCACGAAGAGCCGCAGCGTCTTTATATCGATCTCTCGCACCGAGGCCGCCTCCCTTTCCGTAATCGTGCATCCGCGACGGGAACCCTAGAACGCTTCTAGACATTCCGTTTTGGAACGATCTCGCTTCTGAACTATCGCTTTACGAATTTTCTGGAATCTCTACAGTACTGTCAAACGCCGGCGAGCGCATGACCGGTATTGGATAACCGGAGACAGCAACATGCCCTCAAACCCTGCAAACGTCGTGATCCGCGAAGTCGGTCTGCGCGACGGTCTGCGCGACGGTCTGCAAAGCATTCAGCGCATTCTTCCGACTGAACGCAAGATCGAATGGATCGACGACGCCTATGCGGCTGGTCAACGCGAGATCGAAGTCGGCTCTTTCGTGCCCGCGCGCCTCTTGCCTCAACTCGCCGATACCGCTGAACTCGTTGCTTATGCGAAGACAGTGCCTGGTCTATTTGTCTCGGTGCTCGTGCGAGCCGCGAGCATAGCCTCGCGAACCTGCGCAAGACGCCCGAGGAAGTCATCGCGGAAGTCGGCCGCATGCGCGCCGCACGCGATGCCGCCGGCTCGGAGACGCTGATCGAGGGCGGCATAGGCACCGCGTTCGGCTGCACGATTCAGGGCCGCGTCGATCAGGAAGACGTGCTGCGCTACATGCAGGCGCTGCTCGATGCGGGTGCGGACCGCGTAAGCATCGCCGATACGGTCGGCTACGCCGGCCCCGCCGCCGTGCGCAAACTCTTTGAGAAGGCGCGCCAAATCGCGGGCGACTAGGAAGATCGCGCAATGGCTTGAAGGCGAAACCCTCACGGCGCGTTGTGGCTCGCCGGATTGCCCAAAACCTTCTCCGCTTCCCCTGCGCTCAACGCCTGAGGTCACCATGAGCACGACCGCAAGACTCCCGCTCGACGGCATTCGCGTCATCGAGTTCACGCACATGGTCATGGGACCGACGTGCGGCATGATCCTCGCCGATCTCGGCGCCGAGGTCATCAAGATCGAGCCACCCGGCGGCGACAAGACACGCAAGCTGCCGGGTCTCGGCATCGGCTTCTTCCGCTCGTTCAATCGCAACAAGAAGAGCGTCGTGCTCGACATCAATACACCCGAAGGCAAGGAAGCCGCCATCGAACTGATCGGCACCTGTGACGTGATGCTCGAAAACTTCCGCCCCGGGCTGATGAACAAGCTCGGCCTCGATTACAACACGCTCTCGAAGAAATATCCGGCGCTCGTTTATGTCTCGCACAAGGGCTTCCTGCCTGGGCCGTATGAGAAACGCCTCGCGCTCGACGAAGTCGTGCAGATGATGGGCGGCCTCTCGTACATGACCGGACCAGTCGGTCGACCGCTGCGTGCGGGGACCTCGGTGAACGACATCATGGGCGGCATGTTCGGCGCGATCGGCGTGCTGGCGGCTTTGCGTGAACGCGACAACACCGGCCTCGGTCAGGAGGTGCAAAGCGCTCTGTTCGAGAACTGCGTGTTCCTCTGCGCGCAGCATATGCAGCAGTACTCGATGACGCACGAGGCTCCGCCACCGATGCCCGCACGCGTCTCGGCATGGAGCGTCTACGACGTGTTCACGCTGGCCGACGGCGAGCAGCTTTTCATCGGCGCAGTGAGCGACAACCAGTTCATCACACTTTGCAGCGTTCTCGGACGGCCCGATCTCGCGGCCGAACCAAAGTTCGCCAACAACGCGTTGCGCGTGGCCGTACGTCCCGAATTGCTCGAACGGCTGGGCGAGATCCTCAAGGATCATCGCGCCGACGAGCTCGTGCTGAAGCTGGAGGCTGCAGGCATTCCCTACGCGCCTATCGTGCGTCCCGAGCAATTGCTCGACGATCCGCATCTGAAGGCGAGCGGCGGCCTCGTGCCGATGCAGACGGATGACGGCAGCACGACCGACGTCGTGCTGCTGCCGATCACGATGGGCGGACGCCGCCCCGGCGTGCGTCAGGCGCTGGCGCGCGTCGGCGAGCATACGCAGGAAGTGCTCTCGCGCCTGAAGAGCCGGGTGAGCGCATGAGTCTTTTCGCTATCGGCGGTGAGAAACCGCAACTGGCGAAATCCGCGGGGGTCGCGCCGCGGGCGATCGTCGTCGGCCGTGCAATCGAGCGCGACCAGATCCGCAGGGGCGTGATCGGACACACGTAATTCAGCATGCCTCACGGTCTCCTTGCTGTGGTACTCGATCGGCTCGGCGATCATGGCGTTTCAGACATCGCCCGAAGGCGTCAACCTGTGGCGTTTCATCACGGGCATCGGCCTGGGGGTTGAGATCATCACCATCGACAGCTACGTCACCGAACTCGTGCCCCAGCACATGCGCGGCCGCGCGATGGCATTCAACCAGATGGCGATGTTCGCGGCGGCGCCCGTTGCCGCGCTGCTTTCGTACCGGCTCGTGCCGACGACGGTGTTCGGACTCGATGGCTGGCGTATCGTGGTGCTCGCGGGCTCGGTCGGCGCAATCTCATCGTGTGAGTTATCACACTGCGGGCCATTGCGCTCGACAATCGGCTCTTCGACCGCTTTCAACGTCAGTTGATGGACGCAAGAGAGCCATCAAACCAAACATGATCGATGACCGCAATGGGCCGATCTCTGCCTGACGCGCATCCATAAAGTGTCGGCACCACTGGAATTCCGACGCATCGCTCATCGCTTCTGATAGGTGCCGATTAGTTCCGCGTGCGTTAGTACATGCCCCTGCATGGCCTTTTCAAGCGCCGCCTTGCTGGGTCCTTTCAAATCGGGCAGTACGGTGTCGAGCGCATACAGCTTGTGGAAGTAACGGTGGCGTCCCACGGGCGGGCACGGACCGCCGTAAGCGGCACGCTTGAAGTCATTGATGCCTTCGAGTGTGCCGCCCGGCAAAGCCTGCGCAGCAGCGCCATCGGGAAGCCGAGTTGCCGTCGGCGGGATGTTGTAGAGGACCCAATGTACCCAGGTCATTTTCGGCGCGGCCGGGTCCGGCGCGTCAGGGTCGTCGACGATCAGCGCCAGGCTTTTTGTGTTTGCGGGCACGCCGGACCACGCGAGCGGCGGCGATACATCGGCGCCCTGGCATGTAAACTGCACGGGAATTTCGCCGTTCTGTCGGAAGGCTTGCGACGTTAGCGTCAGGGGCATGGTGCGCTCCTCCGCGGCAACGATGGGTGGCTGTCCCGATGTGAAGATCAACAAGGCGAGCATGAGTGCCGGCAAGGAACGCGAGGCCCGTGCCCAGGTCGCTTTTTCAAGGCGCTTGAGGTGGGCGCCGGGCACACGTTGAAGTCTCTCATCGTCACGCTCTGTACCCAAGCAGGAGAACGACAGCCGAAGATTGTGATTTCCGACATATCGCACGATCCTCTGCTGGAACAATGCGGGCCCTTTTATTTTGCGGCGCGGCATTAATGTTTGTGCCGGTGCAGCCAACCCATATGGTGCGAATCAAGCCACTGGGCCATCCCCTCTGCGGGGTGATCGCGCCTGTAACGTTGTGCCACCATGAATCCGGCGGCCAGCAAGACCGCCAAGCCGACAACGAAGTAGATCATAGACTGAGTCATGGCAGCCTCCTTATTAGGTTGCGACCATTCTCATATTGTAGGTCAGTGGTTGCCGAAGTGGCGTGCGGCGCATCGCCGGCGCGACTTAACTAGAAACGCTAGTTCGCTGCGCTGCCGGTGTATGCAGGGCTCTCAGCGCTATAACGACTCCGCAGACGATTGTCCCGATGCCGAATGCCTCGTCGAACGTAGGCCATCGATGACTCGCCACGAGCCCAAACGACGTCGCGAATACCGTCTCGGTCACGATAAGCTGGCCAGCAAGCCCGATTGGCAGCTTCTTCGATGCGATCGTCCACGCCCACGAACCACCAATCGACCCTACTGCAGCCAGAACAAGCGAACTTGTCAGAACAAGTCCGAACGACGACCATTGAATGCCGAGTCTAGTGATATTCAACAGCGACAGTGGTGCAGCGATTGGAATAAAAAGCGCAATCTCGAGTGCGCCACCGATCATCATCATCGCCGTCCACTTCTTCGGGTCCATCGTCGGGCGCTTTCTCAGCGCGTTCCGATTGGATATGGCGAAGGCGGTCCATAGTGAAACAGCGCCAAATGAGATCGCGATCCCAGCGATGACTCGAGTCGACAGGCCATCAAGCGCCGCGGCCAGCCCGGAAGAATTGACCATCATCAAGCCCAACGTGATGAAGCCCAGAGGGATGCTCAGCGCTCTCCACGATGTGGCTTGTGTGCCCTGATTCCCCACAACGGCAAGCACGACGGGTACAGTCGCGACAATCGCCGGCGGGATAATCGGCCCGGCGAAACGTACGGCTGACATGATCGTGACGAAATAGCCGACATACCCGACCAGGCCTAGCCACGCGGCGACGAGCCAGTCTACTAAGGTTGCTTGCGCGCCGCGGTCCCTTACGGCAATGAACAGAACAACTCCCAATATTCCCGACAGCAAGAACCGCGTAACAGCCAGGTCGTAGATCGAGTACGGACCGATCACATAAGGTGCCACAAAATTGAGCGACCAGGAAAATGCCGCGAAAACGGCAGCAAACACACCAATCAGAGACGGCGCCCGCATTCTCAGCTCCTAGAGTCAACGTCATCAGGTTAGCGGGTGCAGCGCCGTCGACCTTCCGAAAACATCCCTTTTTCTTGCCCCAGAACGACACGTGTTGTGACTTCAATCCTGCAGTAAGCGGCCCCCAGTGCGGCCGCCCTACTGCGGCCCTTCGCGACAATTGCCTCTACTTGATTCCCACCATCCACTTGCGACAAACGACCATGTGCATAACCTTGGTCGAACGCAGCGATGAGTGACGTATGCGAAAACGTCGCGAATTGACAGTTCAACGCCGATTCGAAAAAACAAATTCGGCTTCGAGTCAATCGGCGGTATGTCCCGCTAGACATCCGGCCCTTCTTGGTCGACCCTGTCGATATGCGCGCTCCGTCAAATAGACTTGCTGGCGTTGCCGCCCGCGGCAAGGTCGCGGCGGGACCTGTCACATTTCTCAGCCGCCCCATTCCGGGAAATTGCGAGTTTTCGCACAGCGCGCAACGAACAATCTGCCGAGGCCTCGGCGTATCAAGGCGATCGGCCCGTACGCGTGAATTGGCATAACAGTTGCTTAATATCTCCAAACATCCAACGAACCCTAAGGAGACTTCGAATGAACCTGCCTTTCAGAGACGGTTGACGAGCCCGAGCACTTACATCTGGCTTCAACGCCGCTTTTCTTTTCCTTTCGAATTCAGGAAAACCGAGCCAAGCGCGTCGGCTCGCGCCGTCACGCGCAGCGGATCGGCCTATTTCATCGTTTCACCACCATCCAGAGGAGACACTCAATGGACGCTCGCCGCACCCGAAAGCCCCTTACTGTTCTGAAAGCCGCTGCTGCCGCCATGGCTTGCGCCGTTGCCAGCTTCGGCGCGCATGCCGCGTCCGCTCCGCCCGAAATCAAGATCGGCACGCTCTACGCGAGCTCTGGTCCGTTCGCCGTGGCGTCGCAAGGCCAATACGAAGGCCTGAAATTCTGGGCCGAAGACGTCAACAAGACCGGCGGCGTGTTCGTCAAAGCATTCGGCAAGAAGATCCCGGTGAAGCTCGTCGCGTACGACGATCAGAGCTCGACGTCGACCGCCACGACGCTCTATAACCAGCTCATTACGCAAGACAAGGTCGACGTGCTCGTGGCCGATTTCGGCTCGGTGCTGACTTCCGTGGCCGTGCCGCTCGCGGCCGAGCACCATATGCTGCTGATCGACCCGACCGGTTCGGGCGCGAACTTCTTCACGCAAAAGACCGACTACCTCGCCGACGTCAGCATTCCGTCGTCGACGGTGTGGCCGATCCCGCTCGCGAACTTCCTGCTCAAGCGGCAGATCAAGCGCGTGGCGATCATCTACGGCGCGAACGATTTTGACGCGTCGCAGGCCGAGACGATGAAGGCTGAACTCGAGAAGGGCGGCGTGAAGCCCGTGTTCTATCACAGCGTGCCGACGAACGAATCGAACTACAACGTGCTGTTGCACACGGCCAAGGCCGCCGATCCGCAAGCGCTGCTCGAGTTCGGCTATCCGCCGAACGACATCGCGTTTTTGCGCGCGCTCTCGCAAAGCGGACTGCACTTCGACATGACCTTCACGATCTTCCCGGGCCAGTTGCTGCAACTGCTCACGAAGAACGTCGGCACCGATGCGCTCGCCTATACGTACACGTATCCCACGCCGCCGCTGGTTCGCTATGAAAAGGTCACCTACGGCATGAACACGGCGCAGTTCGAAAAGGCGTTCCAAGCCGCGGAAAGCAAGGCGCCGACCTTCCTCGACTCGGCCGGCTACAACACGGGCATCGTGATGCAAAAGATGCTCGAAGATGCACCGAAATTCGAGCAGTCCGACTTCCATCAAGCGCTGATGGATATGTCGGGCAAAACCACGACGCTGCTC
Source organism: Trinickia sp. (assembly GCA_036384755.1). Taxonomy (GTDB): domain Bacteria; phylum Pseudomonadota; class Gammaproteobacteria; order Burkholderiales; family Burkholderiaceae; genus Trinickia. Next base: position 15,300 of record DASVLS010000081.1, on the reverse strand, counting down.
GGCGCGTTCCAGATCAACGCGAACGGCGCGCAGCTCGGTCAGCCGTTCCCGGTCGCGCAAATGGTGCCGGACGGCAAGAACGGGCTGAAGTTCGTCGTCGTGTATCCGGACGATCACGCGACGGGCAAGCCGGTGTTCCCCGCACCAAAGCACTAAGCGTCCGTAACATTTTTTGATCAGGACCCGGCCGGCGCGCAATCCGGCGCCGGCCGCGGCATCCTAGTTTGCGAAGGACGATCGTGGAACTTCTCGCTTATGCCGTCGTCGGCGGCATCCTGTACGGCATCTTCTTCACGCTGGTCGGCCTGGGGCTCAACCTCGTGTTCGGCGTCATGCGCATCATCAACCTCGCGCACGGGCAGTTCATCGTGCTTGGCGGCTACACAGCGTGGCTCGTCACGAATCGTTTCGGGCTCAATCCGCTCTGGGCGATACCGCTCGCGGTCGTGGGCGCGACCGTGATCGGCTGGCCGCTTTATCGCGCCGTGGTGCCGCGGCTGCAACGCAGCGAAGACCCCGAAATGCTGTCGTTCATTCTCTTCTTTGGCATCGGCCAGATGCTCGAAGCCTTGACGGTACTCGCGTTCGGCGCCGATCAGCGCTCATTGCCCGAGGACGCGCTCGGCGGCGGCAATCTGGGCGTGTTCGGTCAGCAATTCCCCGATAGCTGGTGGTGGGCAGCAGGCGTCAGCCTCGCCGCGCTTTTGGGACTGTGGCTGTACTTCTCGCGCACGCGTCTGGGCTACGCTACGCGCGCCGTGATGGCGAACCGCGAAGAAGCGGTGGCGACCGGCATCGACGTGCGCCGGGTCTCGACGATCGCGTTCGTCGCGGGTCTCGCGCTCGCGGGCATCGCGGGCGTGTTCGTGCCGTATCTGCTCGGCTCGGTGTCGCCCGATCTTGGCGGTAGCCTCACCACGACCGCGTTCGCGATCGTGATCATCGGCTCGCTCGGCAATCCGCTCGGCACGATCGCCGGCGGGCTCGTGTTCGGGCTCGGCACGATGCTGATGCAAACCTATTACTCGTCGTGGTCGAACGTAGTGCCGTATGCGCTGCTCTTGATCATCGTGCTCATTCGTCCCTCGGGCTTGCTCGGAAAGGCGGTGCGTCTTGCTTAACTCCACTACGATCGAATCGCGACCGGCCACGTTGCGCCGCGTCCGCGGTGGCGCCATTCTGCTCGCGGTGTTAGCCGCGGTGTTTACCGTCGCGCCGCACGTATACAGCAATCAGTCGCTGCTGTTTACGATCATGACGTTCATCGTGCTCGCGCAGGGTCTCAACCTGCTGTACGGCTTTACCGGATATTTGCCGTTCGGCTACGTCGGCTTCTTCGGTAGCGGGGCCTACGCTACGTCGCTGCTCGTCATGCATACGCACCTGCCGGTGCTGGCGTGTGTCGCGGGCGGCGGACTCGCAGCGGCGCTGATCGGGCTCATCCTCGGCCCGCTGTTGCGGCTGTCCGGCGCGTACTTCTCGATTGCGAACCTCGCGGCATCGCAGATCATCTTCTTCGTCGTGTCCAACCCGAACCTCGCCGATATCACGGGCGGTCCGTACGGGCTCAAGATCGAACAAGTGTACGACCCGCAAGCAAGTTACTACTGCATGCTGGCCGTATTGCTCGCCGCGTGTGCGCTTGCCGCGTACTTCCGCAAGTCGGGCTTCGGCATGACATTGCGCGCGGTCAAGCAAGATCCCGTCAGCGCGGCCATGGCCGGCATCGACGTCGTGCGCACGCGGCTCGTCGCGTGGCTCGTCTCCGCGCTCGTTGCCGGTCTTGCCGGCGGCGTGTATGCGTGGGGGATCTCCGTGTTCTATCCGGATGCGGTCTTCACGCTCGAGTTCTCCGTGTTCGCGATCGTGTTCGCGCTGTTCGGCGGTGTGGGCACAGTGATCGGACCGATCGTCGGCGCCTCGCTGCTTTACACGTTGTATGCCGCCATTGGCATTTCGACGCCGCAGTACTTCCAGTTCATCTACGGCGGCCTCATCGTCTTGCTCGTGCTGTTCTTGCCGGGCGGCCTCCTGTCTTTGCTGCAACGCCGGGGTATCCATGTCTTCTGAACTGCTGCAACTGGCCGGGGTCAACAAGCGCTTCGGCGCACAGGTCGTGCTCAACGATGTGACCTTCGGTGTCGCGCCTGGCGAGATCGTCGGCCTCGTTGGTCCGAACGGCTCCGGTAAAACTACGACGATCAACGTCATCTCCGGGCTCCTGCAGGCCGACGACGGCGTGATCGACTTCATGGGTCACAAGATCAACCGCTTGCCGATGTACCGCCGTGCGCATTTGGGCATCAACCGGACGTTTCAGGTGCCGAAGGTCTTTCGCGAGATGACCGTGCGCGAGAACGTCGAGGTGGCCGCCCGCTGCCTGCGCCTCGAACAGAGCGAGATCGACGCCATCTTGGACGAGATCGGCTTGGCCGGCGTGGCCACGCGTATCGCGGGTTCGCTAACGGTGAACCAGCAAAAGCTGCTCGATCTGGGGCGCGCGCTGGCGACTCGGCCGAAGCTATTGCTCGTCGACGAGATCGGCGCGGGACTCAACCCGGCCGAACTCAACGTGATCGCTGAATTGCTCAAGAAGTTGTCGGCGCGCGGCATCGCCATGATCGTGGTCGAGCATCTGCTCGAATTTCTCAACCGAATTACCGAGCGCGTGATCGTGCTCGGCGCCGGACGCATGTTGTTCGAGGGGCCGCTCGCGACCGCTTCGCGCGACCCCGAAGTGATCGCGGCATTCATTGGAGCGGCATGATGACGGCATCTCTTGTTATCGAAGGCGTTCAAGCCGGCTACGGCGCGATGCAGGTGCTTTGGGGCGTCGACATGCGGGTCGATCCCGGGCAGACCGTGCTCTTGCTCGGCGCGAACAGCGCCGGCAAAACCACGCTGCTGCGCACGCTGATCGGACTGCTGCCGTGCACCGGCGGGCGCATCACGCTCGACGACGAGCGCATCGACACGATGCGCCCAGACCAGCGGATCAAGCGCGGCATCGCGTTCATGTCGGAACTCGGCGTGTTTCCCACGCTGTCGATCGACGAGAACATCGCCCTGGGCGGCTATTTCATGCCGCAAGCGAAGATTCGTCAGCGCAAGGAAGTGCTGTTCGAACTCTTCCCCGCGCTCGCAGAAAAGCGGCGCGCGGCGGCGGCGAGCTTGTCGGGCGGGCAGCGCAAGATGCTCGGCATTGCGAAGGTCTTGATCTCGGAGCCGCGTTTGCTGCTGATGGACGAGCCTTCTTCGGGACTTGCGCCGGTGTTCGTCAAGAACGTGATCGATGCGCTGCGCACCGCGATCGGCGACGGGACGTCGCTTCTGATCGCCGAGCAAAACATCGCATTCCTCGACTTGGCTGACCGTGGCTATCTGCTCGACCACGGCAAGGTGCGCGTGTCGGGCACACGCCAGGAACTCGAGGCGAGCGACGCGGTGCGCGAGACTTACTTCGGGCTCTGACAGCCGTTCGACGAACGCATTCTCGGGATGACGCTTCGTGCGCATTCCGGGAGAGCACGATTGGGCAGACCGCGTGCGCGAGACCTCGCACCGGTCAATGAGGACGGCGTGATCGGCGCCAACGAATCGGGGGAATGCTGCCGTGAAAATCATTCATTCGATCAAATTCAAGATCGCATTGGCGTTCGGTCTGTGCGTATTGCTGATGATCGCCATTGGAATGCTGGGGCTGTCCGGGCTCAAGCAACTCGATCGGAAGATTCACGCTTCGTACGCGCAAGATACAGCGCCGATTGTCGAGCTTGCCGACGCACGCGCTGCCCAAAGCGACATGCGTCTTCAAATGAGCCGTATCGAGATACTGGCTGATCCGAGTGCCACGCCGGCGATACTCACGCAAATCCGCGCTTCGCGGGAGATGCTGAAAGGCGCGTTGACCGACTACGAGCAGGTGGACCTCACTGACAACCCTCGAGCCCAGGCGATGAGGGACAAGGCCGAACGCATCCTGCCGAAGTTCGATGCGATCACGGATCGGGTCCTCGCGTCGCTGCGCACCGGCGATCTCGACGGCGGGCGCACGGCTCAAGAGACGCTCGCGCCCGTTGCCGGTGCGCTGGCCGAGGACTTGAGGCAACTCGGGCGATTGAGCAGCCGGGCCGCCGAGCAGGATGCGAACGATAGCCGGGCCAGCTACGATCGGCTCTTCTTGATGCTGGCAACGTTGCTGGCGGTGGGCGCCGCGCTAGGCATCGGCGTATCGGTCTATCTGGGCAAGGCGATTTCGGGTCCCCTTCATCGGGCCGTGCGTTTTGCGCATTGCATCGCCGAGGGCCGACTCGACAATCCGATGGACGCGACCCGCCGGGACGAGTTTGGCCAACTGCTCGAATCGCTCGGAAAAATGGACCGGCAATTGGCGGGCACCGTCCGACGCATCAAGGCATCGACCGAGTCGGTCGCGAGCGCCGCCGGAAGCATCGCGGGCGGCAACCGGGATCTCGCTTTGCGCACCGAGCAGCAGGCCGCGTCGCTCGAAGAGACGGCCGCGAGCATGACGGAGCTGACCGAGACGGTGAAGCAGAACACGGACAACGCACGCGAGGCGAACGTGCTGGCTACAAGCGCAACCCAGATGGCCGACGCAGGCAACGAGTCCGTGCAAGAGATGGTGGCCACGATCGAACGGATCAGCGGCAGTTCCGCCAGAATCTCCGAGATCACGGGCGTGATCGAGGGCATCGCATTCCAGACCAACATTCTTGCGCTGAATGCCGCGGTGGAGGCCGCACGGGCAGGCGAGCAAGGACGGGGGTTCGCCGTGGTTGCGAGCGAGGTAAGGTCGCTCGCGCAGCGCAGCGCGGCGGCAGCCAAGGAAATCAAAGGTTTGATCGCCTCGTCGGTCGCGATGATTCAGGACGGTTCGAAGCAGGCAAGCGGGGTTGGCGCGACGATGCTCAAGGTCAAGCAGTCGATCAAGCAGGTCTCGGATATCGTGGGCGAGATTGCGGCCGCATCGGAAGAGCAGAGCCGCGGCATGGAGCAGGTGCATCAGGCCGTCGGCCAAATGGACGAAGTCACGCAGCAGAACTCAGCGCTGGTGGGGCAAGCGGCGAGCGCAGCGCAGTCGCTCGACGAGCAGGCCGCGAAACTCCAAGAAGCCGTGTCCGTTTTCACGGTGTCGGATGCGCCCTCCGGCTTCCAGACGGATCGGATGCCTCGCGCAAAAGACGACGTCTCACTTGCTGTCGCGTGACGCTTGCGGGACAAAGCGTCCCCACCCTCGGCGACGGGATGCTGTGACGCGCGACGCTGAACGCCCGGTTCGCTAAACCGGCGCGCGCAGTCGCCCAGCGCGGACGAAATCGCCTTCGATCCCCTTCGATGCACCCGCCCAAAATCGCCACAACCAATCCCGCGACGAACTCCTATTCTTGAAGAGTCCTTTCGGACGCAATCAAGGAGGAAGGTTATGCGCATGCTTCTCAACATACGAATACCTCACGAGCCGTTCAACGCTTTTGTGCGCGATGGCTCCATCGGAGAATTAATCGAGCGGATTCTCGCAGAGATGAAACCGGAAGCTGCCTACTTTACCGAGCAGAATGGAACACGCGGAGCAATTCTCGTCGTGAACCTTGAGGAGCCGTCGCAGATTCCAAAATTCGCGGAACCATGGTTTCTGACGTTCAATGCCGACTGCGAGTTTCGCGTGGTGATGGTGGCAGATGACCTCAAGCAAGCTGGACTCGAAACGCTTGGTTCGAAATGGAAATAGGGAGCGCGGCACGGCGTGCGAGTGACGCTAGCTGTTCCATGCCGTGCCGCCGCCCGCTTCGGTCGACCTGCTCAGACGATGACCGATCGAGCTCGGAGACCCGCCGTTCCGCACCGGGAATCGTGGGCGGCAGAGAAAGGTCGATTTCTGCCCCCTGCAGGAATGCGGCGCCGAAGACGATTGCACATTCGGCGTCGGACGCTGAACGACCCGATTCGGACGCTCGAGTATCTGACTTCATCGGCTCCCGTAAACCCCGTAAGCAGAACGAGCCCGATATCCGATCGTCGCCAGCTGTGCCGAGGCACACGGGACGATCCGTTTCCGTCGGTGACGGAAGGAGCGCGTTCGGAGCGCTACCGTCCATCTTCGAGAGTCCCTCTTCTATGAGTCGCGCCTGGCTTTGCGCACCCGCCACGCGCAAAGCAGTCGCGATGCGGTGATACACCTGACGATTGGCAGGCGACGGCGGATTATCTCGTCCGACTTGCGAGCGCATCTCAAAACGGAGGTCTTCGTCGGTCTAAGCGGTTCAATCATTCGGTACGTTGATCGGCTGCCGCGAATATCCGACGATCTACCAGTTTTCCGAATTTACACATTTTTTATATCGCATCTCCTATTTTTGTAGGTGAAGCTGGCCACGGTGAAGACTCGCCGTCTTGCGGCTGTGTTGCGTCCGTTATCCGTTACGGAGAAATCAGGATGGACATCATTTATATCGCTGGCATTGCGGCTTTCTGTGCCCTTTGCCTGGCGCTGGCCATCGGCTGCGAAAAATTGGACCGCGCACCGGGAGGCCGGTCATGAGCGCATGGATGATCTGGCTCGCCGCGGCCTCGACGCTCCTGCTGCTTGTCTACCTCTTGTACGCGCTACTGCGTGCGGAGGATCTCGAATGAACGTCTACAACTTCTTCCATCTAGCACTCTTCATCGTTGTGCTGATCGCTGTTGCGATTCCGCTTGGCCGCTACATGACCGCAGTACTTGACGGCTCATCCGTCGTGGTACGCACAATCGGGCGACCCGTTGAATACCTTCTTTACCGGCTAGCAGGCGTCGATCCCGATGCCGAGATGTCGTGGAAGCAGTATGCGTTCGCGTTACTGCTTTTCAATGCGCTCGGCGCCCTGGCCGTATACGGCTTCCTGAGGCTGCAGCAGTGGCTGCCAGCCAACCCGCAGGGGTTCGGCCCGATGACGCCGGATGCCGCTTTCAACACGGCAGTGAGCTTCACGACCAATACGAACTGGCAGAACTATGCGCCGGAATCGACGGTCAGCTACCTCACCCAGATGGCGGCGCTTACCGTACAGAACTTCCTCTCCGTCGCGACGGGTATTGCAGTTGCCATCGCGCTGATACGGGGTTTTGCCCGTCACACTGCGAAGACGATCGGAAATTTCTGGGTCGATGTGACGCGCACCACGCTGTTTATCCTCATACCCATTGCATTCGTCATAGCGCTGGTGTTCATCAGCCAGGGAGCGATCCAGAATTTCAGGTCATACGTCGACGTGCCGACGGTTCAGGTGACGACGTATCAGTTGCCGAAGACCGACGCCCAGGGCAACGCCGTCAAGGACGCAAAGGGCAACCCCGTCATGCAGGACGTGAAGGCCGACAAACAGACCATTGCCATGGGTCCGCTGGCGTCGCAGGAAGCAATCAAGATGCTCGGTACCAACGGTGGCGGGTTCTTCAATGCAAATTCCGCTCATCCGTACGAGAATCCGACGCCGCTGACCAATTTCGTCCAGATGGTGGCGATGCTGAGCATCGGTGCGGCGCTGTGCATTGTTTTTGGCAGAACGATCGGCGACGGGCGGCAGGGTTATGCGGTACTCGCCGCGATGACCATTGCTTTTGCGATTGGATGCTGGGGTGAGATCTCGTTCGAACAGTCCGGTAATCCCCTGTTCACCTCGCTGCACGTCGACCAGAACACGTCTGCGCTGCAGGCAGGCGGGAACATGGAAGGCAAGGAGACGCGCTTCGGCATTGCGGATTCCGGCATTTTCACGGTCGCCACGACCTCCGCATCGTGCGGCGCGGTCAACAACATGCACGATTCGCTGACACCGATGGGCGGCTTCGTGCCGATCCTGATGATGCAGTTGGGCGAAGTGATTTATGGCGGCGTCGGTTCAGGCCTCTACGGGATGCTGGTCTTTGCCCTGCTGTCGGTGTTCATCGCCGGGCTGATGATCGGGCGAACGCCCGAGTACATCGGCAAGAAGATCGAGTCCTACGAGATGAAGATGGTGTCCATTGCGGTACTCGTCATGCCGATGATCGTGCTGGTCGGTACCTCGATCGGTGTGGCGTCGCCGCTCGGGACCGCCGGCATTGCCAACCCGGGTGCACACGGATTCTCGGAGATCCTCTACGCATTCACGTCAGCCACCAATAACAACGGCAGCGCGTTCGCGGGCCTCTCTGTCAACACGCCCTTCTATAACGTGTTGCTGGCCATCGCCATGTGGCTGGGCCGGTTCGTCCCGATTGTGGCAGTCCTCGCGATTGCCGGGTCCCTTGCGGCGAAGAAGCGCATCGCGACGACGGAAGGGACGCTGCCCACGCACGGCCCGCTGTTTGTTGTGCTGCTGCTGAGCGCCGTGTTGCTGATCGGCGCGCTCACCTTCGTGCCGGCGCTTGCACTGGGCCCTGTTGCCGAACACCTGTCGATGATTGCCGGTCACTGAGTTCGAGGAAAGCATGACTACTTCCAGTCAACCGCCTGTCCATCGTCCTGACAATCTGGGCCAGGCACGTACCGCGACACGCTCGATGTTCGATCCGGTGCTCGTGAAGCCCGCGATTGTCGATTCGTTCAGGAAGCTCGCGCCCCGCACACAGTTGCGCAATCCTGTGATGTTCTGCGTCTATCTGGGCAGCATTCTTACGACCATCCTCTGGTTTGCCGCGATCGGCGGGCAAGCCGAAGCGCCTGCCGGATTTATCCTCGCCGTTACGTTGTGGCTGTGGTTCACCGTGCTGTTTGCGAACTTCGCCGAGGCTCTTGCCGAAGGGCGCTCAAAAGCGCAGGCGGCATCCCTGCGAAGTGCGAAGCACAACGTCGTGGCCAAGAAACTCAACGAGCCGCATCCGAAAGCAGCCGTGCGCATCATGTCATCGACCGATCTGCGCAAGGGCGACGTTGTGCTGGTCGAGACCGGAGACACGATTCCGGCCGACGGCGAAGTCATCGAGGGTGTCGCGTCGGTCGACGAGTCGGCTATTACGGGCGAATCCGCGCCCGTCATCCGTGAGTCAGGCGGCGACTTTTCATCGGTCACGGGTGGCACACGCGTCCTGTCGGACTGGATCGTGATGCGAGTCTCGGTCAACCCCGGTGAAGCATTCCTCGACCGGATGATCGCCATGGTCGAAGGCGCCAAGCGGCAGAAGACCCCGAACGAGGTCGCGCTGACGATCCTGCTGGTTGCGCTGACGCTCGTGCTGCTGTTCGCCACCGCGACGCTTCTGCCGTTTTCAATGTTCTCGGTCGAAGCCGCGAAAGCGGGTCACGTGGTGACGATCACCGCACTTGTCGCGCTGCTTGTCTGCCTGATCCCGACCACGATCGGAGGTCTGTTGTCGGCGATCGGCATCGCGGGGATGAGCCGGATGATGCAGGCGAACGTGATCGCGACGTCGGGCCGTGCGGTCGAGGCCGCTGGCGACGTCGACGTCCTCCTGCTCGACAAGACGGGCACCATCACACTGGGCAACCGGCAGGCTTCCGCCTTTGTTCCAGCCTCCGGTGTTTCGGAACACGATCTCGCTGATGCCGCGCAACTCGCCTCGCTTGCCGACGAAACGCCAGAAGGCCGCAGCGTCGTCGTACTGGCGAAGCAGCGCTTCAATATCCGCGAGCGCGACATGGCGGCGTTGCACGCGACGTTCCTGGGATTTACCGCGCAAACGCGGATGAGCGGAGTCGACCTGCCGAACCGGGAAATCCGCAAGGGTGCATCCGAGGCAGTGAAACAGTATGTCGAGGCGCACGGTGGCCGTTATCCCGCGGAAGTGAACAACGCGGTGACCGATATTGCACGGCGCGGCAGCACACCGCTGGTTGTCGCCGACAAGCCGGGTGGTCACGACAGCCCGGAAAGCGGTCCGGCACGCATACTTGGCGTGATCGAACTGAAGGATATCGTCAAAGGCGGTATCAAGGAGCGCTTTGCGGAACTCCGCAAGATGGGCATCGAGACCGTGATGATCACCGGTGACAACCGGCTGACGGCTGCGGCGATCGCAGCTGAAGCTGGCGTTGACGACTTCCTTGCCGAAGCAACGCCGGAGGCCAAGCTGAAGATGATCCGGGGGCACCAGACGGAAGGGCGGCTCGTTGCGATGACGGGCGACGGCACCAACGATGCCCCCGCGCTCGCGCAGGCCGACGTCGCCGTCGCGATGAACTCCGGCACCCAGGCTGCCAAGGAGGCCGGCAACATGGTCGACCTCGATTCGAATCCGACCAAGCTGATCGAGATCGTCGAGATCGGCAAGCAGATGCTGATGACGCGTGGCTCGCTGACGACGTTCTCGATCGCCAATGATGTCGCGAAGTACTTCGCGATCATTCCGGCCGCGTTCGCGACGACCTATCCGCAATTGCGCGTGCTGGACGTAATGCACCTCGCCTCCCCGTCGTCGGCCATCCTGTCGGCCGTGATTTTCAATGCGCTGATTATCGTGTTCCTGATCCCGCTCGCGCTCAAGGGCGTCAGATATCGTGCGCTGGGTGCTGCGGCGCTGCTGCGGCGCAACCTGCTGATCTACGGGTTGGGTGGGATCGCATTGCCGTTTCCGTTCATCAAGCTGATCGACGTGGCGATTGCTGCCTTTGGATGGGCCTGATGATCCCGGCCTCGTCTGAACGTCACTTTTGAGTTTGCGACCATGAAGAATTCACTGCGCCCCGTGCTGGTTCTGTTTGTGTTCCTGACGGTGATCACGGGCATCGTCTATCCGCTGGTTGTGACCGCCGTCGGCCAGGTCGCGTTCTCGTATCAGGCCAACGGCAGCCTGCTTGAGAAAGACGGCAAACCGGTAGGCTCGGCAATCATCGGGCAGCAATTCGATGCGCCCTATTACTTCTGGGGACGGTTGTCTGCCACGACGCCGAACCCCTACAACGCACAAAGCTCGGGCGGTTCGAACCTCGGCCCGACCAACCCGGCGCTCGGCGACGAGGTCAGGGGGCGCCTCGCCGCGCTGCACGACGCTGATCCGTCGAATACACTGCCCGTGCCCGTCGATCTGGTCACGTCGTCGGGTAGCGGCCTCGATCCGGACATCTCGCCTGCTGCGGCAGCGTATCAGGCGGCACGCGTGGCGAAGGCGCGCGGCCTGTCCCGCGAGCAGGTCGGCGGACTGATCGCGCAGAGCACGTCGGGACGGCAACTCGGCGTGCTGGGCGAGCCTCGCGTGAACGTGCTGAAGCTCAACCTGGCACTCGACCAGCTCAAACCCATGCACTGAGTTTTCATACCGTGTGGCGCGCGGACCGCGCGCGTGCCGCAATAGAGCAATGACGGGATGACTCGCAGGGAGACATGCAATGAGCCGGCCCGACCCCGACGAACTGCTGGACAGGATCCAGCGCGACGAAGAAAAGAGCCAGCGCGGCCGGCTCAAGGTGTTTTTTGGAGCATCGGCGGGTGTCGGCAAGACATTCGCGATGTTGCAGGCCGCGAAGCGTCGCAAGGACGAGGGCGTCGACGTCGTTGTCGGTATCGTCGAGACGCATGGACGCAAGGAGACGCTCGCGCTGATGGAAGGTCTGGAGGCCATCGCGCCGGCCCGGATCGAATATCGTGGCCGGCTGTTGGCCGAGTTCGATCTCGATGCAGCGCTCGCGCGCAAGCCGCAACTGATCCTGGTCGACGAGCTCGCGCATTCGAATGTCCAGGGCTGCCGGCACCTGAAGCGCTGGCAGGACGTGCAGGAACTGCTGGACGCCGGCATCGACGTGTACACGACGGTCAACGTCCAGCATCTCGAGAGCCTCAATGACGTCGTGGGGCAGATCACGGGCATCCGTGTGTGGGAAACGGTGCCCGACCGTGTGTTCGATCTCGCCGACGAGGTCACGCTGGTCGATCTGCCACCGGAGGAATTGCTCGACCGCCTGCGTGAAGGCAAGGTCTATATGCCCCAGCAGGCGGAGCACGCGGTCCGTAATTTCTTCCGCAAGGGCAACCTGATCGCCCTACGCGAGCTGGCTTTACGCCGTACGGCCGACCGCGTCGATGCGCAGATGCGCGAGTACCGCGCCGACCAGTCGATCGAGCGGATCTGGCAGGCGCGCGAACGGATTATCGTGTGCGTCGGTGCCGGGCCCGAGAGCAGCAATCTCGTACGCGCGGCAGCGCGCCTGGCATCGAACCTGAAAGCGGACTGGCTGGCCGTGTATGTCGAGACGCCGAAACTTCAGCGGCTTCCCGACACAATACGCGGACGTACACTCGACGCGCTCAAGCTTGCCGCCGATCTGGGCGCGGAAACCGTCACGTTGCAGGGCGAGAACGTGGCCCAGACGCTGATCGCCTATGCGCGCATGCGCAATGTGTCGAAACTTGTCGTGGGCACCGCCGAGTTGCGGGGATGGCGGGGGTGGCTCGGATGGTCCACGGCCGAACGTCTGATCCGCACCGCCCGGGATATCGACGTCACCCTCATCAATTCAGGCGCAGTGCGTGAATCCGCCACCCCGCGCGGCGTGGCAGGCAGCTTTGCCGCGCCGGGTGAGGATCAGCACGGCTCGCCGATCGCTTCCTATGTGTACGCAGCGGCGATCTGTGCGGTTATTACCGCTGTTGCGAGTGTGCTGGCGGAGCGGATTGCGCTCGCCAATCTGGTCATGCTGTATCTGCTCGGGACGATCTTCGCGGCTGCGCGTCTGGGCCGCGGGCCCGGCGTGCTGCTGTCGTTTCTTGGCGTGGCAGCATTTGACTTCTTTTTCGTGCCGCCTCGCTTCTCGTTTTCCGTCTCGGACACACAATATCTGCTGACGTTCGCGGTGATGCTATTGACATCGCTGACCGTCAGTCATCTTACGTCCAGTCTGCGCAGACAGGCCCGTATTGCGACGATGCGCGAGCGCCGCACCGATGCGATGTTCGCGATGACTCGCGAGCTGGGCGCAGCCCTTACCACCGACCAGATCCTGGAGATCGGCACGCGCCACGTCGCCGGGGTCTTTCAGGTGCGCGTCGCTATCCTGTTGCCCGACAGCGCAGAAAAGGTGCGGCAGAAGGTCGAAAATCCTGACCCGGCCGTGACGCCGGCCGAAGGGAAGCTCGATTGTGATATCGCGCAGTGGGTGTATGACCAGCAAAAGCCTGCCGGCCACGGAACAGAGACGCTGCCTGCCGCCGCCGCCCTCTACCTTCCGCTAAGGGCGCCGATGCGTACACGTGGCGTCCTCGCACTGCTGTCTCAAGGGATGCAGGAGTTCGCCGTACCGGAACAGCGCCGCATGCTGGATACGTTTGCCGCCCAGATCGCGCTCGCGCTCGAGCGGGTCCACTATGTCGAGATTGCACAGGACGCGCTGGTCAGCATGGAATCGGAACGTCTGCGCAATTCACTGCTGTCCGCCATCTCGCACGATTTACGGACACCGCTTACGGCAATCGTGGGCTTCGCGTCGATGCTGGCCGAACCGGGCCGCGGCGGGGGGGCTGCGCACCGGGCCTCCAATGAACTCGCCGAGGCAATCTACGACGAGGCGCTGCGCATGACGGGCATCGTGACGAACCTGCTCGATATGGTCCGTCTGCAGGAAGGCAGCATGCGACTGAACCGCCAATGGTCATCGCTTGACGAGCTGATTGGCGCGGCCGTGCGGGCCTCGCGCCGTCTGCTCTCCGGGCGCAACATCGAAACGCACGTGCCGCCCGACCTGCCGCTGGTCCGGCTTGATGCCGTGCTGGTTGAACGGCTCCTCGCCAACCTGCTCGACAATGCCGCGAAGTACACGCCCGCAGCTTCCCCTGTCACGATCAATGCTGCCGCCGTCGAGGAGAATAACCACCGGTATGTGAGAGTCAATGTCGAAGACAGTGGGCCGGGGCTGTCCCCCGGCATGGAATCACGGGTTTTCGACAAGTTCACCCGCGGCGAGAAAGAATCAGCGTTGCCGGGCATCGGTCTGGGTCTCGCCATCTGCCGCGCGATCGTCGAGGCGCACGGGGGAACCATTGGTGCGGCCAACCGGACCGACACAAACGGCAAGGTGCTCGGCGCCTGTTTCTGGTTCATGCTGCCGGCTGACGAAACACCGCCGGCAGAGACGGGATCCGCAGACGCTCTCAGCCCGGACACGTCACAGGATAGGTCGCAGAACGCGCCCGGCGATGCATTGAGCGGCACGCAAGCATCATGAGCGATCTGACCGTTACGGTTGTTCTGATTGAGGACGACCGGCATATCGTCGATAACGGCAATCCTGTCGCAACCCGAGCACATCGTGACCGGGACGGGCGTCGGCTATCGCCTGGTCGGTGTCAGCACATAACGACAGCCGTAGTCTGAACAAAATGAGGATTCGGTGTGCAGTTGCAATGGCGCTCCAATTTTGACGACATTTTTATGCTTCGGCCCGGAGCTTTTACTGCATCTTTTCGATGTCCATGCTTCAATCAGGTTGAGGACGCCCGAACTACGCTGACCGGAGGTTTGATGTGTTGAAACTGCTTATTCCCGTGCTGGGCGCCAAAGGGGCAACCGAAGCGGCGCGTCATGGCGCATTCCTGTTTGCGAAAAAATGCGTTTCAGAAGTGGAAGTGATCGAAGTACTCGATGAACTGGCGCAAGGTCGCGCGGCAGCATTTCATTCGCGCTCCGACTTGCACCGGTCCGAAAAGGCGCGCTCACTCGACGCACTGATGCAAACACGGGCAATCCTCGACGATGCTGGCGTGCCATACACCTGGAAGCGTGTCTTCGGGCCACCGGAGCAGACGATCGCGAAGTATGCGGATAAAGATCACGCCGATATCGTGGTGCTTGACGCGAGCCACCTGGGTTTTTTCCATAAATGGGCCGTTCTTGCCAAGCTATGGCGGCTATCTTCAACGCCCGTCACGATGCTTCACTGACTCCACGCGACACCCGCATTCCCCTACACGATCCGCAATCGCCGAAGGAGCGCTGTCATCGTTGTGCCCAGAACGAAGACCGAAAAGGCAACGACGGCAAAGTACACGGCGACGATTTCTTCGCGACGTGGCACCCCGGGCGGCAATCCCATCGCGAGAGCCAAAGCCAGCGCCCCCGCATGACGATCACCACCGCAATGCCAATCGCCCGCCACACCGTATCGTATTGTCGCTGTGCCTGCTGGATTCCAACAGAAAGGAGCCGTACGCTGCGATCATTGCAAGCGTCACCTGCCGACGTTGCGGTTACGCGGTTCCGATCAGTACGTCGGCCGGAATATGCAGCGCATCGTGCAACTTGCGGATCATAGCGAGGCTCAACGCGCGCCGGCCCGCGAGCACCTCATACACGCGGTTGCTGTTCCCGATGTAC